>NZ_DDOV01000056.1 GCF_002341865.1 Clostridium sp. UBA2485 | reverse complement strand
AACCATAATGAAAATGATAATGACAACGATAACGAAAATGATAATGATAACGAAAACGAAAATGATATAGATATTAGCAATGACTTTACTGTTACTAACGATAACAATAGTAATATTACCTTTAATCCAGTATTCTCGCCAAAAATTATTATTAAAATAAATGGCAAAGATATTGAAGCAGAATGGTCTAAAGATGAGTTTGATAAAGAATATGATGAATATAATCACTTTAAAAAACGCAAAAAAGAATAAAGAGTAGTATACTCTAATAATTATTATAAAAATTCATTAATGTTTAACCTCTATTTCTATTTCCATTTCCAAACTTTTGGCATAATATTTTTTTAATTTTATAATTTTAGACATGAAAATAGTCAATATTCTTGTTCTAATATTATTATTGTAAAATAATAAAGTAGAGCGGAATATTGACTATATTTATGATTATACTAGTATAATCACATTAAATTCTAATTAATATTTTACTTTTACATTTAAAAAATTCTTATCCATACTTTAGCAAAACTAGATATCCTTTACTCATATACCTTAATAAAATACCTTATATTAAGAAAGTTTAAATCCAAATTTTACTGGATCTTTATCATCAATTACAAAGTGATTAAATCCTGTAATATATGCACTTGCGGTTATTTCAGGTACTATAGCTGGGTATTCCCCTACTTTAGTTTCTCCAATGACTTTTCCTCTAAACATAGTTCCTAAAATGCTCTCATATATAAATTCTTCTGATATTTTGAGCTTTCCTTTTGCATATAAAGCTGCCATTTTAGCACTTGTTCCTGTTCCACAAGGAGATCTATCTAACTGACCTTCGCCAAATACAACTACATTTTGAAGTGTAGCATTAGGGTTTTTAGGTAATCCATATATCTCTACTAAATCTACTTTATTTATATGTGATAAGGTTGGATGCTTTATTTCTACTGTTTTATTGATTATATCTCTTATAATTACTCCCACTGCACTAAGCTTTGTAGAATTATTAGGATTAATATCTATTCCTAGTTCTTCTGCCTTAACAAGTGCAAAAAAACTTCCTCCAAAAGCTATATCTACTATTACTTTCCCTATTTCTGGCACTTCTATTTCTATTCCTTCTTTATATAGAAATGATGGAACGTTAACTATGGAAGTTTCAATGGCCTTACCATCTTCAACTTTTACTCTTGCTTTAATTAACCCTGCCGGTGCTTCTAAAACTATATCAGTATATGGTTCCTTAATATCAACCATACCTGTTTCAACAGCCATAGTTGCAGCACCTATAGATCCATGACCACACATGTTTAAATATCCTCCAGCATCCATAAATATTATTCCAAGGTCAGCTTCTTTAGATACCGGCTGAGTTATTATAGAGCCAAACATATCTTTATGTCCTCTCGGTTCAAGCATTATAGCTGTTCTTATGTAATCCATGTGCCTTTCTAAATAAGCTTTTTTCTCTGGCATAGTATCCCCTTTTATTACTGGAACTCCACCTACAACTATTCTGGTTGGTTCTCCCATAGTATGAGAATCTATAGCTTGAATAGACTTTATAATTTTCATGATTTACTCCCCCATTTTTCTCATCTTTAATTTTAAAAAAGCCAATGCTTTTCTACTGTCTAAAGTTGAAATATTGTTTTCACCTACAACTTCTGTTTCTATTCCCTCTTTTGACTTATTAAAATCAACTATAGTATCCATATATTTATTAGTAACTACAAATTTAGCTTGAGTTCCAATAAAACTTAATCCTACAACAGGAATATTTCTTTTCCCTATTTCTTCAATGGTATTAGCAAAATCAACATGACTATTCCCCCAGCCATCTACAGAAATTATTGCTCCATCCACTCTCATAGCTTCTACCCAAGTAGCTACTCTTTGTCCAACAAATACTTTATCTTCGTTAGCCTGTGGGGTTCCAACTATAATTACTCCTAGTAAATCTACATCTTCATCATTAGCTACTACATCAATTAATGGATCTCTAAAATGATGTAGCGTAGTCTCTTTTGTTGATGGTCCTACTCCCATAATTAAATTCCTCCTAAACATTAATGCATTGCCCTTAAAGCTCCATCTCTATATTCATTAGGTGATACAATTATAGGAATGTTCCCCATATCAATTATTGACCTACCTCCAATTGTTCCACAGGGTTCATTTCCAAATAAACAAGTATCATACATTGCACCTTGTCCAGCAACTTGTTTTATAATTACTACCCTTTTTCTATCTTTCTTGACTTTATCATAATATTCATACCTTTCAGTAGAAAGTCTTCCATTGAGTGTTTTCAAGTTTACCCTTATCTCTTGTACTACTAGATCACAACATCGATGAACTTCAGTTATAGCTTGCCTATAAACACCCATACCAGATCTTAAGGTAAAATCCATCTGTATAATAATATCTTCTGTTCTTGGCGTACCAGCTCTATTAAATTTAACTTGTTCATTAAGTATACCTTCTGATGATCCAAACTCTGCAACCTGTACACCTTCTTCATCTACACCATTAACCATAACTATAGCTCCTGTAAGCACATGAGTTATTCCTTCTCCTATATTACCTAGCACCTTAGTGGCAATTGGAGAAAAATCCATAATAGAATTTACAAAAATATCTCTATCCTGTGGGAAGATTATATTTAATTTTATATCTTTAATGTATTCTTTATTAAAGGATATATTACCTAGATCTTCTCTTAAATATAAAATACCTTCTTCTATATAAGTTTTGGTAGAAAATTTAACTTCTTTAATATGAAAAGCTTTAATTATTAATTTTCTTAATTCTTTATAATCACTCATAAAACTCACCATTTTTTAATAATCTTAAATTTTAATTATATTTTAAAATTACAAAATAAATATTATTAAACTAAAATCATAATTAAATGAAATTTTTAATTTATCACTCTTCTTTGATACCTTAATTAACTATAAATACCGACTTCCTTAAAAGAAAGTCGGATTTTATATTCTAAACTTTAGCTATATACTCATATGGAAGACTTACTATTTTTCCTGGAGTATCTATAACTATTAACTGTTTTAATGTATCTTTTAATATATCTCTTTGCATCTCCTTATTATTTGGTTCACCAGCATTAGCTCCCATTGGTACAAGTGGAGCTACAGATCTTGGTGTTCCTGTTTGCCTTACAACAGGTGGTAATGCAGCTATACAAATTGTAGGAATCCCTGATTCCTCTATCGCTCTCTGTACTAATACAGCTGAACGATGACAAGTTCCTCAACCTGCAGTCAATACTACAGCATCTACTCCTTCTTCCTTTAACATTTTTGCTATCACTGGTCCTGTTTCATTAGAAAACTTCTCTTGATTTCCACCACCACCCATGAATCCAATGTGTATTGATGAAATTTCTTTTATGAATCCTTCTTCTTTTAATTCTTTTAATCTATCTATAGGAAACATACAGTTTATATCTTTATTGACATCCCCATTATCATAACCACCATGTGATACCATAAGTTCAGATGATGGTGTATCTCCTGGTATTATTCTATAAGTAAAGTCCCCTGCTAGGTTAAATCTTTTATCCGTTTTTAAGTGGACTCCTGCTGCAGTTGCAAAAGCTACCTTCATATCCTTAAGCTCTTTTGTAACAGGTGACCATACTGGTGGTGGTGTTATAGGTACAAATATTTCTGATTGTAAGTTCTTAACAATAGAATAATCCATATTACTTTCCCGCCTTTCTATTTCTTTTCTCAATATTACTTACATATTTTTCATTTGCTTCTTCTGATAAAACCTCTGGAAAACTCATTTTAAACCCAACCTCTTGTCCTAGTTTAAGAGGGTAATCTGTTATAAGCATTCTCATAGGTATCTTCATGTAACCAAGCCTACCTTTTAAATCAATTCCAACGGCTCCATCCTGTACTTCTACTATTATTCCTTGCATTTCAATAATTTTATCTCCGTACCGCATCTTTTACCTCATTATATAAAATCACTATTTTGTAGCATATTTTTCTAGTCTTTTTTGACTCATAGGTATTGAAGTTTCATTTTCTACTCTATCAACTTTTATATCAGAAGCTTTTTCAACTTCATCTAAATTAGATTCCTTAACATTTGGATTCCATTTTCTTTCAGCAGCTTTAACTTCCTCACCTGACATAGCAGACTTAACCATAGCTAATGCTCTTATGGCATCTTCTTTGCAAAGGGTATTACAGGAAAGAACCTCATTTTCTATTCCTGCTTCTGACTTGTTATTATCAACCATATATTTCATATATTTATTACCAACAACTAGTGCTCCTTGTACAGCACAGAAAGACATCCCAACACAAATTACTCCTCTCATCCCAATTTGCTCTATATGAGAAGCAAAATCTATATGATTGTTTCCAAAACCTTCTGTAGTAACTATAGCTCCATCTACGTCCATAGACTCTACTATCATTCCTAATCTTTCAGATACATAGAATTTTTCAGAGTTAATCTGTGGAGAACCTACAAAAATAACTCCTGCCAAATCTATTTCTTCATCTTTCATTGCTTCTATTACTAATGGTTCTCTAAAATAATGCCTTGAACACTCTTTAGATGCTGGCCCTATACAAGTTAATGCATGTATACCTCCATCTAATACCTCCAATGGTGACAACATTACAGGAACATTTCCAAGGTCAACATTTGGTTTCCCTCCAAGAACTCCAACTGGTTCCACTGGCAAAATTAAATTATCATGCATTGCACCTTGTCCCATTATTTCTTTAACTATAACCAACTTTTTCTTTCCTGGTCTTCTATATTGAACTAATTCTTCAATATTAACTACTAAACTTTCATCTAAATCTTTTAGTGCCATTCTTATTTCTTGAGTTATAAAATCTGTTGCTTTATGTGCTGCTAACGGTCCTGGTCTTTCCATATTAGTTCCTCTAGCTATACCTACTTCTGTTTTTATAAAAATTTCACCCTTATCTGGAGCACCTGGTCTTCCCCACATTATATTTTCTTCTAATATACCTTCTGATGAACCAAATTCACCTATTTGTACTCCATCTTCATCAGTTCCAGTAACCATTACAATTACTCCATCTAATATCCTTGTAATCCCTGTACCTAGTTTTGACTCTGCTTCTTTTGTAGCTATTGGCTGTACGTCCATTATGGTTTCAGAATAGATATTATATTTTTCTGGAGTTATTATATCTACTTTTATTGATTTCACTAACTCACTTTCATTTACTGCATCTTCACAAATATTTTCTCTTATATAAAGAGTTGTCCCTTCAATTTTAGTTTCTTGTCCAAACTTAACTTCATCTATTTTAAAGTGTTTTTTAGTTAGATTTCTTACTTTTCTAGGTTCTAAAATCACTTCTTTTACTTCACATTTATCTTCTATTTTTACTTCCTGTGCTTTGATATTTGATAATTGAGTCTTAGTAGTTGTCATTTTTGCTGGAGATTCTGACATTGATGTCATTGTTAGTGGAACTTCAATATCAATTCCTTTACCTTCAGCTATTTTAATTTTGAGAACTCCACCGTTAAAGCTTGTAATGGTTTCTGATTGATTTGGTATTACTGCCGCCTCATCATCATATCCCTCTAGCATGTTTCCTGTAACTGAAGTTAATGCAACTGCATCAACCTTTAATTTTTTTCCTACAACTTCTCCTATAGTTAATACATCTTCTTCCAATTTTATAAGTAATGAATCTTCTAATTGTTCAAAATGCATTGGATTTTCTAAATCATCACTTGAAATAATTTTACCTGACTTTTTATTAACTTTAAGTACTGCTTTAGCATTTTCATCTATGCTTTCTTTCATTTTGCTTTCAGCATCTGTAGATAAGCTTTTAAGCCCTTCTAATAATTCTAAAGTTAAAGGTGTTAACGAATCTATAGTTTTAATTAACCTAGCTCCTAAAACTTCACCTATTTTTAAACAATCCTTTGGTATATTTAATAATCCTGAATCAACCATATCAGGGAAAATTTCTGGATCTTCTAAATTATCTGCTGAGATTATAGTTCCAGCTTCTGTTCTACAACATACAACCGCAACTTCATCTTTTAAAGCTTCTGCATGTTCCCTACTCATTGACATAATCAAAGGCCTCCTTTTAATCTACTATTTTAATGTAGTTTTACAATTATGAATATTCAACAAATGTAGTCCATATAAAATAACAAGTGAAAAATACATAATTAAAGTCTTCTAGTTAATTTGTGATCTACAGTTCTAAATATATGATCTGTATGATGATATACAGGTAAACCAGCCTTAGGTCCACAGTTCATAACAGTGTTTGAACAATCACTACAATTAGAAATCAATACTCTCTCTGCTTTAGCCTTTTTAAGGTCTAAAATTACAGCAACCTGTCCTGGACAATCTCCAGGAGTTTTACATTTGTTAGCGCCTTTAACATTGACTATATTTTTACATTGTACTACCTTAACAACATTTGATTTCATTTTACCTGCTAAGTCTCTTAATCTTTCTTCATTTGCTCCACAAGCACAGACTAACAATCCTAAATTGCCTTTAAATTCAGGCAATTCTATAGTTACTATAGCTCCTCCTGATATTTTTGTTACAGTAGCTTCCTCAAGTTCTTCTGCTTTTCCTGTATATGGTCCACCTATTACAAGTTCACCATATTCCCCATCTATTCCACCGCATTGATCAATTAACTCCTTTATAGGAGTTCCTATAGGAACATCAAAAAACACTTTAGATTCTTTACCACATTTAATTTTTCCAGCTATAGTTATATCTTTATCTATAACAGGTTTTTTATCTTCTACAGCTCTTGTTATATTTGCTAATGTTTCCGTATTCAATACAACACATTCAGCTGCTAATGGAAGTTCCGTTGGTTCTAACCATCTTCCAAAAATCCCATGAATTAAAGCTCTTTCTTCTCCCATAGGATAAATGTCTTTAAGCTTTTTTATTTTTATATTATCAATTCCATTTATCTCTTTTTCAAGAGACGCAATAGCCTTTTCATTTTTAGCCTTTATTCCTATGTATGCACCTTTAGCTTTAGTAGCTTCCATTGCATATTTTATTCCTTTTATAACTATTTGAGGATTTTCCTCTAAAAGTCTTATATTATGTTCTAGTAATGGTTCACATTCTACACAGTTAGCTATTATATATCCATCTGGTATTTCAGCTTTAAGTTTTATATGGGTGGGAAATCCTGCTCCACCAGCCCCTACTATACCAGCTTCAAATACAGTATCAACAATATTATTACATTCTTTAATCTTTACATAATCTTTGTTTTGATTTTTATCACATAAAATTATTATTTCTCTATTTGTTATTTTAAAAATTTCACCATTAACACTACTGTGAATTTTAGCACCTAATCCCTTTGTAGGATTTGCAATACATTCTCCTCTTTTTACTTTTTGTCCTTCTTTCACAATAGGTTCACAAGCTTCGCCTATATGCATTTTTAAAGGAAAATTAAACATATTACTCATAGATTCCCCTCCTTTTCTTACTCTATTTACCAGCAAAAACTATGCCAATATCATTAATATTATGAAAATTTATAGTTAAGCATTGGAAAATAGCCCTAATAAATACAAAACGCTTCATTAATAAATTTTATTTATTTTTCCTTTTAGTCAAAAAACTGACATTTTTTTCACTACGATTTTATTAGAATACTTGTAATCTCCCATTATATAAAGATTTCCAATCATTATATATATATGTCAAAAAATCAACACACCTGTCAATTTATTGACAGGTGTCTAACATATTATATTGCTTTAATTTATAATATAGTGTGCTTCTTTTTACTTTTAAAATTTCTGCTGCTTTAACTTTATTGCCGCCAGTAATATTCATAACTTCCCTTATTATTTCACACTCCAAAGTTTTAACCATTTTTTCTAAGTTGTATTTGTCCTCTGAATCAATATCTTTATTTATAAAATATTTTTCCTCTTCATAACTTAATATATATTTTGGAATGCTATCTACTGATATACATTCTCCATTAGATAATAGAACCATCCTTTGAATTACATTTTTTAGTTCTCTTATATTTCCTTCCCATTTATAGGATGATAATATGTTATAGATTCTATTATCTATTTCCTTTATCTCTATTCTCTCATTCTTTGACACTTGACTGATAAATAAATTGATTAAATCTTTAATATCTTCTCTCCGCTCTCTCAGTGGAGGAAGTTCAACTTGTACAATTGCTAATCTATAAAATAAATCATTTCTAAAAGTTTCTTCTTTAATAGACTTTTTTAAATCTTTATTAGTAGCTGCTATAATTCTTGTATTAGTATAAACAGGTTTGCCACTGCCCAATTTATATATTACGCCATCTTGAAGTACTCTTAAAAGTTTACTTTGCATACCAAGAGGCATGTCCCCAATTTCATCTAAAAACAAGGTTCCGTTATTTGCAAATTCAAACATTCCCATTTTTCCTTTTTTAGTAGCACCAGTAAAAGCTCCTTCTACATATCCAAAAAGCTCACTTTCTAAAAGATTTTCAGGTATAGCACTACAGTTTATTGCAACAAATTGCCCATTTCTTCCACTAGCTTCGTGAATTGCTTTCGCAAAAACTTCTTTTCCCGTCCCACTTTCTCCAGTAATAAGTACAGAAGCTGAGCTTGGTGCTACCTTTTGACAAAGATTAATAGCCTCAATTATCTTTTTACTCTTTCCTCCTATATAAGAAAAACTATAATTATTAGCAATTTCTTTATTATAAGCATTACTTAACATTTCTACTTTAGCATTAGCACTTTCTAATTTTTTTGATAACGATACAACTTCTGTTACATCTCTATCTGTAGATACCACTGCCACCATTTCTTTTTTAGGATTATATATTGGAATTACACTTAAAATTACCGACTTTCCTCTCATAGGCTCATGTCTTATATTCTCTATAGCTTTTCCCTCTTTCAACACTTTAGGGATTAGCGGATTATTAAAATATTCTGTAACTTTCAATCCAATAATATCCTTAGCTTTAATCTTATATAGTTTTTCTGAACTTTTATTCCAATAAGTTACTATTCCATTAATATCACAAATACATACAGCTTCATGAATATTATTCAAAATATTATTTTGGAGATTAAATATCTCATCTACTTTTAGATAAAAACTATCTCTTAAATTATTGTTTGTTATTATTCCAATAATTTTATCTTTCTCCATTACTGGAAGACGCCCAATATTATTTAAGATCATAATATCTCTTGCATCTCTTGCAAATTTATAAGGATTTATAGTAACTACGTCTTTTATAGCATAATTTATAACTTTATCTTCTAATAGATCTTTTCTCTCAGTACTTATTTTTACTAAATCCTTTCTAGTAAAAATACCCATTAACTTGTGCTTTTCATCAACTACTATAACTTCATCTAAATTCTGTGTTATCATCATATCTGAAACCTGTTTAACATTATCACTATAAAGAACCTCTTTAAATTCTATATTCATTATATCCTTTACTTTATAAAGTAATTCCCCAATGTTCATTTTCTCCTCCTACCACCCTTATAAATTCAATTAGCATTTATATAGTAAATCTATATCCTTTAGTTAATATAAAATATTACTAGTTGCTTTTAAATTAAAATTAAAAATATTACAATAATTTAACTAGCTTTAAGCTAGTTTTATATAAAATAGAAGATTGAGTAAAATTAATTTGTATATTGAACTCAAAAATAAAATTTTATAAATTCATATACTTAAATAAAATCGTGACAAAGTCACGATTTTATCCAAGTCTTCAAAATTCATAATAATTATTTAAACATTATCTTTTCTTATTAAATTATACCCTAAAAGTATAATAAAGGCACTTAAAATTCCTACTAACATACCTACAAATACATCACTAGGATAATGAACATATAAATAAATTCTTGAAAAACCTATAAGTACAGCAAGCACTATAGGAATTATTTTGTATTGAGGTAATAATATAAATAATATTGTAGCTACCGCAAAAGATGATGAAGTGTGTCCTGATGGAAAAGAAAAAGATTTAGGTATGTGTATCAATGGATCTGATATAGGATACCTAATAATTGGTCTAACTCTTTCCACCACATTTTTTATTATACCCTCTGTTAAAATAGTACTTAATAATAAGGAGCTAAGACAAAGCAGTCCTATATGTCTATAATCTTTTTTAAATAAACATATTACAGATATAATTATCCATATAACTCCTCCATCACCTAAATGAGTTATAATCGGCATTAGTTTATCAAATAATGGATTTCTTAATCCATGGTGTATAAAATCAATTAGTATTTTATCAATAGCATGAATACTCTTAAGCATATTTAATCTTTTCTCCCATTTAAATTCTCATATAAGGCATCTGAAAGAAAATAATAAACCAAAGATGTTAGTATATTTTATATCAGACAAGGCGTCAGGTTCTGCTCATAGTGCTGCTATGGGCGGGTTCTGACAACGCAGTATGATGAAAGATAGGCTAACATACTGGTCAATTATTTTTTGAAGATGCCTAAGATCTTAAGTTTCTAATTACTTTTAATAAGACACTTAAAAAATAACAAGTGAAAGATATTAGTATGTTTTATATTAGATTCTGATCATAGTAATGCTATGATCAGAATCTAACAACACAGCATGATACAAAACAGATTAACACTAGCTTGTTATTTTCTGAAGATGCCTAGAAAATGCCTAACATAATTTATAGTAAAATATACTATTATTCTACTATAAATTATTAACTATGTTAACCGAAAATTTTTATTGTTTTGATAGCGCTTAAATAACCTTCCCCATCAGAAGTATAGATTAAAGTTAACGGCGTTACAGCAACTCCTTTAGCTGAAATATGGTATAAATCTCCTTTTTTCTCACTACATATTCTAGAGATATAAAAACCTATAGTATCATGTATTATAAAGTATTCATCATAATATTTACCTAAATAAATTACAACATGACCATCTAGATACATAAGACATCCTGGAGTCATCGTATCCAATACTTTTTTCTTTTCTTCAATAGTCATATTTTCTATACACTTAGTTATTCCTATGGCCTTCTTCTCTTGCTGAGATGTATTTCTAGGAAGCATTAGTCCCATAGTCTTAAATACATCTACTACTAAACTGGAACAGTCTCTTCCAAAAAATTCTCCTCCCCATCCATACCTTTCTCCTAAGCATTTAAAGCTTTGCCTTATAATATTCTCTTCTGTATAAGGTAAATATCCATAACATACATCTTCACTTCTCGAAATTAATATTTGTGTAAACTTTAAACTTTCATCATAACGCCTTACTGGAAGCCATACCACATAACTTCCACAAGGATACATATCATAAATAGTTTCTAAAATATCTTCTTCTTTTACTAATGGAAGTTTTACTCCCATATCTATAGGAATCATAGATATGCTTTCATCAAAAGGATTATACCCAGTATAAATTCTTCTACCTGTAACTACTAAAAATTCCTTAGCTTTTGTATATTTTAATATAGGTTCCTTTTCTCCTATAGCAATATCTTTTCTTTTAATCCATCCTTTATACTCATATGCCTTTATAAAATACCATTCTTTATCCTTGCTTTCATGTAAAATTACACAAGGATCGCAAATATTAATCGCCGTTTCCAGTAATCTATCTAAGTCATAATCCTTTGGATTTTTAAAAATTCTATCATCTGTAGGATAAGATTTTATATGTGATCTTCTTGTAACCATTCCATACCGTATTAAGTTTTTTTCTTTTATAGCTTCTAAATTTAAATTTTTACTTAATTTTAGAAAATATTCTTTTTCTAAAATAACACTATTTTTATATCTAATTGTAGAATGAGGTTTACTTACAGATAAAATTAGGTTCCTTAATTCTTTCTCTTCGAGAAAATTTTGTAATGAAAATATATCCTCTATTATATTACTTTTCATAGATCTTTCATTATATCTTTTTATCTCATCATCGCATATTATTATTCTCTTTGAAGTATTACTATTATTTATCCAAAATTCAGGATATAACATTTCTGTTTTAACCCTAGCAACTTTTGAAGAAAATTGAGTAAACATTACACTCACCTCTTTATATACACTTTTATTATATATTGTATTAATTCTTAATGGATTATAAAACCATTAATGGTAGATTAATATTTACTAATCTTAAAAATAAGTATATTTTTAAGATTAAATTTATACAAAAAGTATTATTTTTTAATTCTTAATTACTATGTACAATTTTTTATTTTAGAAGTCGAATTATTATATAAATTTAAGCTTGTGCTTAAAACCAATATGAAAATTCAAAATATACTCTAGAAAATAAATTTTCTATAAAAATAGCTTAAATCCTTAGAAATTAAGGATTAATAATTAAGAGTGAAGAATTAAGGAAAAAATTCACCCTTAGTGAATTTCTTAAAATAAAATTTATTTTAAAAAACTCCAAAAGCTTTGGCGGTGGAGTTTTGACCATAATTCTTCATCTTTAACTCTTAATTTTTAATTCATAGAAAAGAATTTTTGTTATAGTAATTAAAATATTATATAAGCTAAATTTTCATTGTGGAATCCTATAGTTATAACATACTTGCTGATTATATCTCTCATTGAAATTATTATTGACATGAAATTTATAAGTGATATAATATTATAAATATATATTTGTAATATACAAATTTTAATAATATGCATATGCTATTATTAAATAAATAATAAATGCAATGAAGAGAAGAGTAAGCTGCCTTACATTTACAGAGAGAGAATACATTAGCTGAAAGTATTCTTAAATAGAATCAGTTGAAAACCACCTCTGAGTGACTCTAATAAAGTCCGGATAAATCCGTTAAATTTTTTTAAAGTGGTATATCATAATTTTGATATACAATTTGGGTGGAACCACGGGAATTTTATCTCGTCCCTTTTCTAATTATTATAGAAAAGAGACGAGTTTTTTATTTATAAAGTTTTATAGATTATGAAAAATTATATATTAAAATACTATGAAGAGAAAAGTAAACTGTCTTACATTTACAGAGAGAGGATATATTAGCTGAAAGTATTCTTAAATAGAACCAGTTGAAGACCACCTCTGAGTGACTCTAATAAAGTCCGGATAAATCCGTTAAAATTTTTAAAGTGGTATATCATAATTTTGATATACAATTTGGGTGGAACCGCGGGTATAGTATCTCGTCCCTTTTCTAATTATTTATAGAAAAGAGGCGAGTTTTTTATTTTAAAAAATAAATTAATAATTCTCAATAGTTTTAAGGAGGTAAACAAAAATGATTAAAGTTACATTAAAAGATGGTTCAATAAAAGAATATGAAAACTCATTATCAGTTTTAGATATTGCTAAGGATATTTCTGAAGGGCTTGCAAGAGTAGCAACCGCTGGATTTGTTGATAATAAAACTGTAGATTTACGTTATATAGTTGATAAAGATTGTAAATTAAGCATTCTTACTTTTAATGATGAAGAAGGGAGAAATGCTTTTAGACATACAACAGCACATATATTAGCTCAAGCTGCTAAGAGATTATATCCTAATGCTCAGCTTGCTATAGGTCCTTCAATTGAAGATGGTTTCTATTATGATTTTGATTTAGAAAAACCATTTACTTCTGAAGATATAGAAAAAATTGAAGCTGAGATGAAAAAAATTGTTAAGGAAGATTTAAAAATTGAAAGATTTGAGCTTCCTAGAGAAGAAGCACTTAAATTAATGAATGAAATGAATGAACCTTATAAAGTTGAATTAATTAATGACTTACCTGAGGATTCTATAATTTCATTTTACAAACAAGGTGAATTTGTAGATTTATGTGCAGGTCCTCACCTAATGTCTACAAAATATATTAAAGCTATAAAATTAACTAAATTAGCTGGTGCATATTGGAGAGGAAATGAAAAAAATAAAATGCTTTCTCGTATATACGGAACTTCTTTCACTAAAAAATCCGATTTAGATGAGTATTTAGAAAGAATTGAAGAAGCTAAAAAACGTGACCATCGCAAACTTGGTAAAGAACTAGAGCTTTTCACATTGCTTGATGAAGGTCCTGGCTTTCCTTTCTTTTTACCTAAAGGAATGGAGCTTAGAAATACTCTTATAGATTTTTGGAGGGAAGTCCATAAAAAAGCTGACTATAAAGAAATTTCTACTCCAGTTATATTAAATAAGAATTTATGGATTAGAAGTGGTCATTGGGAATATTATAGAGAAAACATGTATACGACAGAAATAGATGAAATGGACTATGCAATCAAACCAATGAACTGTCCTGGAGGAATGTTAGTATATAAAACAAGTCTTCATTCCTATAGAGATTTACCTCTTCGTATTGGTGAATTAGGCCTTGTACACCGTCATGAATTATCCGGTGTACTACATGGATTAATGCGTGTTCGTAACTTTACTCAAGATGATGCTCATATATTTATGCTTTCTGAACAAATTAAAGATGAAATTAAAGGAGTAATAAGACTAATAGATGAAATTTACAGCGTATTTGGCTTTAAATATCATGTTGAATTATCTACAAGACCAGAAAATAGTATGGGCAGTGATGAAGAATGGAATAGAGCAACTGAAGCTCTTAGAGATGCTCTTATAGAACTTGAATATGACTATAAAGTTAATGAAGGTGATGGTGCATTTTATGGTCCTAAGATTGATTTTCACCTCGAAGATTGTTTAGGACGTACATGGCAATGTGGTACAATACAACTAGATTTCCAGCTTCCAGAAAGATTTGATCTTCATTATATAGGTCAAGATGGTGAAAAACACAGACCAGTTATGATACATCGTGTAGTCTTTGGAAGTATAGAACGTTTTATAGGAATTTTAACTGAACACTTTGCTGGTGCTTTCCCTACTTGGCTTTCACCTATACAAGCAAAAATTCTTCCTATTTCTGAAAAATACAATAATTATAGTGAAGAAGTAGTAAACAAATTAAAAAGTTCTGGTATAAAAGTGGAAATAGACAAACGTACTGAAAAAATAGGATATAAAATTAGAGAAGCACGTAATGAAAGAATTCCTTATATTTTAGTTGTAGGTGAAAAAGAAGCTTCTAAAAAAGAAGTATCTGTTAGAAGTCGTAAAAATGGTGAAGAAGGCAATATTTCTATAGACAATTTCATTGAGAAAATTCTTAAAGAAATAAAAAGTAAAGATTTATAGGAAAATTTACCATATAAAATTATTCTCAATTTAACATTAATAGTTAATAAGATTAAACTAGACTTAATAAAGATATAAGTATTTTATATCTTTACACTAAAAATTATAAAATAATTTAAAATACTTCTTTTAAATTTATTTTTATTATTATATAATTTTAGTAGTAATAAATTTATTTAAATATGGTAATAATAGTATAAAGCTGTGAAGAGAAGAGTAAACTGCCTTATATTTACAGAGAGAGGATACATTAGCTGAAAGTATTCTTAAATAGAACCAGTTGAAAACTACCTCTGAGTGACTCTAATAAAGTCCGGATAAATCCGTTAAAATTTTTAAAGTGGTATATCATAATCTTGATATACAATTTGGGTGGAACCACGGGAATATTATCTCGTCCCTTTTCTAATTATTATAGAAAAGAGGCGAGTTTTTATTTTAAAAAATAATTTAAAAATTCTCATGCTTTGATGTGAATTATCATAATTAATTATCAATAATTTTAAGGAGGTAAATAAAAATGATTAAAGTTACATTAAAAGATGGCTCAATAAAAGAATATGAAAACTCATTATCAGTTTTAGATATTGCTAAAGATATTTCTGAAGGTCTTGCAAGAGTAGCAACTGCTGGATTTGTTGATAATAAAACTGTAGATCTACGTTATATAGTTGATAAAGATTGTGAGCTGAGCATTCTTACTTTCAATGATGAAGAAGGGAGAAATGCTTTTAGACACACAACAGCACATATACTAGCTCAAGCTGTTAAAAGTTTATATCCTAACTCAAAACTTGCTATAGGCCCCTCAATCGAAGAAGGTTTCTACTATGATTTTGATGTAGAAAAACCTTTTACTTTCGAAGATATAGAAAAAATAGAAGCTGAGATGAAAAAAATTGTTAAACAAGATTTAAAAATTGAAAGATTTGAACTTCCTAGAGAAGAAGCGCTTAAATTAATGAATGAAATGAATGAACCTTATAAAGTTGAATTAATTAATGACTTACCTGAGGATTCTATAATTTCATTTTACAAACAAGGTGAATTTGTAGATTTATGTGCAGGTCCTCACCTAATGTCTACAAAATATGTTAAAGCTATAAAATTAACAAAAATAGCTGGTGCATATTGGAGAGGAAATGAGAAAAATAAAATGCTTTCCCGTATATACGGAACTGCTTTTACTAAAAAATCTGATTTAGACGAGTATTTAGAAAGAGTTGAAGAAGCTAAAAAACGTGATCATAACAAATTAGGAAGAGAACTTGAATTATTTACAACTGCTGAACCAGTAGGTCAAGGACTTCCACTATTAATGCCAAAAGGAGCTAAAATTGTTCAAACTCTTCAAAGATGGGTAGAAGATGAAGAAGAAAAAAGAGGCTACCTATTAACTAAAACTCCATTTATGGCTAAAAGTGATCTATATAAAATTTCAGGACATTGGGATCATTACAAAGATGGAATGTTTGTTCTTGGAGATGAAGAAAATGATGAGGAAGTATTTGCACTTCGTCCAATGACTTGCCCTTTCCAATTTATGATATATAATTCTAAAAAAAGAAGCTATAGAGATTTGCCATTAAGATATGGTGAAACTTCAACTCTATTTAGAAATGAATCTTCTGGAGAAATGCATGGATTAATTCGTGTAAGACAGTTTACAATTTCTGAAGGTCACTTAATAGTTACTCCAGAACAGTTAGAAGAAGAATTTAGAGGAGTAGTTGATTTAATTAACTATATGTTAGAAACTTTAGGACTAAGAGAAGATATAACTTACAGATTCTCTAAATGGGATCCAGATAATAAAGCTAAATATATAGATAAACCAGAAGCTTGGGAAGAAACTCAAGTTATAATGAAGCAAATTCTAGATAACTTGGGACTTGATTATAAAGAAGCTATTGGTGAAGCTGCTTTCTATGGTCCAAAATTAGACCTACAAATTAAGAATGTTCATGGAAAAGAGGATACAATAATCACTGTTCAAATTGACTTCTCACTTGCTGAAAGATTTGGAATGACTTATATTGATAAGGACAGTAAAGAAAGATATCCATA
This sequence comes from Clostridium sp. UBA2485, assembly GCF_002341865.1. Lineage (GTDB taxonomy): Bacteria > Bacillota > Clostridia > Clostridiales > Clostridiaceae > Clostridium_J. Next base: position 43,594 of record NZ_DDOV01000056.1, on the reverse strand, counting down.
CGTAATTCATAGAACTTCAATTGGATGTTATGAGAGAACTCTAGCGTTACTTATAGAAAAATATGCCGGTGCTTTTCCAACTTGGCTAGCACCAGTTCAAGTTAAAGTTCTTCCAATCTCTGAAAAACATCATGATTATGCAGAAGAAGTTGTTAAAACATTTAAAGCAAATAATATAAAAGTTGAAGCTGACTATAGAGCTGAAAAAATAGGCTACAAAATAAGAGAAGCTCGTAATGAAAGAATTCCTTATATCTTAGTTGTAGGTGAAAAAGAAGCTGAAAATAAAGAGGTTGCTGTAAGAAGTAGACAAAATGGTGAAGAAGGTGCTGTAGCACTTGATGTATTTGCTCAGAGAGTATTAACTGAAATTAATAATAAAGAAAGATAAAATAGAATCGTGGCTAACTGCCACGATTTTATAATTTAAATTGCTCTAATAAATACATGATATTTATAATTACCTAATATTAATAATTACTTAAATAAGGTTGTAAATTTAGTTTTTTTAAAATATAATTAATAATATATTAACTTTTTAATAATAATTTATATTCTTAAATTCATTATCTCATAATAAAAAAAAGGTAATAGCATTTTGCTATTACCATCAACAAGCGAAAGTTTATGTGAGGTATGATTTTTTTACTTCGCATTTAAAGCAAGTATATTAAAGGGTATAAATTGGGTATTAAACTATTTTTTTAATTTTTTAGGAACTGCTGGTTGATACCATAATCCCCAACAAGCTGTTCCTGCACTCATTTTAGCAACAGCTAGAGATGCTGTTCCTATTCCTTTAAGAACTAATGAATTTTTTTTCATAATGACTTCCCCCTCTATAAATTATATTAATAAAGATACTGCTTCTATAAATATAGCTGCAGAACCTATATAACAATAAATATTTAAATCTTTATTTAATATAAATAAAGCTGTTATAATGGATACTTCAATAAAATATGTTATAAATGTTCTTTTTCTATAAATCCTCTTTTCATCTTCATCTAGAGGTTTATTTTCCGTATCCTTTGGTGCTAATTTAATAAATATTATCAATGCTATTAGAAGCATTCCTATTAATATTATTGGATTTCTTATCAAACCTATATTTTTAAATAAAAATATAGAAACATTACTTAATATTGCAAATGATAGAAAACATCCTAATGGTGTACTAGCATGATATCCTCCTGCTTGCAACCTCATAAAAAAGAATATTACTGTAAAAACTATCATCTCTTTAAGCCAATTAAATAAAACACCTAATAAAATTAATCCAATCAGCTCTCCTATAGTTATTAATAACATAGTTAAGCCATACATATAAACTTCTAAATCATCTTCGTTAATTATTTTGTTTTGAATTAATGAAGTACATATTTTGCTAGATATTCTATTTACCATAACTTTACCTCATTTATCAAATTTCTTTATTTTTCTATTATTAATATAAGCTACTTTTACTTTAAAATAAAGTAGCTTTGCATAATTTGACATTGAAATGTAATAATTGGACAATCTTTTATAAAAAGTACCTAATAATGTTATAATTAATAGTTTTACATATCTAGATATTACTGTTTTCAAATTATAATATAAATTAATTCCTTAAAATTATAATTTAAAAATATAAAAGATCACCTATATTTATAGGTGACCTTTTATAATCCATAGGTAGTAATGGATTGCTAATTTATGTGGGATTAATTTATTTATAATAAAGTAACTGACTGAATAAAAATAGCAAAAGCTATTGTACATGAATATGATGATAAATTCTTATTTATCAAAAATAATATTAAAACTACTAAAGCCTGTAAAAAATAGGCTATAAATGTATTTCTTCTAAGCTTTTTTCTCTTTTCTTCAGAACAAGAAGAAAATTTTATTTTATAAGGTGCTTGTTTAAAAAATATTACAAGTGCTATAATCATAAGCACCACAGTAATTATTATATTATTTCCTGATAATTCATTAACTGAGGATATGTAAACACTTATTAATGCTAAAGAGGAAAAGCAAATGAAATTCTTTATATAATTGCTAAGCCAACATCCTCCTGCAAACATCCTCATTATTCTAAATGATATAATAAATAACATCATTTGTGAAAGACAATTAAACAATATTCCAATTACTGTAAATCCTATAACATCTAAAATTAACAAGATAACCTTTTGAAGTTTCTTTATATAAGTCTGAAAATCATCAAATTTGATTATATTGTTTTTAACTAAGGACTTACATATCTTTACTGATAAAGTGCCTATCATTGTATCACCACTTAATAAAGTATTTACTCTTCAATAGCTATATTAATATATCCATTTAATTTTTAAAATACATTTTGCACATTTTGACTTTCAAATGTAATAATTGGGCTAAAAATATTAAAAACCTTATAAAAATAAGGTTTTTAACATATCTCTTTCATAGCAATATTTAAAATAAATTCTTCTTTTGATTGTTCAATTTTTAGCAATCCATCATATTTATCAACAATATATTTTATATTTTTAAGCCCAAATCCATGGTTTTCTTTATCTATTTTAGTGGTTTCATAACTATTTTCATCAATAAATACATCTTCTTTCTTACTATTTTTTATTTTTATAATTAAATATTCACCTTTCATATACATATAAAGTTTTATATATTTCTTTTTCAAGTTTTCACAAGCTTCTATGGCATTACTAAGGGAATTACCTAGTATAATAGAAATATCCATAGAATTAACTTTTAGTTCTTTAGGAATATCTATATTTAAATCTACTTCTATATCTTTTTCCTTTGCTACTGTTAAATTATTATTTAGTATGGCTAAAATTGTTGAATTTTCTATGTTTACTATATTATTAACTTCTTGTACATCTTTTAATAATTCTTTTGCATATTTCTTAGCTTCATCAATATTATTCAAGTCTAAAAGCCCATAAATACAGCTAATATGATGATTAAAATCATGTCTTTGAGCCTTTAACTTATATGTAAGTCTATCTAAACTTTCTATATAATTTTGTTGTCTTTCATATTCTCTCATAAGCAATAGCCATTCAGATTCCTTTTTTGAATATTTAATTATTTGATTTATAACATTTATGACCATTGCAGTAAAAATGATGATTGTTATTGTCATTGTAAATATAGCTGATGAACTAGCTTCAACTATATCTTTGTTCTTAAATAAGCTAAATATCATAAATATAAAAAATATATTTATACTTAAGGTCATTATTAATTCATATACATATACCTTCTTTAAATTTTTTTGCACTATTTTTATATTACCTGCAAATCTAATCATTAAATATACTATTGTTCTAGTTAATATAAAATATATTACTGTATATAAATTAGAAGAAACTAGTTGATTTTGATTTATATCAAATAACATATAAGTAAATGAAACAAATATAAGTTCTACAAAGGTTATTACAATTATATAAGCTAAATTCCCAAAAATTATTTTTAACAAATCTGAGTTAAAAATATATTTATAAGTAATTACATTTGAAAATATTATAAATAAAATCCCCTTTTGACTTCCTAATCCAAAGTAGCTATTACTCAAGTAAGTTACTGCAATTTGAAAAATTAATAGAATAACCACTATATGTTTAGGTCTATTATTTTTATCAAACATAGCTCTCATAAATAAATATCCTAAAATTACTTCTACAACTTTTATAAAAATATTTGAAATTACTACTATATCCACATACCCTCACCTATCCAAATAAATTGCTTGCTAAGCATTCTCTTACTTCTTTAACTGATGCTTTGCTTACAGGAATATCAATATCTAAATCTGAAATATATACACTTTGACTTTTATAGGAGGTTAGTTTACTTCTGTTAATTATAAAACTTTGATGACATTGTACAAAGTAATCCATATCTAACACTTTCTTTAGCTCTTTTAAAGAAGCATAATATTCAATAGTTTCCTGTTTTGTTATCACCCTTACTTTCCTTAAATACTTTTCAAAATAATATATATCATCGTATCTAATTCTATAAACTTTATCTTTATTATCTATTACTAGTTCTTTAGATTTTTTGATTTTTAAACTTAATATTTCCATTGCTTCTGAAATAATACTATAAAACTTTTCATAAGATATAGGTTTAATAATATAATTAAAACTCATTATCTCAAATGCATTCAAAGCATAATCTTTAAATCCTGTTATATAAATTATAATTGCTCTTTTATTAACTTCCCTAATTTTGTATCCAAGCTCCATACCATTTAAGCCGCTCATTTCAATGTCTAGAAGAAAAATGTCTATATCACTGACTTTTAATGATGAACTATTTTTTGATAGTTTGTCCAAAAGTTCTTCTGCACTATTAAAACTTAAGATATTAAATAAATCATTGCCATCAGAAAATTTATTTAAATATCCATTAATGATTCCCACTTGAACATTATCATCATCACAAATAATAACATTATATGACATCTATATTCCCCCTTCCTAGATAGTCATAATAATACCTATTATAATATCAATTTTCCAAATATTCAATTTCTCCTTCTTTCTTCGAGGTTTTAATTTATAGATAATAATAAAATTATTGTAAACGATTTAATTAATTATTTTTATATAGACTTTATTTTTACATTTTCCAAATTTTAAAACTATACTAAATATTTATTATTATTATGCTTTTAAATTGATGTTGCAAATGTTACAATTGTGTTAATTAAGATATCTTTGCGATTTTTTGTATAAAATCTTTAAAACTAGGAGGGTTAACAACTATGGAAATAAATAAAATTCATAACTTTTTAGAAGAAAATAGAGAAAATATCATAAATCATACTAAGGACTTAGTTGAAATTCCAAGTGTATCTCAAAATATAGATAAAGTAAAAGAAGCTTTAAGACTTGCTATAGATAAAGCTTCTAATATGGGCTTTAAAGCTTACACTGTATTAAATGATTCCATAGGAATTATTGAAATGGGAGAGGGAAAGGAAACAATTGGGATATTAGCTCATATAGATGTAGTTCCTGCTGATGATTTAGAAGACTGGAAAACCAAACCTTTTGAAATGGTTGAAAAAGATGGAGTTCTATTTGGTCGTGGAGTATTAGATGACAAAGGACCTATAATTTCTGCATTATATGCTATGGATGCTATTCGTAAATTAAATATGCCTATTAAGAAAAAAGTTCAACTTATAATAGGTACTCAAGAAGAAGTAGAATGGACAGATATGAATGAATATGTAAAGAAATACCCTCTACCCGATTATGGTTTTACTCCTGATGGACAATTTCCTATATGTAACAAAGAAAAAGGATATGCAGATATATCATTTAAATTTGAAGGAAAATGTGAAGATAGTATAGATAATTTTAAAATTTTAGACCTACAAAGCGGTAATGCTACAAATTCAGTGCCTGTAGTAGCTAAAGCAACTTTAAAAGGAAACTTGGAAGAACTACAAGCTATAGTTGAAGCCTACATAAAAGAAAATAAAGATGAAAAAATATCATTAAAGTTAGATGGTGAAAACATCATAGTAACAGCACAAGGAATTGCTTGTCACTCAGCATATCCTCAGCAAGGTGTTAACCCTATAATAATGATAGGGAAATTTTTAAATACTTTAAATTTAACAAATAATGCAGGAGCTAAATTAGTTAAATTTATAGCAGAGTTTTGCTATGACTATTTTGGAGAGGGCTTAGGTCTATATAGTGAAAGTGAATATTTAGATGGAGAGTATATGCATAGAAATATTCTCTCCCCAACAGTTGTTAAAGGCGGAAATGACATCTATGATATAAACCTAAATATGAGACCAGTATATGGTACTACAGTAGAAGGCTTAAAGGAAACTTTAAATAAAGTATGCGAAAGTGCTAACTGTACTTTTGAAATTGAAGATTTCTTAGCTCCAATATTTGTAAGTAAAGAAAAACCTTTCTTGAAAATAATGGAAGACACTTATAATGAATTAAGTGGATTAAAAAATGAATTTACATTAGGTCATGGAACCTCTTATGCAAAGGCAATGCCAAACACAGTGGCATGGGGACCTGTATTTTATGACGAAGACGAATGCTGCCATATTGCTAATGAATATATGTCCGTTGAAAAATTGCTAAAAGCAACAGAAATCTATGCTGTAGCACTAGCAAGAATGGTATCAACTGAAGATTCACTGATATAAGACATATTTAAAAAATATATTAATATCTTTAGTTTATTATTTTCTTTTAGATTGCTAAAATTAAAAGCCGTAATCTTCTATTACGGCTTTTAATTTTATATCTATTTACAAATCATTATATCTAAAATTACATTATCACAATCACACATACCTTTATTTGCTATACTTGCAAGATTTCTAATTGATTTATCTGCTTCTTTGCTTACTATTCCATCTTTTTCAGATATTTCAACTCCTCTTGTTGAAAGTATAGCAGATTTAACCGCTGCCCCAACTGCTGTTGATAACTTTAATGCACATCCTGGCTTAGCTCCATCGCAAATCATTCCTGAAACATCACCAATCATATTTTTAATAGTATAACTCACATTGTCTAATTTCCCACCCATCATGTAAGTCATTGCTGAACTTGCCCCTATTGCTGCTCCAACACCACATCCACAAAGTGCTGAAAGTCTCCCTAAATGACTCTTAATATAATAAGTAATTAAATGACTCATTGCTAATGCTCTTACCAATATATCTTCACTACATTTTAATTTTTCATTTATAGCTACTATAGGTAGTATTGCAGTTAGTCCTTGATTTCCACTACCTGCACTACTCATAACTGGTAATATACATCCTGACATTCTTGCATCAGCTCCACAAGCTGTTACCGCCATTGTATAGGACATAATATCGTCTCCAATTAGTCCTTCTTTAATACTTTTCATTAAAGTCTTTCCAACATTCATGCCATAGTCATTTTTTAGTCCTTCTTCTGCAACTTTCCTATTCATCTCAGCACCATCAAGTAAAAATTTAATATCATCAGCATTAACATTTGTTATATAATTATAAATTTTTTCTACCGAAAGTTCCACATTAGAAGTATTAGCTGAAGTAGTCTGCTCACTTTCATCTACTGTAAACACCACTTTTCCATTTACCTCAATTAATATAATATTTGTATGCTTATCTTTTATCACTACTTTAGCCTGTTCTTCTCCTTTTATACATATAGCCTCTATGTATAGCTTTTCATGCCTATCAGATAAATGTACACTTACATTTTGATCATTAACCATTTTCTTAGCATCTTCTACATCTTTTATAGTAGCATCTCTTAAAACTTCAAGATTTAAATCTGCATTTCCTGCTATAGCCCCTAATGCTGCTGCTATATGTATTCCACTACTTCCCGTTCCCGGTATACCTACTGACATGGCATTCTTAACTATATTTGTACTTAAATATAGTTCTATACGTTCTGGTGCTCCATTTAGATAACTTGTGCCCTTAGCCGTAGCCATTGCTATAGCTATGGGCTCAGTACAGCCTAAAGCCGGTATAACTTCTGTCTTTAATAGCTCAGTAATTAAATCATAATTCATTTAATCTCCCCCTACACCTGTGTAGATATATTAATTTTAAGATATAAATTGTAATAATTTTATTAATATAATTTTTCAAAAGCTTACAAATTAAAACCTTTATAATAATTGTCTATAAATTAATTTAAACAAAAAAATACTTTTAGTACAAGTATATTCAACTAATTCTCATCAAAAAATGTAATAATTTTTCGTTTTTTCTTACTATTTTGAATTTTTTCTCAACGACTCTAGTTTTTTAATAGCTAATTAATTATAGTTATGTACATTAATAAAAAAGCTATTATCANNTGATAATAGCTTTTTTATTAATATTGGTTGCTCTTAACTTTACCTATAATACAACACTTGAAATTAAATACAATTGTTAATTAGTTCTTTGAAAAGATTTAACATAATCTCACTCTTTGATAACATCATTTCTGGATGCCATTGAACTCCAATAACAAATTTTTTATCTTTTAATTCTATTGCTTCTACAATTCCATCCTTTGATAAAGCTGTCACTTCTAACCCTTCACCTATATTTTTTAAACATTGATGATGAAAACTATTTACCATAATATTTTCTCCAAATAAATTAAACAATTTACTATTTTCCTTTACTTTTATATTATGGCACTGCTCATACCTTCTTGATTTTTGGATATGCATCAATGTTCCCTTTGGATGTTCGCTTAAATCTTGATATAGATCTCCATTTAAAAATACATTTAAAAGTTGGCATCCCTTACAAATACCTAATATAGGTTTATCTTCTTCTAAAAATATTTTTAATAGCTTAAATTGATATTCATCAATATCCTCTCTCATAAATCCTATTTCTTTATGTGGTTCATCTTTATAAAATTTAGGGTGAATATCATATCCTCCACCAAGTATTATTCCATCACAATTTAATAATTGAAGTTTTATTGTTTCTTCTTCTTCCGCAATAGGCAATATTATAGGTATTCCTCCTGCCCTCTCTACTGCTTTTATATAATCCAAACTAATAGAGAACTTTTCTATTTCTCCTATATTATCATCATAACTAGTAATAATATTTCCAACTATACCTATCAAGGGTTTTTTCATCTTTATCCCCCTATACAGAATTAATTAATTTATATTTTATACATCTTTAAAAATAACTAGTCAATGTGCTAAAACCTGTTTTCTGTAATGTTTCATCAATAAAATATTCTATTATACTACTATAAGCAAAACTTGCTAATCTGCATAACAGAAAATATTCATCTCACTTCTAACTAGTTATTTTAGAGGATTTAATCTACAAAATGACAAGCTACATAGCTTCCATTGCTGCATTTTTTAAATTCTGGTGTAGCTTTATTACATAGATCTTTTTTATAAATACATCTTCCATAAAATCTACAACCATCACTGGGATCTATAGGACTAGGCACATCACCTTCTAATAAAATTCTTTCTCTTTGTATGTCTACTTTAGGAATAGGTATTGCAGATAATAATGCCTGAGTATATGGATGCTTAGGACTTTCAAATAATGTCTTATAATCTGAAAGCTCAACTATTTTTCCTAAATACATTACGGCAATTCTATCACTAACATGTTTAACTACACTTAAATTATGTGATATAAATAAATAGGTTAAGTTAAATTCCTTTTGAAGAGTATTCATTAAATTTAAAATTTGAGCTTGAATACAAACATCTAGTGCTGAAACAGGCTCATCCATAACTATAAACTCAGGATTTAAAGCTAAAGCTCTAGCAATCCCTATTCTCTGTCTTCTCCCACCATCCAGTTCATGAGGATAAGAATTTTCTAATCTTTTTTCTAGTCCCACAACTTCCATAACTTCTTTTACTCGTTTCCCTATTTCACCTTTAGTTTTATAAGCCTTATTTACATATAGTGGCTCTGAAATAAGCTTGAATACAGACATTCTAGGGTTTAAAGATGAATATGGATCTTGAAAAACTATTTGAAGCTTTCTTCGCATATCTTTCATCTTTTTTGAATTATAACTTACTATATTCTCTCCTCTATATATAACCTCTCCTGCTGTAGGTTCATGTAATCTTAATATTGCTCTTCCAGTAGTGGACTTACCACATCCAGATTCTCCAACTAATCCTAAAGTTTCACCTTTATTTATATAAAAATTAATATCATCAATTGCATGTAGTTTACCTTTTTTAGTATCAAAATACTTCTTTAAATTTTTAACCTCTAGTAATATCTCTCCCATATACAAGCCCCCTTATATTATTTCTCATATAAGAAACATCTTACAAAATGTCCTGAATCAACTTGATATTTTAGAGGAACTTCCCTAGAACATTTTTTCATAGCCTTCCTACATCTTGGATGAAAAGAACATCCAGATGGTAAATTAGTAGGATCTGGAGTTAATCCATCTATTGTTTCTAATTCTTCTTGATCCGCATTTAAATCCGGAATAGAACTAAATAACCCTTTTGTATATGGGTGTAATGGGTCTAAATATAAACTTCTTTTATCAGAATATTCAACTACGTTTCCTGCATACATGATAGCTACCTTATCACATATTTCAGCAACAATTCCTAAATCATGAGTAATCATAATCATTGAAGTTTTATATTTTTCTTTTAAATCTTTCATAAGCTCTAAAACCTGTGCTTGAATTGTCACATCTAAAGCTGTTGTTGGTTCATCAGCAATTAAAAGACTAGGATTACAAGCCAATGCTATAGCTATAACTACTCTTTGCTTCATACCACCACTAAATTGATGAGGGTAATCATTAATCCTTTCTTTTCTAATTCCTACTATGTCAAGCATTTTTTCTGCCTTTTTTAAGGCCTCTTTTTTATTTATATTCTCATGAAGTTCTATCATTTCAGCTATTTGTTCACCTATAGTTATAACAGGATTTAAAGAAGTCATAGGATCTTGAAATATCATGGCAATTTTACTACCTCTTATATTTCTCATATCCTTTTCTGATTTTTTTAATAAATTCTCTCCTTCAAAATAAATTTCTCCGCTCATTATTTTTCCTGGTGGACTACTAATCAATCTCATAATTGCTAATGCAGTGGTAGTTTTACCTGCACCAGTTTCCCCTACAAACCCTAATGTTTCTCCATAATCTAACTGTAAATCTAAATTTTTTACTGCATTAACTGCTCCATTTTCAGTATTATATTCTACACTTAGATCTTTTATATCTAATAAAATCTCATCTTTTTTCATACCATATTTCTCCTTAATCCTAATTTAATTTTTTAATTTAGGATCTAATGCATCACGCAGACCATCACCTAATACATTCAGTGCAAATATAATTAAAACAATTGCCAATCCTGGGAAAATAGTCATATAGGAATAATCTCTTATATAACTTCTTCCTCCTGATAACATTGCTCCCCATTCCGGAGTTGGAGGTTGTATTCCAAGTCCAATAAAACTAAGTCCCGCTACAGTTAAAATTGCTATGGCCACTCCTAAAGTAGCTTGAACAATTATTGGTGCCAAACAATTAGGTAATATATGTGTAGCAATTATTCTAAAGTCACTAGCTCCCATTGCCTTAGCTGCCTCAATAAATTCATGATCTTTAACAGATAGAACTGAAGCTCTTACTATTCTTGCATATTGTGGAACAGATGAAATACCTACCGCAATCATTAGTTTTATAAGTCCTGGTCCTAGTGCTGCTACTATAGAAATAGATAATAATATTCCTGGGATTGCAAGCAATATATCCATAAAACGCATTATGACATTATCTATTTTCCCTCCATAATATCCAGATATAGCTCCTAGAAATCCGCCTATTACTATAGCTATACTGACAGCTATAAATCCAACTTTCAAAGATACCCTAGAACCATATATAATACGACTAAATATATCTCTACCAAATTCATCAGTACCAAACCAGTGTTCAAGACTTGGTCCTTTAAGCGCTAATTTTAAATTTTGTTTCGCATAATCATAGGATGCAATAAAATCAGCAAATATAGCTACTAAAACTAATATTATAATTATGACTAAACCTACTAAAGCCAATTTATTTTTCTTTAATCTTCCCCAAATTTCAGCTATATTACTTTTCTTCTTCTTAGGTATGTTAACTTCTGCCATAATTCCTCCCCCTAACTATATTGTGATTTTATTCTCGGATCTGCATATGCATATAACAAATCAACACATAAATTTACAATACTAAAAGTTATAGCAATAAATAAAACTCCTCCTTGAACAACCGGAAAATCTCTCATCTTTATTGACTCAACCATTAATCTTCCAACGCCAGGTATAGAGAAAATTGATTCTGTTAACAACGCTCCACCTAATAATCCACCAAATTGTAATCCTATTACAGTTATAATTGGAATAAGTGCGTTTTTTAAAGCATGTCTTAAAATAACCTTTCCTTCCTTTTGACCTTTAGCTCTTGCTGTTCTTATATAATCCTGCCTTATTACTTCAAGCATACTAGATCTTGTCATACGAGTAATTACTGCTACTGATTGAGCACCTAAAGCTAAAGATGGAAGTATCATATGTTTAAAGCTACTAAATCCCGAAGCTGGAAGCCATCCTAGCTTTACAGAAAATAATAGTATTAATAAAAGTCCCAACCAAAACACAGGCATAGATATTCCAATAAGTGCTCCTATCATTGCAATAGTATCAAAAAGAGAATATTGTTTTATACAAGATAATATTCCAATAGGTATACCTACAACTACACCTACAACTATTGATAGTGACGCTAATTTAAAAGTAGCTGGAAATACAGCCTTTATTTCTTGTAATACTGGTCTTTTAGTTACGTAAGATCTTCCTATATCTTGATGAAAAATTAAATTTTTCATATACCTTCCATACTGCACTAAAAATGGATCATCTAATTTCATTTCTTCTCTTAACTGTAAAACTGCCTCTTCTGTGGCCATTTCCCCTAAAATAATTTTTGCTGGATCACCAGGAGTTATATACATTAACGTAAAGACTATAAAGGTTACTCCTAATATAACAGGGATAAGTAAAGCAATTCTTCTAACTATATATTTTAGCAATTAAATTCTCCTCCCTTATTATTTATAGAATTAATAAATAATGAAGAATTATGGAGAAAGTCAGTTATCAACCTCTTAATCTAAACAAGAACTCTCCACAATTCTTCATTTAAATTCTTAATTCTAAGTTTTTTAAACATAGTCTATTTATAAATTTTGCTGGCTGTTAAATGCCAGACTTAATCTTATTAATAAAATTATCAAAGATATAATTGAATATTTTTTATACTCCTAACTATTTCTAATTTATTTTACTCAAATTTCACATTATATAGAACGTGATATCCTACTGGACTTGTTTTAAATCCAGTAACCTGTTTTGTTGTTCCAACAACTTGTTCTCCATTTTCCATAAATACCGCTGGTGCTTTTTCAACTAAAATTTTTTGGACTTCTTTATATGCCGCCTCTCTTTCTGGAGAATCTAACATTGTTGCACCTTTACTTAATAATTCATCAACTTTACTATCTTCAAAGAAGGATCTATTTCCACCAGCACCTTTTGCAGATGAATGATATAGCGCATAAAGAGCTGTATGAGGGTCTGTAGTTTCTGCTGTCCATCCTAAGAAATACATATCATGCTGAGCATTATCTAAACCACTTAAGTAAGCTCCCCATTCAAAAACTTTAACATCAATTTCAATTCCAACTTGCTTTAACTGTTCCTGAATTATTGTAGCCATATCCACTCTTTCTTTTTTCTCATTTGTCCAGATTTCTGCTTTAAACCCATCAGGATATCCAGCTTCTGCTAATAATTTTTTAGCTTTTTCAACATTATATTCTAAAGGCTGAAGACCATCATTATAATATTTTATAGTTGGAGACATAGGCCCTTTAGCAACTTTACCTATTCCTCTGTATGCACTCTCAACAACTGATTCTACATCTATTGCATGAGTTATAGCTTGACGTACTTTTTCGTTGTTAAATGGTGCTTTTTGCGTGTTAATTCCTAAATATTGAACTGAATAATCAAATCCCCTTACAAGCTTTAGATTTTCATTCTCTTCAATTCTTTTTAAGTCATTTGCTGAAATTTCATAAGCTATGTCTACTCCTCCACTCTCAAGCTCTATAGTCCTATTTGTTGGTTCAGGTATAACTTTTATAGTGATATTTTTTAATGCTGGCTTTTCACCGTAAAAATCATCAAATCTTTCAAGCACTACGTTATCACCTTTAGCCCAACTTACAAATTTGAATGGTCCTGTACCAATTGGACTCATTCCATAGTTTTCTCCTGCTTCTGTATATGCTTTCTCACTTAATATAGCTGCTCCTGAGTGCACCAAGCCTGCTAAAAAAGCTGATGAAGGATTTTTAATTTTAAAACTTATGGTGTAATCATCATCAATTACAAAACTATCTATATCAATATCGCCCATAATATGAGCTATAGGAGCTGATTGGGCTGCTTTTGTAAAACTGAATTTTACATCAGAAGCCTTCATTTCTTCACCATTATGAAATTTTACACCTTTTTTAAGTTTGAATTTAAAAATAGTCTCATCTACCTGTTCAAAAGACTCTGCTAATAGTGGTTCTAGCTTTCCGTCGTCACCTTCTTTTATAAGAGTTTGGTAAATTTGCATCATAACATTAGCAGATGCTACGTCATTTACTGCATAGGGGTCTAATGATTTGGCATCATAGGCTGTTGCTACAACTAAAGAGTCTTTCTTTGATGAACCAGAATTATTGTTATTACATCCTGTAAATACTCCTATCATAGCAATTGTTAAAATTGTAGCTATTAAAGATTTAAATCTTTTACTTTTTATCAATACCAATACCTCCTCTTTTATTCATAAATGAGTACGTTTATAAACTATATATACTTAAAGTTTTATAAATTTATAACTTCATAAAATTCTTTTAATAATTTTACTTTAAAATTTATGAGTTTTTATAAGAAAAAAACTTGAATTTATATAAAAAACCACTTACTATTTAAAATATAATTTAATAGAAGTGGTTTATTTCAAAAATATATGCAATTATAACTAACCTTGAAAAATTATGTAGATCTAAAAATTTATTATTAATTTTACTTAGAACAAATGAAAAATTACTAAGTATTCTTTAAATATTTCCTGTAACTTCTATACATAGTGAATTCTCTAAGAAAGGTTTTAGTATTTTATTTCCTATTAGCTATATTTCTTTCCTAAGAAAATAAGTGATGTAAATTGTTCTGTTAATAAAATAATTTTAATAAACTTAGTTTAAAGCTTATACATTTAACTCATTAGTGCTTTTTAATTCTAGTTTATGTTTAAAATACAATGTGACTAAATTACCTAAAGGTATTAAATACAAATAAATTGCGAATATCAAAGATTTAGAACTCAATTCTAAATTTTTAAGTGGTACCATTGCCGCTATATTCCATGGAATCAATGGTGCTATTACTATAGCAGTATTTTCTAAATCTGCTGCAAGAGAATAATTATCTATACTTCTATCTCTATAACAATTTTTCATAAGTAAATGAGTCATCATTACCGCTAAAACCTGTGTACATCCAAAAGCTGAAGCACATACGCTAGAAACAATAGTATATAAAAATATCTTAGGACGACTATCGGCTTTTTTCATAAGCTTTTCAATATAATCAAACATTTTAGCCCCTTCAAATAGCCCTGCTAATCCTGATGATATCATAACCATGGCACTTGATTTCACCATAGAAATAAGTCCTCCCCCCTTTATAATTCCAGCAAGAGGATTATCCTGTGGAAGACTAAATCCTATAACTAAATATTTAATAATTTCTTTTACAGAAATACTTTGATAAATCACCGCTATAAATGATGCTATCAACATACTTATGAACATTGAAGTTTTAACTTTAACTTTCAACACACACAGTACAAGTATTGCTACTGCTGGTAGTAGTACTATTAGATTCACATTAAAATACTTCGTTATATTATTTAGTACATTTGATTCAGTATAATTCAATGGATAGCTAAGGAATAATACTAAATAAAAAATTATTGATAATACTAAAGGTAGTATAGACGTCTTTAGCATGTTTTTTATATTTGTATATAAATCTGTATCAGTTATAGATGCCACAAGGTTTGCACTTGAAGACATAGGAGAGCATCTATCTCCAAAATAAACTCCCGCTATTATGGCACCACCTACCATAAGTTCATTTCCTCCACCAGCTCGTGCCATAAGCATCATAGATATACCTATAGTACCTACCGTACCAAAAGAAGTTCCTATAAGTATTGATACTACTGCACTTAGTATAAAAGCTGATAAAATAAATAGATTAGGATCAATTAAATTAATTCCATAGTAAACAATAGCAGGTACTGTTCCTGCTGCCATCCAAGCAGATATCAATGCCCCTATTAGAATAAATACCTCTAGCACTATAAGTGATTTTTTACTAGAATTAAAAATCATTTTTAAAGTTTCTTTTAAAGTGAAGCCTCTTCTTAAGGTAATAAAAATAAAAATTAATAAGACTAATATTAATGAATAAATTATATCTATGCCAGTTATAACTGCAAATAAAAATAAAATTGCAGAAACAACTATTCCTATTAAAACGTCCATGTAATTCTCCTTTTGTTAAAATTTAATTACCCTTTTCTCTGTAATTATACCGTCAATCTTAATATCATAATCTTCCATAGGTACACTGTCTATAATTTGTAATTCATAAGCAATAGCTATCTTTGGAACGGAATCTTTTACATCACTTAAGAATTTATCATAAAAGCCTCCACCATATCCAATCCTTCCACCTTTTTCATCAAAAACAGCTCCAGGCATTAATATAAAATCTATATTATCTTTATTTATTTTTTCGCAACTTTCAATAGGCTCCATTACCCCAAAATATCCGCTTTCTAAATCAGAAAGTGAGTGAATTTTAAAAACTTCCATCCCCTCTTCTTTTTTTCTTATTTTAGGTACTCCAATAGTTTTACCTTGTGAAAGAGCATACTCAATAAACTTATGTGTGTTCACTTCACTTTTAAAGCTTACAAAAGCAAAAATACTCTTCGCTTTTTTATATTCATCACTATTTACAAGTCTATTAAATATTTTTTCATCTATAAGTTTTTTCTCTTCTTCACTTATTAAATCTCTCTTTTGTAAAATTTCTTTTCTTATTTCTTTTTTACTTTTTATATCCATATAAACCCCTACTTTCATATCATAATAAAGCTTCTAAAATTATTCTATCATTTTCACTAGCAATTTAAATATAAAAAAGTTAACTAAAATAAGAGCTAATAATTAAAACTATTAGCCCTATCTTTATTTGTCTTATAATCAATCTATAAATATCTTCGTTAATTTATTTTTTTATTCCATTTTTTGAACGTTTATAGCTTGTAGACCTTTTTCTTTTTCTATAGTATCAAACATCACTGATTCACCTTCATGCAGGTCTTTATCATGGCTTTTCTCTTTTACTTGAGAGTGATGTACAAAAACATCTTTTCCTTCACTACCTGATATAAACCCATATCCTTTTTTATTGTCAAACCACTTTACTACACCTGTTTCCATTATTAATCCTCCATTTCAAAATATAATATGCATTTAGCTTTTACAGTTTTATACTTTTAATACTTTAAAATAGGAGAATAATTTATAAAATTTCTTTGACAATTAATATTTTCTATAATCCTCTTAAAAATTCACTTTTATAACTATTACTATCATTTAATGCATTATTTATAGTATTTAATATTTTCTCTTTATCTAAAGGTAATGTTCCCTTCAAACTTACATAATTAGAAGCATGATTACTTCTAAATACAGTATTTTCTACATTTACATTTTCAATAAAAATTTTCATTTCTTCCATAACTTCCTGTGGATTTAATAACTTAAACTCTCCACTTTGTACTTTATCATATAGCTTTGTATCTGATTCTATCATCAGTGTTAAAAACCCTAAATAGTCAGGATTTATTTGACTTATAACCAGTGCGGATTCTAACCCATGTTCCTCTATATTTTCTCTTCCACCTAATCCAGATATTAGTGTTACTGAAAGTTTAATTCCACACTCCTTAACTTTTTTCCCCGCTACTATGATTTCTTGTGATGTTACACCTTTATCTACTTCCTTTAATATTTTGTCACTGCCGCTTTCAATACCTAAATAAACTATTCCTATTCCTAAATCTCTTAATTCCTTTAAATCTTCTATAGATTTAATAAGTATGGATTTCGGCGAGCCATAAACCCCAACTCTTTCGCACTCCGGAAAGATTTCTCTTATAGCTTTCAATATAACCCTAAGTTTTTCCATAGGAATAATAAGTACGTCTCCATCTGCAAGAAAGATTTTTTCTACTTTCTTATATAAATTTCTTGCCATATGTAAATCTTCAATTACTTCCTCTACTGGTCTTATTCTAAAATTCTTTTCTTTATACATACTACAAAAATTACATTTATTATGAGAACATCCTATAGTAGCTTGAATTATCAAGCTATATGCCTCACTTGGTGGTCTATAAACAGTACCTTCATATCTCATATAAAATTCGCTCCTTATTTCTTTCTTAATCAAAATACATAATTTATGGCTTTAAATAATAAAGCTTAACATTGTATTATTTTTATGCTCAACGTGACTTTAGATCTTTTATTGTTAACTCTATATAATTTCTATCTTGTAAATACCCATGTATCTTTATTACTTAATTTACTATTAAAACTATATCCATCTGTATCAAATTTTTTTATTTCTTCAACTTTATTGATATGATTTTTGATAATATAAGAGACCATAAGTCCCCTGGCAGCTTTGGCTTTCATTCCTATTACCTTATATTCACCATTTTTATTTTCTTTAAAAACTATATTTAAAATTTTGTATTCTTCACTCAATTTTTTCAAATCAATACTCTTTGAATATTCTTCTGAAGCAAGATTAATAATAGTTTTTTCACTATGATCTTTAATTTCTTCCGCCAATACAGATGTTATTTTTTCACCCCAAAATTTATACAAATTCTCTCCATAAGAATTTTTTAACTTTGTGCTCATTTCTAGTCTATATTCTTTTATTAAATCTAAAGGCCTAAGTATTCCGTAAAGACCAGATATAATTCTTAAATGATTCTGCGCAAACTCTATTTCTTCTTCTGAGAAATCTACAGGATTCATAGATTTATAAACTTGTCCATTGTAAGCGAATATTGCTTGTTTAACCTCATTACTCTCTTTGAACTTATTAAATCTGTCTATATTTAAGTGAGCAATATTTTTGCTCACTTTCATTAACTTCATAATCTCATAAGAATTCATTGTTTTTAGCTCATCTATAAGCTCATTGCATTGAATTAAGAACCTAGGCTCTGTAGATTTCTCCAACGTTAAAGTTGAATTAAAATTTAATGACTTTGCCGGAGATATTATTGTTATCATTTTCATCACCTCAATAATAATTATACTAAAAATTATATAAATCTCTAACATTTTTTAATCTCTATTGTATTTACTTAAATTTACTTTTCATACATTTGTCGAAAATATATTGATATTATTTTAACAAAATATATTGCTTTTTTCTTCCCATATGTTACAATATAATTAGTTAAAAAAATAACAATCTATTTTGGGGGTAGTTTACATGAGTCAAGCGGAAAACTTAAATGTTACTGAAGAAAAGAATTTAGAAGTTAAAACTCCTAATACACAAGAATCTATAGACTTATTAGTAAATAGGGCTAGAAAAGCTTATAATGAATTTTTAAATCTCAACCAAGAACAAATAGATAATATAGTAAAAAAAATGACCTTAGCCGCTCTTGCAGATCATAGAAAATTAGCTAAAATGGCTGTTGATGAAACTGGAATGGGCATATATGAAGATAAAATAACTAAAAACATTTTTGCATCTGAATATGTATATCATAGCATAAAAAAGATGAAAACTGTCGGAATTATAAAGGATAATGATGAAGAAGATTGTATGGATGTTGCTGAACCTATAGGTGTTATAGCAGGTGTTACCCCTACTACAAACCCTACATCAACAACAATTTTCAAATCTCTTATTTCTATAAAAACTAGAAATCCTATAATTTTTAGTTTCCATCCTAGAGCTCAACAATGTAGTGTTGAAGCAGCAAGGATAGTTAGAGATGCAGCAATAGAAGCTGGTGCACCTGAAAACTGTATTCAATGGATTGAAACACCATCAATTGAAGCTTCTCAGCTATTAATGAATCATTCTGGCGTTGATATGATTTTAGCAACAGGCGGACCTGGAATGGTTAAATCAGCTTATTCTACTGGTAAACCTGCTTTAGGCGTTGGGGCTGGAAACGTTCCATGTTATATTGAAAAAACAGCAAATTTAAAAAGAGCAGTTAACGACTTAGTTATGAGTAAGTCGTTTGATAATGGTACAATTTGCGCTTCTGAGCAAGCAGTTATAATTGATAGAGATATTTCCGAAGAAGTTATTCAACTTTTAAAAGAATACAATTGTCATATACTTAACAAAGATGAAATGGATAAATTGGAAAAACTAGCAATTAACCCAAAATCTTGTTCTATGAATGCCGAGATAGTTGGGCAAGCAGCAACAAAGATTGCTAAAATGATATCAATTGATATTCCACAAGATACCAAAATATTAATAACTCCACTGGAAGGAATAGGACCAAAATACCCACTTTCAAGAGAAAAATTAAGCCCAATACTATCAATGTATATTGTAGATAGTACTGAGGAAGGAATTAAAAAATGTGAAGAAATGATAGAGTTTGGTGGACTAGGTCACTCTGCTGTAATTCATACATCAAATGAAAAAGTTATAGAGGAATTCTCAAAAAGAGTCAAGGTTGGAAGAATCATTGTAAACTCTCCATCTTCCCAGGGAGCTATAGGTGATATTTATAATACAAATATGCCTTCATTAACTTTAGGCTGTGGTACTATGGGTAGAAATTCAACTACTCAAAATGTTAGTGCACAAAACCTTATAAATATTAAAAAGGTAGCAAAAAGGAGAGTTAATATGCTGTGGTTTAGAGTGCCTGAAAGAATTTATTTTGAACCAGGCTCATTACAATACTTGGAGAAATTAGAAGGAAAGAAAGCATTTATCGTTGCAGATAAATTTATGGATAAATTAGGATATGTTTCAAAAGTAATGTATCACCTAAAGAAAGCTAATATGGACATTAATGTATTCTTAGATGTTGAACCAGATCCGTCTACAGAAACAGTGATGAAAGGTACAGATCAAATGAGAAGCTTTGAACCTGATGTTATCATAGCCCTTGGAGGAGGTTCTGCAATGGATGCCGCTAAGGGAATGTGGTTATTCTATGAAAATCCAAACATCGAATTTGATGGATTAAAGCTTAGATTTATGGATATAAGAAAGAGGGCTTTTAAGTTTCCTAAATTAGGTAGAAAAGCTAAAATGGTAGCTATTCCAACCACATCTGGAACTGGTTCTGAAGTTACTGCTTTTGCAGTTATTACAGATAAAACAAATGGAGTTAAGTATCCATTAGCGGATTACGAGCTAACTCCTGACATCGCTATAATTGATCCAGAACTAGTTATGACCGTTCCACCTTCAGTTACTGCTGACACTGGAATGGATGTATTAACTCATGCTATAGAAGCATATGTTTCCGTTATGGCTTCAGATTATACAGATGGATTAGCACTTAAAGCTATAGAGTTGGTATTTGAATATCTACCACTGGCTTATAAAGATGGTTCTAATGCACTAGCTAGAGAAAAGATGCACAATGCTTCTTGCATAGCAGGGATGGCATTTACTAATGCCTTCTTAGGTGTTAACCATAGTATAGCTCATAAATTAGGTTCTGAGTTCCATATACCACATGGAAGAGCTAACGCTATAATGCTTCCTCATGTTATTAAATACAATGGAAGTAATCCAAGTAAGTTAGTATCTTTCCCTAAATATGAATACTATATGGCACCAGAAAAATATAGACAAATCGCTAAACACTTAGGTCTTCCATGTTCTACTAAAGAGGAAGGTATTGAAAGCTTAGTCAATGCTATAAAAGATTTAATGAATGAGCTTAATGTATCTTCTACACTATCAGAATGTGGTGTTACAAAAGACCATTTAGATTCAGTTATCTATAACCTTGCTGATGAAGCCTTTGAAGATCAATGTACAACTGCAAATCCAAGACTTCCATTAGTTAAGGAGATTATAGAATTAATTCAAAACGCATACTAAATAAATTCCCCATGAAAATATTTATTCAAGTATGAATGCTACTCTGTTAGACCTTAAAGAAAAAAGCATGATGAAAAATCATGCTTTTTTCAATTGGTAATTAATCCAAAGTTTCATATATAAGCATTCCATTTATTATAGGAAGTACATTTATCACAGGTACTTCATAAGGATGTACTTTTTTTATTACTTCTACAACTTCTTTTATTAATTCCCTTTTGCAGCAAAATTCAACCTTTGCTTCTTCTGCCTCACAAATTTCTCCTACCTCACCATTAAAAGGATTAGCACCTTCTAGTGGTCTCCATGATCCTACAACCATAGAATAACTCATACAATTATCATAATTTCCTCCTATAGTTAATGCCCCTATTTCATTTAATTTATATCTTAATTTATTTATATATTCCTTAGGTATAAACACTTCAACCTTTACTAAAGAAAATTCCATAGTTTTCTCCTTCTACCTCTAACTATTAAATTTATAATTATTTTTTTACTTTTCCCATATAATTACCTTTTTATTATGTTTTAGCCTCACTAATAATAAATTTATCAAAATTAACATCCTTAATTTTTTATTTAAAATTGAATAATTTCTAATTTTATTTGTATCAAAAGAAAAACCTTGAAATTTTTATATGAACTAATCTCTAGTTTCAGACCTGTTAAAAAGACGCGCCTGAAAAGTAATTACAATTCAATAAATCTCAAGATTTTCATTTTATTAAGGCATCTGCAAGAAAATAATAAACTAATATGCTGGTCTATTATTTTTTGAAGATGCCTTAATTAGTTTGTATAACTAAGGGCCTTACTTCCCATACTAATCCAAACCTTTTTAAAGGTTTCTTTATCAATTTTAGAGTTTTTACTTTCTTTTAATGGATCATTATAATAAACATAATCCTTATCATATCCAGTTAAAAGAACTGCATGCTGATTAAAATGAACTTCTATAACTTTGTCTCCTTTTTTCCAAGAAGCATCCTTTGAAGGCATAGAGAAGTCATTAGTAATCCACGCTATAACAGGCCTTTTCATACTTAGGTATACTTCCAACTCACTATAATCGCTTTTAGTTAAGTCCACTGCTTTAGGCATTATATATTGTTGCATAAGTGGCATTAAAGGTTTAGGATTAACGGAATATCCTGGCGAATATTTTCCAGTAATATCTCCTACAAATCCTTCATCTGGATCTCCCCATTTGACTATTTTCCCATAGCCATCATACTCTATACTGGTAGTATCCTTTTTGACTTTATTAGCTAAGGTCATCTTATCTATTTTGACTCCCTTATATTGCAAAAGCATAGTTAAAGACGTAACTTCACATCCATTTTTAAGCTCTGGCAACTGAT
Source organism: Clostridium sp. UBA2485 (assembly GCF_002341865.1). Classification (GTDB taxonomy): domain Bacteria; phylum Bacillota; class Clostridia; order Clostridiales; family Clostridiaceae; genus Clostridium_J. The sequence goes on along the minus strand of NZ_DDOV01000056.1, from coordinate 20,380 downwards.
TTATAGGCTCTATATCAAGTATTATTTTTTCAGGTAATTTTTTTTCATTTCCTTTAAGCTCTTTTTCTTGCTTTGCCTTTATAGCTGCCAATTCTTTTTCTCTTTCTGCTTTCATTTTAGCCTCTTTTTCAGCCTTTATTTTAGCTTCTTTTTCAGCCTTTTCCTTAGCTTTTTCTTGTTCCTTCTTTTTTTTCTCTTCCTCTTTCCTCTTTTTTTCCTCTTCCTTCTGCTTTTGTTCTTCTATTTCTTCTTTTTCTATTTTAGTTAAAAATCCTTCGCTAATTTGTCCTGAAGACTTTATACTGTGTATTTGGTCTTTAATTGCACTTTCTTCAGCACTAACATTTATATAATTGTAGGAAGCTACAGATAATAAGCACAATGAGAGGATAAAAGTTATTATGGGAAACTTTCTCTTTTTCTTCATATAATTCTACCTTTCTCATGTTTTAGGCATCTGAAAGAAAATAATGACCAAAGATGTTAGTATATTTTTTATCAGACAAGGTGTTAGGTTCTGCTCATAGTGACGCTATGGGCGGGTTCTGACAACGCAGTATGATGGAAAATAGGCTACTATAATGGTCTATTATCTTTTTGAAGACGCCTTAAGGAAATAAAAAATACTTCTCTATTGAATATAACGTAATATTACTACATTTCTTTATATTGCACACTGATTATATAAAGATAGTATTAATAAATTAATTATCTATTTTTTCAATTTTAAATACATTAATTACATCTACATCAGGACAACAAATTAATACTTCACCATTATCTTTACTTCCTGGAATAGTTCCACCATATCTTAATATGTCTACATAAGGAAAAGCTACATGCATAGCCATAGGACAAAGTTTACCTCTATCACTATCAAAATCAAAACTATCTCCTATTTTATGTCCATGATGACATCCACATTTCCCCTTTTTATCTACTAAAGTAATTCTAATTTTTGGTCTTTTACTCATATAAAATCCCCCCTCTTCCCTTATCTATTTTAATTATAACAGATAATATAGATATACTACTTTTAAAATTAATGTATAGCTGAATATAGCTACAACCTTGAGTATTTCAATTCACAATTCACAATGCAAAATTCACAATTATAGTGGAAATTAATTTTTACAAATTAATTTCTTTAAAAGGTTTTTCAATAAAAGTGACTGTGTCACTTTTAAAAGGGATAAGTTCAAAACTTCTCTTATAAAAGAGAAGTATCCGTAATTGTCCATTGTCAATCGTCAATTCTCAATTGTATAAGTATTGACAACTATACTATGTTATTTTAACATAGCATCATAGATATTTTACGAATATTTGAAATAATAAAATATTCTATACTGCTAAAGATATAAATGTACTGATTTCAAATTTAATTTATATGTTCATATAATTGTGGTATTGAATTATTGGCATTCACATTAGTATAAAATTATTGACGATGAACAATTTGGGATATTTCTCAGTAATAGCTAAGAATTTTAGAATTAATTTATTTTTTAAAATATAAAATCACTTAATAATAAAAATCAATTATTCTACATATACATTGGTTTCAAAAATAGTTTAGGTATATGGATAATTGTATTATTAGTAATAATACAAGCTGAATGTCAATTTTAACAAAATTTCAAACTAAAGTCTATGTACGAAAATAATTAGTAAAGGATGGTTATAAATTATGTCTAAAAATAAAAAATTCGTTGAAGCCATAACCTCAATGAATGAAGACTTTGCAAAATGGTATACAGATATAGTTAAAAAAGCAGAACTTGTTGACTATTCTAGTGTTAAAGGATGTATGATAATTCGTCCATATGGATATGCCATATGGGAAAATATGCAAAAAATTTTAGATGAAAAACTTAAAGCTACAGGACATGAAAATGTATATATGCCTATGTTTATACCTGAAAGCTTGCTTCAAAAAGAGAAGGATCATGTTGAGGGATTTGCACCTGAAGTTGCCTGGGTAACTCACGGTGGATCAGAGGAGTTAACTGAAAGACTTTGTGTTCGTCCTACTTCAGAGACTCTATTTTGTGAACACTATGCTAAAATAGTTCAATCGTACAATGATTTACCTAAACTTTATAATCAATGGTGTTCTGTTGTGAGATGGGAAAAAACAACACGCCCTTTTTTAAGAACTACAGAATTTTTATGGCAAGAAGGTCATACAATACATGTTACTTATGAAGAAGCTGAAGAAGAAACAATAAATATACTGAATCTTTATGCAGATTTTTGCGAGCAAGTACTTGCTATACCTGTTATAAAAGGAAAGAAAACTGATAAGGAAAAATTTGCAGGTGCAAAATCTACCTATACAATAGAAAGTTTAATGCATGATGGTAAAGCACTTCAAAGTGGTACATCTCATAATTTCGGGGATAATTTTGCTAAAGCTTTTGATATTAAATATAGTGATAAAAATGGAAATCTACAATATGTACACGAAACCTCTTGGGGAACTACTACTAGGTTAATAGGTGCATTAATTATGGTTCATGGAGACGATAGCGGTTTAGTGTTGCCACCTAAAGTAGCTCCAAAGCAAATAGTTATAGTTCCTATTGCTCAACATAAAGAAGGAGTTTTAGATAAAGCTAAAGAACTTGAAAAAAGAATCTCTAATAGCTTTAGAGTTAAACTTGACGCTAGTGATAAAATGCCTGGATGGAAATTTAATGAATATGAAATGAAAGGTGTGCCTATAAGGCTTGAAATAGGTCCTAAAGATATTGAAAATAATCAAGTTGTTCTAGTTAGAAGAGATACAAGAGAAAAACTTGTAGTTTCTATTGATGAACTTGAAAAGGAACTTTCTAAACTCCTTGATACAATTCAGCTAGACTTACTTGAAAAAGCAAAGAATCATAGAGAATCAAAAACCTTCACTGCATTAACTTTAGAAGAATTCAAAGATATTGCTGAAAATAAACCTGGGTTTATAAAAGCAATGTGGTGTGGAGATAAAACTTGTGAAGATAAATTAAAAGAAGAGGCAGGAGTAACTGCTAGATGTATACCATTTAAACAAGAATCTATTTCTAATACTTGTATATGCTGTGGAAAAGAAGCAGTTTCTCTAGTATATTGGGGAAAAGCTTATTAGAAGAGCTAACTTAAAAAACCGTAACTAAGTTGCGGTTTTTTTGATTAGTTTTTAATCTTTAACAACATTTATCAAAAATAAGATAAATATTTTATCTAAGATAAGGAGTAATATCACCTTGGCAATACTACTATTATATGATTTTATCTTTAAAGCATAATATAAAATACAATATCATACTGATTAACTATATTTCAAAATCCCTTATATATTTTTTTATAAAATTTGTCTATAATAATAATAGTTATATTTATTAAAGGAGGTATTCTATGATTAAAGAATTTAAAGAGTTTGCACTTAAGGGCAATGTTATGGATTTAGCAATAGGAGTTATTATCGGTGGTGCCTTTGGTAAAATTGTTACTTCCTTAGTAAATGATATAATAATGCCTATAATAGGGGTATTACTTGGCGGAGTTAACTTCACATCTTTAAAATATACAATTAGACCTGAAAATGATGGTTTAGCAGCACTTACACTAAACTATGGAATGTTTATTCAAACTGTTATAGATTTTTTAATAATTTCTCTTTCAATTTTTCTATTTATAAAATTTATATCTAAATTTAAACGTAAAGAAGAAGTAGAGGAAAAACTAGCGGTAACTGAAATAAGCAAAGAAGAAGCATTACTTACTGAAATTCGTGACATATTAAAAGAGAAATAAAAAGCGTGACATAAATCACGCTTTTTTTTATTTATAGTTAACAAATTAAGGTGTTATTCTAGTTCTATCTCTTGGAAATAAAGAAGCTTCCCTTACATTTTTAAGTCCTATAAGTTGAGCTGTTAATCTTTCAAGACCTATAGCTAAACCACCATGAGGAGGCATACCAAATTTAAATAATTCCATATAATTATGAAAATTTTCTAGATTTAATCCTTTTGATATCATATTTTCTATAAGCATTTCGTAATTATGAATTCTTTGACCTCCTGTAGTTATTTCAAGTCCTCTAAACAGCAAATCAAAACTATGAGTCAAATTATCCCCTTTAGGCATAGTATACATAGGTCTTTTTTCTTTAGGATAATCTGTTAAAAATATAAATTCAGAATTTAACTTTTCTCTAGCATATTGTGAAATGAGTTTTTCTCCTTCCGAGTCTAAATCTCCTTCTAAGTCAGTCTTATTATACTCCTTTTTTAATATCTCCATTGCTTCACTAAGTGTTAAAGAAGGTATTTCTTCTCCTATGAAAGGTACTTCTATATTTAATATTTTTAAATATTCTTCTCCTTCTATTTTTAACTTATTTAGCATATATCTCAAAAGGTCTGTTTCTAATTTCATAATCTCTTTTTCATCTTCAATAAATCCCATTTCAAGGTCCATACTCACATATTCATTTAAATGTCTATTAGTATTATGCTCTTCCGCTCTATAAACACTGCCTACTTCAAAAACTCTCTCATAACCTGCCCCAACCATCATTTGTTTGTAAAACTGAGGACTTTGAGCTAAATATGCTTTTTTTTCAAAATATTTAATCTCAAAAATTGCAGTTCCTCCTTCTGCACCTTCTGCTACAATTTTAGGAGTAAAAGCCTCAATAAATCCTTCTTTTATAAGATACTCTCTGAAGCCTTGAGCCAATAATGCCTGTATTTTAAAAATTGTATTTAACGCTACATTCCTTAAACTTAAGGCTCTATTATTTAATATGGTATCTAAATTTCCATTAATTCTATCTAAATTTACTTCTATAGGTAAATCTTCCTTTACCTCTGATATAATTTGAACATTATTCACTTGTATCTCTATAGGTGAAATCTTATTGTTGCTTTTTACCACTAATCCCTCTATAGAAACTACTGCTTCTAACTTAATGTTTTTTAAAAGTTCATCATTATCTATAATTACCTGAACCATACCAGACCTATCTCTTATTACTAGAAATGCAATCTTGCTGAGTTTCCTTACTCTATGAACCCAGCCCTTTATAGATACAATTTGATTTTCATAATTTAATAATTCATTTATCATAATTCTTTTCATATAAATCTCTCCTTTAAAATAAACCTTGATTTTAAACTTTAAATCATTTACACATTAAAGCCAATTTCTTTACTAAGTTAAAGAAATTTAATTTACCTTGAGAAATCAATAATTTATCATAAATGTCCATAATTATTGATACTTATAGAGTCTATTTAAAAAACTAGTTTTTATAATTAATCTAATTTACAATTATTTATTTTTAATTTTGATATATTAGTTTACTTGATGAAAGCTTTCTTTTCTAATAAAAATTAAAATCCCTTGAGATAAATCTCAAGGGACGAAAAATTCGCGGTACCACCCTAATTAACCTTAATATATAATTAAATTTTAAGCAGCACATTATGAAAATTAAAAAACTCTCACTCATTGTGCATGAGTGAGAGTGTAAACTTCACGGTACCATCCTGCTTAACCTCAATTAAAAATTAAAGTTATCTCTAATCCTGTAACGTAGGAATACGTTTTATCCTATTAACTAAAATAGCGTTCAGATAAACTTCTCTGGAATGTCATTCAGCATTGTTTTTCTCATGAGGCTTCCACCATCCCTCATTCGCTTTAGATACTAACCCAATACCTACTCTTTCCTTCATAGAATTTAATAAGATTTTACTACTAAATATTCAATTTGTCAATATAATTTTAATATTAAAAAAATAATTTTTCACTTCTCCTAAAGCTCTTTAATTCTATTTCATTTACTTTAACTCATTATACAAATTACGTTCCATATAAAATCTATGAATTCTATAATATTAAATATCATTTATAATGAAATTGACTAATATTGTGCTTAATTTACCATTATGATACTATTTTTATATATAGGCTATCAGATAATATTTAATAATTATAATAAGAAAGTAGTGAGTTTAATTATGGAGTTTAATGAATTCAAACTTGAAATATATGTTCCAAGAGAATACATATTAGAATTGAGAAATGGACTTAATAATGTAAATGCTTGTAGAGTTGGAAACTACGATAATTGTATTTCTATAACTGATGTTACAGGATATTGGAGGCCTTTAAAAGGTTCAAATCCTTTCAATGGTGAAGTAGATAAAATATGTGAAGGCGAAGAATGTAAGCTTGAGGTAAGGTGCAAAAGAGAATATATAAAGGATGCCATCAAAACTATTAAAGATATTCATCCTTACGAAGAACCACTAATTAATATTATTCCAATTGTAAATGAGCTATTCGAATAGAAAACTAAATAATAAATTTTTTTCATTGCAATATATCTCTTTTAACAATAATTAAATATTTATTCTAATGTTTTTATTGCAACTAATGAAGCTCATAATAATATTTTTAATTTTCAAAAAATAAGTTTTATAATCTGTTGACTTTTAATTCTATACATTATATCCTCTAGATAATCTCTAAATTAATTAAGGGGGTATTCAATATGAGGGGCTATGTATTTTCCAAGCGAAATATTACAATTTTTATCACATCCTTCATAGTAACTACTCTAATGAGAATAAAAGCAGTGAAAACATATCTAATTCCCTTTAATGCTTGTACAGAGAATTTATATGAAGCATGGTGTAGTTATATATCTTGGATGATTAGTCATAATAAACTTTTAGATTATTTTATCATTCTAATCTTACCTTCGTTATTAATTGCATTGATAATAACTTTTATACTAAATATTTTTCAAAAATAATAAAACCCTATGAGAGCTGTTGTCTTTCATAGGGTTTATTAAAATTATGATTTTTAATATATTTTTATAATTTACTTATTTTATTCTAAAATCTAATTATATTATTATAATCTTTTAAATACTAACATACAATAATCATATATAAATACTTAAAAAACTACGATTAAAGGAGATATTTTATGACAGAAAAAGAAAAAATGATCAAGGGTCATCCTTATATAGCAAATGATCCTGAATTAGTAAAAGAGAGAATGAGAGCTCGAAAATTAACTAGGCTTTTTAATAATTCCTCTGAAGATGAAATAGATAAGCGTATTTCTATATTAAAAGAACTCTTTGGATCTACAGGAGAATCTCTTTATATAGAACCCACTTTTCGTTGTGATTATGGATATAACATACATGTAGGAGAAAATTTCTATGCTAACTTTAACTGTGTTATATTAGATGTTTGTGAAATACGTATAGGATGTAATTGCTTTATAGCTCCTGGTGTACATATATATACAGCCTATCACCCACTTGATCCTATAGAAAGACTTAAAACTGAGTTTGGAAAACCAGTAACCATAGGAGACAACGTTTGGATAGGTGGCAATTCTACTATAAACCCTGGTGTAACTATAGGTGATAACGTAGTTATTGCTTCTGGCTCTGTTATAGTAAAAGACATACCTAACAATGTAGTTGTTGGAGGCAATCCTGCTAAGATAATAAAAACTATAAAATAATAACTTTTATAAATATATATGTATTTATAAATATTAAAAAATATAACCTAATAGGATAGTTCTATTAGGTTATATTTTTTAATCTATAAAGTTTTTTGTCTTAAAAGTTCCTGCGGTAAATAAAGCTAATGCAAACAATACTACTATAAATGATAACGAAACATTTCCCGTGTCAATCGATTGTAGTGCCCAATATTGTGGAGTAAATTTTGAAAATACTCTTATACCTTTAGGTAAAAGGTCTATAGGCATAAAACTTCCTCCAACAAAGCATGTAAAAGATATTATTATTTGTAACACTATAGATATAAGATTTTCGTTTTTAATTATCCTTGTAATAAATACTCCTAAGCTAAGTGCAAGTAATACTAAAAACACTATATTTAATATTATAATAGGTGCTTTATTTAGGTAGCTGTTTGAATTTATAAATAAATTTAATAAAAATATTCCGCTATATCCTAGTGAAGATATTAAAAATAATGCTGCTAGAACTCCTCCAATTATAGTCCTAGGCTTATTTGATGTAGTAAAACTTCTTTTTAAGATATTTTGTCTTTTAAGTTCAAATAACTCCATAGAAATTCCTATAGAACTAAATAAAACAAAGCTTATAATCATATTCAAAGTTATTATATCACCCATTACTTTTTTATCTTTGCCTATTACATTTATATTATTTTTTTCGTAATTTAGAGCTTCTAATGAAATGTCTTTCCCATTATTTTTAAGTTCACTTCTCAAAATCATCTTATTTATTAAAGAATTTGCACTAAACTGAAAGTTGCCTGACTCTGCACCTTCTTCTATTTTATGTGAAATAATTTGAGGTTTTTCGCCTTTAGATATTAGCTCTGAAAACCCTTCTGGAATCTCATAACATAAAGACATTCTTTTCTTCTTAACTCTTTCTATTCCTTCATCTTTTTTATAAATTTTAACTTTACTATTTTTTTGAATTTCCTTTATGAACTCTTCTCCATAAGCACCTTTATCATTATTTATAATTGCATATTCTTTCTCCGTATTAATTCTATTAAATATAAATCCAAGAGTTAAAATAACTATAGCTGGCAATAGAAAGTTTGCAATAACAATTTTTTTACTTTTAGTGATTCTTTTTAAATTACTGTTTAAAACAATTAAGAATTTCATCATTGCTCCTCCCAACTAACTTTAACTCTAATAAAACTTACAATTAAAAGTATTAACGATAACATCATCATAATTATTATCTGATTTTTAGCTCCATAAATTTCTTGAGCTATAGATAAATTTTTATATGAATTTAATATCAATGAGTTTGGTGAAATATCTGAAAGAAACTTTAAAATCTTAATCTCTATTAAATCAGAGTAAAAAAATACTCCACCAATTACAGCTGGTATGAATACAATGATATTCATAATAGAATTTGCTATTTTCTCACTTTTTATAAAAGAAATTATCATTCCTACTACAGCTGTTTGAAGTAAGCTTTGAAGTATTATAATTATAATATTCCCTATAAAATTACCTAAGAACGCTATTCCTAATATTATATTTGCAACTATATAAATAAAATTTATAACTAATGTTAAGATAAAACAAGAACTTAAATATCCCAAAAGATAACTTATCTCACTATTTGGCGTAGAAAAACTTCTTCTAACTACTCCTTGTTTCTTCTCTTTATAAAACTCTTTTATTAGAACTATAACAAGCATTATTGATGTAAAACTAAACATTGAAATTGTATAATACTCTCTAGCTCCTAAACTTTTATAGCCCTCTACCAACTGTTCTTTTATTAACGGTTTTTTATTATTTTCTTGTAATTTAAATAGTAGCTTATTTATTAATTCCCCTTTTTCTACAGAGGTTAAATTTAATTTATTTACATTATCTACTACTACATTATATTGATTTATATTTTCATTAAAGATTTCCATAAATCCCTTCACCATGTCTACTTGAGCATCTGATCCCTTTAATTTTTTAATGTCTATGGTTTTAAAATCATCACTTATGATTACTTTACATTGGGGTTCTTCATCTGCTACAACAGTTATAAAGCTTTTCGTTTCTTTGTCCTTTAGTATTGTTGTTAAAACTTTTCCTTCTTTTGAAGATTTATCATAATCAAAAATAACCTTTATTGGTTCAAAATGACTTTTTCCTTGAAACATATCCTCTTGCATTGCGCCGTATATATAAGCCATTATCATTGGAAAAATCAAAAAACAAATAATTGTAATTTTACCTTCTCTTAAAAATGATATTAAGTTCTTTTTAATCTGAGGAAATATTTGCATTTTTATTCCTCCTTATCTCTTAATTTTTTACCAGTTAAAGTTAAGAAGACTTCTTCTAAAGTTGGTTCTTCTATACCTATATTTTTGACTTCTACTTTATGTTTTGAAATTTCATTAAATAATTCATTAAGGGTTATCTTTTCATTGGCTATTATTTTAAGCTCTTCCCCTTTTATTTCTACTCCTCTTATGGTAGAAAGCTTCTTTATATCAAACATAAGTTCTTCTAACTCTCCTTGAGCTTTTATTTTTATTACCTTATCACTTTTAACCATTCTTTTTAATTCTTCTTTACTCCCATAAGCAACTTCTTTTCCTAAATCAAGAATAAATATATTGTCACAGAGTGTTTCTATCTCCTCCATATAATGGGAAGTGTATATTATTGTTGAATTATATTCTTTATTCATTTTCTTAACCACTTCAAAAATATGATTTCTTGATTGAGGATCTACTCCTACTGTAGGCTCATCCATAATCAAAACCTCTGGATGATGCATCATAGCTGCAGCTATATTAAGTCTTCTTTTCATTCCTCCAGAATATTTTTTTACAGGCTTTTTTATATGTTCCTGTAAAACTGCTATTTCTAAAGCTTCATTTATTCTCTCTCTTAACGTAGCTCCTCTTAGTCCATAAAGGCCTCCCCAATATTCTAAATTTTCTTTAGCATTTAGGTTTTCAAAAGAGCTATTTCTTGCGGAACTAGTCCTATTTTCTCCTTTGCCTTTAAAGGTTCCTTTGATATATTGTATCCCCCTATAACTACTTCTCCTCTATCTATTTTTAAGAGTCCAACCATCAAATTAATTAAGGTAGATTTACCAGCTCCATTAGGCCCAAGTAATCCAAAAATTTCACCCTTTTCTATTCCTAAAGAAACATTGTCTATAACAAGTTTATCATTAAATCTTTTTGTTAAGTTTTTAATTTCTATAAACTTCATACTAATTACCTCCATTAACCTTATAAGTCAATTATAAATTAATTTTGTCATTCTACCTATTAGCCTAGGTAATCATATTAAATGACTTAAGTCATTTAATATAGTGCTAAAAGCAAAAGAGGCTGATTATAATCAACCTCTTTAGACCTAAGTACTTTCTAAAATGTTTCAATTCTTAATTTAATATTTATTTTTATTGCCAATTATTTTAAATTTGAATGTCAAACTAAAAACTATCAGATTATAATATTACTGAGCCAAGTTATTTTTAAAAGCAAATATAGCTATCTGAGTTCTATCTCTGAGGGAAAGCTTCGAAAGTATGGTAGTTATATTGTTTTTTATAGTCCCTTCAGTTAAAAACATTTTTTCTCCTATTTCTTTATTTGATAATCCTTTAGCTATTTCCTTAATTATAGTTAACTCTCTTTCCGTTAATCCTGTTTCTTTTTCTATATTTTCTGTCTTTAACTGTTCACATTGTGTTTCTTCCTTTACCATAAACTTTGCAATAATCTCTGGATGAACTACTACATTACCTCCATGAACTGCTTTAATTCCGCCATATATTAAATCATAAGAACTATCTTTAAGAAGATATCCTGAAGCACCATTTTTAAGAGCCTCCTCAATATACTCTCCATCTTTAAAGGTAGTTAAAACTAAAACTTTCGTATTAGGTGTAGTTTCCTTAATTAGCTTTGTTCCAAGCACCCCGTCACATTCTTCCATCCTTATATCCATCAAAACCACGTCAACAGTATTTTCTCTGCAGAATTCAAAGGCAACTCTTCCATTTTCACATATGGACAAGACTTGAATATCTTCATAGGTGGAAAGTATTATTTTTAACCCTTCTCTAATTAATTTTTCATCATCAACTATTATTATTTTTATTTTATCCATTTATTTCGCTCTCCTATAATAAAAATTATACTCCATCTAAACTTAGCTTCACCTTATCCATTGCTACTACAAGCTCAAAGCCTTGCCCTTCTTTAGTAAAATACTCTATATTTCCTCCCCAAGTTGCAACTCTTTCTTTTATGCTTTGAAGTCCCATTCCTGGTATAACCTTAGAACATCCTACTCCATTATCTTTTAAATGGATTCTTAAACGAGTTTCTAAAAAATTTAAGAATATTTTTACCTCTGTTGACTTACCATGTCTCACAGCATTAGATAAAAATTCTTGAATTATTCTATATATAACCATGGTCTGATCTGAGTTTAATTTCCAAATACTATCTGATACTCTTAATTTCACCTCTACCCCTGTAAGCTTCTGAAAGTTTTTTATCATTTCTGATATAGCTATTACACCTTCATACTCCTCAAATTCTCTAGGCTTCATAGCCCTCACAGCGCCTCTAACTCTTTCCATACTTTCTTTTGTAAAATCACCTAAATTCTTAGCCATCCTTGAAGCTGTTTCTTCATCACTTTTGCATATTTTTTCAATAGCTCCTAACTGTATTATTATTGTAGATAATGCATGTCCAACATTATCATGTATTTCCCTTGATATTCTATTTCTTTCTCTTAAAATAGTAATTTCTTCTATAGTATTAGCGTAAACTTCCAATTCTTTATTTACTCTTTTTAGTTCTTCATCTTTCTCTCTTAACTTATCATATAAGTTTTGAGCCTCTAACTTTCTTCCTTCTTCATCTTTTACTTTTGCTAATAATAAAAATATAGGTAAAGCTGCTATAAGCCAACTTATCAGCAGTTCTGAATTCTTTTGAGTAATTATCAATATTGTTATTCCTAATATATATATTAGTGTGTACACTTTTTTAAACATATAAATAATATCTATTAACGACAAAACAAATATTAATCCACCAAAGTTTCCAGCTAAAATATATAATTTATAACCTAACAATATTTCAACTGTCAGTGACGGCACTATGAAAGTATTTTCCTTAGGCAATATAAAAAACCTTAACTGATTATTTATAATATAAGTTAGCAAAATTATAATTTCTATTGAACCTATATTTTTATACTCTTTACCAAAAGACAGTAGAAAAAGTAATATATATCCATACCTTAAAAATATCATATATTTTTGTTGTTGTACTTTTCTAAACATGTTTCCCCCTTAATAAATTTATTTAATGAAGTTTTAATTCTTCATAGTTTACTATATATAATATAAATCTATCCTTACTCATTATTTTACAATAATAATCTATTGCTGCAAAACAAAAAGAACTACTTTATATAAGCAGTTCTATATTTTCCCCTTCTCCTTTAATAAGCAATATAATCACATTGTTATTTAAATTCACTTTCTTCTACTTCTCCATAAATAACAACTCTACCATTATCAGGACATTTCATTTCAAATTTTTTCTCTTTATAATTACCATAGTCTAATGTAGCACCATTTAGAAGAGCGTATACGCTTGGGTATATACTATTCCAAAGTTCATGGCAAATAGGTGGACATATGTCTTCAAGAATAAAACTATCACCATTTTTATAATATCCACATCTGCATTTACTTTCTTTTATTGTTAATTTAACTTTTGGCATAATTTTTTCACTCCTTAAATGGCCATAAATTACTACAGTTGTATACTAAATTATAGATTATCTATGTGATAAATATATTTTCAAATCACTGATATAATAATATTATTATCTTAAAATTTTCTTTTAAAAAATTAATTTTACAATTATAATTCAATAAATAACAGCTTCTTTTTAATTATTGAATCATTAAAGCTAAAATAATTAGCCTATATTCTTTAAAAAGCATATTATTCTATTAACTTCTGTATATCCTATTTTTTTATGAAAGTTATAGCTCTCTACATTATGAAATTCAACATCGGACCCCATTTGTGTACATCCTCTTGATTTTGCCCATTCTTCGCCACTTCTAACTAATATCTTAGCAATATCTTTTCCTCTATGATTTTCTTTTACAAATATACCTTCTATAAATCCAACAGGACTAGAATTTGATCCTTCTACATAGTCATGCCTTATAGCAACATGATTAAATCCAATAAATTCATCTTCTAGCTTGTATAAAAGTATTCTTTCTTTTTCATTATTTAAAATTTCAGTTAGTTCTTCTTTGAGTCCCTCATAAGTATTATTAGGCCATAGTTGTAAGGCCATAATTGTAATATCATCAATATCTTTTAAACTTGCAAATACAACATTTCTATCCATATCTCCCTCTCACTTCACTAAATTATTAATTGAACTAAACTAATAATATTCAAATAATCATGTTTATATTTCAATAACTTTTTTAACTATACTACTTTTCACTTGGCCAAAAATATCCAATTTCTTCTCTATCTAAGTTATTTTTAAAATCTCGTTTTACTTCTAATAGGTACTCTAAATCATTTAAAAATTGAAATAGTATTGCTCTGCTCTCAAACTCTTCTCTAGTCTTTGGTAACTCTTGAATACGGCAGGCTTCTAAAACTAATTTAAATTCTTCTAATAACTCTTCTGCACTATTATATTCATGCAGCTCTAACGCAATTTTTTCTGCAAAACTTGCCACAATCTCCGTTTGAGTTGGCGTCATTTCAAACTTTACAATATGTTTACGCATATGTTCTAATATTGTAAATTGAGTAATTCTCATCTCCATATATTGTACATAGTATTTTACTTCATGCATAATATAATTATCTAAATGCTGTCTTGCACGCTCATTTGCTTCTTCTAACCGTTTTTCTAAATCCTGAAAAGTTTTCTCTTCATCTATATAAACAGAGTGACTTCTCAAGGTATAAGCCATATTTAATAAAATCTTACGTATACTTTCTTCAATATAACGTTGATCTTCTTTAATCTCCCCTTCAATTTTAGGCATATAAGCATTTAATAAAATTCCAATTCCTGCACCCACTGCCATCAACAATATTTCATTTTCCATCCAGTAAAATGAAATAGATTCTTCAACTAATAGATGAGTTACTAAAACAGAACTAACTACTATACCATCTGTCAAATTGAACTTTACCGTAAATGGAATAAAAATAAGTAAAAATACTCCAAAGGATATAGCATTGTAACCAAATACAGTAAATAAGATAGCTGCTATTCCTAGTGCCATTACTGTGGATTCAAATCTTTGAAAAGCTAAAGTAATTGATTTTTTCTTTGTATTTTGAATAGTTAAAATAGTAATAACCCCTGCTGATACAGCATATTGTAAACCTATTGCCTTAGCTAAGATAATGGCAAGTGTTGCTCCAATAGCAGTTTTTAATACTCTAAGTCCAATAAATCTCCCCATAGACGCCTCCTTTATCTGTGAAGTTATTATATTAAATTAACCTGTTGTACTAGTTAAATTAATATAATAACTTTACAAGTATAAAAACTCCAACATAATATGTTAACCTTTCATTAAAAATAAGCAAATAATCAATGGAGGTAATATATATGTTAGAGTCTCGTAACACAAATATTACCACAACAATTGAAGATTTAAAAGACTTTTTTACTTTAAGTCCTACTATAATTTATAGTATTTATCAAAAATGGTTTCTAATAAAATTAAAAACCGTAAAAATATTAATACTTCTATAATATTTGATAGTAAAATAATTACCATTGCTATTGTAGGTAACCTCATGACTATAGATTCTAAAAAATCATGGCTTGGATTTTGCTGAAAAAACTAAGAGAGTCGTTTCCTAAATTTTGCAATAAAACTCGTTTTAATTATACCCGTAAATTTCTTTTTAAAGTTATAGAACTAATCCATAAAAAACTTACTGAAATACTTGATTATTACTCAGATCCATATAGCATAGTAGACAGTATGCATATATATGCTTATAAATTTTGAAGAGCAAAGTTTCAGAAAAACATCCTACTTCTAAAGGAATTCAGCTTATAGATCTAACACTAGAAGATTTAAAATCTACTAAGCTTACAGCAAAATGGGAACAGACATTAAATTTAATAAGCAAAGGAAAGGAAAATCTTAAAGATTTCATAGAAGAAATGAGAAAGTATTCTATAGAACTTGTTAAGACAGTTTCGGAAGTACTACAAAATATGTTCATGACAATATGACTAGAGAAAAATGTCCTGATTGTGGTAAATACTTATTAGAGGTAAATGACAAAAAAGAAAAGATGCCTGTATGCCAAGACAGAACCTGTGGATACAAAAACGGAATAGCAAGAATAATTAATTCAATATGCCCAAAATATCACAAAAAGTCGAAGTTAAGAGGTCAAGAAGAAGGCCAAATATTTGTATGTCCAAATTGTAATTATAGAGAAAAAATGTCAGAGTTTAAAAGCAAAAAACAACAAGAAGATTACTAAACAAGAAATAAATAGATGCTTAAGAAAGCAGCAAAAAGAAAATAATGAACTTATAAATTCTGCACTAGCAGATGCTTTATCAAAATTAAAGTTTTAAATATAAATTTTATTATTATGAACATTTCAGGGAAAGAGATTTCACTGGAGTGTTAAACTATCTAAAAGTTAATGTGTACCTAATATAGTTACAATACTCCATTGTATAAATGTACAGTATATCTCTGAACAATACCAACAAATTTAACTAATATTTTAGAGAAAAACTAACAAATATTAAAATCAGGGTATAAATCTAAGAATTTGAATAATTTATTAGATTTTATCCAAAGCAAAGAGGTTAATCTAGTTTTATTAATATATTTATAGCAAAACTCTCTAAATATCTATCAGAAAGATTTTCATAGAAAAGTCAGCTTAACTATTAAATCTAATATAATTAATTTACTGCAAACCTTTTATATACAAAGGTTTGCAGTAAATATTTTTGTTGAGCGAAGTTTAAGAATAGTATTCATTTTCTATATTACTTTTTAAATTTGTAGATTGTATAACTGCTCATATTCTTCAGAAATTGCTAGTAGAGATTCATGGTTACCATCACCAACAATCCTGCCATCCTTAAGAACTATAATTTTATTAGCATTATTTATAAAATTGTTGAACTTATGTGTTATTACAAAACCAATCTTATCTTTGAAAACCTTTTTATATAGCTGAGCCATTTCAAATTCAGAAATAGAGTCTAAAGCTGCATTAGGTTCATCTAAAAAATATAACTCTGCATTCCTCATAAAAGTTCTGGAAAGTGCTACCTTCTGCCATTGTCCAAATGAAATCTGTTTTCCAGACTCAAACCAAAATCCAAGTTGTGTGTCAATGCCCTTTTCCTGTTCTCCAACTAATTTTTCAAGTTCAAATTGCCTGCATACATCATAAATTTTTTCATCTTCATTTATCATGTTTAAGTTACTATAAGAAACATTTTCCCTTATAGTTCCTTCATATTTAGTAAAATCCTGAAAAAGGGCCCCAATGTTTTTCAAGTAACTATCTTTTTCTATATCTCTAAGATTAATATTATTAATAAAAATTTCTCCTTCATATTCATCATAATATCCCATGAGTATCTTCATAAGAGTGCTTTTTCCACTTCCATTGCGCCCAACAATTGCAATAAAATCACCTCTTTTTATGCTTAAATTCACATCAATTAAAGCATATCTATCACTTTCATGGTATTTATACGATAAGTGGCTTATAGTTATGGACTCGATATGATCAATTTTAATAGTTCCACTTATATTTTTTTCTTCTAGTTCCATAAAATCAAACAGCTGTTCAATAAACATGCTAGATTTATTTAGCTCTGAAAAAGACATAATTACACTTTGAATTTCACTCTTAGCTGAAATCATTGCTCTCGTATAAGTTATCACATCTCCAATTAAAATTACTCCGATATACCCGCAGTATATGGTATATGAGAAAAGTCCTCCTATCAACAATTGTTCAAATATATTAAAAATGATTAAATATTTCAATCTTTTTTGTAAAATCCCTAAATCTTGTTTAATGAATTTTTGTGTCAATTTATTAAACTTTTCTATAAAATGTGAAAATAAATCATAAAGTTTTAATTCCTTGTAATTAATTCCACAAGTAATAATATAACTATAATACCACGCTTTCCTTTCATCATCTGTGCGTTTTTTTACCATATTAAATTCTTCTTTATTAATCTTATTACTTATCATAAATCTTATTATTGGAATGATAATAAGCAATGGCACAATCCAACTTTTAAAACTTAAAACAATTATAAAATAAGAAATGCTAGTAATCAACATACCTATAACATTTAAAGCTTTATCAAAATAAGAAAGTAATCCCCCCTCACCCTGTTGTTCAGCTCTTTGAATCATATTGTAAAGCTCACTTTTTTCAAAATCTTGAAGCTGTAACCTTGAAGCTTTTTGTAAAATCTCTCTCTTTATAATCAGATTAAAATTAAAAGCAAACTTAGATTTATAATATCCCCAAACCGTTTGTATTATGGTTTCAAATAAACCCAAACTCAAATATGCAATAATCAATATAAAAATTTCTTTCAGATCTTGTATACTGGTTTGTATCATATTTATAATTTCCTGCATTATTTTTAATGAGGCCGCTGGAATCAAACTAGTGACAATAACTATGCTCATTACACTATAAATATATCGTTTATCCACATCATAAATAATCCTAGTTATCTTAGTTAAAGTTTTTATGTAATTAATATTAAATTTCTTTTTCATTAACATCTCCACAAATTTTAAATTAGCATCAGTATTTTTTTATAATCATTTACGCCATATAACAGATCTAAAAAGACAAGTATACTACCTGTAACTCCACTTAGTAAAGAATACTCACCTATATAACCTTCTAATCTTCCATCTTCATTCTCTATCAAAGACATATCTTTGTGAACTTGATCCGTATTATAATCACTTAATGAAATAATCTTATCAATAATCTTATCAATCCCATACTCCATGCTCTGCCCACTACTCTCATTCATCAAACAAATCTTAGCTGCTAATACACTACTATACCCATGACAAAGAGCCGGACTTACTACATAAAATTGTTCTAGTGGAAGTTCTAATGCTTTTATTAGTTCACTTTTATAAAACTCACTTAAATCTTTTAATCCCATATTCTGTGCTGTTAACATTAATCCACGTAATATGCCAATATTGCCATAACACCAACTACAAGCATAATGGATATTATCTTCTTCAACCTTGTTATTTTTATATTCTTCAAAAGACAATTGTCCCGGCCAATATGAAATTCCGTTTTTAATAACTCTAAAATCATTATAAAATTTTAATATAGTATTTATAGCAATTTCCAAATCTTTATTTTTATAACCATAGCTATATGCTTTCGATAACGCTACTAAAGGTGCAATCATACCATGTGCCATACCAAAATTAAAATTTCCATTTGGATATAAGACTTTCTCTTCATCATTAAATTGCTGTTGAGATTGAATATGAAAATTGTAAATCATCTCATTCTTATAGTTATGTGTACTTGTTAACTTCACTAAATATTCTATAGCCTCTTCTATTGTTTCTTCATATAGTTCATCATCACCTCTATAATCAAGCAAATAATATAACACTCCTGAAATGCCTGATACACAATCATAATTACCCATTTCAGTATGTTCATAATTTTTTTGAAAGCTTTCCGCTCTGAATTTTGTTTCTTTCATTAAAAGAGTGTGCATACTTTTTGAAAATCCTTTTAACCTTCCTGTATTCTGGGAGTATAATTCCACAGCATAACACATATATCCAAATCCCGCTAAAATAGAAACATTATTCTTATGCACATGATAATTTTCAATATAATATTTTATCTTACAGCACATCTCATATCCTATTTCTTCCCATTTTTCCTTATCTTCATATGTTTTATATGCAATAGTTGATAAATGTAATATGTCTGCATAGTATATATATTTAATTTCATTTTTTTCATAATCCGATTTTATGCAATCTAAAGTACGATCTATATAGTTTTGTAATTTCTGGTATATCTCTTTATTTACCATGATGTTATTTCACCTTTCCTTAGTTATTTTGCATTATTGCTATTTACTCTCTGGTTTCGTGATTACCTATATTTCAGTTATTTCCTTTGTGGAACACAAAAGGTAATCTTCAAAAGCATTTGTAAAACAATTTTTATCTGATACTAATATATATTTGTTGCACTCCTCTATTCTCTTTTCTATAGTAGTTCCATCAATAGCTACCACAATATCTCCTAGCTTTAAAGGGGCCTTATCTTCCATGCCAGCAATGACAATCTTACCATCTATATTAAGTATTGATGATTTTGTTTTGTATGTTCCAAAGTGTTGTTGTAGCACCTTAAAGTTATCATAAAAAAACCATGAGAGTCATGAATATATATGGTAAGATTTGCAATAGATAATACATATGATTCCTTATCTTTTTGAAGTGCTAACTCAGGAATCTTGTCATAAAGTACTTGATTCCAATCTTCATCCATGAGATTTTTATATGGATAGAAATATTCTATAATACTCCAATAACGAAACAATCCAAGCAATCTCATTCCTGTGTCTTCATACTTTCTACCTACGTTTTTAGTATTATCAAATTTTATTTTTAACTATAACCATGAGACAGATTCTTATTTTTATATTTTAATAATAACTACTTATTCTTACTTATTCTTTCTTTTAGCAC
>NZ_DDOV01000112.1:585-107776 GCF_002341865.1 Clostridium sp. UBA2485 | reverse complement strand
ATCTTTACTCAAAATATCACCTCATATTATCTTAGTTTTCGTTCTACTTCTAACAGAACAGCTTTTTTAACTATCTCCCAAACTTCTGGACTAAGATCAGTATTTTCTATTAGTCCTTTTTCAATCATTCGGTCGAGAACTAAATCTACACTGTTCGGAGCTTCATATTCCTCCACGCCATCCATCCAGTAACTTAAAGACTTTCCACTATGCTCCACAAGTTTAATTAATAATTTCTTTGAAGGTTCTCTTTCGCCACGCTCTAAATCACCTATGTTACCCTTACTAACCTCTAATTCTTCCGCTAACTTTACTTGCCCAACTTTTTGGCCTCGCTTTATTTCTAATTCTTTTCTGTATTTTTTTAATCTTTTAGCAAATAATTCATTCTTAACATTATTCATATTCAACACCTCCTTACTATAGTATAATATATTTTCTCACATTTCAAGAGAAAAATTATGACAATAAATTCTCACATAACGAGAGAAACGGATAAATATTAAGAATATTGAAGTAATTAAGAGCTATTTCATTCATTTAAGCTAAAATTAACCTTTACTTTTCACACGAAACGAGAGAGAATGTAATCAAAGGAGGCGAGAGAGTGAAGACAAGCTTAAGAAAACTTAGATATGATAAAGGGCTACAAAGAAAGTTCGTTGCTGAAAAGATTGGCATTTGCGGGAAACACCTAAATGACATTGAAGTAGGGAAGGTGAACTTAACTGATAATATAGCTTCTAAACTTTCGAATTTATATAATGTCAAACTCGAAGAGATTAGGTCCATGTATGAGGAGGGCAAAAATGAATAATTTAGAGATTTTAAAAAAACAAGAAGAACTTCTTAAAGAAGTTGATTTTTTAGCAAACTTTTTCACTCAAAATGAGAGAAAAATCAAATCACAATTACAAAAAAATAAAACGAATATTTAAAGCTGATTAAACATAAAAAATAGAGAGGTGATTAAAATTGGGCAAAGTTATTATAGTAGAACCAAATATCACCCGAGAGGAGAGCGAGGAGAACTTAAAGCAGATTATTGCTGTGTTAGAAAGTATTGCACAAGAGATTTTCATAGAAAAGCATAAGATAAGAGAGGCTTAATAAGCCTTTTAAATAAAAAGTTTTTCTAAAAAAATGAAAACACTTTCTAAAATATTTATACGCAAACAAATTTAGAATATTACTTTTTATTAAAAATAATTTATTGGACAAGCCCCCGAAAAAACCACACTCTCGGGCAAAGGGCATAAAGAGATGTATTGGAACGGTAATAAATTTAAAGGAGTTGATAAGTTGGACAAACATGAAGATTTAGAAAGACTAGAAATGTTAAAAGAGCGACACGAGAGAAACGAAGCAACATTAAGAATTATATTAGTTACATTAATTATTTCTCTTATATCGTTAGCAATAAGCTTTATAACATTTTTTAGATAGCAAATTTAAGGAGGAATTATTATGAATAAAAAATTAAAAGAAGTACAAGGAATATCAAAAGAAAAATTAGAGTGGATGGAGGAAGTCGGGATAAAAGAATTCGATAAACCTATGAAATATTACAGAGGGATGTCTTGGCTTTATTCAGAAGAACACATAAAAAATACTCCCCTTGAAGAACTTAAAAGAAAATATGATAAAAGACTAATAAATTTAGGGGAGCCAATTTTTGATGATAATGATATTAAATTAAAAACTATAAATCAAATGAGAAGTAATTATAACCTTGCACCAATAGATGGAGGAGATGCAATTCTTACTCATTCAGTTAAAAATAAATTACTGAAAGAACATTTAGAAGAGATGGCAACATGGCTAGAAGAAGAAAAAATAGATAGAAACTCAAACTTAGGAAAAGAATTATTGAAACAAACAAGAGAATTGATAATGCAACATTATGAAATAAGAAAGTTAAAAGAAAAGGAAACTGCTCCCGAAGTATCAGTTCAAGAGCAGTATGTAGGAAAGTGTAATCATTGTAATAAAAATAATAAAGTTACCTTACCGAATAGACTGAAACCTCAATTTTGTATGAACTGTGGACATGCTATTGTTTATCAAAAAAACCTTGCTCTTTGAAAGTAGATTCGGAACCACAATAAGGGCAAAACTTTGCATCGCTAGGAATTGAAACGATATCTCCGTTGTTTAAATCACAACGTTCATTAGTACAAATATTTATTAAATAGATTCCACATTCTTGACAAAATTCAGCGTCTTCAACATGATTTTCAAAATCACAATTTGGACATTTCATAAAAACAACACCCCCTTTCAAGAAGATTTTACCATGAAGGGGAAATAAAACAAAGGAGAGGATAGATTGTCAGATTTACAAATTTTCAATAATCCAGAGTTTGGAGATATAAGAGTTTTAGAAAAATATGGACAACCTTGGTTTGTAGCAAAAGACATAGGAGAAAGATTAGGATATTCCGAGACATCAGTAATGTTAAGAAGATTAGATGAAGATGAAATGTTAAAAATTGAACCGACCGAAATAGTCGGTGCAAATAGTATGGCTAGAGAAATGACCATAATAAACGAAAGTGGTTTATACAACGCAGTTTTAGGAAGTAAACTACCACAAGCTAAAAAATTTAAAAAGTGGGTAACATCCGAAGTATTACCATCAATCCGTAAACACGGAATGTATGCCAAAGATGAACTATTGGACAACCCCGACTTACTTATAGAAGTTGCAAGCAGGCTAAAGCAAGAAAGACAGGCACGAATTGAAGCAGAGAAGAAGGTAAAAGCTCTTAAACCTAAAGCTGACTTCTATGATGATGTAGCAGGTTCTAAAGATGCAATAGAAATGGCAGATGTAGCCAAAGTGTTAGGTATAAAAGGATTAGGTAGAAATAAGTTATTTGACCTATTAAGACAAAGAAAAATACTACAACCTAATAACATCCCATATCAACAATTTGTGGATAGAGAGTATTTTAGAGTTGTAGAACAAAAGTACACCACCAATAAGGGAGAAACAAAAATTAATATCAAAACTCTAGTATTTCAAAAGGGTGTTGATTATATAAGAAAGTTAGCTAAGGAGGCGTAATTATGAAAACTTATAAAACATGGGAAGTAATTAAGGTGTTAACAGAAAACCCTAATAGGGTGTTTATTGATGAAACCAAAAGAACATTAAAAATAACATATGGAGATATAACGCTATATAGTTGTGACGGAAGAAACATTGGAACGCATTGGCTAAAAACAGATTGCAAATGGAGGATGAAAGAAACAGAAGTATCGTTCTTAGAAGCTATAAAAGCGTACAACAAAGGTAAGGATATTTACTGCGAAACAAAATTACACAGAATAAAGTATAGAGCTGGTGATTTGGGAGAAGGGGGCAAAGTATTAGATGAATATGGAAGGGCGGTATCTATTAGAGAGATTTTAGAAGGCAAATGGTATATAGAGGAGGATTAATATGTTAAAAGGTTTATTAGCAGATTTAAACCTAGACAACACAGAGTTTAATGTAGTAATGCAAATGACAACAAAAGATATAAAGCTCAATCGAATTAACTTTGGCAAAAGGACAAGCCTACAGGATGTGCTTAGGATAGCAGAAAGGAGGCGCGGTTGCATAGATGGCACAACGATATATGACAGTGTAACAGGAGAAACTATTGGAGACATAACAGAGCTTACTACAGAGGAATTAAAATGTATTTTAGGCATAAAAAAAGCCCTTTGCAGAGGGCAAAAATAAAAAATCGTTAAGTACAGTATAAAAGAAAATAGATAAAAAATCAAATGGAGGATTAAAAATAATGGCAAATGATACAGATTTAGTTTTAAAGACAACTAATAATTATGTAGATACATTACTTAAAAGAGAGTCTAAAGCATTACCCGCAGGGTTTGACGCTCTTAGATTTAAACAAAACGCTATGACAGTGTTAAAAGACACTGTTGGATTAGATAAGCTAAAAGGCAATGAATATACCCTTGCTAGAACGATAATGAAGGGCGCTTATCTAGGATTAGATTTCTTTACTAAAGAGTGTTACTGCATTGTATATGGGAATAAAGCTGAATTTCAAACAGATTATAAAGGCGAAAAGAAATTAGCTAAAAAATACAGTGTAAATCCAATTAAGGATATATATGCAAAGCTTGTTAGAGAAGGGGACAAGTTCACAGAAAAGATTGTGAACGGACTACAGAGTCTAGACTTTGAACCTATCCCATTTAATAACGGAGATATAATTGGAGCATTTGCGGTAGCGTTATTCAAAGACGGTAGTATGATGTACGAAACAATGTCAAAAGAAGAAATTGAGGGAGTTAGAAACAACTATTCGAAAGCTAAGAATAGTACAGCATGGTCTAAAAGCACAGGAGAAATGTATAAAAAGACAGTTTTAAGAAGGCTTTGTAAGAACATAGAACTAGACTTTGAAACAATAGAGCAAAAGAAAACATTTGATGAAGCAAGTGGAATGGAATTTTCTAATAACAAAGAAGAACAAATAAAAGAAGTATCCCAATTCGAGGTAACGGACGTTGAATATAAAGAAGTTGGACCAGAAGAACAAAGCGAAGCTCAACAAGATTTATTCGAAGGCAGCCCATTTGATGGAGGGGAAACTAATGGAACTAAATAAAGATAATTACTTTAGTTTAGAAGCTGATAGAGAATACTTTTCAGTATCACAATTTAAATCTTTTAGAGAATGTGAAGCCAAGACCATAGCTAAGCTTAACGGAGAATGGACAGACGGAGAGAATGAAGCTTTTCTACTAGGAAGTTATGTCCATGCCTGGAACGAAGGTACTTTAGAAGAGTTTAAGGAAGAGCATCCGGAAATGTATTCTAGTAGAGGAGTTACAAAAGGACAGTTAAAATCTAATTTTCTAATAGGCAATAAAATGATAGAAACTTTATCTAATGATCCTACAGTAGAGAGAGTTAGAGAAGGGCAAAAGGAAATTATAATGACTGCTGAACTCTTTGACGCTAAGTGGAAAATCATGATTGATATTTATAATCCTAAAAATAAAGTATTTGTAGATTTAAAGACAACTAAATCCATACATCAAAAGTATTGGAATGAATACGAAGGAGTTAAGCAAAACTTTATAGAGTACTATGATTATCTATTACAAATGGCAGTATATGCAGAGGTAGAAAGACTTAATAGAGGTGGTAGGAGTTACTTTCAACCACACATAATTGCAGTATCCAAAGAACCAGTACCGGACAAGGAAATAATATTCATGGGTACTGAATTTATACAGGACAAGCTATTAGAAGTTGAAACACTACTACCGCATNNAATAAAAGTTAAAAACGGTGAAATAAAACCTACTAGGTGTGAAAAATGTGATTATTGCAGAGCTACTAAAAAGATAGATAAGATATTACATTATTTAGAGCTATAGGAGGTTAACTATGTTAGATGTAGATTTAGCTTATCAAAGATACTTAACTCAAATGGAGCAAGAGGAAACAGAGGAACAATATATCATGGATTACAACGAGTTTTATGATAAATATTTAGATTGGAACGAGGGGTTAAGATGAATATTAAAAAATTAAAAGAACTTATTAAAAACTTCAATGACGAAGACAATGTAAAAATAGAAATAAAGAAAACTTTGTTTGACTGCTCTGCACATGATGATGAATTTGAAAGGTTAACAGGAACACCGACCTTAGTTATATCGTTAGATTAGGAGGAAAGCATGGCAGAAGGAAAAGAAAAAGGGTGGATAAGTCTATATAGAGCAATGGAAGATGGTTGGCTGTGGCAAGATAAGCCTTTTGCTAGAGGACAAGCTTGGATTGATCTTCTCCTTCAAGCCAACCACAAAGATAAAAAAACATTTTCTAAGGGCGAATTAGTTGACGTTAGAAGAGGTAGTTTCTTAACATCAGACCAATCGCTAGCAGATAGATGGGGATGGAGTAGAAAGAAGGCAAGGACATTTTTAGAAACATTAGCTACTGAAAAAATGATAGAGCTAAAAAGGTCTACAAAGGGTACAATCTTAACCATTGTAAATTGGGGCTTATATCAAAGTATAGGTACAACAGAAGAACAACAGAAGAACAACGGAGGATACAACAGGGGAACAACGGAGGAACAACAGAAGAACACTAACAATAATGATAATAATATAAATAATGATAATAACTATATTAATAATAAAGAAGAAATAAACCCATTAAAGGTATATCAAAATAATATATTTCCTATGCCAGGAGTAATAGAAATAGAAGGCATTAGAGAATGGTCAAATACACTAGGAAATGAATTAGTTGTACAAGCAATAGAGATAGCAGCAGAGAACAACGTAAGGAATTGGAAGTATATAGAACGTATACTCATGGATTGGGATAGCAACGGTATTAAAACTTTAGATCAAGCAAAAGCATATTCAGAGAATAGAAAGCAGAAGGGAGGACAAAAGGACCGTGACAGAAATAGAAAAGATAATTCAGAGGATAAAGGCAAGTACACAGGATTTAAACCACCAGCACCAAAAGTCACAGGAGAAGTCGACGACACAGGGCTTATATAAATGCACGATATGCAAAGACACTGGATATCTAATAACGCAAGAGAAAGATAGCCAACCTGTTATGAGAAGGTGCAAATGCCAAGAAATAGACATAGCTAAAAGACAGTGGAAGAATGCAGGTATTAATCCAGAAAAGAGCAAACAAACTTTTGGGAATTTCGAAACATGGAATGATAGCTCGAAAGTAGCTAGAGAAACAGCAATAACTTATTATAAAAACTTTGGTGACATAAGGGATAGCCGAAGAAACTCCATAATGCTATGTGGACAAGTTGGGAGCGGCAAAACACATCTTAGTATAGCTTTAGCTTTAAACTTCATTCAAAAGGGCATTAGGGTGGTTTATATGCCATACAGGGATGTAATAACAGAATTAAAACAAAATATGTTAGATGAAGAGTTTTATAAAAAACAATTAAGCAAATATCAAGAAGCAGAAATCATGCTGATAGATGATCTATTCAAAGGCAAAATAAACGAGTCAGACATAAACATAATGTTTGAGATTATCAACTATAGGTATTTAAATTACTTGCCTATTATAGTCAGTACAGAGTTCACGTTAGACAGGATGTTGAACTTTGATGAAGCAGTAGGCAGCAGGATATACGAAATGTGTAAGGATTATACAGTGCAAATAGAAGGTAAAGAAAATAATTATAGATTGAAATAAGGAGAGATAGAAAATGAAAAAAGTAAAGATATTCTATAGAAGCGGACAAATAGTAAGTAAAAATTTTAAGGAATTTGATTTTGTACAAAATAAATATTTTGACTATGAGGGAAATACAAAAATTAGACTGGACATTAATTATACACCTTTAGACGGAGAAAAAGTGCATATAAATCCTTCAGGAATTGATTTTATAGAGGTTAAGGGGGTATAGGAATGATTACAGAGGTTTGTTTAATATTTTTATCGCTATCAGTTGTTATCGGAACATTAGCTATAGATGTGAAGCTTAAATATTTAGAACGTAGGATTAATTGTTTAGAGGATAACGTATTGGATAATATGGGACAAATCAAAGAGGATATAGAGAATTTAAAATTACAGGAGTTGAATACTCGAGACATAATCATGGAGGAATTAAACAGCAATAAAGAGCAGGCAACTAAAGAGATTAACGATTTGTACAGTAAAATCGTATTTACACCTATGACGTTTCAATATCAAGAGAAGAAGGGGAAGCAATGAGGTGATTAAATGTTTGAAGGTAGAGTTAATTTAATTAAAAGAAATAAGCTAATGCACTGTGGAGTTAAAGTATGGGATGGTACAGAATATGTGTTAACAAGTGTTTGCAATGGTTGGTGGAAACATGATGATAAAACAAGCGAAGGTAATGCTTCAGAAGTAACTTGTAAGAGGTGTAAAAAAATATTAGAAAAAGCAGATTCTGACGGAAGGGTGAAATTATAACTTGGTTCGTAAAATGATTATTTTATGAAATATAGGAAGGGGATATAAAGATGTGTAAAAGTTGTGATAATTGTTATTGGGCAGATAAAACGGGAGGGTGTTTCTTCCATACAGATAAACCGCCTGCATGTAATGATCACAATTATATTTGTTGCGAATGTGAAGGAGAAAAAGCTGAATACAAATATAACGGTAAACACTATTGTACAGAGTGTATTCTTAAGGAATTTGAAGTCGAAGAATATAGCGTAACGTATTATTACAAAGACGGTGAACAATTAGGAAGTGATGATGATACGGAAGAGGTTATAAGCAACTTAAATAGTGGTATTGAAATATTAGAGTAGTTTAGGAATCTAATTATCTATATATAACAATAAATAGATAATTTAAGAACTATGTAAGAGGTGATGGTATGAAGTTAAATATTGTACAAAATATTGACTGTTTAGAAGGCATAAAGAACGTAAAAAACAAAAGTATAGACTTAATATTTTGTGATTTACCTTTCGGAGAAACGCAAAACTCATGGGATAAAATAATAGCTTTTGATAAATTATGGGGTGCTATAAATAGGGTAAAAAAAGATAATGCTGCAGTATGTTTGTTTGCTAAAGGTAAATTTGTAGGGCAACTAATGTGCAGTAATCTTGATAGCTATAGATATAAGGTAGTATGCAGGAAAAGGCAGCCCAAAGGACATTTAAATGCTAAAAAGATGCCAATGAAAGCACATGAAGATGTATTGGTGTTTTATGATGAATTACCTATATATAACCCGCAGAAAACTACAGGACATAAACCAGTGCATAGCTATACAAAACATCAAACTGATGGAAGTAATTACGGAGCTACTAAGATTGGTATTAGTGGCGGAGGAAGTACAGAACGCTATCCAGTTGATGTATTAGAATTTGCATGGGACACACATCCTATTCACCCAACTCAAAAGCCTATAGCTTTATGTGAATGGTTTATTAAAACATACACAAACGAGGGAATGACAATATTAGATTTAACTACAGGTTATGGAAGTATACCATTAGCTGCAGTAAAACTAAATAGAAATTTTATAGCTTTTGACAATGGTATATGTGAAAAGAAAGGTAAACATTGTGGTAGGCATTGGGCAGATTTAGCAAATGAAAGAATTGAAGAATTTAAAGCAAATACTGCAGAAGTAATATGACGTAATTCAAATAAATTACGAAGGAGTGATTTTATGACAAATGAGCAATTAGAAGTTTGTTACGAAGTAAATGATTGCAGTATTTGCCCTTATGGAAAAGCAGATACAGATTATCAAGGCAATTTTAAGAATACGTATAGTTGCGGCATCAAGTTAAAAGAAGAGGGGGATAAACATGAAAAAGCCTAAAAAGTTAGTAATCCCTTACAAAGTAGGGGACAAGCTAAAAATCGAACTAGATGATAATAGAGGGATTAAGAGAGGAAGGGTAATAGATAGAACAAGTCACAATATATTAGTTAAATTTAAAAACTATAAAGAGAGCTTTAATATAGCACAACTTTTGAATACGAAGGTGGTAAGGGTATGAGGGAGATTAAATTCAGACTTGTTGGAGGAGAATTAATATGAAAAGTTATGATAATACTGATAATTTTAGAAATAGAGAACATGTAATTAGAATTACGTTTCAATCAGAAGAATATAAGGGACATATAGCATATAAAGTTCAAGGTAACTGTCAAGGCATAAATGTAATGGATTTTGATGTTGATTACATTGACGAAGATGATATATCAAGATTTATAGAAAATGATTGCAATTTTAGACTTAATGATGATTGCGAAACTTTTTCAATGACATTAACTGATTTAGAAGGAAATGAGTGCTTGTTTGAATATGAAGAATCAAACGATATAGGAAATAAAATTGTAGCAATAGAAATTGTAGATTGCAAAATAAAAAAGGTGAATTAATATGAACAATAAAGAACTAAGAAGGAATGTAATTACTTTAGCATCTAAGTTAGCACAGCAGGAACAAGAGAGAACAGGGAAAAACTACAGTAAGTGTATTGGACAAGCACTGGACGAAGCTTGCACAAGGTTAAGTATAAGTAAAAAGATGTTTATTAAGATGTTTATATAGGAGTGGAGCAATGTTTAAAGAGTGGTTTAAAAAACAGGGTAAGGTAGATGATTATATCCTTGCTAAATACAATGAGAAGCATAAAACTAATTACGGACACGCGGAGTTTCTTACAGAAAGGATTCTAGCCTTAGCGACTGAGTTAGGGGAATTTGCGAATGAAACAAGGTGCTTTAAGTACTGGAGTGACCGTAGACAGGGGGATTTTGATAAAATATGCAAAGAATTTGCTGATATATTAGCATTTGTGCCATCCATAGCAAAAGCGTGTGGTATAGATGGCAAGACCGCAGAATTATATTATTTAGAAAAATGTGATGTAAATATAGAAAGACAAGAAAAAGGATATTAAATATCTAAGGGATTAGGATTAATCCATGAACTTTTATAAAGTAAGTGTACTAGTTAAATATTAATCTAGTACACAGTTAAAAAGAAGTCGAAAAACACTATATATAAATTAAACGGTAGGTAGGTTTTGCACTATAGCCTATCTACCAAAGGAGGGTTAGTGTGGATAAATATAAGAAGTTAAAAGAGAAATTAAATAAAGATTATAAAGAAATAGCTGTTCATATAGTCAAAGATTATGCTAAATACGGGAGTTATGGCAAATTAGTAAGTGTCTATGGGACTAGTAGAGAAAATCTTTCTAGGCTAGTTAGAACTCATATAAGTTATATAGAAAGGCACTATCCAGAATTATATAAGCGCTTCAATGAACAGTACAATGAAACTAGCAAAGCTCGTTATATGGAAATGCAACAAAGAAGTTCAGAAGCTAGAGAGAAAAAGAGTAAAGATTGTTTACTGCACTTTAGTAATAGGAACTTTAAGGAATTGCCTAAAACGATTGAATATAGAAGTTTCTTAGATTGGTGTTGCCAATACGACACTAAAGACCTAAGAGGAATAGAATTAGTTAGCATGGCAGAAAGAAACGGAATAACGATTATAGGTTAGAAAGAAGGGTTGAAATGATAGCAATAGTAATACCAGGAGAGCCAAAAGGAAAAGGTCGACCAAGACTAGGCAAAAGCTTTACCTATACACCTAAAGACACTGTTAATTATGAAAATTTAGTTAAAGTATGTTATATGGATCAAGCTAAAAATTTAAAGCTAGATGGAGAGTTGAAAGCAACTATAATAGCTTACTATAGTATTCCTAAGAGTACCAGTAAAAAGAAAAGACTAGAAATGGTTGAAGAAAGGCTAAGGCCAATAAAGAAGCCGGACCTTGATAATGTTGCAAAGATAGTTTTAGATAGTTTGAATAAAGTGGCGTTTGATGATGATAGTCAGATAGTCAAACTAGAAGTTGAAAAATTTTATAGCGAAAATCCTCGTGTGGAATTACAGTTGGAGAGTGTTAGCCATGAATACATGTAGAATATGCGGTAGCGGTAACACAGAACTACATCATACAGTATTCAAAAGCCAAGCTTCATACATGGCTAACATTAAAATAAACTTCATGTATTTATGTCCTAACCACCACAGAGGAAATTACAGTCCGCATATGAATAGAGAGTTAGATTTAACATTTAAAAAAGAACTGCAAAGTAAACTAGAAAACCTATTCGATAGAGAGTATTACAATGTAACAGATATACACCAGTTACTGGGTATAAGCAGACAACAGGCTATGAAGATAGTTAAAACACTAATAATCTATAAAGAAGGTTATTATGCCAAGGATATAATTTCTAGAATGATGGGGGGAAGGTTGTATTGAAAAATAAAACTTTAAGGAGTCTAAATAGAGTATTTGATACAGAGGTTACTCATAAAGATATAAAAATATTAAGTGAAAAGACAGGGTCGTATTCGGCTGAGTTATGGACTAATACTTTTGAAACTTTCTTATGTGGCATCAAATTTAGAGATGATGATGAGTGGAGAAAGGTGTTTAATTACTGCACAGGGATAATTAATAGGTATTTTGGAAAGATGTATGCTGCTAATTTGACAAAAACTTTTGAGGACGTGATGTGATGACACCAGGAGAAATCATAGAAAAAATTAATATAGCAATACTGGCCCTGCAAAACGGAAACATACAACTTAAAACTCTAGCAATAGAGAAGGCAAAAACTAAGAAAGAATATTATATAGAACTTAATAAGAAGATATTAGAGTTAAAGGCGGACAAGTATCCTGCAACATTAATACAGGACTTAGCCAGAGGAGATAGTAAGGTTGCGGAATTACGATTAAATAAAGATATAGCAGAAAGTTCTTACTATGTGGCTATAGATGCACTTAACAATCTTAGGTTGGAAATAGAAACATTAAGGAGTATGCTTACATGGCTTCGGACAGAATTAAAGAATTCTTAGGAGGTACAATTATGCAAGTAGTACAAGCTATACCATATAAAACCTATAAAGCAACAGATAGATTAAAAGAAAGAACAGCAATACTAGAAGAATTTAGAGGTAAGAAAGTTGCAATACAGGATATAGGAAATGCAATTATGGTTACAAAGGGGGAATTGAATGGACAAGAGTTTGTTTAGATCAACAGAGAGAAAACTTTATAATTTTTATAGCAAAGATAAGAAAATAAATAGTCTTAAGAACAAAATAGAAATACTAGAAAAACAAATAAGGGATATAGAAAATGATTTAAGGACCTGTAATGTCAACATAGAAGAAGAAAGCAGGAGCATAAGCTATGAGGAACGTGTACAAAGTTCTGGGGATGGATGTTCTTATGCTGAGAGAGCTATTATTAGGGCTACAGAAAAACAACTACAGGATATAGAAAAAAAGAAATATGAGATAGAAATAACCAAGGGGTTAATTAGGGATATAGAATTAGATAACAGCATCATTGAGTATAATATAAAGTTCTTAAATGATGAATCTAAAATTCTATTAAAATTGAAATACAAAGATAAGAAAAAAGAATGGCAGATAGGTCAGAAACTTAACTCTTCTCAATCTAGGGTTAATAAAATGAAAAATGATTTAATAAAAGACATATCTAATTGGGATAGTTGGTTAAGCTAAAAGTAGGAATAAAATAGGAATAAAAAAGGAATAAATACACAAGAAATATGCTTTATAATAGTATTATAGAAAGTTTTAATTTTAGGCAGTAATGTTATGTTGGATATTCCTAATTGATGAGCTCAAAGAATTATTCTATAATGAACTTAATAGAATTAGGATTAGAGAAGAAGGGAGCTAGCAATGGAAGTTGAAGTTAAAACATTAGGTGGAGAAGAAGGTGTAAACTTAATTAAAAAGTATCCAGATATATCACATTCGACAGTTTGTAAGTTACTGTTAATAGGTTGTTCGGTTGAAGAAATAGAAAGCTTATATAATACAATTGGAGATGAAATAAACAAAAGAGAATTTATAGATTTTATAAGTACAAATAAAAATTACAGTGAAGAAATGAAGCAAATTTGGGATGAAACAAAGTAAAAAATGTGTGATATGGAATTAATAGAAAAAGGCAGTAACACAACAGGGATTACAAGTGGTTACAGCTGTTAAGTAGCATCTAGGAAACTAGGTGCTATTTTTATATAAAAAATTAAGTGAGGTGATAGTGTGAAAAAGATTGTACTTTATACAAGATGGAACAAACACAACTTAGAATGTGCGTGTTCCTTTTTTAATCCTTTATGTAGTGAATGGGGAAAGTGTGAAGAGTTAGAGGTAGCACTTGATCCTTATCAAGATTTAGAAGAGTGTATGAGGCAGAGAAGATATAAAAGGAACAATGGTAGATTAAAACAGATGGGAGGTTAATATGTATGGAAGATAATATAAGAATGATAATAGACACAATGGAGAAGTTAGGGCATAAAGAAGAGCTACTAAAAAAATTAAAAGAAATGCATAGAGAAGAACAAAACAAGGTAAATGAAAGGCAATATAAAGTGGACCAACTAAAAGATGTAATAGAGAGTATGGAAGAAAGTAATGCAAAAGAAATATTAAAAAGAACAGGAGCAATCATAAGAGATTCTATAATAACAAATGAAATGGCTGATAAGTTAACAAAGGCGTTAGGAGATAAAGAAGATGATAGAGCTTATATATATCTATTGCTAAAGAAAAGAATAAAGGAACTAGATAAAGAACAACCAACAGATGATATACAAAGAGACATAATAGAAAAAGAGAAAGAAAGAGCTAAAAGAATAAAATACTACTTGGATATAGATAAAGTAAAAGATAATGCAGATGTTGAAAGAATAAAGATATTAAATCAATATAGGCCGACAAGAGAACAATTAAAGGAAGCAGTAAAGATAATGACAATTAATTGCTTAGAGCATATATAAAGGCATAAGGAGGTTGAATATGAGTAAATGTACAGCAACTATATCAATGGGAAAGATTTCAGAGCGCATAATGGCAAGGATAAAACCGACACGTATAGGCACGTTATATGATGGCGATGGGGTTGTACTGCAAGATCTTCGCTATACATTAGAAGGTAAAGACGGAGAGAAAAGTATAACTATAAATACTAATAAAAGGTTAGAGATAGATGAGGTTATGACAGCGTTGGAACAATTAACAAGCTTATATGGGGTTGCTTGCTTTGAAAGAGGCATAACTAGATTAGAAAATGGAACATTTATAATTACTAACAGATAAAGTATCTATAGAGAATATAAAAGGAGAGTGAGTAAGGTATACCCTATATACCGATATACAATGAGGAAAGAAATAATAGATGCACTCAAAAGAGGAGATACAAAACAATTTTATAGAAGTAAAGAATGGAGAAACAAACGTAAAGATATAATCAAAAGAGATAACAATGAATGTCAAGAGTGTAAGAAGAACGGTAGACTTAGTAAAGCTGAATGTGTACACCATATAGAACATTTAAAAGATAGAATAGACTTAGCATTAACAGATAGTAATCTAATGTGCGTATGTTACAACTGTCATGAGACTGTCTTTCATCCAGAGAAGATGGAAGAGTATAAGAAGACAGAACGCTTCACCAATGAGGAGAGGTGGGAATAAAAAATAGTCCCCCCTCTTTTTATTTTTTGAATTTTTTAAGGGATATTGTAACCGTGTATAGCCCATGATTTCGGAAAGTTTTTTAAAAATCACGTGTGAGGGGGTGAGAGTATGAGTAAAACCAAAAAAGAGATAGATATTAAAAAACAAATTGAAAGTGATTTGATGGAGCAATTAAAAGAAAAAAACGCTACCCACGCACATTATAAGGAATTAGTACAAGATTATATTGATTTTTGGGAGATAGAAAATAAATTAAAAGAAGATATAGCAGAGAGAGGCGTTTCTATTTACTGGTGTAATGGCGGAGGGCAGGAAGGATACAAGAAAAATGACTCTGTATCAGAACTGGTTAAGGTGTCTAAACAGATGTTGACAATTCTTAGTGATTTAGGGTTGAAAGGTGCTGAATATAAACCTATAAAGAATGAGGAAGATGAAGAGTTATAATTACCATCCATATATAGATGATTGGGTAAATTTAGTTGAAACAGGACAAGTCCAATCGTGTAAAGAACAAAAGGCGCTAATAAAGTTCACTAAGAAGGTACTTAATAGTAAAGATGTAGTAATAGAGGGAAGTATTATTGATGAAGCGGTAGACGTCATTGAGAAATACTTCCCTTTTAAGCTTATACATTTTCAAAAGTTCTTCATTGCTATGGTTGTTGGTGTATATTATACAGATGGTAGCCTAGTATTTGATGAATTTTTCGCTTTAATGGGGCGTGGTAGTGGTAAAAATGGGCTTATAACTGCATTGGTCTTTTATTTCTTATCAGATAAGCACGGAATAAAAGATTATAACGTCGATATAATCGCCACATCTGAAGACCAAGCTAAAACTAGTTTTGATGAATTATATAACATAATAGAAGACACGGATAAGTTACAAAAATTATTTAAGAAAACAAAAGAAGAAATAATATATAAAAAGACAAGATCAAAACTGAAGTTCCGTACTAGTAACGCTAAAACTAAAGATGGTGGGCGTCCTGGATGCGTTATATTTGATGAAGTTCATCAATATGAAAATTATGATAATATCAACGTTCATATAGGTGGATTAGGTAAAGTAGATAGACCTCGGACTTTCTATATAACTACTGATGGGGAAGTTAGAGAAAGTGTATTAGACGACCTTAAGGAAAAATCAGATAGGATATTAAAGGGTGAAGACGAGCATAATGGTTTCTTTCCATTTATATTTAAGATGGACGACATTAAAGAAGTAGATAAGAAGGAACTTTGGGAGAAATCCATACCACGCATTAATCATTCTAAGGTACTTAAAGATAGAGTTAACAAAGAATACACCAATATGCTAACTAATGTGGACTTAAAACAGGCTTTTTTAACTAAACGTATGAACATACCAAATATAGTAGAAGGTAGAGCAGTAGCTACATGGAAGGATATAAAAGCTACTAATCAACCTATACCAGATTTAACAGGATATTCTTGTATTGGTTCAGTGGATTATGCAGATTTAAGAGACTTCTGTTCAGTAGGTTTGTTATTTAAGCACGGTGGCAAAAGATATTTTATACAACATACCTTTGTGCATGAAAAAAGCATACAACTAACTAAATACAACATTAATATAGAAGAAGCTGAGGAATTGGGTTTACTAACCATTGTAAGAGGTACTCCACAAATACCAGCTAGAACTGTAGTTGAATGGTTTATAGAACAGGCTGAGAAATATAACATAATTAAAGTAGTGGCTGATAGATATAGGTATTCTGCATTGAAAGAGGAGTTTGACAAAGAAGGGTTAATACTTGGGGCAATTCCTAATGGGTTTATATCTCACAATAAGCTACATCCATTAATAACGCAAATATTCCTTGAACACACAATAGCATTTGGTGACGATAAGCTTATGCGTTGGTATGTTAACAATGTATTTGTACACACAGATAAGAAGGGAAATAAATCTTTCTTAAAAATAGATCCAATCAAGCGCAAAACAGATGGCTTTTTTGCACTATTGCACGCTATGAACGCTGACGAGGAACTAATCGAGGATAGTAGCACTATTATGTTAGATGTTTATACTTACTAGAAAAGGGGGTGAATAAATGGTATTAACGGATTGGTTTAGAAAGCTTTTTAATAAGCATGGTGGGTCTATTGAGTTAGATGCATATTGTCGTGATATAGCTACAGAGATATTTTTCAGAGAATTAGCAGTTCAGTCATGTATAAATCTAATAGCAGCAGCTATATCACAAAGCGAATTTATAACCTTTGACAAGGGAACCGAAACAAAAGGGTCTAACTATTATTTATTTAATATAGAACCTAATCAGAATTACAATTCGGCTGAATTTTGGTCGAAAGTAATTTCGAAAATGGTCTATGAGAATGAGGCTCTAGTGGTACAAACTAATAATATGTTTTATGTCGCTGACTCATGGAATATTGAAAAGTATGCTTTAAAAGAGAATGTATATAAAAGTGTAGTAGTTGATGGTTATGAATTATCTGATACATTTTACGAAAATCAGGTATTACGGTTCAAGCTCCATGACAGCAGAATTAGTATGATCGTAAACGGCATATATGAAAGCTATGGAAGTTTAATAGCTTATTCACGTGATAATTATAAACGTAGCAATGCTAAAAGAGGGGTGTTAGATGTTCCGACTAGCTACCCACAAACACCAAAACATCAACAAGAATTACAAGACTTGTTAGGAAATAAGTTTAAAAAGTTCTTTGAAGCAGAAGGTGGAGCGGTAGTTCCATTAACTAATGGGATTAAGTATACTGACTTATCCAGTACAGGGTATAAAGGGAGCATAGACTCCAGGGACATAAGACAATTAGTTGATGATATATTCGATTTTGTGGCTATGGGGTTTCAAATACCACCACAACTATTAAAAGGCACTGTTGCTGATACAGATGGTGTAATTAATACTTTCTTGACGTTTAGAGTTAATCCTATAGCTGACATAATAACTACAGAAATTAACAGGAAATATTATAAGAAAGAAGCTTATTTACAAAAGAGCTATGTTAAATTAGACACAACAAGAATTAAAGTATTAAGCATCAAGGAAATGGCTTCATCATTAGATATATTGTTTAGATCAGCAGTAAACACAATCAATGACAACTTAAGAATGATTGGTAGAGAACCTATAAATGAAGAATGGGCAAATGAGAGATTCATAACTAAAAATTATCAATCAGTTGAGGAATTTAGAGGAGGGTTAGATAGTGAAAATTAAAAGACACTATTAAATTAATTGAATCCATAGAAGGTGGTGAGAAAATTGAAAAAATATTATTCTTTAGTACAAAACAATAATGAAGCAGATATTTATATTTATGGTGATATAACTTCTTGGCCATGGGCAGAGAGCGATGTATCAAGCTATAATTTATCGAGAAGGCTACAGGAATTACAAGATGTGGATTATATTAATGTTTATATCAATTCTTATGGTGGAGAAGTAGGAGAGGGGTTAGCTATTAGCAATGAATTAAAAAGGCATAATGCAAAAATAAGAACTTATGCTGATCCATTTGCTTGCAGTATAGCATCAGTTATATTTTCAGCAGGAGATGAAAGAATTGTTTACGATACATCTTTATTGATGATTCATAATGCTTGGACTACAGCCGCCGGGAATGCTAAGGATTTCAGAAAACAGGCTGATGATCTAGAGAAAATAACTAAAGCTTCAATTAATGCTTATATGAACATAGTTAATATAACAGAGGAAGAATTAAGAGAACTACTAGACAATGAAACTTGGTTAAATGCAGAAGAAGCACTGAAAATGGGATTCGCTACATCTATTATAGCTGATAGTGTAAGCAATAAGGCTAGTCAAAATGTAAAAAGAGGGCTTATGACTATGATAAAGCAAAGTGAAAAAGAAAAACTAGATCAAGTTGTACAAGAAACTAAAGAAGAAACTCAAGAAGAGCAACAAGTTGAAGAAACACAAGAAGAACCTAAAGAGCAAGAAAAAGAAAATAAAGTATTAAATTTGATAGCGGCATTGTACCGCTAATTTTTATTTTAAAAGGAGAGATTGATATTATGATAAACCTAGATGCACAAAACCAAAAGAAAGCAGAAATTATGCAAAAATTATCCCAAGCAGCAACGGAAGGTAATCAAGAAGAGTTTGCAAAAGCATTTACAGACTTTGCAGAGAATATTCACCAATCTGTGTTGCAAGAAGCGAGAGGCGTAATGAATGCAGTTGATACACAAGTATTAGCTAACAGAGGAGTTAGGCAATTAACATCCGAAGAAAATAAATATTACCAAAAAGTAATCGAGGCGATGAGATCTAATAATCCACAACAAGCATTAACAAGCCTAGACGTAGTGATGCCTAAAACTGTAATAGATGATGTCTTTACTGATTTAACAACAAGCCACCCATTGCTAGATGCTATTGACTTCCAAAATGCAGGAGCAGTTACAGAGTGGTTGTTAAATGCAAATACCGACCAATTAGCTACGTGGTCACCACTTTGCGCTGAAATCATAAAAGAATTAACTTCTGGATTTAAGAAGATTGACTTACAACAAAATAAACTTTCTGCATTCTTACCTGTATGTAAAGCAATGTTGGATTTAGGGCCAGCATGGTTAGATAGATATGTTAG
Source organism: Clostridium sp. UBA2485 (assembly GCF_002341865.1). GTDB lineage: Bacteria > Bacillota > Clostridia > Clostridiales > Clostridiaceae > Clostridium_J. The sequence goes on along the minus strand of NZ_DDOV01000112.1, from coordinate 88,039 downwards.
AACAATTCTATCTGAAGCTTTATATCTAGGTTTAGAAGATGGTGTTTTAAACGGCAAAGGTCAAACTGCTAACCTACATGAACCTATTGGAATGAGAAAGAATTTAGCGGGTTCAATAGACCAAACAAATGGATATCCCGACAAAACTAAAGTTAAATTAAATTCATTAGACCCTATTTCTTACGGAAATTTATTAGCTACACTTACAGAAACAGAGAATGGACACACTAGAGTGGTTGAAAGTGTTATATTAGTTGTAAATCCAAAGGACTATTTGAAAAAGATAATGCCAGCAACTACACCAAGGAGTGCAGATGGAACATATACAATGAATGTATTCCCATTCCCTACAACGGTTATTCAATCTTCCAGAATAGCAGAGAATGAAGCAATAATTGGTCTTGGGAAGAGATATTTAATGGCAGCCGGAACAGGTAAGAGTGGCAAAATTGAATTCTCTGATGAATATAGATTCTTGGAAGACGAAAGAATCTACTTAACAAAATTCTATGGACATGGACAACCAAAGGACAACAATTCCTTCATTCTTCTCGATATAACCAATCTAAAACCAACTGTACAGCAAGTATATGTTACAAATGCAGCTGAATTTCCAGGTGGTACTAAAGCATAAATAAAAGGGGCTTAATTGCCCTTTATTTTTTTAGAATAAGTAGGTGATTTATTATATTAGAAGAAGTAAAGAGTTACCTTAAAATAACATGGAATTCAGAAGATAAGGACATAACAGGGTATATTAACAGAGGCAAGAATTATCTGCAAGGGTTAACAGGTACAGAGTTAGACTTTTCAGTGGAAGACCTTCCAAAGAGTTTATTAATGGACTATTGTAGGTACGCTTACAATAATGGGTTGGAGTACTTTGAAGAGAATTTTCAAAGTGAAATTCTAAGACTCCAGCTAATGGAGGGGGTGAAAACGCTTGAAGGATAAACGTCAAGTTACGTGGGATTTAGAAAAACCCTTGCATGACCACATAATTATAAAAACACGAAAAGAAGTTGATGGCCCTGTTCAACCACTTGAACCAGAGTATGATATTTTCACGGAGTTATGGTCAAAGAAAGAACATCTAAGAGGCAAGGAGTTTTGGGCAGCTAAAGCAGTTAACGCCGAAAACTCAGTAAAATTTTATATTAGATATAGAACAGATATTAACACAGAAATGAAGCTATTAAGTGAAGAAACTTTATATGATATTAATGCAGTTTATCCATTAGATAACTCTAAGATGTGGACTATAATTCTAGCAAGTGAGGTGAAGAATGTCGGCATTTAAAGTAAACGATGACCAATTTGATGTAACTATAGGTAAGTTGCCAACTGAAAGCATAGAAGTACAAAAGAGAATTTTAAGAAAAGGGGCTAATGCATTAAGAAAAAATGTAAAAAAGAACTTAAAGAGAAGTAAAATAAGTAAAACTGCTTATAAGCATATGGTAGATGATATACAAGTTAGCGTAAGGAAAGATAAAGATGGTGATTATGTAGCAAGAGTAAGAGGTGGCAAAAAGACTGGCCGTAAGTGGCATCTAGTGAATGATGGAACTTACAAGACAGATGCCACACACTTCATGGATAGAAGCATTGCGGAAAGCGACGCAGAGATAGAAGCTATTATAGATGAAGAGTTAAGTAGGTGGTTAGGATGATTAATACAGTATATGAAACCCTTAAACCTTTAGGAATACCAATAGAATGGCAAACACGCCCTAAAATAGGAGATTGCGGTCACGCAGTCTCTTTTCATTTTTTTGATGAAGGCGGTCTTCTGTATGGAGACGGAGAAGAAGAACTAGAGGGCGGAACTTGTCAGATAGATATTTTCTCTACGACGGACTACACCCAACTAGCAAAACAAATTAAGAAGCTAATGAAAGCAAAAGGGTTTGTACCCGACTCAATGCAAGCTGACACCATTGAGGATATTGGGTCTATGAAGCTTTACCACAAAGTAATGACTTTTAGTTATATAGAAAGTGAGGTAATGTAATGGCAGCAGAAGTTAAAAAAACAGCAAGAATAAATGTTAAGAATATGGTGTATGCAATCCTAACAAAAGATGATACACAAACTGTTGAATATGGGCCAGTTAAACCATTTGCAAAAGCAATGCAGATACAAGTTACACCAAGTGTTTCGAGCGGAACACTTTACGGTGATGGAATTAAGCAAGAAGTAATCGGAAAACTTACAGGTCTTACAGTAGTGGCAGACATAAACAAATTGCCTATTGATGTAAGAACAGAAATACTAGGGATTACCTACGAAAATGGAGTTGCAACGGATAAAGCTGGAGACGAAGCAAAAGAAATTGCTCTAGGCTATCTAGTAGAGCAAACAGGAGACACTGACGAATATATATGGCTACTTAAAGGCAGACCTCAACCGTATGCAAGTACGGTGCAACAACAAACGGATAACATAAACTTTAGCACAGACTCGGTGACAATTGAGTTTGTACCACGCGAACATGATGAAGAAATACGAAAATTTGCAGACAGTGCTGACCTTGCATTCACAAAGGAAATGCAAGACAAATGGTTTTTAAGTGTTCCAGGGAGTACTGGTGTAGATTTAGGTAAATAAAATAAACCCTATCCTTTACTTTAAACTTATTGTAAAATTTAAGTAAGGGAGGGGATTTTATGAAAGGCAACATAGATAATAAAACACCAGATAGAGATAATAAGAAAACATCAAAAGTTTTTAATACTATTATGATTGTATCGGCGGCAATAATTGTTATCTCTATTACAGTGATAATTATTGTAACAGTTCGTTATAATAATATAACAAGGAGAGATAAACTAAACTTGGATCAGTATATAGCAGTTACAGCGATTGATACACTTGGAGGAAACAGCAGTAGGAAAAATATAGTTACAGACCTCAAGACAAATGAAACTGAGAAAACGGTATTTTTAACTATGTATAAATATAGCAGTGAAAGATGTATACTAGAAACAATAAAAATGATGAAGGAACTAGTAAATGATACTGAATTTATGAATATGCCACAAGATAATATTTCCTTTCAGTGGGTGATGAATGTAGTGGATTCTTATGGGAATGTAAGACCAGAAGTTGGATGCATTATAACAATTAAAAAAGAGGATTTTAAAAAAATAAAATGGGACACTGTAACAACAGATGGAATAAGAAATGTAGCAAGTAAATTTTGGGCTAGTCAGCTGCTTGAAGAATAATTAAATAGTAGATTTAAAGCACTTACTTTATGTAGGTGCTTTTATTATGCCCAGAAACAAGGAGGAAGTATGAAAGTTAAAGTATCGAAAGTTAAACCTATATATCCGCTAGTGATGGAGTTTGAAGACGGAACAACAAAAAAGGCAGCCTTTGGAGTGGAGACGTTCTTATTATTACAGGAAGAATACGGGGATTTAACTGTATTATCAGAAATGTACAAAACAGAACCTTATACACTTGCGTCCATGATATTACATTGTGGAATGAAAGTTATGGATTTTACAGTGGAATACGAAGAAGCGCAAGCTATAATTGTTGGCGGCGGTATAGATATGGTCAATGTTGTTCTTGGAAAAGTTATAGAGAGCCATGAAATGGATGAAGAACTATTAAAAAAAAAGATACAACGAGAAGTGGACAGAAACATGTTGATGAAGGCAACAATGCAATAGATTATGATTTGTTATACTACAAATTTTGCATAGAACTAAAAAGAAGTGAAGAGGAATATTTACGTTCGAGTGTAGCTAAAGTTATGACGGTTTTATTAATGCATGAACAAATTCAAAATAATGAGTATCAATTCGGAGAACCGGAGGTTATAAATAGCATGAAAGATATACCTGGATTCGTATAGAGGAGGTGTGAAATGGCAGGCTTTAAAGGATATAGACGTTCGATTGTCCTGGACTTCAATTACGACAGTGTTAAAGCAGGAGTATCGGGTACTAGTAAACAAATGGCACTTCTGAACTCAGAGTTCCGTAAACAAATGGAACAGGCTAGCAAAACAGGGAGTGCGGTTGATAAGCTAGGATTACAATATGACCATGCTGTACAGAAAATGAACATACAGAAAGATAAGGTGGCAATTCTTAGGCAACAATTAAATGAGTTAACTAATGCTGAAAATAAGAATGCGAAAGCTATCGCAAATAAAAGAATAGAGCTTAACAACGCTGAAACTGCTATGAGCAAAATGGAAACGGAAGTTAAGGATTTAAGCAGGGAATTAGAATTTCAAAATACTAGAATGGGCCAAGCTAGAACAGCAGCACAAGACTTCAGTTCATCAATGGAAAGTGTAGGATTAAGCCTTGATGATGTTGGTAGTAAAATGCAAATGGTTGGCGGTATAATGGCAACTGTTGGAGCCGCAGCTATCAAATTTCAAGCCGATTTTGCTAAAAACATGGCCATGGCGCGCACGATAATGGATGAGAGTTCAGTATCTTTTAAAGATATGGGCAAAGAGGTGCTTCAAATATCAGCTGACTTTAACGTTGCGAGTACAGAAGTAGCTGAGGGATTGTATAATACTTTATCTTCTGGAATACAATCAAGTGAAGCTATAGGGTTATTAACTGATGCTACTAGACTATCAAAGGTAGGATTTACAGAAAACGCTGTTGCGGTTGATATTTTAACTACTCTTATAAACTCATATGGATTAAGTGTAAAGGATTCAACTAAACTAGTAGACCAATTAGTTAAAACTCAAGAAGTTGGTAAAATAACAGTAGGAGAATTAGGAGAGTCGTTCGGTCGTATAGCAGGGCTCGCAGCACAGGCACAAGTTCCTATAATAGATTTATTTGCGGCTATTGCTACAATGACACAAAGTGGTATAGACTCAGCGCAGGCTATAACTGGATTAAGAGGTATATTGTCAGCAGTAATTAACCCGACTGCTGAAGCTAGAAAAGAGGCTAAAAAACTTGGGTTACAATTCAATGAGACTGCATTAAAAACAAAAGGCCTAAGCGGATTTCTCGAAGATGTAAACAAAAAGACTAGAGGGAACACGGAATCTGTAGGAAACTTATTCGGTAATATTAATGCATTAAATGGCGTGCTTGTATTAACAGGTAGCGGAGCTGATATGTACAAGGAAAGTATGGACAAAATCGCAAACTCTACAGGGTTTGCAGATCAAGCACTAGAGAAAATTACAACACCAGCTGAAGAATTTAGTGCGGCAGTTAACAGACTAAAGATTAAACTTACAGAGCTTGGAGAGTGGTTTGATCCTGTAGTTAAAATCGCCGCTGTATTCGTTGATGTTATAGCTGCTATACCTAAACCATTGCTAGCAGTTGTAGCTATAGCAGGAACGTTAACTCTAGTGTTGGGGAGTATAGCTAAGATAATATCGAGTGTATCTAAGATGACAGGGGTATTTAATCAAACTTTTGGAGGTTTAAACTTAACTCTTGCTAAGACTGCATTGATAATTATAGGAGTATCAGCAGCGATTGCAGGGTTACTTGCTATGATTAACATATTGATAGGTAGAGGAGAACAGGTCAACCAGACTATGAACACTATGTCTAACAGTATGACAGGGCAAGCGGATAAGATGAGGAACACAATTAATCAAACTGGGCAAGGAGCTTATAGACAAATAGCTGGTAGCCATGCCACAGGTATAAAGCGAGTACCTAGAGATAGATATGTCGCAGAACTACACGAAGGAGAAGCGGTAATACCTAAAAGCCAAAACCCTTATATAAATGGTAATGGTGGCTTTGGTGGAGGGGACAATATTTATATAACCATAGACGCCAAAAACGTAGAAGAATTTAATTCTGTCGTTCGTATGGCTAAGGAATATAAACAAACTGCGAGGGCTTATGGAAGGGGGTAAAATATGGCTACAAAACGTTATACAATCAAAGCTGATACCTATATTGATGGAGATAGAGTTGGAGGTGGATATGGTTCTAGTAACACTAATTATAATGGACGTAATTATCTTGAAAGCGGAGAGCGACAAGAAAGCAACGGAGATAAATCTTACAGAAGTATATTATTAGATGTTGATTTTAGTGATTTAAGATTTAAAAATATCGAATATATAGAACTTAATATGTATAGCCAATCATTAACTGATAATGATTATAGTGAGTTCAGAGTTTTTGGGATATCTTCATCTTGGAATGTAAATACTGTAACATCTAAAAACATACCATCTTTAAATTTAGAAAACACAGAGAATAGAAATAGGCTTGCAAGAGTTGAGAATGGTCTAGCGAATAGATGGAAAAAGACGAGAATATGGAATGAAATGGCCATAGATATGCAGATTAATTCCGAATTAAAATATGGGATGTTTTTAGAAGGAAGTAATGGTTCATTTGACCAATCTAGATTTGATATTTGGGGAAGCTCTGAAAGTGGTTATATTCCGTACATTGATGTATTTTATGAGGATGCTATACCTTTAAAACCTACACTATATAACCCTATAAATATATATGTTAATAACCAAGAAAACGTAATATTTGAATGGAAATATAATACTGGCATAAAAGACAGGAAACTTGGATTATTAGATAAGCAACATGGCGTTGAAATTAGAATTAAGCATGAATTAGGTAATTGGTATACTGCTTATTCTAGTTCAACTTATTCTCAACAAGAAATATCATTAACGTCAACGCAACACAAACTTGAAACAGGGAAAAATGAATGGCAAATAAGGACTTCTAATATATATGGCGAATGGTCACCTTGGTCTGAGGCTGTATCATTCAATGCCTTAGGGTTACCCAAAGCTCCAGTTGTAACTGTTGTTCAAGAAGGCGCTAGACCGATTGTTACATGGACTGCGACATATCAACAAGTATATCAAGTACAAATATTAAATTCTAAAGGAGAAGTAATTCATGATAGTGGCTCTATTGCATCTTTAAGCAATAAAACTTATAAGGTGCCTATATTCATGGAGAATGGCAATTATACGGCGCGTGTCCGTATAAAGAATGAATTTGACTTGTTCTCTAATTGGGGTACTAAGGTATTTACTATTTCAACTACACCTAAGGAACCATTTAATATAATAATTCAATCCGCAGGTGATTTTACACATATAAGATTTAATGCTAATGGGGATTACTTCTTAATATATCGTAGATTATATGAAGAAAAAGAATTTAAAATAGTAGGACAAACTAAGGAAAATAATTATAAAGACTACGCAATTAAAGGCAATGCAAGATATGTTTACTTTGTCAGAGCTGTATTATCAGAAGAATTTACAGATAGCAAACGAGCCTTAATTGAAACTTATCTTAAATACCCAATACTAGCTAGCGTTAATGACCTATCTAAGGTACTACAGATAAAAAGCAATTTTGATGAACCGTTAAAAAGAAACTACAATTTAATAAATGAAGGTGATTATCTTTATTTTGAGGGCAGACAACACCCCGTTAAGAAGATTAACAACTTTAAAAGAAATTCCTATTCGTTAACATTCTTTATAAGAGAGCAACAATTAAAGCTTGTAGAAGATTTATATAACAGCAATTCTGTTTTACTTTATAGAGATAACTACAAAAAAATATATTGCACCGTAGAAAATGGAATAGATATTCGTAGCACTAATATAGGAGGATACTCAGTACAGATGAATTTAATAGAAACAGACTACAAGGAGGAATTCAATGGTTGATTTAGGTGTTGATGGTTATAGAACACAAGATATAATAGATCAACTGCATTTTAAACATGGTGCAAGAGAAGGTTTTGTAACTGTAGACTTATTAAATAAGTATGATGTTAAAATTGGTGAATTAGATGCAATAAAAGATAGCGGGCATATTCAATTTGATTCTGAAGCGCAAATCCAAAGGGTTGGAAGTGTATCTGTACCAGAAAAGCAATTTAGAGCTATAGACTGGCTTAATGACAGGATAAGACCAATATTTAATTTGAAAATGCCAGACGGAGGTGTGGCAAAATGGAATTTAGGAGTTTTTCTTATTTCCTCACCAAATAGAAAATATAACGGTACACAAGTGATAAGAGAATTAGAATTATTTGACAAAAATCTAATTCTTAGAGAAGACAAAATAACAGAAAGATTATTTTATGATAAAAATAAGAAATACACAGACTTGATAAAGGATATTATAAATAGTGCTGGTATACCGCAAATAGAAATAGAGGACAGTTCATTAGTATTACCCTTGGAAAGAGAATTCGATTTAGGCACACCTAAACTACAAATTATAAATGAACTACTAGAAGAAATTAACTATAAAAAAATATGGGTTGATAATAATGGAGTTTATCAAGTGAATAAGTATATAGAACCTTCAAAAAGAGAGATTGAATATTCTTATCGCTCTGATGATACATCCATAATAACGCCTGATATGGTTGAGGAAATAGACTTGTTTAACGCCCCGAATGTATGGCATGTAACATACTCCAACCCCGAAGCTTTACCTAAAGTTGCGACCTATGAAAATAACTCCTTATCATCCATAACGTCTATACCTAATAGAAACAGAAGGATTGTTAAACTAGAAAAGATAGAGAATATACCCGATCAACAAACCTTGGAGTCTGTTACAAAGCGAATTGCTTACAATGATAGTCAAATATACAGTACATTTACTTTTAGCACATCAATTATGCCACATCACTCGAATGATAATATGTTATTCGTTGATGTTAAAGGCATGGATGTATCTTCTAAATACTTAGAGAAATCATGGCGAATTAATTTTAGCGGCACAATGGAGCATCAATGTAAAAAGATTGTGTATATCTAATACAGGAGGTTATTCATGGACAATACAAAGTTTTTGATGAATATGAAAACAGATGAAGAAAAATATAAACTTGGCGTTATAACTAAAAAATTTACTGGATATGCAAATTATGAAGTTCAGTTTGATGGCGAGACAATCCCAAGTAAAAAGATGTACGGGTATCTTGGTAATGCAGTATTGTCAGTTGGGAAGAGAGTTATTTTAATAAAGATGTCGGGGACATACGTTATATTAGGCTCTATAGATGGAAGAGTCTTTAATTAAGGAGGGATGATATGCAACCAAAAGAGTTTAATATATTATTAGATATAAAACATCCTATGGAACACACAGGAATAGAAGCTGTACAAGGTGATATAAATAGCAACGTATTTACAGTTCAACTAGTTGATGGAACTGAAAATTATGATCTAACAGGGTTAGAGGTAGAATTTTTATTTGCTAAACCTAATGGAAAAGTTAGCAGACAAAAGCAAGATAATGGGACAACCATAAAAGACCCCAAAAACGGAATAGTTGAATGCGTTCTCTCTAAAAATACTATATCAGCACCAGGACGTTGTTATTGTGAAATTAGGGTGAATAAGGATGAACAAATATTAACTAGCACATTGTTTAATTTTTATATAAGGAAAAGTATTTATACAACAGAAGTTGTGGACGTAGGGGACTCAGATGCATTGCAAAAATTACAAGCTCAAATTGGAGATATTAACAACACAAACTTAAATGATGCTATAAGAGGGAAAGCACTTACAGACATGATAATCTGGTTACAAACTAACGCAGGGAAAGCAGGAGTAGGGCTAGAGTTTAAGTGGGACAGAACAAAGCTAGGAGTTAAAAGAGAGGACGAGCAAGAGTATATCTATGTAGACTTACAAGGTGCTCAAGGAGAAAAAGGAGAGCGTGGGGAGCAAGGAGAGCAGGGAATACAAGGCATACAGGGACTACAGGGTATTCAAGGCGAACGTGGTGAGAAAGGTGAAAAAGGTGAACAGGGAGAAAGAGGAGAAAAAGGAGAACCAGGCACAGGAATAAATATAAAAGGTAGTTATGATAGCTTAGAAGAACTACAACAAACACACCCTGTTGGGACAATTGGAGATACTTATATTGTAGGTGAAGATTTATATTTATGGGACGGTACGCAATGGCTTAATGTCGGAAGAATTAAAGGAGAACAGGGAGAACACGGAGAGCAGGGTATTCAAGGAATTCAAGGAGAAAGAGGTTTACAAGGAGAACAGGGCATGCCAGGGAAAGATGGATTACCTGGCGAGGATGGCAAAGACGGTCAAGATGGTAAGTCAGCTTATCAAGTGTGGCTAGATGCAGGGAATACAGGAACAGAAGAAGATTTCTTAAACTCTCTTAAAGGTAAAGACGGAGAAGGTAAAGTTGCTAGTGTTAATGGGAAGATAGGAGAAGTTATTTTAAATGCAGAAGATATTAAAACAAATGATAGCAAAACAGTTGAGAACAAATTAAATGAAAATGAATTGAATATAAATGAGCATAAAAAAGATATAAATGCGCATGGTTTAAAAAGTGACAATATCACTTTAGGTGCAAATTCTTTAAACAATGGTCAGTACGGTATAGCAATTGGGACGCAAGCTGAAACAGCGGTTGCAATAAATAACAACCCAATTTCTATAGGATATAGGGCTAAGTCAACAAGCGCTGGTGCAATATCAATTGGGATGGATGCTAATGCAGGTGGAATCAATAGCATTGCTTTAGGGAGAGATTCAAGCAGCTCAGGGTTATTTGGAATAGCTATAGGTCAAGCAACTAAATCTCTAAATAGCTATGAGGGAGTATTGGGAGTTAGCGGTAATAATTGGATTGTACCAGGTTCGTTTTCCGTTACAGGTACAAAAAACTTTGAAATACCTCATCCGAACCCAAATAAAAAAGCAACTCATAGAATTAGACACGGAGCAGTAGAAAGCCCTACAGCTGGAGATACATTGTATAGATATACTATAGAAGCAACGAAGGATGGACAAATTGTAGAAATGCAGTTACCTGACTACTTTAAATACCTAAATAAAGATGTTGATGTATGGGTGAATGGTTATAAACATTTTGGACGTGGCTTTGGTGAAGTAGTTGGAGATTTATTGAAAGTTACGTGTGAAAAAGAAGGGTTATATAAATGCCTTGTAATAGGTACAAGAAATGATGACAACGTTCAAGATTGGTCAATTAAAGGAGTTGAACGAGAAAATGGAGAGTCTTGGTTAGGTGAGAACTATAATTTTGATATAGAAGAAATTATTGAAATAAAAGAAATTACGGAGGAAATTTAATATGTTAATTATTATAAAGAGTTCAAGCGTTCAATTTAAAAATCCAGTAATAGGGCAACCAACTAGAGCAGTTGAAGAGCATTATAATGGCAGAATAATAACTGCTATCATAGATGGAGAAGATAGAATGTTTAGAATTAAAAAAGAGGAACTAGCATTTTTATGCACAGAAGAAGATATGATTTTAGCTATTGAGAAAAAATTAAATAAATAACTATAATACTAAAGGCAAAGAAACAGACTGTAACAGGTCTTTTTTTATTGCCTATAAGAGAGGTGTAATATGGAAAAAGAAAATTTAATAAAAACAATAGTAGCAAGTATAGGAACTGCTTTTACTTGGCTATTTGGAACATGGGATACTGCAATAGGTATCCTTATTTTATTTATGGTTTTAGACTACATTACGGGATTGTTAAGAGGGTATATAAATAAAGAGCTATCCAGCAATATAGGACTTAAAGGAATAGCGCGAAAGGCAGTAATATTTGTAGTTCTAATTGTGGCAGTAAGCCTTGATAGACTTATAAATACAGAAACGTGGGTGTTTAGAACATTAGTATGTTATTTCTACATTGCTAACGAAGGAATTAGTTTACTAGAGAATTGTGCAACTCTAGGCTTACCAATTCCAGAGAAAATAAAAGAAGCATTATTACAACTTAAAGAAGGAAATAAGAAAGAAATCAGGAAGGAGGAATGAAATTGAAAATAGGTATAGATTATGGACACACTATAAGAGGTTATGATACTGGAGCAATAGGAAATGGACTTAAAGAACAGGACATTACAAGAGAAGTAGGGAAGATAGTTACATCTAAATTAAGAGCTTTAGGACATGCGGTTATAGAATGTGCAATAGATAGTGCAAATAGTGTAAACGAAAGCTTATCCTATAGAGTAAATAAGGCTAATTCTAACAATGTAGATTTATTTATATCCATACATGTAAATGCAGGAGGAGGACAAGGAACAGAAATATATACCTATAATAATGATATATTTACAGAAGCACAGGAAATTTTAAACAACATAACAGCTTTAGGTTTTAATAATAGAGGAATTAAGAACGGGAGCAATTTATATGTAATAAGAAATACAAAAGCTAAAGCAATGTTAATAGAGCTATTCTTTATAGATAGTGCAGATGTGGAGCTATATAAAAAAGTAGGTGCAGAAAGACTGGCTAGTGCGATTGTAGAAGGAGTTACAGGTAAGTCTACGCCTAATAACGATTGGTACTCTTTAGATGGTAAAACTGGCATTGTAACTGCCAAAGACGGTTTAAATGTAAGAGAAGGTAAATCCACCAATAGCAAAATATTATGTGTTTTACAACATGGAGAAAAAATAAGATTATATAGAAAAGAAGGGGATTGGATACACATTTATTATGGATCACATGGTGGTTATATACATGGTGATTATATAGATGTGTTGTAGTGGAAGGTAGTTCTTAACTTAGGTTAGGAGCTGCCTTTTTTTATTTGCTAAAAAGTTCTTTTAATTCTATAATTATAATAAAAAATAAAAAGGAGAGAAAGCAATGAATTGTAAAGATTGTATTTATAAAGAATGTTTCCTAAGAACAGAAGAGGAATTTGAAATCTGTCCTGTAGAAGTCGCTAAACAAAAGTATGAGGAATCTAAAAAAGGCAGCTTAGAAAACTAGGCTACCTTTTTTATTTAATCTATTATTAGGGATACAAACAACCAAAATAGAACATACAAAAACAAAAATAACGTTGAAAAGAATAATACAACTAGTGCGATAGAAACGATCTCTAATAACTCCATAAAATCACCTCTCGTATTTTCTAAATTACACCCGAAAAAGGAAATAATATACATTTAGCGAATATTATTTATTAAGGGGTGGTATCATGGGGTAAAGAATAAACTAAAAGAAATTCGTATGAGAGAGTATATGATGAATCAAAAGGAATTTTGTGCAATGCTTGGCATAAGTCAAAGCACATATAATCCAATAGAGAAAAATATAAAACAAGGCAATGCAGAAACTTTGTTAATAATAGCAGAAGGACTTAATCGCAAGGTAGAAGATATTTGGTACCTATGTGATTAGGTCCTTATTTTTTTATATTTTATTATTCAAAATCGAATTTAAAACTTATTTGAAAAAATATTACGCAAATAGGAAACTTTCCGCAACATCTACATATATATGTATTAAGAAACGCTTATTAAGGGGTGAAAAGATGCCGAAGATAGATGTAAGTTTTCGGAAGACAACTAGAGATATGGAATTATATTTAGAGGTTATGAAAAGAGAGAGAAACGAGAAAAGCGAGTTTGTTAAAAATGCAATTGAGTTTTATATGAAGCATTTAGAAAAGGAGAAAGAGAATGTTTTGGTTAGATAATTTGGTTCTAAATTATTTTAAAGCCGTATTTGACGCTACAACAATAGAAGGAATACCAGTAGGTGGATTTGTATTTCTATCTGTCTTAGGTGCTAAAATAGCAGAGTTCTATACCGTAAAAAACCGCAAAAGAGGTGGTAAGTAATGTTTGTGGAGCTAGGAGCAATTGGGGTAGTTAGTTATATTGGACATAGGATTAAAAACAAAGATTTCTATAAATATAAAAGTTTATTAAATGCTATGTATGCAAAAGAAAGCGGTTTTACCAATAAATTAGACCACACACCGATATTAAAACAATATCTAAATATAAGTTATGGAGATAGGCTCATATTGGACGTAAGCGGGATTATGAGCTTTGAGGAACTAGAAAAGAAAAAAGACTATATAAGTACCTATTTTAAGACTAAAGATGTGCTTATAAAACGGTTAAACAACGGATTAATACAATTAGACCTAATACGTAATGAATACTCTAATAAACGCTATGAGCCAGTCAAAACAAAAGAGCATGAAGTATTATGTGGCTACAATAGAGAAGGTGAATATATAAAAGTAGATATGAACAAATTCCCACACCTATTGATTGGTGGGGACACTGGAACAGGCAAGTCAAGGCTAATGCTTTTAATTCTAACTAACCTAATAACTCAGCATAATAATATAGACATATATCTTATGCAGATTAGAAAGGGAGATTTAACAGTATTTAAAGATTGTAAACAAGTAAAAAGGGTATCTAGAACCTTAGAAGAAGTAAGAGAAACGCTATTATATTTAGATAAAATTTGTAAAGAAAGGGATGCAAAGATAGAAGATTATATTGGGAAAGGTATATACAATATAGAGGATTGGAACAGAGCATTTAAATATAGGCAATTTAAATATGTTTATGTAGCATTAGAGGAGTTTTCTTTCTTTAATCCATCCGGGGCAGATAGTAAAGAGGAAAAAATAATTAAAAAAGAAATACTAGGCTTAATTAGAAATATAGTCTTAGTCGGAAGGAGTGTAGGAGTGTTTATATTGACAAGCTTACAGAAGCCGACCTCAAGCTCTATTCCGGCAGAGATTAAGGGACAGCTATGTACTAGAGCATCATTTCGACTACAAGATAAGGAAACTAGTATTATAGTTTTAGGTAACGGTAAAGCGTCAAAACTAGGCGAAAGAGAGGTTATCATTAGGACTTTAGGAGAGCAATATATCAAAACACCATATATAAACCATGATATAATTATGAAGTATATTAGCAGTTCTATAGTAAAGAAAAAAACTAAAAAAGTCCCTAAAATTAGTAATGATGGGGTAATTGACTTAAATTTATTAAATGAAATCAAAGTATGATAGTGATATTCTTGAATTCATTGATGAATTTGAAGGGATTACTATAGAACAGACTAAAAAGCTTTTCTTTAATACTAAATATGGATATGACACCGCAAGGCGTAGGCTAAAGAAATTGCAAAGTGAAGGCTTAATAAAAGTAGGTAAGGATTATTTAACTCAAAAGGATGTTTATTATATCGTAAGGAAACCTTCCTCACATACAGTTATGATTATGAATGTGTATGCAGAGCTTTATTCTATGGGTGTCGAAATAGTTTATTTTCAGCGTGGGTTTAAAGTGTGTGATAAAAGAAGTGATGCATTAATGATTGTCAAATATAAAGGCATAGCTAAAATGATATTGTTAGAAATAGATATTAACAATAGAACTAAAGATGACAAGTATCAAGCAGCTTTTAAACAAGGAGAGATACAGCGCAAGTATGGAACATTCCCTATAGTTTTAGTGGCAGAAAAAGAGAGGATAAGAAAAGGCAAAAATGAAAAAATAGAAATCGGGTACAAGCTGGTGAGAACGAGCTACACCCTAGAGGGGATAAAACAAATAATATAATATATTATCGCCGACAAGCAACAAAGACTCACATAGCCTATTGCAAGTGTTTAGCACTATTCTATTAGTCTTATGCTAAAAGACTGGTTATAAGACTAATTATAGGACTAATTAAAAGACAAATAAAAAAGGAATATTAGGAGGTTGATCCTAGTAACCTTTTTTATTTGCCCTAATTATGTTAAAAACTGTACAATATATTAAATCTAATATAATATAATTTTATAAATGATAATAAATTGGGTTAGGGGATTAGAAGATGACAAATAAAGAATTTGTACAAGAGTTTTATAATTTGTTTTTTATTAATGATAATAAATGCTTTATTGGTAGTAAAGAGCAAGCTAGACTAATGTTGCAGTTAAAATTTAATAAATATATACCAATGAAATTAGTTAATAAAGCTTTTAATGTATTTATAAGTTCAGGTTTAATATTTAAGAGGAAAAATAAGCAAAAAATCGGTATGAATATTGGAGAAGTAATATTTAAGATACGTCAGCAGAATGTATATGAGAGAATAGATGTTAATGGTAAAGAACAAATATTGAAGTCTTTATATTTTGTTTTCAAAGATATTAATACTTTAATAGATGAAGTTGTGGCTGAGGAAGATATCGAAGAATTAAGAAGATTAGAACATGAGAAAAATATTCTAATTAAAGAGCTTAAACCGTATAAAGATTATAATACAGACTTTTCTGACCAAGGGTTACTATATGGCATTTCAAGAACTACTATAAAAGAGTATATTAAAATTTTAGATGAATATGATATTTCTGAAGTAGAAAGAATAAAGAAACAAAAAGAGCAAGAAAGAATAAAGATACATGATGAAAAAGAAAAAATAAGAAAAGAAATTATAAGGGATTGTTTTAATTTGTTAAAAGCAAATTTAAAATTGGAAGGCGCATTACAAATAACAGTGAGTTCATTAGAAGGTTACTATAATTCATATCAAGATATTGATAGGTGCTATTCAGCTGATTTAGGAGTTATTTATGCAAAAAATATAATATTCAATAATGATATAATAGAAATTAATGAGGTGAGTAGCGCATTTAGATTTAAAATACATAAGGTATTTACAGATATTCAGAATAGATTAATGAAAATGATTAGTGATGGGATAAAGCTAACAATGCACATTAATGAAGCGCTACTAGATGACTTAATAAAATTGAATCCATATTGCTAATACATATTTTTATAATTGATATAAAATAACCCCTGAAATTACTTCAGAGGTTATTTTTGATAATATATACAGTTTCTTTTATCTGTACAATCTTTATTAAATTTAGGGCAGTAATAACACATTATATCCCCCATACATATATCTAATACTTCAACTATTTTGCAAATCATTTTTAAAGAAGGTCTTCTTTTGCCAGCTTCAAGTTCATAAACATAACCTGGACTCGTACCTAATAAAGCAGCTAGTTGAAGCTGAGTTAAGTTTCTTTTCTTTCTCCAATATTTTATTGACAAGAATAACACTCCTATAGAATAGTGCAACATTACATAATACGACATAATAATACATTTATTTTCTATAATAGCACAGCGTTTTGTAGGAGTATATAAGAAAATGTTGGAAAATGTTTATTGCATATAATGCTAGTAGCGTGAGTTGAGATATGCGTTTTAGTTGTATAATCAAAGCGAGGGTTAACTTCTTATTTAATTTAGAAAATTTGTATACAAATTAAGGGAAATATAAAATAGATAAAATATGCGAACAAACGTTCTTTACTAAGCTTAAAAAAATGTTATAATTATGTTAATGAAAAAATATTTTACATAACGATAACGCAAATGAAATAAAGAAAGTATAATTTATAGGGTTAAATTATGGAGGGTAAAAATGAATAATATTGAGATTTTAAAAAGACAAGAAGAACTTTTAAAAGAAGTCGATTTCTTAGCTGAGAGAAGAACAGAAAAAGAAGAAACGCTCAATAATGAATTTTTTTTATCGTTAAGCAGTATCCAAGAAAGTTTAATGTAGATTATATATAATATGTAGGAACTCAATTAACTTGATATATAACATGTAAAAGGTAATGAGATTTCATTAATGGATATATTAAGTAGTGATAAAGATTCTATTATAGAAATAGTAGAAAATAAAATTCAGGTGAAAAAGCTTTATAGCAAAATCAATACTGTTTTGCAGGAAAGAGAAAAGCTTATTATAGAAATGAGATATGGACTTATTGATGGAAAGGGTAAAACTCAACGAGAAATTGCGAAAATACTAGGGATATCAAGGTCCTATGTATCGAGGATAGAGAAGAGAGCATTAAAAAAACTATGTAAAGAATTAAATAGCCCGGATAGTAATACTTATTGATTTTTAAAGCCTGGAGGTATTTAATATAATTTAGTATGAGGTTTTAAGTGTAGTGATATTTACAAAATAATATTAAAGAGTATAAAATTGAATTAAAGATGTGAATTATGAACTGTATTTGAATTATAAAGTTAGTGATTAATGAGAGCAAAATAATTATTGTAAATTATTTTCTTCAAAAGAAACTAGGCTTTAAATTTTTAATTGCATGCAATACACAGTCAAATTCTCATCCTTACTTAATTAATTTTATATTAGTGTTTTTACATTTAATATTGAATTTAAAATAGTATAAAGCTTGAAGGAGGTGATATAATGAATTATAGTGGACTATTGGGAAGAAACATACAGTATACTTTGTCACCTCCTATTCATAATGAATATTATAAGAAGAACAATATATCGTTAGAATATAGAATATTTGATATACGGCAAAGTGAAGTAAAAAAATTTTTAGAATCTTTACCAAGTAATAATATAGTAGGAGTTAATGTTACCATTCCATATAAAGAATATATTATAGACTTCTTGCAAGAGCTAGCTTATCCTGCGAACAAGATTAAAGCAGTTAATACAGTTGTAATTAATAATAATAGACTTATAGGTTATAATACTGATTATTTTGGCTTTATTGAAAGTTTAAAAATAAATAATATTAATCTTCAAGGAAAAAAAACTTTAATTATTGGTAGCGGAGGAGCTGCTAAAGCTGTACTTTATGGAGTAAAGGACTTAGGTGTAGATGAAATACATATGGTACTTAGAAAAAAAGAATCCATAAAAGATCATAGTATTTATATAAGTAAATTTTTTAGCTTTGAAGATGAATTGGATTTAAGAGATTATGACATAGTAATTAACTGTACACCATTAGGTGGCGCAAACTATATGGAAAGTTGCCCTATAAAAATAAAGAATTGTAATAAGAATATAGTTTTTTATGACTTGAATTATAATCCTAAGGTTACTAAGTTTATGGAATTAGGAGAAAAATATGGTGCAAGAACTATAAATGGAATGGATATGCTTTATAGTCAGGCTTATAAAGCTATAGAAATATGGAAACAAATATTATAAAATTACTTAAGAATATTCAAAAAATAACTAATCATATATTTGATTAGTTATTTTTTATATAATTATTAAAAAAATAATTATAGTAAAGAAAATGATTATATTTGTTATATATTAAGCTTTAAGGTAGTCTATCAATATATAATAAACATATTGATTATTTTTTAACAATTTGCAAAGTTTTTAAAAATACTATAATATATTAAGAAAATATATTATAGTATTGATATGTAAATATGAAATCTGTTATTATTAAAGTGTATACTGTTAGCTTTATACTACCAGTAAATTACAATACACAAATTTATTGCCTAGGAAAGAAATCAAATTAGAACTTAAAGATAATCTTATTTAATAAAATGTGATTTAAAAAAGAATTGTATTAAAATAAGTAATCTTTATATTTGGTATAGATGAGAGCAGTATCCCATCTATTTTTTATATAAACGTAAATAAAAATAGATGGTTTTTAGTGAAATATTGCATTTTATTTACAAAGCAATTATACTGAAAATAGGAGTTTATATTTTAACATAATATTCTCTAAAAAATAAGCTATTTTAGAGGAAAAATAAGTTTTTTGTTGAATATATACTTTTGAAGCTTCTCTTAAGGGGGGATAATTTAAGTGAGCAATTACATAGTTGGAATAGACATTGGAGCATCCAAAGTATGTGGTGTAGTTGGAGATTTAGATGGTATCGGAAAGCTTCAAGTTTTAGGAATTACTACATCTAAATGTAATGGCATAAAAAAAGGTTTACTTGAAGATGTAGAAAGTACAACTAAAGCTATTTCTGAAACAGTAAAACAACTAGAAAATATTGTTGGTACTACTATAGAAGATGCATATATTTCTATACCTGTATCATTATGTGAAATAGTTGAGGAAAGAGAAGTATTAACTTTATCTTCCCAGGATAGAGAAATAAAGAGAGAAGACATTGATAGTGTTATTAATGTGATGAGACTTGAAGTTGAGGCTTCTAGAGGCATGGAAGTAGTAGCAATAAACCCTGAGGAATATTCAATCAACGAGGTGGGTAACATAAATAATCCAATAGGGTTATTAGGTCGTACTTTAGGAGTTAGAGCTCAGGTGTTAATTGCATCAAAAGAAATAGTTGATAACTACAGAAAAGCTATGAATGAAGCAAAAGTAAAAGTTAAGAGTGTAGTTGTAGATTCTTTAGGAGTATCAAAGGATATGTTAAAATCTGAAGAACTTAAAGAAGGAGTAGCACTTATAGATATAGGTGCGGAGACTTCAGATATTTCCATATTTAAAAATAATAAACTAAGCTATACATCTAGTATACCTCTAGGCGGTGAAACTATAACCAGTGACATATCTATTTGTCTTAAAATTTCTCGTGAGGATGCAGAGAACTTAAAAATTAAAAGCGGAAGGCTATTTAAAGATGATATATCACTAGATTATAAATTAAAGATTTATTCATCAGAGAATGGAGAGTTATTAGAAGTAGATTATAATACATTAGTTGAAATAGTTGCAGAAAGAGTTAGAGAAATAATAGTTTTAGTTAAACGAGATTTAATTAAAGCTGGATATTATAATGAAATAAGCTCTATTGTAATATGTGGTGGTGGTATTTCACTATATAGGAGTGTTACTGATTTAGTTTCAAGTATATTGGACAAGTCATGTAGAATAGGTACTCCATCTTATGTAGGAGCTGCTAACCCAATATATACAACAGCTACAGGTATTATAAAAGAATTATCATTGAATATGAAAGTTATAGAGAATGTAGAAGAGAATGTAGAACCAAAAAACTTAAATAATAAAAAGTCAAGTAAAAGTGTAAAAGAGACATTTTCATCCAAAATAAAATCGTTTTTATCAGATTTTTTCTAATGAGGAGGTAGTATTGTGCTAGATTTTGATGTTCAAGACAGAGATTTATGCCAGATAAAGGTAATTGGATGTGGAGGCGGAGGAAACAACGCTGTAAATAGAATGATTGAAGAAGGACTTAAAAACGTAGAGTTTATAGGAATAAATACAGACAAGCAAGCTTTAGCTTTATCAAAAGCATCGCAAAAAATTCAATTAGGTGAGAAGCTTACTAGAGGATTAGGTGCAGGTGCTAATCCTGAAATTGGAAGAAAAGCAGCAGAAGAAAGCAAAGAAGAAATTGTACAAGCACTAAAAGGTGCAGATATGGTATTTATTACTGCTGGTATGGGTGGTGGTACAGGTACTGGTGCAGCACCAGTAGTAGCAGAAATTGCTAAGTCAATGGGAATATTGACAATAGGAGTTATTACTAAACCATTTATATTTGAAGGCAGAAAAAGAATGATTCATGCTGAAACTGGAATTAAATCATTAAAGGAATCGGTAGATACTTTAGTGACAATACCAAATGAAAGATTGTTGAGCATGGTAGATAAAAAAACTACATTAGTTGAATCATTTAAAAAAGCGGATGAGGTATTAAGACAAGGTGTTCAAGGTATATCAGACCTTATTACTATACCAGGACTTATAAACTTGGACTTTGCTGATATTAGTACAATAATGTTGGATAAAGGACTGGCTCATATGGGGGTAGGTGCAGGTAGAGGTGATAATAGAGCGCAAGAAGCGGCAAAAGAAGCAATATCAAGCCCTCTTCTTGAAACTTCAATCGTTGGTGCAACAGGAGTGCTATTAAATGTTACTGGAGGATCTGATTTATCATTATTAGAAATTAGTGAAGCTGCACAAATAGTTCAAGAAGCTGCAGACCCAGATGCAAACATTATATTTGGTGCGGTTATTGATGAGAATTTAAAAGAAGAAATAAGAATAACTGTTATAGCAACTGGATTTGAATGTGACAAAGCTCCTCAAAATATAATTAATAATTCGAAAGCTGATACAATAGTTTCTTCAAGAAATGTCCCTAAAGAGGAAGTAGCAGCAACAGAAGAGAAATATGAAGAAGAAAATTATTCAGTACCAACGTGGTTAAGAAGAAATACAAATAGATAATTTTAAGGCAAATGTAAAATTACATTTGCTTTTCTTTTTTGCAAAATAATATATTATTTCTAAGTTTAATTAAATTAATTTTTTTAACTGATTTTTAACTAGCAATTACATTGCTAGTTTTTTTATAGGAAACTATGATGTAACTTAAAAATAAATTAATTTAAAACTTCTTTAATATAAGGAGAAATTTCTATAGATTATACATCTTCAATTCTCAATTGTATAAAGAACAAGTTTTCACAATTAGTAATTAAATAACTTTAGTTAAAATATCAAAATATTTATTTAAATCTATGTATATCAAAATTATTTGGGAAAATAATCATAATTTGACGTAAAAAAAAATGAATAATTCTAAAAATACAGGTAAAATTTTACAAATTTTATACTCTATTACATGTATAATATTTCTTAGAGGAGGAATAATTTTGGTTATTTATTTAGATGAAATTTTATTTAAAAATTTTTTAGTTAATTTATTCATCTTATGTATTACTCTTCAAACTATAAAGAAGAAAACAAAGTTTACAAAAGAGATCATTGCAGCAGCTTTTGGAAGTCTGTATGTTTTGGTGATGTTTATTCCAAGACTTATGTTTCTTAAAAGTAAATTAGTTAATGTAATCATTGCTTTTATAATGATAATAATTTGCTTAAGAAAAGAAAGCAAATTAATCTGCATTAAAGGTACTTTAATTTATATACTTTATTCTATGTTGCTTGCGGGAACTACCTATTACTTTTCACTAAACAATGATCCTAATTTATTATTTACTCATTCTATGTTTAAATTTAATTATGAAAAATTAGCATTAGCTATAATGATTCTATACTTAATTATTAACAGAGTTGTAGTATACATAAAAGATAGAAAAATATTATACAACTATATTTGTACTATTGATATCTCTGTTAATAATCAAAAGTTAAGGGTTAAAGGATTTTTAGATACAGGTAATGAATTAAGAGAGCCTATTACTAATTTACCAGTAATTATAGTAGAGAAAGATGCTTTAAAGGAATTGGAATTAAACAGTTATGTAAAATATCTAATAGGTTATTCAGTGGTAAACGGGAAAGATGGAAAGCTAGAGGGATTTAAACCTGATAGTGTTAGTATTATTTTTGATGAAAATGTAATTTTAAAAGATGCAATTATAGCTTTTTGTGATAATAAACTTAGTAAATACAATGACTATAATGCACTATTGCCAAGAGGCATAATAATTTGAACGGGGGTATTTAAGTGAAAATTAAAGTCTTTTTCAATAAATTAATAAGTGGATTAAGCAGCTTGTTAGGCAAAATAAAAATTTTTTATAAAAAGGTTTATTATATAGGAGGAAATGATGCATTACCCCCACCGCTTACTAAGGAAGAGGAAGATAAGTTAGTACAGGATTTAGTTTTAGGAGATGAAAGCATTAGAGCTACACTTATAGAAAGAAATTTAAGACTAGTTGTATATATTGCTAGAAAGTTTGAAAATACAGGAGTGAACGTAGAAGATTTAATTTCTGTAGGTACTATAGGGCTTATTAAAGCTGTAAATACATTTGATCCTGAAAAGAAGATTAAGCTTGCTACATATGCTTCAAGATGTATCGAAAATGAAATACTTATGTATTTAAGGAGAAATAGTAAAATCAAGACAGAAATATCATTTTATGAACCACTAAATATTGATTGGGATGGAAATGAACTTTTATTATCGGATATATTAGGTACTGAAAGTGATGTAGTTTACAACCTTATTGAAGATGAGGTTGACAAGCAATTATTGGTTTTAGCAATGGAAAAATTAAATGATAGAGAAAAAGAAATTGTTGAGTTGAGATTTGGCCTTAATGGATATGCAGAAAAAACCCAAAAGGAAGTAGCGGATATACTTGGTATATCACAATCATATATTTCTAGATTAGAAAAAAGAATTATTAAAAGGTTGAAAAAAGAAATTAATAAAATGTTGTAAAGTTGTCCTTAGTATAAAAGTTATCACATAAGGAGATAATTAAAATGCAATTACTCTGAAGGGAATGGTGACCTTATGATGATAAACAAAGTAGAAATATGTGGGGTAAACACGTCAAAACTACCAGTTTTAAAAGAAAAGGAAATGAAGGAATTGCTTTTAAAAATGAAGGATGGAGATGAAGAATCCAGAGAAAAATTTATAAAAGGAAATTTAAGACTGGTACTTAGCGTTATTCAACGTTTTAACAATAGGGGAGAAAATGTTGACGATTTATTTCAAGTAGGATGTATAGGATTAATTAAAGCCATTGACAATTTTGATTTAAGCCAAAACGTTAAGTTTTCTACTTATGCTGTTCCAATGATTATTGGTGAAATAAGGCGATATTTAAGAGATAATAATTCTATAAGAGTTAGTAGATCACTTAGAGATATTGCATATAAAGCACTTCAAGTTAGAGATAGATTAGTTAATAAAGATAATAAAGAACCTACTGTTTCACAAATAGCAAAAGAGCTTCAAGTATCAAGAGAAGAAGTAGTTTTTGCACTTGATGCTATTCAAGATCCAGTTTCTTTGTTTGAACCAATTTATCATGATGGTGGAGATGCTATCTATGTTATGGATCAAATTAGTGATAATAAGAATTTAGATGATAGTTGGCTTGAAAATATATCTATAAAAGAAGCTATGAAAAAATTAAGTGATAGAGAAAAATTAATATTAAATTTAAGATTCTTTGATGGAAGAACTCAAATGGAGGTAGCAGATGAGATAGGTATTTCTCAAGCACAGGTATCACGATTAGAAAAGACAGCGTTAAAGCATATGAGGAAATATGTTTAAAGAGCCTATATAGGCTCTGTTTTTTCTTATTAAAGATATTATTAAAAGCTTGATAAAAATCTGTAAAGGCTAAAAATTAATCAGTTTCTAAGTACAAGCTTATTAAATAAAGCATATTCAAAAATAACCAGTTAGTAAGTTGAGAAATTTTGTATATATAAACTATTTTTAAAATAATGTATAGATATATCTTTAAATATTTCAAGTCACAGCTTTGATCAATGGAGAATTAAAAATAGAAAATTTATAATTGTGGTGGAAATTAGTTTTAATTAAACTAATTTCTTTAATTAATTATTTTATTTTAGATTCATAAGAATATATATTTTACTTTAAAATATATATTAGCATAGAGAAAAAAATATGGGAGGATATTATGGAAAACACAATGTATGCAATAAATAGTTTAAAGATGATGGAAGTTATAGATATAAATTCAGGATCAAAACTTGGATATATAAAAGATTTAAAAATAGACTGTGAAGTTTATAGAGTATTGTCAATTGTAATACCTTCTCAAGAAAAAGGTGGATGGTTTAATAAAAGTAGTGATATTGAAATTCCTTGGGAAAATATTAGAAAAATAGGTATTGATGTAATACTAGTTGATGGAGAAGGATATATAGATATAATGGAAGAATAAGAGATATTTTATTTTTTTATGGAATTTTATCAAAATATGTGTATAATTAACTATATAAAATTCTTTAAAAAGGTAGTGAAGATAAGTGAAATGTCCATTTTGTAGCGGTGAAGAAAGTAAAGTAGTTGACTCAAGATCCACTGATGATAATGTTGCAATAAGAAGAAGAAGAGAATGCCTTCGCTGTAACAAACGATATACCACCTATGAAAAGATAGAAGATATTCCGGTATTAGTCATTAAAAGGGATTTAAATAGAGAGTTTTTCAACAGAGATAAAATAATAAGGGGATTAGTTATTGCTTGCCAAAAAAGACCGGTATCCAGAGCTGTAATTGAAAATATAACCAATGATATAGAGAAATCTTTAAACAATAAAATGATTACAGAAATTAGCTCAGAGGATATAGGTGAAATGGTGCTAGAAAAGTTAAAAACTATCGATGAAGTTGCTTATGTTAGATTTGCTTCTGTATACAGGCAATTTGAAGACATAAATACTTTTATGCATGAAATTAGAAATCTTATGAGTCATAAGTAGAATACTTAAAAAGTATTTTACTTTTTTTCTATGTAAAGTTTTAGATGAAATCTGAAAATTTTATGTTAAATACAAGTTAAAAAATAGAGGAAACTGTTACAGTATATTACTTTAAGTGATATTATCAAAGTAGAAATTAGGAGGGTCAACATGGCAAAGCTAAATATTAGTGATTATGAATTTGTAACATATAAAGAAGAAAATATAAATATAGTTTTTTCAACATCAAAAAATAATTTAAACTTTAATAAAAGAACAAAAGAAGGACAGAATAATTTAAACAATCTAAAAGATTTATTTAAATTAGACGAGGTTATTTATCTAAATCAAATTCATAGTGATATAGTTCATATTTATGAAAATGACAATATAACTAATTTAGATGGAGATAGTATTATAACCTCTAAGAATAAAACAGCAATAGGAATTTTCACAGCAGATTGTGTACCTGTAATAATTGTAGATAATAAAAAGAAAGTAGTAGCAGCAATACACAGTGGATGGAAAGGTACATTTAATCTTATTGTTACAAAAACTATAGAAAAAATCATTAAAGAATATGGCTGTAATGAAGAGGATTTAAAAGTATATATAGGACCTCATAATAAAGAATGTTGTTATGAGGTAAGTGAAGAATTAATAGAAAAATTTAAAGCCCTTCCCATTTACAAATATGAAAATATAAGTAATGGACGATATTTAAATTTACAAGAATGCATACGGGTACAGCTTACAAACTTAAATATTAAAAAAGATAATATTTATTCTGCAGATATATGCACTTATTGTAATAGTGAATATAAGTTGTATTCTTATAGAAAAGAACATGAAAAAGAGGGAAGATTATTTTCTTTTGTATATATTGAATAATGGAGGAAAACTTATGGCAGAAAAAAAAATTTTAGTAGTAGATGATGAGGAGCATATAGTTGAGCTTATAAAGTTTAATCTTGAGAAAAATGGATATAAAGTTTTAACAGCTAATACTGGAGACCTAGGCTTAAAAATTGCAAAAGAAAAAATGCCTGATCTACTTTTATTAGATTTAATGCTTCCAGGAATGGATGGACTTGAAGTTTGTAAGGAAATTAGAAAGGAACCAATCATCTCTTCTATGCCAATCATAATGATTACTGCAAAGAGTGAGGAACTAGATAAAATATTAGGCTTAGAACTTGGCGCAGATGATTATATAACAAAACCTTTTTCTGTTAGAGAACTTATGGCAAGAGTTAAAGCTATTCTTAGAAGAACTGTAGTAAAATATGAGGATAATAATTTCAAATTTGGTGATGTAGTTATAGATTTTGAAAAGCATGAAGTAAAGAGAAATGGAGAAAAAGTAGAGCTTACTTTAAAAGAATTTGAACTTTTAGAGATACTTATTAAAAATCGTGGAAGGGTTATGACTAGAGACTTTCTTTTGGATAAAATATGGGGCTATGAGTATGTAGGGGAAACTCGAACTGTAGATGTTCATGTAAGGCATTTAAGACAAAAGATTGAGAGTAATGATAAAAATCCTGTGTTTATTCAAACAATAAGAGGAATAGGATATAAATTCAACTATTCTGAGGGAAGTGAGTAAACTAATCCCATGAAGAAGAAATTAATGTTTTATATTTTATCTTCCATGATATTTATTTTTGGATTTGTGACAGTTTTATTTATAACTATATTAAATTATCAAAGACAGGAAAATGTAAAAGAAAATTTAAAAAACTATAATGGAATTATAATGGAGTTTATTAAAGTTAATGAAATTGATAATAATAAAGCATTGTTTAAGAAACTTGATGATTTAAATATAAGAGTTACAATACTAGATATCGAAGGAAATGTAAAGTTTGATTCTAAAGTAGATAAAAATAATTTAGAAAATCATAAAGAAAGATCAGAATTTAAAGATGCATTAGTTAGTGGTGAAGGTTATGGAGTAAGAGTTAGTAAAAGTTTAGATATAGATACTGTTTATTATGCATCAAAATTTGACAATTATATTATAAGAACTTCTCAACCAGTTAAAGGAATTAACGGTGAGGATAAAACATATATATTCACTTATGTAACTGTAGTAGGAGTTATACTCCTAATTACAATATGGGTTTCCTCAAAGTTGTCTTATATAATCGTAAAACCTATTATGGACTTGGAAAATACTACTTCTATGATAGCACAAGGTGAGTTGGATAGAAGGGTTAAGGTGACTTCTAAGGATGAAATAGGACAGCTAGGTGCAAGCTTTAATAAAATGGCAAATAAACTAGAATATAGTTTAAATGAAGTTAAAGAAAAACAAAATAGATTATCTGCTATACTTCAAAGTATGGATAGTGGAGTTATTGCTATAGATATTAATGATAATATAATTATAGTTAATGCATATACGGAAAAAATTTTTGGAATTAATGAAGATGTTATAGGCAAAAATATAAACACAATCTCCAAAAATTTTGATATAAGTATGATTTTTAAGGATATAGATGATCATTATAAAGAAGTTAAAATAGATTACCCTAAAGAAGCATATTTAAGAGTTAGAACTGCAGATATTATAAATAGAAATCATCATATTGGTAAAGTAGCTGTAATACAGGATGTGACAGATGTTAAAAAATTAGAAAATGTCAGAACGGAATTTGTAGCTAATGTGTCTCATGAATTAAAAACACCTTTAACTTCTATTAAAGGATTTACAGAAACTTTAAGATATGTTGATGATATAGAAACTAGAGATAAGTTTTTAGATATAATTGAAGAGGAAGCGGATAGGCTTACTAGGCTTATATCTGACATATTAATTCTTTCTGATATTGAATTACAAAAAGACTTTAAAAAAGAAATAGTTGATGTAAATAGAATAATCTCTCATGTTGATGCTCTTATGAGAAATGTAGGGGATAAGAAAGATGTAAACATTGTAATAAAAGGAGAAAAAG
Organism: Clostridium sp. UBA2485; assembly: GCF_002341865.1. GTDB lineage: Bacteria > Bacillota > Clostridia > Clostridiales > Clostridiaceae > Clostridium_J. The sequence goes on along the minus strand of NZ_DDOV01000112.1, from coordinate 59,264 downwards.
TTCCTAATTTAGTTGGAGACAGTGATAAATTTAAACAAATGCTTATTAATTTGGTTGATAATGCAATTAAGTATTCCGAAAGTGAAGAGATTATTATTAATAGATATTATAAAGATAATCAATGCATTATTGAGATAGAAGATAAAGGAATAGGAATATCTAGAGATCATATATCACGCTTATTTGAGAGGTTCTATAGAGTGGATAAGGCCAGATCTAGAGCTAAGGGAGGAACCGGGCTAGGTCTTGCAATAGTTAAACATATTGTGTTAGGTTTTAACGGTAATATATCTGTAGAAAGTGAATTAAACAAGGGAACAAAATTTATTATAACTATACCTTATAGTTAAATCAATTGAGAATTGACAATGGACAATTGAAAATTAAGATAGAGATTAATTCTGTATGAATTAATCTCTTTAAATATATTTTTTACTAGCAATTATATTGCTAGTTTTTTTTATAAGAAGCTACTGTGTAGCTTCAAAAAGAATTCTCTTATAAAGGATAAATTACTATAATTATTCATTATCAATTCTCAACTGCATAGGCTAGATTCTAATTGTAAATAATACTTAACATTAAGTAAATTTTAATTAACAAGATGATAAAACTTACTTAATAAAACCTCTATAAAATAAACTTGTAAGGAAAATTTGGAAGAAATAATAACATATATATTTAGGAGGAAGCAAAATGAAAAGACAATCAATTAAACTTATACTTACTTCTTTACTAGTAGTAACTTTAACAGGAGTGTTTATAGGTTGCGGTAAGAAAGAGAGTTCATCTTCACTAACTGGAGAGATAAAAATTGATGGTTCTTCAACTGTAGCACCTATTACAGAAGGAATGGCAGAAGAATTTAATAAAATTCACAGAGATGTTAAAATTCCTATTGGAATATCTGGAACCGGTGGAGGGTTTAAAAGATTTGTTACTAAAGAAACAGATATAAATGACGCTTCAAGAGCAATTAAAGATAAAGAAAAGTCAGAGGCTGAAAAGAATGGTGTTAGTTACACAGATTTTAAAATTGCCTTTGATGGAATTACTCTAGCAGTTAATAAGGACAATACATGGGTAGATACTTTAACAGTAGATGAGATAAAAAATATATGGTCTCCTGATAGCAAGGTCAAGACTTGGAAGGATATAAGAAATGAATGGCCAGCAGAAGAAATTAAATTTTATTCACCAGGAACGGATTCAGGTACTTTTGATTATTTTACAGAAGAAATAAATAAAAAAAGTGGTGCAATAAGACAGGATATAACTCCTAATGCAGACCCTAATACTTTAGTACAAGGTGTTGCAGGAAATAAAAATGCCATGGGCTTCTTTGGATATTCATATTATGAAGAAAATAAGGATAAGCTAAAGGCTGTTAAAATTGATAATGGCAAAGGTGGAATTGAACCTAGTTTTGAAACTATAAAAGATGGAAGCTATGCTCCATTATCAAGACCATTATTTTTATATGTAAATAATGAGTCATTAAAAAGAGAAGAAGTTAAAGAATTCTTAAAGTTCTATTTAAGTGAAGGGAAATTTATTATATCAGAAATCGGGTATGTAGAGTTACCGGATGAAGATTATAATGTGGAATTAGGAAAGATAGAATAGATTAGTTAAAGATAAATAATAAGGGGATAGCCTGTAGGCTATCCCTCCTTTAATTTATAAAATAAAGAAATTTTAATAAATTGTCTAATTTGAGGTTAAATTAATAAAAGCTAACATTCTGTTAACCTTGCCTTAACATTAGTTATAAGGAAGTTAACATTAAAACCATATAATTAAATCAATAACACGAGGAACACTGTAGGAGGAAAATATATGTCATCTAAAAGGAGAAATATTAATAAAAAAGAGTTCATAATAGAAAAGTTTTTGCAGGGATTTACATTATTAACTGTATTAACAACCGTAGTAATTATAGTTATTTTATCTAAAGAATCTTTTATATTTTTTAAAGATATAGGAATTGTAAGATTTTTTACAGAGAAGAGTTGGACTCCTCTTTTAGAACCTAAGCACTTTGGAATAATGCCACTATTAAACGGCACATTAATAATTGGAGTTACTGCAATTATAATTGCCATTCCTATAGGGTTAGGAGCAGCAATTTATCTAAGTGAATATGCACCAAAAAAAGTAAAAAACATAATTAAACCAATGGTGGAAATTCTAGCGGGTATACCATCTATAGTTTATGGATATTTTGCACTGACATTTATAACACCTTTACTTCAAAGAATCTTTCCTAACATAGAGATATTTAATGCTCTAAGTGCAGGAATTGCTGTAGGAATAATGATTATACCTATGATTTCATCTTTGAGTGAGGATGCTATGAGTTCTATATCTTCATCTGTAAGAGACGGTGCTTATGCATTAGGAGCAACAAAATTGGAAGTAGTAACAAAAATAGTTATACCAGGAGCAATATCAGGAATCATATCATCTTTTATATTAGCTATTTCAAGAGCAATAGGAGAAACTATGATAGTCGCAATTGCAGCAGGATCTAGGCCATCATTAACTTTAAATCCACTTAAAAGTATACAAACAATTACAGGATATATGGTTAATATAGCAATGGGAGATGTGCAAAGAGGGACTATAGAATATCAAACTATTTTTGCAGTAGGAACAGTATTGTTTTTACTTACATTTATATTGAATATCATTGCTAAAAAAGTAGTTAAAAAAGGAAAGGAGCTTCAAAATGTCTAATGAAGGATATGCCATAAATAAAACTTCCTCTAAGGAAAATCATAGAATTAAGGAAGAAAACAATTTAAAACGAAGAAAAATAAAAAATACATTATGTAAATCCATATTTCTAGCTTGTACATTATTTGCGTTAATAACCTTAGTGCTTCTTATGTTTTCTATAATAAAAGATGGAATTAAATATTTAGATATAAACTTTTTAACTAGTTTTCCATCAAGATTTGTAAGTAAGGCTGGAATATTACCAGCTTTTGTAGGCAGTATTTATTTAATATTTTTGACAGCATTAATTTCTTTTCCTATAGGAATTGGAACTGCTATATATATTGAAGAGTACATGAAAAAAAGTAGATTAAGAGAATTTTTAGAACTTAATATTTCTAACTTGGCAGGGGTTCCATCTATAGTTTATGGAATGCTTGGATTAGGAGTCTTTGTAGTAGTATTAGGCAGAGGAATGCTCACTGGGGCATTGACATTATCCTTATTAATATTGCCTACTATAATAATTACTACAGAAGAAGCTCTTAGAAATGTACCTATTGCAATTAAAGAAGGTTCTTATGCTTTAGGAGTTTCAAAATGGCAAAGTATAACAGGAGTTATCTTACCTTATGCAATGCCAAGTATATTAACAGGTACAATACTTTCCATATCAAGAGCATTAGGAGAATCTGCACCACTTATCATGGTAGGAGCTTTAAGCTATGTAGCCTTTTTACCAAAAGGACTTACAAGTTCATATACAGCACTACCAATACAAATTTACAATTGGACTTCAAGGCCACAAGCAGAATTTCAAAAATTAGCAGCATCAGGAATAATAGTACTACTTGTAATTTTATTAACTGCTAACAGTATAGCAATATTATTAAGAAATAAATATAATAAGAATTTACATTAAGACTAGGAGAGATAATATGACTTCTAAAATAAAAGTTGAGGATTTTAGCTTTTACTATGGTGAAAAAAAAGCCTTAGATAATATAAATTTGCAGATTGAAGAAAGAAAAATAACTGCATTAATAGGTCCTTCAGGATGTGGCAAATCTACATTTTTAAGAAGCTTAAATAGAATGAATGATTTTATAAATGATATAAACTATGAAGGAAAAATTCTTATAAATAATAATGATATCTTAATTGAAAATATAGATACAATTGAACTTAGAAAGTCAGTAGGAATGGTATTTCAAAAAGCTAACGTTTTTCCAAAGTCTATATATGAAAATGTAATTTATGGTCCTAAGAGATATGGAATAAAAGATAAAAATAAATTAGATGAAATAGTGGAAAGTAGCTTAAAAAGAGCTGCACTTTGGAATGAAGTAAAAGATGTTCTAAATAAATCAGCTTTTAGATTATCTGGAGGACAACAGCAAAGACTATGTATTGCAAGAGCATTAGCCTCTAAGCCAGATATAATTCTTATGGATGAACCTACTTCAGCCCTAGATCCTATTTCAACATTAAAAATTGAGGAACTTATGGAAGAATTAAAGAAGAATTACACAGTAGTTGTGGTTACTCATAATATGGAACAAGCTGCAAGAACTTCAGATTATACAGCGTTCTTTTTAAATGGTAAACTTATAGAAATGGATATTACTAATAATATTTTTTCTAATCCTAAAAATAAAAAAACAGAGGATTACATTTCAGGTAGATTTGGTTAATATAACTGGAGGCAGAATATGAATAATATTAAAGTAGAAAATTTAAATTTATTTTATGGCGAAATGCAAGCTTTAAAAAATGTAAATATGGAGATAATGGAAAATAAGATAACAGCTCTTATCGGTCCTTCAGGCTGTGGGAAGTCTACATTTTTAAGAACATTGAATAGAATGAATGATTTTATAGATAATGTAACTATTAAAGGAAACATAAGCTATTTAAATGATAATATATATGAATACGATGTTATAAGACTTAGAAAAGAGGTTGGAATGGTATTTCAAAAGCCTAATGTTTTCCCTAAGTCTATATATGAAAACATAGTCTATGGTCCTAAAATCCATGGAATTAAAGATAAAAAACTTTTAGATGAAATAGTAGAAGAAAGCTTAAAGGCTGTAAACTTATATGATGAAGTTAAAGATAGACTTAATAAAAGTGCATTATCACTATCTGGTGGACAGCAACAGAGATTATGTATTGCTAGAACAATAGCAGTTAAACCTAAGGTAATATTAATGGATGAACCTACTTCAGCCTTAGATCCTATTTCAACTTCAAAAATTGAAGAACTTATGGATAATTTAAAAAGTGAATACACTATTGTTATAGTAACTCATAATATGCAGCAAGCAGCTAGAATATCAGATTATACTGCATTCTTTTTTAATGGGGAAATTATAGAGTATGGAAAAACTAAGGATCTTTTTTATAAGCCTAAGGACAATAGAACAGAAGATTATATTACAGGAAGAATAAGTTAGGTGGTGAAATAATGTCAAGAAAATCTTTTGATACAGAGTTATTAGAACTTCAAAATCAATTATCTAAGATGACTTTAGCAGTAAGTGAGCAAATAAAGGACACAATGGATGCCCTTATAAAGCAAGATGTGAACTTGGCAAAAGATATAATCAAAAAAGATGATATAATTGATGATTTTGAAAATAATATAGGAGATAAATGTGTGACTTTAATAGCTACGAGGCAACCATTAGCTACTGATCTAAGAACTATATTTACTATAAGTAAAATTGTAACAGATCTTGAAAGAATTGCAGATCATGCAGTGGATATTTCAAAAATTACATTGAAACTTTGTGATGAAGAATATATAAAGGAACTTAGAGATATATCTAAAATGGGAGTTTTAGTTAGTAAGATGATAGAGGGCTCAATTGAAGCTTACTTAAATAAAAGTGAGGAAAAGGCACTAGAGATTTGTCGTATGGATGATCAGGTTGATAAATTATATAACAATGTATTTTCAGAGCTTTTGATGATAATGACTAAGAAACCAGAAGTAATAGAGCAAACTACAAGATTGTTATTTGTTTGTAAGTTCCTGGAAAGAATTGGAGATCATACTACTAATATATGTGAATGGACAATTTATCTTCTAAGTGGTAAGAAAATTGATTTAAATGAATAAAAACGAGACAATATATGAAACATATTCCAAAATATCAATTATTTATCGATGAAGGTTATTTTAACCAATTTGTAATATTTAATTTATATTATTGTAACTTTTAGAGTATTTAAACCTATTATAATTAAGTTACTAATAATCATATTAAAATAGGTAATAAATTTCACAATTACCTCCTAAAGATTAAAGAAAAATGCTTATTATCCTTAAGCATTTTTCTTTTGCAAAAAATCATATATTTCACTTTAAGTTATTTATAATTATTATTGTACTATAAAATTTTTCTATAAATTGTTCATTAAGCAAAGAGGTATTCAAATTGATAATAACCCTTATGCATTTACATTGACTATTGAATATAATTGATATATTATAACATAATAGCAGATATAATATGTTTTTTTGAAGATGATTAATATTAAAGTTATCATTGATAGAATTTAGTAACTTATAGAAGTAGTTCATAAAATATAAAATTAAAGATAAAACTAGATATAACAAATAATTGTTAGAAGTTTTATGAAAGCAATAATAATTGTATTTTAATTATTTTAAATATAAGTCAATATAAAATTTATATAATGCTAATTTTCAAAATTCAAATACTACTATTATTCTAAAATATAGTATAAAAACTAATAGAACAGGAGGAAGAAATGTGAAAAATTTAGTATCAAAGGTTCTTCCTAACAGCATAGCAGAAGAAGTGGAAATTGAATCAGGTGACAAGCTTATCAGTATTAACGGTAATAATGTTAAGGATATTATAGATTATAAATTCTTAATCACCGATGAGTATTTAGAGCTAGAAGTTGAAAAACCTAATGGTGAGGTATGGGAAATAGAAATAGAAAAGGATTATGATGAAGATTTAGGTATAGTATTTAAAGAAGCTATATTAGATAGGCCTATGAGCTGTCATAATAAATGTGTATTTTGTTTTATTGATCAATTACCAACCGGTATGAGGCAAACTTTATACTTTAAGGATGATGATTCAAGATTATCTTTTTTACAAGGAAATTTCCTAACTTTAACTAATATGAAGGAAGAGGATATTGAAAGAATAATAAAATATAGAATTAGTCCTATAAACGTATCTGTACATACTACAAATCCTGAATTAAGGATAAAAATGTTAAAAAATAGATTTGCTGGCAACATATATGATATACTAAAAAGGCTAGCAGAGGCAGACATAAAGGTAAACACTCAAATAGTTTGTTGTCCTGACATAAATGATGGGAAAGAACTTATAAGAACTATTGAAGATTTATATGCTCTTTACCCAAGTGTGGAAAATTTAGCAGTAGTTCCACTAGGAATAACTAAATTTAGAGCTAATTTACCACATTTAAAACTATTCACTAAGGAAAATTCTAAGGAACTTATAGAAAGTGTTAAAGTCCTTCAAGATAAATATGTAAAAGAAAGTGGAACTCCTTTTGTAAGATTATCTGATGAGTTTTATGTAATGGCTGGAATTGAACCTCCAAAAGAAGAACATTATGGAGGATATGAGCAGTTAGAAGATGGAATTGGAATGATAAGAATATTAAAAAATACCATAAAAGAACAAGTGGAGTATTTAAATAAAAAGGGTAAAGGTAACTTTACTATGATTACAGGGGTTTCTGCTAAGGCTGTTTTAGAGGAAGTTGCTAATAGTATAATGAAAGTAAATTCCAATATTAAAATTAATGTAATAGCGGTAGAAAATAAATTTTTTGGTACCACAATAACTGTGGCAGGGCTTTTAACTGGTATAGATATAATCAATACTGCTAAGGAAGAAACACTAGGAGATTATATTATAATTCCAAATAATATGCTAAAAAAAGGATATGAGCTTGGAGAAGAGGTAGAAGGATTATTGCTAGATGATTATACTGTAAGAGATTTGGAGAAAATACTAAATAAAGAGTTCTTAGTGTGTGATTATGCTGGAGATGATCTAATCAATATACTAAATAAACATTTAGAGGAGGAGTAAAATGGGAAAGCCAATAGTTGCAATAGTTGGAAGACCTAATGTTGGTAAGTCCACATTATTTAATAAATTAGCTGGAAAGAGAATAGCTATAGTTGAAGATACACCAGGAGTAACGAGAGATAGAATATATGCTGAAGCTGAATGGCTTAGACATAATTTTACAATAATTGATACTGGTGGTATTGAACCAGAAAATGAAGATATTATTATGGCACAGATGAGAAGGCAAGCGAACATGGCTATAGAAACAGCAGATGTTATTGTCTTTATAGTTGATGGAAAAGCTGGGCTTCATCCTTCAGATCATGAAGTAGCTCAAATGCTTAGAAAGTCTAAAAAACCAATAGTATTAGTTGTTAATAAAATAGATAGAATAGAACTAGAAGATAATGCTTTTGAGTTTTATAATTTGGGTATAGGAAATCCTATAGCAATATCTGCATCTCAAGGATTAGGTCTTGGAGATATGCTTGATGAAGTTGTTGCTCACTTTAATCCAGAGGATTTATCCGAAGAAGAAGACGAATACATAAAAATTGCTATGATTGGAAAACCAAACGTAGGAAAATCCTCTCTTATAAATAAAATTTTAGGAGAGGAAAGGAATATTGTTAGTAATATTCCAGGAACAACAAGAGATGCTATAGATAGCAAAATAGAGACAACAGAAGGTAAATTTACATTAATAGATACAGCGGGACTTAGAAGAAAGAGTAAAGTTAAAGAAGAAATAGAAAGATATAGTGTAGTTAGAACATTAGCTGCTATTGAAAGAGCAGACATATGTATTCTTATGATTGATGCTACTGAGGGTTTAAGTGACCAAGATGAGAAGATTGTAGGATATGCTCACGAGTTAAATAAAGCAATTATGGTTGTTGTTAATAAGTGGGACTTAATAGAGAAAGATGATAAGACTATGAGAAACTTCCAAATGGATATTGCTAAAGGTTTATCATTTATGTCTTATGCATCATACTTATTTATTTCAGCTAAAACTGGTCAAAGGGTAAATAGAGTTCTTCAGATGGCTAGAGAATGTTATGATAACTATAATAAGAGAGTAGCTACAGGAGTGCTAAATGATGTAATAAGTAGAGCAGTACTTATGAAAGAGCCACCAGTAGTAGCACTTAAAAGATTAAAAATATTTTATGTAACACAAGTAAATACAAAACCACCGACTTTTATATTTTTTGTTAATGACCCTAGTTTACTACATTTCTCTTATGAGAGATATTTAGAAAATCAATTGAGAGAAAGCTTTGACTTTAAAGGAACAGGTATTAAACTAATATTTAGAGAAAGAAAAGAATAAAAGGGCTTTTGGGAGATGATTTAAGGTTATGTTAAAGGTTACATTTTTAGGCGGAGGAAGCTTTGGCACTGCCTTAGGGGTTATGTTATCCAAAAAAGGAATAGAGGTTTCTATTTGGGCAAATGATAGAGCTATAGTTGAGGATATAAATGTAAAAAGAGAAAATATAAAATATTTACCAAAGGTGGCAATACCTTCGAATATAACTGCTTATTCAGATATGGAGAAGGCGGTAAAGGATAGCAATATAGTTGTGTTAGCTGTACCATCTCATGCTATAAGAGAAGTTAGTAAAAAACTATCACAATATATTAGCGGTTCTCAAATTGTAGCTACTGTTGCTAAGGGAATAGAAGGTGGAACTTTAAAAAGAATGTCAGAGATAATAGAAGAAGAAATAAAGGATATACCTGTAGTTGTAATTTCAGGTCCAAGTCATGCGGAAGAAGTAGCACAAGATATACCGACTACCATAGTTGTTTCCTCAAAGAATATGGAAGCAGCAAGTAAGGTACAGGATATATTTATGTCAAATAAATTTAGAGTTTACACAAATGATGATTTAATAGGAGTAGAAATTGGTGGAGCTTGTAAAAACATTATAGCATTAGCAGCAGGGATATCTGATGGAATTGGCTATGGTGATAACACAAAAGCTGCATTAATGACAAGAGGTATGAGTGAAATAATTAAGATAGGTATGAAGTTAGGTGGAAGAGCAGAAACTTTTTATGGACTTACAGGAATGGGAGATCTTATAGTAACTTGTACTAGTATCCATAGTAGGAATAGAAGAGCGGGAATACTAATAGGAAAAGGCATGACTAGAGAAGAAGCTACAAAAGAAGTAGGTATGGTAGTTGAAGGAATAAAAGCTTGCAAAGCCTTCTATGAATTAAAAGAAAGAGAACAAGTGTCTATGCCTATAACAGACACCTTATATAAGGTTCTATTTGAAGATAAAGACCCTAAATACGGAGTTTATGAATTGATGTCAAGAAACAAAAAAGATGAGCATAATTTTATGCTATAAAGAATATGTAAAGAAAGAAGAATTATCTTCTTTCTTTTTTTAGCTCTCTATTTTAATCAATAGAGAATTGAAAATGGACAATTGACAACTCATAGACCCCCTCAAGATGTTAGACACTTCGTTCAAATGACTATACAATAAAAAAGCAAGGTTGAGGGGGTAAAATATGACTACAAAATTTACAAGAAAGTTTACAGAAGAAAAACGAGTTGCAATTGTTAAGGAGGCATTGGAATATGGAAGCAATGCTTTAGTTGCTGCAAAATATGATATTAATCCTAAATTGCTATCAACATGGAAAGGAAATTATAGGAGATATCAACAAACGTTGAAACCAAAGGAACCTAAGGAAGAAAATATAATTGTCAATTATAAGAAAGAGTATAAAAAACTTGTTGAAGAAAATAAACAGAAAGACCTAGAAATAGCAGTATTGAGAGATTTATTAAAAAAAAGAAAATAAAATAGATTATTATGAGTATGCAGAGGAATGGATAGCATGTGGAGCACCAGTAACAAGCATTCTTAGGATACTAGGACTGAATAGATCTACATACTATCGAAGAAAACAAGCTAAAAAAGATGGAAATACACCCATTGTAAGAAAAGAGGGAGTTATTCCTGGATTTAGCTATAATATTAATAATGTAAAAGTAAGTGACTTAGTAATACAAAAGTACATTATGGAAATAAAGTCCTGTGATCATGGACAACACTATGGTTACAAGAAGATTACAGCAGTTCTTAAGCGAAGGTATTGCTTAAAGATAAACAAGAAAAAGGTATATCGGCTAATGAGTGTATTAAGGATGATACAGAAATCTAAGGAGCCAGTTACAAGATATAAACGTGTTTGTAAGAATCACTTAGTTAAACAGTCTAATCAACTTTGGGAGATGGACACAAAGTATGTGTATATTGCTGGTACACGTGAAGTTGCTTATTTAGCTTCAATTATTGATGTTTTTGATAGAAGTATTATAGCATGTAAGCTATCACCTTCTGCTAATGCTGAAGCAGCGCAAGAAGTATTGCTTATAGCATTATACAACAGAAGCATCAAAGATGCTGTTGACGGACTTACTGTCCGTACGGACAATGGTTCACAGTTTATAGCTCATGACTTTGAAAAGCTATGTATAAAAGAAAAAGTGATCCATGAAAGGATTCCAGTGCATAGCCAGAACTATAATGCACATATAGAGTCATATCATAGGTATCTTCAAGATGAGTGTCTAGCTGGCAAGATATTTAATAGTTTAGAAGAGGCGGAAGCCATCATTGATAAATATGTATATGGATATAACACGATACGAGTCCATTCATCAATAGATTATAGAACTTATGATGAGTTCTATAATCTAAAAAATTGTAAATTTAAGGATGATCTAGTAATTAGCATTTAGAGTCCACTTTTAGGGGGGCAATCCGACAATTACGGTTGAAATTAATTTTATAAATTAATTTCTCTAAATGGATTTTTTAATAAAAGTGACTGTGTCNNTAGTTAATTCGTATTGTATAAGGTAAAAAAATTAATGATTTAATAACACAATTATATAAATCTATAGATTAAATTTGGAAGTAGTATATCTATAGATATTGATAAAAAATGAGAAGTTTTTTATTTTTCATTTTTATATAAGATTCTTATAGAGAGAATTAAAATATTATATGAATTAAAGTTCTAATTAATAAATCTATACCTTAAGAGTTCCCTAAATATTCACTAAAAAATTGGTATATTTAAAAGTTTTTTTCAATATATATATAGTGTTAATATTTAGTTACAGGAGGGTGGAACTTGGAAAACTTTGATATATACAAAGATATTGCTGAAAGGACTCAAGGGGACATATATGTAGGGGTAGTCGGCCCAGTAAGAACAGGAAAGTCAACCTTCATAAAAAGATTTATGGAGATGATGGTAATACCTAACATAGATAATGTCCATAAAAAAGAAAGAGCTAAAGATGAACTTCCACAAAGTGGTTCTGGCAAATCAATTCATACAACGGAACCCAAATTTGTGCCTAATGAAGCGGTAGAGGTTAAACTTGAAAATGGCACTAAGTTTAAGGTTAGAATGGTGGATTGTGTTGGATATATAGTTAAAAATTCTTTAGGATATAATGAAGAAAATGCACCAAAGATGGTAACTACACCTTGGTATGACTATGAAATACCCTTTGAAGAAGCAGCAGAAATTGGGACTAAAAAGGTTATAAATGAGCATTCTACTATTGGGATATTAGTAACTACTGATGGAACAGTAACAGGTTTAGAGAGAGGCGATTATGCTGAGGCAGAAGAGAGAGTTGTAGAGGAACTAAAAAGAATAAATAAACCATTTATAATGTTATGTAACTGTAAAGACATAAAATCTCCAGAAAGCATGGAACTTCAAAAAGAGTTAGAAGAAAAATATGATGTTCCGGTACAATTAGTTAATGTAATGGAAATGAATGAGCAAGATGTATCAGACATATTTAGTAATGTACTTAAAGAGTTCCCAGTTAAGGAAATCAACATAGATATGCCAGAGTGGATAGAGACCCTTAACGGTAAACATTGGTTAAAGATTAATTTTATGACTATACTTAGAGGAATGTGCAAAGACATATTTAAGGTAAGGGACATTAAAAGGGCTTTAGAATGTTTCGAGGGAGTAGAATTTTTATCAGGAATAAAAGTTAAAGAAATGAATATGGGTGATGGGACTGCCCAAGTCAATATAATTCCTAAACAGGAATTATTTTATAGAATTCTTGGTGAGGTATGCAATACTGAAATTAACAGTGAAGGTGACTTACTAAAGATGATGGAAAGCTTCTATAAAGCTAAGGTAGAGTATGATAAGATTGCAGATGCATTAATAGATGTAAATAATACAGGATATGGATTAGTTGCACCTCAATTGTCAGAAATGAAATTAGAAGTACCTGAGCTTATTAACAGTGGAAGCAAGAAAGGGGTTAAACTTAAAGCATCCGCTCCGTCACTTCACATAATTAGAGCAGATATAGAAACAGAAGTTCCTATTATGGGAAGCGAAAAGCAAAGTGAAGAATTTTACAAATCAATTCTTGATCAATTTGAAAATGATCCATCACAAATTTGGCAAAGTAATATGTTTGGTAAACCACTTGAGGTTTTGGTTAAAGAAGGACTTCAAAGTAAACTTTATAAAATGCCAGAAGATGTTCAACATAAGCTTCAAAAAACCCTTCAAAAAATTATTAATGAAGGTAGTGGCGGATTAATTTGTATAATTTTATAGTACATGTTTTATTAGTCTAAATAATAGCTATGAGTTGAAAATTAACTCGTAGCTATTATTTTTTTTGAAAAAATTGAAAAATAAATTAAATTATGTAAAATGAGTTTCTTCTTAGTATATTTTTTAAAATCTGTTCTAAAAACTTGAAAGGCTTTGATAATAGGTTTAATTATAATTTTTTATCTTTGATTCTTAATTTTTAATCCATAAATAAAAATTTTTGCTATAAAAATTAAAATATTATATAACCTTTAATTAATAAACTAATAAATCAATATAAAATTTATTATCTAAAGCATTATTTTATGAAAGCAACTACATATTAATTTATAAATACCAAAAATAAAAATAACTACATAAATTAATAAAAACCTTATAGGATAAGAGGGTTTCTTAATGCAGATAATAAGATTACAAAAGAAAATTATTATCTAAGGAGGAGAAATTCTATGAAAAACATAGATCAAATGATTGAAGACGGATATAAAATTATGAAATTTAAAAGAGATGTTGATTTAATTTCCGGAAGTGAAATAGGTGAAATAGAAATGAAAGCCTTAGATGGTAAATTATCTGTTGTCACTATAGATGACAATGGAGCGGATGATATAGAAAAAGTAGTGTTTAAATATTTAAGAAATGATTAATATAATTCATGAGAGTAGTTTATTGCAAAATTATAGAAAATGATTTGCAATACAAATACTCTCTTTTTTTTATTATTAAAGGAAGAATTCTATCTATGAAGAATTTATTAATAGGAATTATTTGATTATTTTACATATAATGTTTTAAAATTTACGAAATTGTTTGGTTTTAAATTTAAAGGGTTTAAATATTTTAAATATGTTGTAAAATATTTATGAAATAATAATCTAATAAACTTAAATAAAAAAACTTTTACATATCTATATTTGACCAATTTAGGAGGTACTTATAATGAAAAAAGTAGTTGTTATTTTCAATGGTGGTACAATATCAATGAAGGTTGACCCAAGAATACAAGCAGCAGTTCCAACTTTAAGCGGAGAAGAAATAATGTCCATGGTAACAGGAATAGAATCTTATGCAAAGGTGGAATCATATAATTTTTCAAGCTTACCTAGTCCTCATGTTACACCAGATCTTATGCTTGAACTTTCAAAATATGTTAGATCATTTTTAGAGAAAGAGGATGTAGATGGAGTGGTTGTTACCCATGGCACAGATACTTTAGAGGAGACAGCATATTTTTTAAATCTAACAATTAAAAGTGAAAAACCAATAGTAGTTACAGGCTCTATGAGAAATAGTTCCGAACTAGGATATGACGGACCATCAAATTTAGCAGCAGCAATATGTACGGCGACTTCAGAGGAATCTAGGGGGAGAGGTGTATTAGTATGTTTAAATAACGAATTAAATGCTGCAAGTGAAGTTACAAAATCACATTCAATGCATTTGAATACTTTTCAAAGTCCTGAGTTTGGACCAATAGGCATTATTGATGATAATAAGGCAATTTTTTATAGAGAAAGCTTAAATCATGAATATATACCTACAGATAAAATAGAAACTAAAGTGGATTTAATAAAAGCTTGTGCAGGAATAGATGGAAAGCTTGTAGATTATTGTATAGAAAGTGGTGCAAAAGGTTTAGTAATAGAAGCTATGGGAAGAGGCAATATTCCACCTCAGATGGCTGCTTCTGTTAAAAAGGCTGTTAAAAAAGGAATACCAGTAGTATTAGTTTCAAGATGCTATAAGGGAAGGGTCTTAGATAGTTATGGATATGAAGGTGGAGGAAAAGATTTAAGAACTGGTGGAGTTATATTTGCAGATAGTTTACCAGGACAAAAAGCTAGAATAAAACTTATAGTAGCATTGGGAAAAACAAATGATATGAATGAAATAAGAGAAATTTTTGAGAAAGGA
This sequence comes from Clostridium sp. UBA2485, assembly GCF_002341865.1. Lineage (GTDB taxonomy): Bacteria > Bacillota > Clostridia > Clostridiales > Clostridiaceae > Clostridium_J. The sequence goes on along the minus strand of NZ_DDOV01000112.1, from coordinate 43,878 downwards.
CATTATAAATACGAATAAAATAAATATAATTTAATAAAATGTACGCAAAAACTGTTGACATAGTAAAAATATGTTGGTAATATTTATTTGTACGAATAATACATTGAAAAATGTTCTTATAATTCATATTTGTACGAATGATATATCAATGTGACATGGTTTTTTATTGTAATAGTTGTGTACAGTGTATAAAGATTAACCATTAGTACATATTCTAGTGGTTAATTTTCATTTGTAATAAGTTAATAGAAGTAAACTATTAACTATAAAAATTAGGAATTTGGGAAAACTCTAATTAGAAAGATGAATTATCAAACTTATTTTAATGATATTTTCTTAATTTAAAATGATGGATTAAAAAAATTGTGATTTTGTCACATTTTGTTCTAATAAATTAAAAAAATTAAGGAGGCTACAATGGAAAAATTTTTTAAACTAAAAGAGAATGGTACTGATGTTAAACGTGAAGTTATAGGTGGTATAACAACATTCTTAACGATGGCTTATATTATAGCAGTAAATGCAGATATTCTTGGTACAGAAGGTGTAGGAATGCCAGCAGGAGCAATTGTTACAGCAACTTGCTTAACAGCAGGGATAACTACTATATTCATGGGCTTATATGCAAACTTACCCTTTGCTCTAGCGTCAGGAATGGGATTAAATGCTTTCTTTGCTTTTTCTGTAGTTCTAGGAATGAATATTCCTTGGCAAGTAGCGTTAACAGCAGTATTTGTAGAAGGTATAATATTTATATTACTATCATTAACCAATGTGAGAGAACTAGTTGTTAATGCAATACCAACAAATTTGAAATATGCGGTAACAGCAGGTATAGGATTGTTTATAGCTTTTATAGGATTTAGCAATGCAGGAATAGTTGTTTCAAGTGAAGCAACAAAGCTGGCAATGGGAGATTTATCAAGTCCAACAGTTATAATTGCAACAATAGGAATATTACTTACAGTTATTTTATCTAAAAAAAATGTAAAAGGTGCTATACTTTGGGGACTATTAGGAAGTTCAATAGTAGCATGGGTTTACGCGTACATATCACCAGAAGCAGCAGCAAGTCATATGATATTTACACCTAATGGTATATTTAAATATGAATCTTTGAAGCCTATAGCTTTTAAGTTAGATTTTTCACATCTATTAGATCCATCAAAAATATCAGCATTCATGACAATAGTATTTACATTTTTATTTGTAGATTTTTTTGATACTGTAGGAACTTTAGTAGGTGTAGCGTCTAAAGTTGGAATGGTTGACGAAGAAGGAAGAGTTAAAAATGCAGGAAAAGCATTATTAGTAGATGCCATTGGAACAACATTAGGTGCAGTAGCAGGAACTTCAACAGTTACCACTTATGTTGAAAGTTCAGCAGGGGTTGCAGTAGGTGCAAGAACGGGACTAGCTTCAGTAGTAACAGGAATATTATTTTTAATAGCATTATTTTTCTCACCAATATTTGTAGCAATACCAGGTTGTGCAACAGCACCAGCACTTATTATAGTTGGGTTTTATATGATTGATAGCATAAGAAAAATTGACTTTTCTGATTATACAGAAGGAGTGCCAGCATTCCTTACATTATCTTTAATGCCATTAACTTATAGTATAGGAGACGGTTTAACAGTAGGCGTAATATCCTATGCATTAATTAATCTTTTAAGTAATATATTTGGAAAAGAGAAAAAGAAAGTATCTTTAGTAATGTATATATTAGCAATAGTATTTATAGTAAAGATAATATTTGCCTCACACTAATAAAAATAAAATACTCCTTGGATAAAATATTCCAAGGGGTATTTTTTTAATGCACAATACACAATTCACAATGAACAATTAAGGATGAAATTATTTTTAACTAGCAATGAAATTGCTAGTTTTATGGCGAACACTGTTCGCCGCTACAGGCAATCAATTTGAAATTTCTCAGTGGCAACTGAGAAATATCCATAATTGTGAACTGTGCATTGTGAATTGAGAATTGAATAAAATTTCTATTTAATGGAACCTTTCATATAAGTTATGAATAGCATAATTTATAACATAAAAGATAGGGTGATTAAATATGAAGATAAACAATAGAATAAGCAATTTACAACAGTATCATTTTAAAATACTTGATGAAATTAAGAAAAAGAGAAAAGAAGATGGTAAAGTGGTTGTAGATTTGAGTATTGGTGATCCAGATTTAGGTGTTCATCCAAATATACTAAAGGCACTGGTTGATGGATTTAATATTGAGGGCTTTAATAAATATCCGCCCTATGATGGCACTTTAGAGCTTAAAAAAGAAGTTATTAGGCATTATAAAGATACTTTTAATGTAGAGCTGACCCTAGATGAGGTTATTATTTTAATTGGCTCTAAGGAGGGGATAAGCAGCGTTATACCAGCAGTTTGTGATATTGGGGATATTGTTTTAGTGCCAGAGCCTGGTTATCCTGTTTATTCAATAGCTTCAAATTTATGGGGTTGTACGCCTCATACTATTCCTCTAAAGGAAAAGAAGAGGTACTTAATGGAGCTTAAAGAAATTCCAGAAAATATTTCTAATAGGGCTAAGTTGTTTTTTATCAACTATCCTAATAATCCCACAGGAGCAACTGGTAATGAAGAATTTTTTAGAGAAATTATTGCATATTGTAGAGAAAAAAATATAATACTATGCAATGATGCAGCATATAATGAAATAATTCCCTTGGAGGAAAAACCTATAAGTATACTTCAGTTTGATGAAGAAAAAAAATCTGTTGAATTTGGAAGTTTTTCTAAATTGTATAATATGACAGGATTTAGAATAGGTTATGCTGTAGGATCAAGTGAAGTAATAAATTCACTGTCTAAAATTAAAAGTAATTTAGATTCTGGTCAGTTTATTCCAATACAAAAGGCTGCACATGCTTCTTTAAATTTAGATGAGGAATATAAAAATAATATTAAAAAAACTTATGCTGAAAGAAGAAGTGAAGTAGAAAAAATATTAAAAGAAAAGAATATTAAATTTTTTAGCACTAATGCAACCTTTTATATTTGGTGTAGAACTCCTAAAGATTATACTACCTATGAGTTCTGCTCAGAGCTTATAAATAAGCATGGGATTGTTGTAACACCAGGATCAGTATTTGGAGATTTAGGGTACGACTACTTTAGAATATCTTTAACTAATGACATAGAAACTACAAAAAATGCACTTTTAATGCTTGACAAATATAATTAAAAGTTATAAAAATGATTATATGTCTATAATTAAAATAATTAGTAATAGAGGCAATGTTGCCTCTATTATTGTTGAATAAAATTGTTTTTCTTTAAATATCTAAGAAATATTCCAATTTACTAATTAATACTTACACTTTTAGCTTGAAATTGATGTTATAAGTTTTGTATAATAGGTATTAAAGAATTTACAAAGAAGTCGGAAGGATGCGTTTTTTATGATTAAAAGCATGACAGGCTTTGGGCGTGGAAGTGGCAGTGATGGCCACTCAAATTTTATTGTAGAAATAAAAAGTGTTAATCACAGATATTTCGAACTAAATGTAAGGATGCCTAGAGCGTTAATTTCATTAGAAGACAACATTAGAAAGGTTGTTAGTGAAAAAATTAAAAGAGGTAAAATTGATATATTTATAACACAAAATTATCATGATAAAGAAAATGTAGAGGCAGTTTTAAATGAAGAACTTGTTAAAAGTTATATGAACTGCCTTAAAACAATTCAGTCCATGTATGATTTAAGAGATGATATTTCGATAACAAATCTAGCTAGATTCCCTGAGGTTATCAATTTAAAGCAAAAAGAAGAAAATTTAGAAGAAGCTTGGAAAGAGCTTCAAGTATCCTTAGATGAAGCATTAAATTCATTAGTACATATGAGAGAGAGTGAAGGTATAAAATTAAATCAAGATATTAATCATAGATGTGATTTAATTAAAAAATTTACCAATATGATTAGCAAAAGAGTACCAATGGTATCCATAGAGTATAGAGATAAATTAACTAAAAAGGTTAAGGAGCTTTTAGAGGAATCTCAATTAGATGAAAATAGAATTGCTATGGAAGTAGTACTCTTAGCTGATAAAACAGGAATAGATGAAGAAATTGTAAGACTAAATAGTCATATTTGTCAAATTGTGGAAACTCTACAATTAGAAGAACCTGTTGGAAGAAAATTAGATTTTATAGTTCAAGAAATGAATAGAGAAAGTAATACTATAGCATCTAAAGTTAATGATTTAGACATTACTAACTTAGCTGTGGATATTAAAAGTGAAATTGAGAAGATAAGAGAGCAAGTTCAAAATGTAGAATAATAGGAGGTAACTAATGGGTATAAAATTAATAAACATAGGATTTGGAAATATAGTTTCTGCCAATAGATTGGTTGCTATAGTAAGTCCAGAATCAGCACCAATTAAAAGAATAATTCAAGAAGCAAGGGATAGAGGTATGCTTATTGATGCTACATATGGCAGAAGGACTAGAGCAGTAATCATAACAGACAGTGACCATGTAATCTTATCAGCAGTACAACCAGAAACTGTTGCGCATAGATTGTCTTCTAAAGAAGATGAGCATATAGAAGAGGTCGATGAATAAAATGGGAGTTAAAGGTCAATTATTAGTTATATCTGGTCCTTCAGGAGCAGGAAAAGGTACTGTATGTAAGTCACTGTTAGAAAAGAATGATATATGGATATCAGTATCAGCTACAACTAGAAAGCCAAGGAATGGAGAAATAGATGGAGTAAACTATTTTTTTATAGATAAAGATGAGTTTTTAACAAAGATAGATAGTAATGATTTTTTAGAATATGCAGAAGTCTATGGAAATTATTATGGTACTCCAAAATCTAAGGTTTTTGAAGTGTTGGAAAGTGGAAAAGATGTAATACTAGAAATTGATATTCAAGGTGCATTAAAGATAAAATCTGCTTATCCAGATGGAGTGTTTATATTTATACTGCCTCCGTCAATGGAAGAATTAAGATCTAGAATTACCAATAGAGGTAGTGAGACACCAGAATCTTTAAAGACTCGATTAAATTCTGCTTATGAGGAAATTTCTTTTGCCTCAAAGTATGATTATGCAGTAATTAATGATGAAGTTAATGAAGCAGTTAAGAAAATTGAGAGCATAATAATTGCTGAAAAATGTAGAGTATATAAAATAAAAGATGAAATATTAGGGAGGTTCTAATACATGAACAATTCAATGATTAATCCATCAATAGTAGATTTATTAAAAAAAGTTGATAATAGGTATTCGCTAGTAGTTGCAGCTTCTAAAAGAGCAAGACAATTAATAGAGGGCAAGGAGCCATTAATAACTGTAGAGTCAACTAAACCTGTTACAATTGCTATTAATGAAATAAACGAGGGTGCAATTGAAACTGAAACTACGAAAGAAGGATTAAAGTAAAATGTTAAAAGAAAAAACAGTTGTTATAGGGGTTAGTGGCGGAATAGCTGTTTATAAAGCTTTAGATGTTATAAGCAAATTAAAAAAAAGGGACATTAATGTTCATGTTATAATGACTAAATCAGCTACAGAGTTTGTAACACCACTTACCTTTCAGTCATTAAGTCAAAATATGGTTATAACAGATATGTTTGCAGAGCCAAAGGCTTGGGAAATTCAACATATTTCTTTAGCTAAAAAAGCAGACCTTGTAGTGGTTGTGCCTGCAACTGCTAACATTATTGGAAAGGTTGCTAATGGCATAGCGGATGATATGCTTTCAACTACAATAATGGCTACAAAAGCGCCAGTTATTTTTGCACCAGCCATGAATACTAATATGTATAATAACCCTATAGTGCAAGATAATATGAATAGGCTAAAATCCTTTGGATATGAATTTATATCTCCAGCTAGTGGAAGATTGGCATGTGGAGATGTTGGAGATGGAAAGCTTCAAGATACAGATTTAATAGCAGAAACTATTATTAGTAAGCTTTATGAGAAAAAGGATCTAAAGGGGAAAAAAGTTCTAGTCACAGCAGGGCCAACTATATCGCCGATTGATCCTGTAAGGTATGTTACTAATGGCTCTAGTGGTAAGATGGGATATGCTATTGCAGAAGAAGCTAGAGATAGAGGTGCGGAGGTTACATTGATAAGTGGACCTTCTAGCTTAAAAACACCCTTTGGAATAAATATTATTAAGGTGACAACTAATGGGGAAATGTATGATGAAGCAATAAATCACTTTAAAAACTGTGACATAGCTATAAAGTCAGCAGCAGTTGCAGATTATAAAATTAAAAATTATTCTAATACAAAGATTAAAAAAAGTGATGGTAATCTAGTATTAGAATTTGAAAGAGATAATGATATACTAAAAAAACTTGGAGAGTTAAAAGAACATCAAATTTTAGTAGGATTTGCTGCTGAAAGTAATGATGTAATAAAAAACGCTACAGGTAAATTAGAAAAGAAAAATCTGGATTATATTGTTGCAAATGATATTACTGATAGCTTTGGTAAGGACAGTAACAAGGTAACTATTATTAAGCGAGATAAAACTTCTATTAAATTAGGTGCTATGAGTAAAANNTTTTATTTCATATGCTTAAAATGATATAATATTTAAAGTTAGTTTTAAAGGAGGGATACTATGAATGATTTTGCAGGAATTATTGTTAATAATGAGGCAATAAAAGTTGATAAAATATTTACATACAAAATTCCTAGTAGCTTAAAGGATAAGCTATCTTTAGGACATAGAGTAAAGGTTCCCTTCGGATTAGGAAATAAATTTATTGATGGATTTGTAATGAAACTTTATAAAAGTCACGATTTACAAGAAGAAAATTTTTCTAAAATGAAAACAATAAAAGAAATCTGTGATGATTTCCTAGTAATAAGAGAACAGGATATAGAGCTCATTGAAACAATGAGAAAAAAATATCTTTGTACTTATTTAGAATGTATAAAGGTAATAATACCTAATGGTATTACAAAAGGAATGAAGTTTAAAACTAAAATGGTAATTTCATTAGGAAAAGCTTTGGAAGAAAAATATTTAAAAGAAAATTATATGAATATTTATAGTTTTATAAAAGAGAATAATGGAATATATAATAAAACAGAGCTTACAAAAGAAATGGGATTTTCATTATCTTCTATAAACACATTAATTAAATATGGATTTTTAATAGCAGAAGAAAGTATCATTTATAGATATAATGACAAACTCTATAAAAACTACGATAAAAAAATATTAAATGATGTTCAAAGAAAAGCTGTAGATATAATATTAAATTCTAAAAATAATAAATTTTTACTTCATGGAGTTACAGGTAGTGGAAAAACAGAAATTTATATGAATTTAGTTAGTAATATGATGGATAAAGGGAAAGATTCTATAATTTTAATTCCTGAAATTTCTCTAACTCCACAGATGGTAGAACGTTTTAAGGGACGTTTTGGAAAAGATGTGGCTATATTTCATAGCAAATTAAGTGATGGAGAGAAATTTGATGAATGGATGAGGGTAAAAAGTGGAAAAGTAAAGGTAGCAATAGGTGCTAGATCAGCAATTTTTTTACCTTTTAAAAACTTAGGTCTCATTGTTATTGATGAAGAGCATGAGGGAAGCTATAAGTCCGATAGTGATCCTAAATATATAGCTAAAGAAATTGGAGAATTAAAATGTACAATAGAAAATTGTAAATTAGTTTTAGGTTCTGCTACACCTTCCATAGAAAGTTATTATAAGGCACAGGAACGAATATATGAACTTATAACCATTGATGAAAGAGCAGATAATGCAAAGCTGCCTAAGATTTATCTTTCTGATATGAGAGAAGAACTTATAAATAATAATAAAACCATTTTTAGCGAAGTGCTTTATGAAAATATAGGTAAAGCCTTAGAAAACAAGGATCAAATATTATTATTTTTAAATAGAAGGGGATATTCTACTTTTGTATCTTGTAGATCTTGTGGATATGTGTTTAAATGTCACAATTGTGACATATCTTTAACTTATCATAATTCTTATGAAGCATTAAGTTGTCATTATTGTGGTGCTAAGGTTCCACAGGTAAAAACTTGCCCTAAATGTAAAAGTAAATACGTAAAATATTTTGGAATAGGTACAGAACAATTAGAAGCTCAAGTTAAAAAGGCTTTTCCAATGGCTAAAACCTTGAGAATGGATTTTGATACCACAAGACAAAAGGATTCTTATGAAAATATATATAAGTCTTTTAAAAATGGTGAAGCAGATATACTGATAGGAACTCAGATGATAGCAAAGGGTTTAGATTTTCCAAATGTGACTTTAGTTGGAATTATTGCAGCTGACCTGTCTTTGAACCTACCAGATTATCGAGCTAATGAAAGAACATTTCAACTTATAACCCAGGTATCAGGAAGAGCAGGGAGAGGAAAAAAAGAAGGAAAAGTAGTAGTTCAGACTTATAACCCTGACAATCTAAGCATAAAATGTTCTGTAGAGAATAATTATAAGGGCTTTTATAATGAAGAAATTAAGCTTAGGGAGATTCTTAAATATCCTCCTTTTACTAAAATTATGTGTATAAACCTTAGTAGTAAAAAGGAAGATCTATTAATAAAAAATATACAAAATATATGTAACAAATTAAGGTTTCACCTAGAAAAAAATGATAAAATTGAAATATTAGGACCTTGTCCGTGTGGTATTTCAAAGATAAAAAATGCTTATAGATGGCAAATTGTAATCAAAGGAAATTTTAGCGAAGATTTAGCTCTTGGAATTAAAAATTTTATTTATGAAGAATTAAGTAATGTTTATAATGACATAAGAGTAAGTATAGATGTAAATCCAAATAATATGCTATAAAGGAGAGAAAAGATGGCTATAAGAAATATTAGAACTAAAGAAGATGAAGTCTTAAGAAAAAGAAGCAAAGTCGTGACAAATATAGATGATAGACTTTTGACTTTAATTAATGATATGAAAGAAACCATGTATGCTTCTAATGGTGTTGGACTTGCAGCACCGCAAGTGGGAATATTAAAAAGAGTAGTGGTTGTAGATATAGGAGATGGTCCTATAGTTTTAATAAATCCTGAAATAATTGAAAAAAGAGGAGAAGTTACAGATATAGAAGGATGCTTAAGTGTTCCAGGGGAACAAGGCGAGGTTAAAAGACCTAAATATGTTAAGGTTAAAGCGATGAATGAAAAAGGTGAAGAGATATTGTTAGAAGGTGAAAATTTTCTTGCTAGGGCCTTTTGTCATGAAATTGATCATTTAGATGGAATACTTTATATAGATAAAATTGTAAAGGAACAGGAGGCATAATATGAAAATAGTATTTATGGGAACTCCAGACTTCTCAGTACCATCTCTAAAGGCACTAATTGATGAATTTGAAGTTATGGCTGTATTTACTCAACCAGATAGACCAAAAGGAAGAGGGAAGGCATTAGCAATGTCTCCAGTTAAGGAAGTAGCATTAGAGCATAATATTCCTGTTTATCAGCCAGCAAATTTAAGAAAAGAACCAGAAATGATAGATATGCTTAAGAAAATGGAGCCAGATTTTATAATTGTAGTTGCTTTTGGGCAGATACTTTCAAAGGAAGTTTTAGAGATTGCTAAATACGGATGTATAAATCTTCATGCTTCATTACTTCCTAAATTTAGAGGTGCAGCACCTATAAATTATGCAATCATGGCAGGTGAAGAAAAATCTGGAAATACTACTATGCTTATGGATGTAGGATTAGACACAGGAGATATGCTTTTAAAAAATGAAGTGGAGATTGATGAAGATATGACTTTTGGACAGCTTCATGATGTTTTAATGGAAAGTGGAAGTTCTCTACTCGTAGAAACTATAAAAAAGTTATCAAAGGGAGAAATTGCAGGAGAAAAGCAAGAGGATTCAAAAAGTTGTTATGCTCATAAGTTAAGTAGAGAAATGGCTAATATCGACTGGAATAAATCCTCAGTAGAAATACATAATTTTGTAAGAGGATTAAATCCTTTTCCAATAGCCTACACTTTTTATGAAGATAAGATGATGAAAGTAATATCTACTAAACTACTACAAGAAGAAAGTAGTAAAAAACCAGGAACGATTTTAAAGGTAAATAATGAAGGAATTAGAGTAGCAACAAAAGATAAAGTTATATTAATAACGAAAATACAATTCCCGAATAAAAAGCCATTAGAAGTATCTGAGTATATTAAAGGAAATAAAATTGAAGAAAACATAGAGTTAAGAAATAAAAATAAAGAATAAGAATTAAAATTAGAATAATAATTATTTATAAATCTTTAGTATTAATACTTAATTCTCAATTAGGGCATCTTAAATAAAGAATGCTAGATATTACAAAGTTTTAAAAAAGACAACTAAACTAAAATAAGGAGGTTTTATTATGTTCGGTTATTATGGTTATTATTATGATCCTACTATGTTGATTTTGATTCCAGCGCTAATAATTGCTATGTGGGCACAATTTAATATTAAATCTACTTTCAACAAATACTCTAAAATTTATAGCTCTATGGGATATAAAGGTAAGGATGTAGCAAGAATCATTTTAGATGCTCATGGATTATTTGACATTCCAATTGAGATGGTAAGGGGGAAATTAACTGATCATTATGACCCTGAAAAGAAAGTAGTTAGGTTATCCCAGGAAGTTTATGAAGGAACTTCACTAGCATCTATAGGAGTGGCAGCTCATGAAATAGGTCATGCCATTCAACATAAAGAAAACTACGGACCTATAAGATTAAGAACAGCTCTAGTACCAGTGGCTAGTTTAGGTTCTAATGCTTCTTGGATATTATTCTTTATGGGAATAATTTTTAGTATTAAACCCCTAATTACAGCAGGTATAGTATTATTCTCAGCAGTAGTTTTATTCCAAGTAGTAACATTACCAGTAGAATTTAACGCTTCAAATAGAGCAATTGCAGTGCTACAATCTAAGGGTATTTTAGTAGGTGATGAAATTAATGGAGCAAAAAAGGTTTTAAATGCTGCAGCATTAACTTACGTAGCAGCAGTGATAACTGCACTTGCACAATTAGCTAGATTAATACTTTTAAGTAGAAGAAATGATTAAGATATCTTGAAAAAATAACAAGTCAGTATGTTAGCCTTTTTACATCATACTGTGCTGTCAGAACCCACTCATAGAGGACTATGAATGGAATCTAAAGCATCTTTGGACTTGTTATTTTCTTTCAGATGTTTAAATAATTGAAAATAGAGGTAAGACGATGAGTAACGCTAGAAAAATAGCAACAGAAATAGTAAGTCAGGTCTTTACTAATAAAGCTTACTCTAATATTGTTTTAGGACTAGAGCTTAACAATAGTAATTTAAGTGAAGTAGATAAAGCATTGGTTACAGAGATAGTATACGGTACTATCAAATATAAATATTCAATAGATAAAATTATTCAAAACTTTACAGGAAAAAATTTTAATAAACTAGAGAATTTTGTATTAAATATACTTAGGATTTCAATATATCAAATAAAATATTTAGATAAAATTCCTGATTTCGCAGTAGTGAATGAAGCAGTGAACCTTACTAAAAAAAATGTATCAGTAGGTGCTTCTAAATTAGTAAATGGAGTTTTACGAAATTATTTAAGGAATTTAGATAAGCAATATTACAATGATAATGAAATAGAAAAATTAGCTTTTCACTATTCATTTCCACAGTGGCTTATAAAGCATTTTATAAGCCACTATGGAATGGATAATGCAGAAAACATACTGAAGGGCTTAAATGAAAGGCCAGCTATAACATTAAGAGTAAACTCATTAAAAGGAGATTATGAGGAAGTATTTGAAGCTTTAGAGAAAAATAAATATGATATAATGGAAGGGTATGTTTCCCCTGAAGCCATTAGAGTGGTAAATGGAAGAAGTATTGAAGCCAATCCATTATTTAAAGATGGATACGTAACAGTGCAGGATGAAAGTGCCATGCTAGTTGCACCTTCAATGGATATAGAAGAAAATATGACAGTTTTAGATTTATGCAGTGCACCAGGAGGAAAGACTACTCATATATCAGAGATTATGAATAATACTGGCAAAGTATTAGCTTTTGATATTCATGAAAATAAATTGTCACTAATTCTTTCCAATGTGCAGAGATTAGGAATAAAAAACATAAATTGCAGTACTTTAGATGCTACTATATATAACAGTGAACTGGAAGATAGCGGAGATAGAGTACTTATTGATGTTCCTTGCTCAGGACTTGGAATTATAAGGAAAAAACCAGAGATAAAATATACTAAAACTTCTAAAGAGTTAAAAGAAATAGTTAAAATACAAAAAGAGATTATGAAAAATGCAGCAAAGTATGTAAAAAAGGATGGAGTTATATTATATTCCACTTGTACACTAAACAAAGAGGAAAATGAAAATAACATACAATGGTTTTTAAAAAATCATCCTAGCTTTAAATTAGAACCATTGTTTTATGGAAATGTAGATAACGTAATATATAGTGAAGAAGGATATGCAACCATATTGCCAAACAAATACATGGATGGTTTCTTCATAGCAAAAATACGTAGAATATGGTAGGTGCATTATGCAAAATATATTAGACTTAAACTTACAAGAACTTAAATCATGGATGAAGGAAAATAATGAAAATGAATTTAGAGCAAAACAAGTTTTTGATTGGATATATAAATATGTATATGACTTTAAAGATATGAAGAATTTACCTAAGAGCTTAAAAGAAAAATTGGAAGATAAATTTTATGTAGGTGTACCTGAAATAGTTGAAACTTACAATTCAAAGGCGGGAGATACTAGAAAGCATCTTTTTGCATTAAGAGATAACAATCTAATTGAATCTGTAGTTATGCAATATAGTCATGGGAATTCTATATGTGTATCTACTCAAATCGGTTGTAGAATGGGATGTAAGTTTTGTGCATCCACTATAGACGGTGTAGTTAGAAGTTTAACCAGTGGAGAGATATTAGGTCAAGTTATTAAGGCACAAGAGAGCTTAGGTGACAGAATTTCAAATGTAGTTTTAATGGGGAGTGGGGAACCACTAGATAACTTTGATAATGTAATAAAATTTTTAGAGAATGTAAATTCAGAATATGGTCTAAATATAGGACAAAGACATATAACCTTATCTACCTGCGGAATTGTTCCTAAAATTAAAGAACTAGCAGATAAAAATCTACAAATAACTTTAGCAATTTCACTTCATGCACCAAATGATGAATTAAGAAGGCAAACTATGCCTATTGCTAAGGCTTATTCTATTAAAGAATTATTAGAGGCTTGTAACTATTATATTGAAAAAACTAATAGAAGAGTTACTTTTGAATATGCATTGGTAAGAGGAGTTAATGACAGCATAGAAAATGCACAGGAGCTTTCAAAATTTTTAAAAGGTATGCTTTGTCATGTTAATTTAATACCTATAAACGAAATAAAAGAAAGTAGCTTAAAGAAAGCCAATTTAGAAGATGTAAATAGATTTAAAAATATATTAATTAAAAATGGAATAGAGACAACAGTTAGAAAGGAAATGGGCTTAGACATAAATGCTGCTTGTGGACAACTTAGAAGAAGTTATTTAGAGAAAAAGGAGTTATAGGAATGGGGAGATTAATAGGGATACAGTCTGATGTTGGAAACAAAAGAAGTTTAAATGAGGACTTTGTTGGATACTTTGAAGAAGACAGTATGGCTATTTATGGTATAGCTGATGGTATGGGTGGGCATAATGCCGGAGAGGTTGCAAGTAAACTTGCTTTAGAAATTGTTATAGGATATATAAAAGAACATAAAGATGAAGAACCAGAAAAAACATTAGTTGAGGCTATCAATAAAGCAAATCATAATGTATATAAACATGCCCTATTAAATGAAAGTTATAGAGGGATGGGAACTACCATAACGGTTTGCTATATAAAGGATAATACATTATTAGTTGGGCATGTAGGAGATAGCAGATGTTATGCATTGTGCAATAATTCTTTAGTGAAGGTTACAAAAGATCACTCTTTAGTTCAAGAACTGCTAGACAATGGAACAATCAGCGAAGAAGAAGCTGTGAATCATCCGAATAAAAATGTAATCACTAGAGCTATTGGTACAAAACCATCTGTAGAGGTAGATGTTTATAAATTAGATATTGATAGTGTAGATAAAGTATTGCTATGCACAGATGGTCTTACTAATGAAGTAACTACGGAAGAAATATATGATATAATTACTAATTGTAAAGGCGAAAGCTGTGAAAAATTAATACAGTTAAGTAAAGAAAGAGGCGGAAGAGATAACATCTCAGTTATCATATTTAAAGGAGAGTGCGGAGATGATTGGAACCATATTGGGGAGTAGATATGAACTAATTGAAAAAATTGGTGAAGGTGGCATGGCAGTAGTATATAAAGCAAAATGTCGTCTTCTAAATAGATATGTAGCTGTTAAAATTCTAAAAGAAGAATATACTACAAATTTTGAATTTATGGATAAGTTTAGAAAAGAAGCTGCAGCAACAGCAAGCTTTTCTCATAACAATATAGTTAATGTTTTCGATGTAGGTGTTGAAGGTAAATATAATTATATAGTTATGGAGCTTGTAAATGGAAAGACATTAAAGAAAGTAATTCATGAGAAAGGTAATTTACCTTATGAGGAAGTAATATCTATAGGAATACAAATTGCAAAGGCCTTAGAATGTGCTCATAGAAATGGCATAATTCATAGAGATATAAAACCTCACAATATTCTTGTGACAGAGGATGGAACTGTAAAGGTTACTGACTTTGGAATAGCTAAGGCTTCTAATACGGATACTATAACCCATACAAGCAAAGTTATAGGATCGGCACACTATTTTTCACCAGAGCAAGCAAAGGGAAAAGTGGTAGATTTTAGAACAGATATATACTCTTTTGGTATTGTGCTTTATGAAATGACAACAGGTAAGTTACCTTTTGATGGTGATAGTCCCGTTTCAATAGCTTTAAAACATATTCAAGAACCAGTAATTCCGCCAAGTGCAATAAATTATAATGTTCCTGTTGGTTTAAGCAATTTAATAATGAAGGCAATTGAAAAAGATCCTATTAAAAGATATCAAACTGCTACAGATATATTAAATGATTTAAGGAAGATACAAAATAATCAGGATTATACTATAGTACAAAACACTAATATAGAGGAAGATTATACTAGAGTTATGGACCCTATTCAAGTTGATAAAATAAAATCTTCTTATAAAAAAAATGATTTTGAAGATGAAGACTTTGATGACGAAGATGAGTTTGATGATGAAGATGAAGAGCCGAAGAGAAAAAATAGTTCAAAGAGTATAGATAAAAAGAAAAAGAAGATGATAATCATTTCTTTTGCTACTATATTTGTATTAATACTAGGAGTTTTTTCAAGTACAATATATTCTAAAATATTTAATCCTAAATCAGGTAAATCTAATGAAATAAAAATTCCAGCTATTGTAGGAAAAACTGAAGCGCAAGGGAAAAAAATGTTAGAGGATTTAGGGCTTGAATTAATAGTAGATGGAGAAGAAAAAAATGATAAACCAAAAGGTACAATTATAAAATGTATACCTAATGAAGGGACTCCAGTTAAAAAGAAATTTCAAGTAAAGGTTATTTTAAGTGAAGGACCAGAAGAGATTAAAGTTCCAGATTTACGAAATATATCTTCGGAAGAAGCGCAAAATCAAATAGTTGGCAAAGGATTAAGAGTAGGTAAGATAACTGAAGAAAACAATGAAACCTATGCAGAAGGAACTGTTATAAGACAAAATCCTCAGCCAGAGGCTTCAGCTAAGAAAGATGATACTGTTGATATAGTTGTAAGTAAAGGTTCTTCAATTAAGTATACTAAAGTACCAGATTTAACAAATATGACTATAGACGGGGCAATTAGTGTACTTAGTGTATCAAATCTTAACTTAGGAGATAAGTCACCAGTAATAACTGATGATATAACTAAAGATGGAAAAATATTCAATCAAAGTCATGCGCCTGGATCAAAGGTAAAAGAACAAGAAACAATAAGTGTAAATTATTACAAATATAAGGAGCCAGAACCAGAGAAAATACCAGTACCTGATTTTACAGGAGAAACCGTAAGGCGCGCTAAAGATTTAGCAGCATCTTTAGAATTAAATGTACAGGTTTCAGGAAATGATGATGATATAGTTGAATTTCAAAATATAACACCTGGCACTAAGGTGGTTAAAGGAGAAACTATAAAATTAACAGTAAAAGCAAAAGAAATAGAAGAAGATGAAAAACCAACAGAACCAAATCAAGATAAACAGTAATGTTTTGGAGGACATATGGATGGAGTAATTGTTAAAGGTATAGGTGGACTTTATTACGTTAACGTAAATGGAGAGTTATATAAATGCAAGGCTAGAGGGAAATTTAGATACAACAATTTAACACCGATGATTGGTGATAATGTTGAAATTTCCATTGAAAAAGACTCTGTATCTATAGAAAAAATTTACGAAAGAAAAACAGAGCTAATAAGACCGGCAGTAGCAAACGTAACTCAAGCTTTTGTAGTTTTTGCTTTTAAGCATCCAGACTTAAATAAGGATTTACTAAATAAATTTTTACTTTTATGTGAGTATAATGGGTTAAAAGCAGTAGTATGCTTTAATAAAATGGATTTAGTAGATGAAGATAAAAATAGCATAAAGGATGAATTAGAATCTGCTGGTTACGAAGTATTGTATTTAGAAGCTAAGAATAATAAAGGCTTAGATAAGCTAAAGGAGAAAATAAAAGATAATATAAGTGTATTTTGTGGTCCCTCAGGAGTTGGTAAATCTACAATATTAAATAGTTTTATTGGAAAAGAAGTTATGCAGACTGGAGAAATCAGTGACAAGCTAAAAAGAGGTAAGCACACCACAAGACATAGCGAGCTTATTGAGGTAGAAGAGGGATTTTTAGTAGATACACCAGGATTTTCATCCTTAGAATTAGATTTTATAAGTAAAGAAGAACTTCAATATTGCTTTAAAGAATTTGATGAATATAGAGATGATTGTAAGTTTAATAATTGTGTACACTACAAAGAGCCAAAATGCGGTGTTAAAAATGCAGTTGAACAAGGTGAAATTCACAAGAGTAGATATGAATTTTATATAAAAACCTTAGAAGAGATTATAAGTAGGGGGAACAGAAAATGATAAAATTATCACCTTCAATATTATCTGCTGACTTTGCAAACTTAGGTGAAGCAGTAAAGAATTTAGAGAAATATGGAGCAGATATGATTCATATTGATGTTATGGATGGGATGTTTGTACCTAATATTTCTTTTGGATTTCCAGTAATAAAATCTATAAGAAAATATACAAAGTTAACCTTTGATGTTCATCTAATGATAGAGGAGCCAGCTAGATATATTAAAGAGTTTGTGGATGCTGGAGCAGATATCATAACTGTTCATGCAGAAGCAGATAGACATTTAGATAGAACTATAAGCTATATTAAAAGCTTTGGTATTAAAGCAGGAATAGCACTAAATCCAGCTACACCAGTAAGTAGTATAAAGCATTTAATCAAAGAGGTAGATATGGTACTTATAATGTCTGTTAACCCTGGATTTGGAGGACAAAAGTATATAGATTACTGTGGTGAGAAAATAAGAGAAGTTAAAGTCTTAGCAGAAAACTGTAATAAAGAATTGATGATACAGGTTGATGGCGGAATAGATGCAGCAAATATAAAAACTGTGGTAGATGCTGGTGCAAATGTAATAGTTGCAGGTTCAGCAGTGTTTAAAAACAATGAAATAGAAAAAAATATTAAACTTTTAAAAGAAGGAATTTAGTATGAAAATAGCAATAGTATCTGGAGGAAAAGCTCCAAGTGAGGAGATATTAAATATCTATATTGAAAAAGGCTATGAAATAATAGCAGCAGATAGTGGAGCAAATTGTCTGTATAAATATAGAATAATTCCTAAAATTCTATTAGGGGACTTTGACTCAATTGATAAAGAGGTACTAAATTATTTTAAAGATAAAACAGAAATTTTAACTGTTCCAAGTGAAAAGGATTTTACTGATACAGAACTTGCCCTAAACATGGCTATAGATCTTAAAGCTGAAGACATAGTATTTCTAGGTTGTACAGGAAGTAGAATGGATCATTTTCTTGGGAATCTATGCGTATTATATAAAGCGCTAGAAAAAAATATAAAAGCTTCTATAGTAGATGAGAATAATAGCATTACAATGATAAATACCCCTACTATCATTAGAGGGAAAAAAGGAGAATGTTTTTCTTTAATAGCCTTTAAAGAGGATGTAAAAAATCTAACTATAAAAGGTGCAAAATATGAACTTAATTCATATTATTTAAGTTTAAGTGATAATTTAACATTGTCAAATGAATTTATTGAAGAAGAAGTATCCTTAACCTTTGATAGTGGAACAGTTATACTTATGCGGTGTATCGATTAATTTCGATAAAAAAGTCTAATAACTTATGTTATTAGACTTTTTTATTTTTAAAATATGGTTATTTTTTCAATAATTTTGAATAAATTAAAATAATATTAAATATTATTCAAAAAATAGTTGAATTTATATAAAATATATAATAGAATATATTTTGGCATTTTATCATATATTTGGAGGTGAAAAAGTGAAAAAGATTAAAAGAAAAAACTTATTAATAATATTGTTAGTAAGCTTTTTTTTATTAAACAATAACATTATTGTTTATGGGAAAAGTAATAAAGAGCTTAGTACTTCATCAAAGCAAAATAAAATTAATATAAAACTAGAAAACTTAAAAGATATAAATCAAATAGTAATTAAAGTAAGTAATGATTATGCTATAAAAGGAAGTGATAAAAAATTAAAAAGTAATAGTGAATATACTATTAAAAGTAAAAATTCTAGTTTTGATATATTAGAAAATGAAGAAATATTATTAGAAAATCAAAATACTATAACCTTAATAGGCGAAAGTGAAAAAGGTTACATAACTTTAGTGGACAAACCCTTTTATGGCAATATGTTCGGAAATTTATATTTTAAAGATGGTACTGATAAATCTATGACAATTATCAATGAAATGAATATTGATCAATATGTAAGAAAAGTATTGCCACAAATGCATATATTCTCAAATATTAATACCCTCAGTAAAGAGACTAGCAAAGAAGTAATAAGAGCAGAGGCAATCATTGCAAGAACTTTTGCAGAGTCAAATATAAATAGTGGAATATTTAGTATCTTTAAAGATAGTGATATGACAGATATTGAAAGTGGTATATTTCCATATTTAATAGATGAAAACGATAAATTAACAGAAGTATATGATGAAATGACCCAAATATCAAAACTTCAATATTTACAAAATGATAATGATAAATTATTTAAAGGTGGATATTTAAGGGATTATTATTGCTTAAGCAATGGTGGACAAACAGAAGAGCTAGTTAATGTTACTGGTGAAGATATACCATATTTAAAAAATCAAAAGGATACATATGATACTGAAGAATGGAATAGCTCTTTAAGTTATGATGAGCTAAATAATATCTTAACTACCAAATATAAAGAATTAAATGTGAAAGAATTTTTACAAATAGATTTAAATACCATTGAGAAATATCCTAGTGGGAGAATCAAATCTTTAAATATAAGGTATAAAGATGTAAATAACAATGAAAAAGTTTTAAATCTTACCGGAGAAGAGTTATTAAAATTCTTTCCACATAGTCTTAATGGAAGTTTTTTAAGTACTTATTTTGATGTAACTGTAAGTAAAAGTAATAATAAAGATTTGTATACTTTTAAAGGAAAAGGTATCGGTCACGGTGTAGGTCTAAGTGTAGAAGGAGCAATAAATAGAGCAAAAGAAGGAAAAGAGTATAAAGAAATTTTGGAATTTTATTATCCTAATACAGAATTAATAGGTGATGATTATACATATGTGGATGATGATGATGAAACAGATGAAGGAACAGAAGGTGGTTCAGGAAGTGGTGAAGAAGGTGGAGAGGTTAAACCAATCAGCTTCAAACAAAGAATAGCTGGAAAAGATAGAATTGATACTTCTGTAGAGATAGCTAAAAAAGCTTATAAAGATGAAATAGAAAATATAGTTATAGCTAATGGTGCTGACTCTTCAGGAATAATATCTTCCTCTGTACTTGCGAAAAAAATTAATGCACCTATACTTTACACAAATAAAGATTATCATAAAGACCCTACATCAAAAGAGTTCTTTGACTTTATTAAAGATAGAGTTAAGAAGGATGCAAAAGTTTATATTATTGGTGGAGATAGTCTAATAAGTGATGAATTTATTGGGTATTTAAGAGAAAATTGCTCAAAGAATTTTAAAATTATGAGATTAAGTGGAGCAGATAGATTTATTACCAATTATCACATAGTAAAAGAAGTATATGCAAAATATAATACACCAATTGTGCTTACTGATGGAATGGGATTTGCCGATGCTTTAAGTATCTCTCCTATAGCAGCAGAAAATAATTGGCCTATAGTTTTTACTAATAAAGACAATATTAATTCACAACTTTTATCCTATATTGAAAGTATTAAGCCTTCAAAGATTTATATTGTTGGAGGGGAAGGAGCAGTATCTAATACTGTTATTAATACAATAAAAGCAAAATTAAATTATACGGATAAAGACTTTGAGAGAATTAGCGGTAATAACAGATATGAAACCTGCAAAAATATAAACATTAAATTTAAACCTAGTCCAAAGGAGATAGTATTAACTACAGGACTTAATTTTGCAGATGCTGGCGCTGGAAGTATATATGCTGCAAGAAGATCAGCACCACTAGTTCTTATTGATGATAAAAATTTAAACAATGCAGAACAATATATCAAAGATATTAAAAATAATATATCAGTGACGATTCTCGGGGGAGAAGGTATTATAACAGAACAAATGGTAGAGTATATTTTAAACATAAAATAATTCATAGAATCAATTTTTAATTAAAAGATATAAAGTTATCGATTAAATTCATCTTTCGGGAGTAATAATAAGCTTTATTCTCTCGAAAGATGGATTACTTTTAAATAAAAATTGTAGTTATTTTAACATGTGTTTTTATATAGCGGTTATATAGATTTTAATATAATTATTAAATTTGAGGAGGAAGTATGATAGATAAGCATAAGAGGATCATAGCGGTTTTATTAACATTTATTATGATATTTTCATATAGCCAAGAAGTATTAGCTATGACAAGTGAGTATATTAAAATATCACCTAATTTAATTAGTAGTTTAGCTACTATTATAAAAAAAACTAGTAATGATAAAGAAAATAATAAAGATACAGAAAAAGAATTAGAATTAAAAAAAATAGAAGAAAATAAGAGACTTGAAGAGGAAAAACTTCATAATGAAACTTTAATTAAAGATTCTACAGAAAGATCTCTAATTGAAGAATTAGAGAAAGATCCTTTAACTTCAAAAAATGAAATTTTTAACAGTCCGGAAATAAAAGATATAGAAGAGATATCTCCTTATCTAATAAGAATAAGATGGCAGGAGTCTATAGATTTTGATTATGAGTTAGAAATAAACGGAACTATACTGCAAGTTGGAAAGAAAGATTTTTATTTTCACAAAGGTGTAGTGCCAGAAGAAAATTATACCTATAGATTAAGGTATAAAAATAATGATTTATATAGTGAATGGAGTGAAAAAAAATCCTTTAAAACAACTAAGCCTGAAGTAGAAGAAAATTTAAATTCTGATGAAATATATAATGAAAATATAAATATAGAAAATAATGAAACTATAGTCGAGGAAGAAAAATCAGAATTAAAAAAAGATGAACATAAAGAATTAGATGAAAAGAAATTATTGGATGAAAATAAGGAGCCTGGTGAAAAGGAAGAAACTAAAACTGAAGATATAAAAAAGGAACTTAGTGATACATCTTTAAATAACCATGAAAAACCTATTAATTCAAAAAATATAAAATTATATGCAGCTCCTAATGAAGGGACTTCACATGAAAGCCCAGAAATTGAAGTGGCGCTATTTGGTAAAAATGGTCAGAAGGCATATTCTGTAGATGGAATTATGGGTTTTCAAGAAGGTTCCCAAATTGAGAAAGTCAATTTAAGATTAAGCCCTAAAACTTTAAAGAATTATCCAGGAATGGGGATAGAATATCAAGTTTATTATAATGAAAGATGGAGTGAATGGAAAGAGAACAATGAACTTGCCGGAGTAGATGGATACCCTATAAAGGCTATACGGGTTAAATTAAGTGGAAATAACTATGGTTATCAAATCAAATATTGGCTATTATCGGATACAACAAGAGCTGGTGAACCAGAATATATGACTAATGGAGAACTATCTGGAGATGAAACTGGTTCAGGGGCAATTGCACTATCTTTAAAGTTCTACAAAGAAAGTCGAAGGATTATAACTGAGGATGAAGTGTGGAAAGCTGGAGATGTAATAAAGATATCCGAGGTAGTAGAAATTGCAGAAAATGCTACAGTAACTATTGAGGAAGGGGCAAGAATAGAGTTTACGCAAGATAACTCAAACAGTGATATAGACTCTACCAGTGGAATAGAAGTAAAGGGTAAATTGATATCAAAATGCAGTTCCTCAAGTGGTAAACAAATTACTTTTACTGATAAAAGGATGGACACTGATATAAGTGAACATTTTGGAATAAGAGTTAAGAGCACAGGGACTCTAGATGCTAGTTATACTAATTTTTATGTAGAAAGACAGAATGTAAGAGCATATTCAAGTAAAAGATTCTTAGATATTGAAGGAAGATTATCCTTAGAAAATTCTAAGCTCTATGACAAAAGTAAATATAAAGACAGTGAATACATTGGTAAGGTTTATACTGGAATTGCAATAAAAGGTGACAAAGATATAAATTTAAAAAATAATGAACTTTATGATTTTGAAAGTGGTATAGTTCTTAGCAATAGCTTAGGAGCTGTTTTAATTGAAGGAAATACTTTACAAGGAAATGGCATAGATATCATTGAATTAAATAATAAGTCTCAAAGCAGTAAAATTATGAAGATATCAAGAAATACCATTAAAAATAGTTCTACAGCTATTAATATTATTCAAAGGCATCAAATTTTATCAGTTAACACTGGTAGAAAAATAGAAGTAGACAACAATATTATAGAAAATAATAGTGGTTCAGGAATAGATATAACTGCAAATTATTTATCTAATATTCTTTTAACTAAAAATACAATTAAAAATAATAAGATGACAGATGCCAATATAGTTCGAAACGGTATAGGAGCAGCTATAAAAATAAATATAACCTCTATTAAAGAAAATAATACAGATTTATTTAAAACTATAAATCCAAAAGACAGTACCAATGTAATAAGTGACAACACCATAGATGGTATTTTAATAGATGGTGCATTAAATATAAATACAACTATTTCTAAAGGTAAATATAATTATGTAGTAAATAGTGTTTTAGCAGTTAATAGAAAAAAATCAGTAAAAATAACAGAAGGTACAAAGATTAATGCTATTGGAGATATAAAGGTGCTAGGAAGTTTATCTTTAGAGGGAAAGTCTACTGATAAGGTTGTTATAACCTCATTAAATGCAGAGGGAAAGACAATTATAGGAAAGCCTAATCCTGATTATGTAGGACATATTCCAATTAAAAATGTAACTGATGGATTTTTTAAAGGCATTCTTGTTTATACAGGTGGTAATTTTATCTCTGAGAATTCAGTAATTAAATATGGAGGGCAAAGTACAAAAGATGAAATTATACCTATGCTTGAAAATGCAGGAACAACAGTATTAAAAAATACACAATTATATCGCTCAGGTGGAAGTAGCTCATTAGTTAAGAATTATAAAACAATGCATATTAACGATAGTACACTACAAACAACGGATGATTACGGGCTTCTAAATTATAGCAATGAAATGACAATCACTAATTCAAATATATTTAATGCTAGGTATGGAATAGTTACAACAAATAGTATTAAAGCATTTGTTGTAAAGATAAACAATGTAAAAGAAGATGGTATATATCATTTTGTTAGTGATAGCAAAAATTTGTCTACAAACATTGATTTAGAAAGAGTAAAAATTGAAAATTGTAAGTCAGGAATCTATATAGATAATAAAAATGCTAATTTACTTTTATACAATGATTCACAAATATCCAACTTTGAAGAGTATGGAGTATATGTAAGTAACAATAATATAAAAGATATAAACATAGATGGTGTTACTATCACTGGAAATAAATCAATAGATAATGAATCTCAAAATGGTATATATATATTAGGAAATAGTAAAGTTACTATTTCAGGTTCAAAGATTTCAAATTGTAAATATAATGGGGTCATGTCAAATACTAATAAACTTTTAGAGATATATTCATCTATTATAACAAATTGTGGTAAAGGAATTGGCATCAATAATGGACAAGTTAAAATACAATATAATAAAATTCATAATAATGAATATGGTGTTTGGTCTAATAGCGAAATTAAAAGTGCCACTATTACGTACAACTCATTTAAAAATAATTCTGGGATAGGTTTGACCAGCATTGAGAGAATAATAGATGCAACCCATAACTATTGGGGAGCTTCAGATGGTCCATATGTTTATGAAAACAATAAAGTTCAAGGAAGTGGAGATAAAATATCAAATAACTCTACTGTTAAATATGAACCTATATTTGCGGAAGATATTACTGAATCTATGGATGATCTTATAGGTATAGGTAGTGGTGGAAGCAATTATGAGGATTTTAAAAAACCAGTAAATAAATTTATTACAGATTATCAATATCAAATTAAAAAACTTTTAGGACAAGAAGGTCAAACAGGTATTACTGGAAACTATTCTAAAACTTTCGAAGATATAAAAATAGAACTTCCTAGTTTAGAAGTAAATTTAGAAAGAACTTATAATTCCAATGAAAGTACAACTAAAGGTTCTTTAGGAAATGGATGGAGATTAAGCTTTGAATCGGAAATAAAGGATATAGAAGCAAAATATGAAGTTAAAGGTAAAACCATAACACTGCCTGATGGAAGTGTACAAAGCTTTAGGGAAGAAAGTGGAAAATATATACCTATCGATAACAGAAATGAACTTATTAAAAATAGTGATGGAACTCATGAACTTATAGGTAGAAATCAAAGCAGATATGGGTATACAGCCAGCGGGTTATTATCATTTATAAAAGATAAAAATGATAATGCATTAAGAATTCACTATAATAGTGATAGAACTGTGAAAAAAATTGACAACTTACTAGGAAAAATTTATGAGTTTGAATATAAAGATGGAAATTTAGTAAAAGTTTTTGAAACTGTAAATGGAACCATAAAGAGAATAGTTCAATATAACTATAACTCAAATAAATTACTTTCTAGTGTGGTGGATTTTAATGGGAACACATTATATGAATATAAATATGACGCTAATAAAAAGCTATCAGAAGTAATTGAAGCAGGAAAAACTATAGAAGCTATTACATATTTTGATAGTACGGATAATAAAGGTAAAGTAAAAGAAAAAACAGATAACTACGGAAATAAGTCAACTTATAACTATGATAATAAAAATAGAGTTTTAGAAATTAAAGATTCCAAGGGAAGAATAACAAAACAGCTTTATAATATAAGTTTATTTTTAGCAGCGGAGACAGACCCAGAAGGCAGAATAACCATAATGGAGTATGATGCTAATGATGAAGGGGTAAGTGAAGTTGAAGAGGTAGTTAAAAAGTTTGACAAATTGGGAAATGTTACTTCTTATACACGGGATAAAAAAGGAAATATTATAAAAGAGGTAAATCCAGATTTAACTGTAACTGAAAGAGAATATGATGAGAAAAATAATATTGTAAAAGAAGTTATTAAAGAAGCTGACATGACAGTTGTACGTAATATTTCCTATGAATATGATAAAGAAAAGAAAAACTTAACAAAGAAAATAGAAAAAGTAAATCCAAATGACAATAATGAAGAAGCAATAACAACTTATGAGTATTATGATGCAAATGACCCCATTAATGATGGA
Organism: Clostridium sp. UBA2485; assembly: GCF_002341865.1. Classification (GTDB taxonomy): domain Bacteria; phylum Bacillota; class Clostridia; order Clostridiales; family Clostridiaceae; genus Clostridium_J. Next base: position 17,778 of record NZ_DDOV01000112.1, on the reverse strand, counting down.
TGCAAATTGAAAGGATTAGTTAAAAGTGTAAAAAATCCGGAAAGCGGAGTTGAAGTTTATACTTACGATAGATATGGTAATAAAAAATCTATAACAAATCCTGAAAATAAAACTGTAGAAAATACTTATAATGACCTTGGATTTATGATTAAGTCTGAATCAGCAAAAGGAATAGAAAAAGAATTTACCTATGATAATAAAGGAAATTTAGAAAGAAGTATTGTTAAAGGTGGAGAAGAAACTACAAGAATAGTTTATGATTCTTTAGGAAGAAAAGTAAAAGAGGTTTCACCAAATCTTTATAATGCTTCACTAGATAATATTGATTCCCATGCTTATAATGGAGATCATGGAGTAAGATATACCTATCATAACAATGGGAATATAAAAACTATTATAGATGAAGAAAATAACCAAACAACATACGATTATGATATCTATGGAAATAAAATATATGAAAAGCTGCCAAGTGGAGTTATATATATCTATGAATATGATAGTGTAAATAGACCAATTAAAAAGTATATAAAGGAAAGTGAAGATGTAAATGCTGTTTTATTGGAAGAATATGAATATGAAATTGTCAATACAGTAAAAGGCATAGGTACTAAAAAAGCTATTAAAAATTACCTTGATGAAAATAACTATATAAAAACCTATGTAATTACAGATTATAAAGATAGGGAAGTAAAAGTTATAAATTCAGATGGAACTGCCTATGCAAAGAGCTATGATGCTTTAGGTAATATATCCTATGAAAGAGATGCAAGAGGAAATACAAGTTACTATAAATATAATGGATTAAACAAAATTAGTTCTAGATATGAAGCACTTGAAGATGAAGATGGTGATGTAAAATATATATACAAGGGATTTGAATATGACAGAAATGGTAATCTAATAAAAGAAACCATGGGAAAAGACCTAGTATTTTCAGGAGAAATACCTGAGGAAATCTTTGAAAAGAACTATGAGTATTTTAAAGATGGAATGTTAAAGGCAGAATATGATAACGAAGGTAGAGGAAAAGAATATGAATATGATAAAGATAACAACCTATCAAAAGAATTTAGCTATATAGAAAATGAAGGAGACTTTATCATTATTGGATATGCTAATAATAAGCTTGGATTACCTTTCAAAAAATATGAGTATATTAAAAAGTGTGATATTTATGGCAATGATATAAGTGATAAGACACTTATGGATATTATGACTGAGTATGAATATGACAAAAATGGAAACCTTATATCAGAAACCAGTGCTAGCGGAAATAAAATTACCTATTCCTATGATAACAAAAATAGAAAAATATCAGAGAGTAAAACTTTAGTAGATGAAAATGGAAATAAAGTAGAAGCAGCTAAACACATAACTTATAATAGCTTAGATCAGATTGAAAGTGAAACAGATTACAATGGAAATGTAAAAAGGTATTCTTACGATAATAAAGGGCTGTTATTAAGCGAAACAAATGCTAAAGATGAGATCACGAATTATGTCTATGATACAATGGGAAGACTTATAGAGAAAACTACTCCTAAAGATAAGGTATCAACTTCTAAAACAAAGTATACTTATGACAGCAGAGGAAGAGTAGTTACAGAAGAAAAATTAATGGGATCACAATATATAGTAATAAAAGCTTATATGTATGATGTCTGTGATAATGTAATAAAAGAAGTTGATGGACTAGCTTATAAAAATGCAGAAGGAGAATCTAAAGAAGAAAAAATTAGAAATGCTTATGGAAAAGAATTTAGATATAACTTAGGTAATATGCTTCAGGAAGAATTAGATCCTGTTTCAAAAGAAAATGGACTTGAGTTTTCTAAGAAGTATAAATATGATGGCTTAAAAAATTTAATTAAAGAAACAGATGCTAAAGGAAATAGTATAGTTTATAGCTATAATGGAGAAGGAAAAGTATTATCTAAAAAATCCATATCTAATACTTTGGAAGAAAAAGAATTAGAGAAAAACACTTATAATCTAAAAGGAAATCTTACAAGTAAAATAGATGGAAATGGTAATGTTGTTTCAAATATTGAATACAATATCTTTGGCAAAATTAGAAAAGCTATAATTAATGGTGACAGCTCAATAGAAGAAAATGTAGTACTGTATCAATATGACTTAGATGGAAATAATGTTTATAGAAAAGACAGCACAGGTAAAATAAATGTAATGACCTATGATACAGAGGGAAGACCATTATCAAATTCTCAATCTAAAGAAGACAATAGTGAAATCATAACTACTAAAACTAGCTATGATAAGAATGGCAATAAGAGATTTGAGGTAGATGGAAAAGGTAATGTTACAGAGTATACTTACGATGGACTTAATAGAGTAATTTCAAAATCTATATCAGATGGAAATACAAGTAATAATTCTGCTTCTTATGAAACTAGATATGAGTATGATGAAGATGGTAATATAACTAAAGAAATTGATTGGTTAGGAAATGTAAAATCTAATACCTATGATGCATTTGGAAGATTGATTGAAAGAAAAGATGGATTAGGAAATATTATTGAGAGATTAGAATATAAAGAAAACAATCTTCAATATAAATCTTATGATGCTTTAAATAATGTAAATGCTTTTGAGTATGATAAAGCTAATAGACTCATATCTACCACTGATGCAGCTGGAAATATTACTAAGCAAGCTTATGATGATAGAGGTAATATTGAATCTAAGACAGATGGAAATGGAAACATTACAGAATTTAGATATGACGAATTAAATAGGTTAACAGAAGTAATAGATGCAAATAGAAATATTACAAGCTATACTTATGATAACAATGGCAATAAAGCATCTCAAACAGATGGAAAAGGTAACAGAACTACCTATGAATATAATATTGCTAATAAGCTTACAAAAATAATAGATCCAAATGGAATAGATGTAGACAATGAATTTAATAGTAAGATAGAAAGTTATACTTATTACTGTGATGGAAATGTAAAAAGCAAAAAAGATAAAAATGGAAAGATTACTTCATATAGTTATGATATACATGGAAGAAAAATTTTAGAAACAATAGAAGATATAAATATATCATACACCTATGACAACAATGGTAATCAATTAACTGTTGCAGATAATAAAGGTACAATAAAAAGAGAATATGACTTTTTAAATAGAACAATATCAAAAGAAGTACCTGAATTTGGCAGAAGTACATTTATATATGATTCACTAGAAGGACTTCCTAGTGGTGAAAGAGCAGAGGTAACCACTGATCCAAAAGGAAACGCAGTAAAAAAAGTTTATGATAGTGCAAATAGGCTTAAGACTGTAATATCAAATGGTGAGACAACTAGCTATGAATACTATGAAAATGGAAATAAAAAGTGTACTATATATCCCGATGGATCAAAGGAAGAATATGATTATCTTAGAAATAATCGATTAAAAAATCTTACAAATACTAAAAAGGTTGGTGAGATTTTAGAATCCTTTAGCTATACCTACGACAATGCAGGAAATATGATAGGTAAACATGATGAAAAAGGAACAACGCTATATACCTATGATAACCTAAATCGATTGTTCTCAGTAAAAGAACCAATAGGAAAAACAACATCTTATACCTATGATTTGGCAGGAAATAGAGAAACGGAAAAAGTCATAGATAAAGATTTAACTCTTTTAAACAGATATATATATAATGGGCAAAATAGGCTGTTATCTATAATTTCAAGTCAAAATGATATAGTTGTTTCAGAAAAATACTTTAAGTATGATAATAATGGAAATCAAATAGCTGAAAAAACAACTAATATAGAGCCATCTGAATTATTAATAGGGGCAAGAATTATAAGTTCTTTAAATGAGGAGCAAATAGATTATAAATATGATCTATTTAATCAGCTAATAGAAGTTAGAAAAGATAACAAAACTATAGCTAAAAATGGATATGATGCTGAAGGTTTAAGAGTACTAAAAGACATAGAAGGTAATATAACAAACTACCTATATGAGGGAGATAATGTTATATTAGAAACAGATAAAGATGGACAAGAGTTAGCAAGAAATGTTTGGGGAACAAGTTTAATAAGCAGAACTATAAATGAAAAAGATAGTGATATAACTGCTTACTATATGTATAATGGTCATAGTGATGTAACAAAACTTTTAAATAGTAATGGAGATATATTAGCGAGCTATTATTATGATGCCTTTGGAAACATTTTAGAGGAAACAGGCTCTATAGATAATCCATATAGATATTCAGGCTATGAATATGATAGTGAAACTGGCAAGTACTATTTAAAAGCTAGAATGTATGATCCTGTAACAGCAAGATTTATGCAAGAAGATACCTATAGAGGAAAAGATGAAGATCCATTAAGTTTAAATCTATATACTTACTGTCATAACAATCCAATAGAATATTATGACCCAACGGGACACATAGCATGGCATGTGATAGGAGGAGTAATTGGAGCAGTAGCAGGTGCTGGACTTAATTTAGTAGCTGACTATATGGATGACGGAAAAATCAACAGAGGTGTAAAATCCTATCTAAAATCAGCGGGAGTAGGAGCCTTAGCAGGAGCAACTTTTGCATATGGATACGGATATTATGTTATGAATGCCGGCTTAAATGCAGTGTCAATGATAGCAGGAATGACAGCCTTTGCAATGGTAGATAGCTTAATAGGTGACATAATATACAACGGCGGAGACATAAATGTACCCAAAGCAATAAGTGAAGGCGTAAAATATGGGGCAGCTGAAGCAGGTTCTCAAGTTTTCCAATATGGTATGGAAAAAATAGTAATACCAAAAGCAAAAATGGTATTTAAAGAAGTAACAGCCAGTTTCAAAAAACAAGCAGTACAAGATGCTAAGGCTGTTATGAAAAATATTTCAAAGCTTGTATCTGCTGTAAAACCAAGTTCTGGAAGTATGTTTGGTGGACTAAAAAACACTCCACAAAGCCTTAACACTAAACTACCTATAGAAAATCAAGGAGTTATAAAATCCCCTAAGAGTTTAGGGTATAGTACTGGGGATCGTATAAGCCTAACACCTAAAAAATCGAGTCTTTTTGAAAAGGGAATTAACCTGCAGTTGTTTGGGCATAAGAAGGGAAATGCTATTGAGGGAGCGGCTAAAACTAGTAGAACTGAAATACAAAGGACTAAGTGGAAGGAGTATACAGGAACTGACCCAGTTGGAGAGGTTCACCATGGATTACCTGAACAATATCATGATTGGTTTAAAGAACATGGAATAGAAGACATAAATAGTGGCGAATATTATTTTGATTTAGATAAAGGAACTCATAGGTTAAAAGCTAACAATGGAATACACACAAATAATAGCCCACTAGGAGATAATTGGAATAGTATATGGAAAAAATGGACGAAACAAAACCCAGAAGCTGGACTACAAGATATACGAAACCAACTAGATATTATGGCTAAAAAGGCAGGAATAGAGCAATATAGAGCAAATTCTAAGTAAAAATAAATGTTAAAGGAGATGAAGATTTTGCAACAAGAGTTTTACATTCTAAATGAGGATTATGAAGGGGGATATGCAGAAGCAATATATAAAAATAATAAATATGAAGTTGAAGTATGCAACTTATGTGGAGGGAGAAAGATAAAACGAACATCAAAGCTTACTGTATATTTTGAAGGTAAGAAAGAAGCAGATATTTATCAAGTTCCTCAATATACAATTATTAATACTAAGGTACATAATATACTAAAAGGAATGAATGCCTCTGGATTTAATGTTGAAGATATCGATATGCTTGGTTGTTATGATAATAAGGGTAACCCAGTACAACTAGATGTTAGTGGGTTAAAAGAAATGATTGTAAATGGAAGATGTGGATATTTAAGAAATAAAGATAGCACATTAGTTGAAAAATGTGAGCAGTGTAATAAGTTTAGTTCTGCTAGCAAAAGTAATGTACATGGGCTAAGCATAAATCTTAATGAATGGGATGGTTCAGATGTATTCTTTTTCAAAAATTGGTTTGGTGTAGTGATTGTAACTGAGAGAGTTAAGAATACATTGGAGCAAGCAAAACTAAAAAATATAAGATTTCAGAACATAAAAGAATTTGAATTTATATAATAGGGTAGTTTATAGCTAAGTACAAATTACTATAAACTAAAAATTTAAAATAATAGATAACACCGAAAAATAACTCATTCATTTTAAAGCTTATTGCAAAATTGGCGAGATTTTTGCTGAAAAAATGTAAATTTAGATTACGATATATATAATTATTTTAGAAAAGAGTACTGATGTAGAAAAATACATTACAAGAATCACTGCATAATTGTAATAATGCAGTTAAAAGATTAAATGAACCAGCTGAAATTTAAGTAGGCTGGTTCATTATTTTTTATAATAATAGAATAGTGTTATGTATTAAAATGTTAAAATCCATAATTGAAAAATATTGAAATTTTATAATGAGTTTATTAAGAATATAGATGATTCTGATGAAATACTTAAAGAAAAAGTTTTGGATAAGATTAATAAAGTTGATATTGAGAGGTAACTAAAGCTACATATTAAAACAGAATAAAGTTAATGAAAGAGAATTTGAGACAGGGGCATTAGAAAAAATGAAAGAAAATGCTTATGATGTTGTTGAACAAATTACGATAAAAAGTAAAAGCATCACCAATAGCACCATTAACTAAAAATCAAAAGATAGCACGTCAACAGATAGAGGAATTGTTGCTGGTAAAGGTAAGCCACTATTTATAGAGGGAATAGAAATACCATCAACAAAGATTGAGATAATAAGAAGGGAATAAAGGTGAAATAATGTCAATAATTGATAAAGATAAAGTTGATGATATAGGTATAGATAAAGAGAATGGTAATGTAATTCTAGGAATTTTTGATCATTTAGATTGGAGCAATGAATATGAACATTTAATAATGCTTCAAGATAAGATAAATTCGTACTTAGGTTTTATCGAAAGCGGAGAAGTATATGAGAGTTATCCAGAGGCAAAAGATAGAAATATAGAAATAATGATATATGCAAAATATGATATTACTGAGAAGGCAGAAGAATTTTTAAATTTTGCATATAATACTATTGTTGAATCAGGATTTAGTTTAAGTTGTAAAATTACGGGAGAGTAGATTAGAATCTCGATTTAAAGCTAATATATAACTTACTGTAAAATTAGCCCATTTATAAATGATAAGATAAATCAATAAGAATGGTAATAATATTAACTGCTAATATTAAGCGTGATAGTGACAATCGATTAAAATGAATTAGCTGAAACATAATTAGGCTAGTTCATTAATTTTTATAGTGATAAAATAGTAGTAGATATTGAAAAAGTTAGCTTTAATGGCTGAAAGATAAAAAGATGGGCTCTGCCAAATGAGATAGCTGTGCTAGACCATATGCACAGCTTCAGGGTTGGTCCAGGTAAAGATTTTACTGAAGCTCAAAAAAGAAATATAATACAAGAAAACATGAAAATGAATAAAGAGGTTGTTAAATCAGATTTGTCCGAAAAGGTACTTGTTAAGCCTAGTAAAAGCTAAAGAGGGGTAAAACCTCTACAAAATGAATGACCAATTAGATAATATTGACCCTAAAGCTAAAGGTGCTCAAATAGCTACAGTAATGCCAAGTTTTATTAAGAAAAGAAAATATAGATAAGTGAAATAAATAGAGGTGAGAATGTTATGCCTAATAAGATTAATGAAATAAGTTGGAAAAGGGAGAAGTTATGGCAAGGATGTATATTGGCATCAATAGCTCATGCAATTATGGTAGCACATTATCCTGAATTATCAAATGAACATTCATGGGATGGGATAAATTACAATATTCAAGATAGTGAAGGGGTACGAGGAACTATAACTTTTCATTCAGAATATTGTGTAGGTGTATTTCGTAATGATAATAGTGATAGAATTAAAATAATAAATAATGCCAAGCAAGCTAAGGAATATTTTGCAGGGGCACCAAAAGAGATAATGAGTCTTGGTGAGCAAGAGGCATTGCAATATTTATTAGAAGATGTAGAAGGAAAGATAATGCCCATTATTACCACAGCATTTTGGGGAGTAGGAGAAAATCTTTTAACAATAGATTCTATTGAAGATATGTATGACAATGGAATGTTTTTATTAGAAAGACAACTAATGGATTTTGATAGATCAATAGAAGAATGGAGAGAATATTATGATATGTCTCCAGAACAAACTGAGTTGTTAAAAACAATTTTTAAGCGAAAAATTAATCAAAAATCTGGAGATATTATATTAAGTAAAGATGAAATTCAATTAATAGGAACTAATGATGTAGAGGAATTAGAGGAAAGTAGAATTTCATTTGAGGAAATTGGTGTTGTGTGGAAATAAACTAACTGAAAAATAATATTTATACTAGATGCATAATTTTGAGAAAAAGCAATTAAGTTAAGAAATTCATCTTGTTAGATTGTTTTTTGAAGAGTCAGAAACTAGAAAACTTACTTCATAATTATTATTAACCAGTAAGTAGGATGTAAATGGAGCAAAGTAGTAGATAAAATTAAAAAGTAATTTTAAATTGATGAAACTAAAAAGTGCTTTTAAAATCTTCTCCCATCTATGCCCCTTTACACCTAGATGAAAAAAAAATATCGTTGTAATTGAAATATCGATACTATAGTAGTGTCGATATTTTTGTTTTAATAGATGTTGATAGAGTATACATCCAAACTAATTATTCAACTTTTAGAAGGAGGATATAAAACAGCATAACTAGATACATAAATCGCCAAAGATAAATTGCGTAAAAATGAATTATCAAAATGTATGTTAAGATAAAGGAATTTATGAATAGCATATATTTATAAATCGCTAATTTAGTGATATATTTAATAGTGAAATATATTGACAATAGGAGAATATAAATGAATACTAGAGAGTTTTTTATGAAGAAAAAAGTAATATACATATTTGCAACTATGTGTTGTATGTTATGGGGAAGTGCCTTTCCAGCAGTAAAAAGTGGATATGAAGTATTTAACATTGCTTCAGAGGATATACCTTCTAAATTAGTATTTGCAGGGTATAGATTTTTTTTGGCAGGTTTAATAGTACTTTTTATAGCATTATTAAGTAAAAAAGAACTTTTTAAGTTTAATAAAAGACAACTAGGGCAAATAGCATTACTGGGAATTACACAAACCTGCTTACAATACATATTTTTTTATTTAGGATTAGCTTATATTAGCGGTGCAAAGGGTTCTATCCTGAGTGGAACAGGAGCTTTTTTTAGCGTTATAATAGCTCATTATATATACATAAATGATAAATTAAATTTAAAAAAGACCTTAGGGTGTATTATAGGATTTATAGGTGTAATCATTGTTAATTTCGATTCGCAGTTACTGGGTTCTTCTTTTACCATAAAAGGTGAAGGAGCAATTTTGATTTCTGCATTAATACTATCTGCATCATCTATTTATGGTAAGAAACTTACACAGTCTATGGATTCAGTGGTAGTAACGGGATATCAATTATTCATAGGAGGAGCTGTACTTATTGGATTAGGTTACGGTTTTAATGGTTCTATATCAGGATTTACTATAAAATCCACAAGCTTACTTATATACCTTGCAATGCTTTCCTCCATTGCATTTTCATTGTGGACAATTCTCTTAAAGTATAACAACGTAGGAACTGTAGCTGTTTTTAATTTTTTAACACCTATATTTGGTTCAATATTATCAGCTATATTTTTACATGAGAATATATGGGAATTAAAAAATGCCATAGCATTAATATGTGTATGTATAGGTATATGGTTAGTTAACAGAGAAAGCAATAAAAAAATTAATAAATTGGATCCTTTACATAAAAAAGTTAAATTGAATTAAAAGTTGACAAAAAGTGTTTAGGTTGGTAAAATGACATAAAAAATAAGTAGACAAGCATTATAACTTGAAGGGAGTTTTTATGAATAATAAAACTAAAATTATAATAGCATTGATACTATGTAGCAACCTAGCGACAGGAAATGTGCTAGCAAATGATATTAACAATATGAAAAATAAGTCCAATAATATTGAACAGAAAATCAATAATGGCAAGAATGAGATAAAAAAATTAGAGAAAAATAAGGAAAATGTCCTTAATGATATTCATGAATTAGAAAAAAATATCAATGAGTTAGAACATGAAGTTGAGGAGATAAATTCCCAAATAGGTAATTCAAATGAGAAGATAAAAAATTTAGAGGTTAAATCAGAGAAATTAAAGGTTGATTTAGCAAAAAATGAAGAAGTGATGGCAGAAAGACTTCGTATTATGTATATGAACCAATCCCAAAGTTACATAGAGATATTATTTGGATCAGAAGGAGTTTATGATTTCATTGAAAAAGTAGAAGCTATAAGAAGTTTGATTAAATATGATAAAGAACTTATGGATGAATTTAAGGAAAAACAAGACGAGCTGGAAAGCACTACTACTCAAGCTAAGAATGAAAAAAGCAATCTTGAAAGTATGATGCAAACTGCTAATAGTAAAATGAGTACTGTAAAAGATAATAAGCAAGAGAAAAATGCACTTATAGCTGAAATTGAAAGTGATATTGATGTACATGAAGCTATATTAGCGAAGCAGCAAAGTGAGTTTGATGAAATAATTACAGCTATTGGGAGTATGGAGGCTGAGAGTAGACCATCTAGAGGTGGATCTATGTCTAGCGATGAAGATGTGCCTAGTGGTGGACAAGTATCAAATGGAAGTATTTTTTCAATAACAGGAGGAAATGGGTATCCTATAACTCAGGAATTTGAAGGAAGAGTCAGTCCTATCACAGGTGAGAAAGAATTTCATGGAGCTCTTGATATAGGGGCACCTTATGGTGCTGGAGTGTATTCACTTAAAGATGGAACTGTAGCTTACTCAGGTTGGATGAATGGATATGGGAATGTAGTGGTTATAGATCATGGAGATATCAGCAGCTTATATGCTCATAATTCAGAGCTTTTAGTTAGTCAGGGACAGAGCGTCAGTGGAGGACAACAAATTGCAAAGGTTGGTTCAACAGGATGGTCAACTGGACCACATATACATTTTGAGATAATTAACTCTAATAATGAGAAAATTAATCCAATTTCGTATTATATATATTAAGTAATTAAGGATGCTTATTTAAAATAGGCATCCTTTTATTAGTATGTTAACATGGCTAATAACTGGCGGTGAAAGTTTGCTGTAAGCTTGGTATTGGGATGCACTAACCAATAGCAAAGGTTAATTGAGTTTGATACTTACCAGACGAATGATGTATGGGATAAGAATGCTAATTGTCTTACTTTAGACTCATATCTCATATAAGGAAGGTGAACTAGCTAAAGAATAATTAGATTTTATAGTAATAAAATATGGTGAGGATTGAGAATCATCGAGAGAAGCAGATGTTATGAAAAGATAGGTAAATAATTATGAATATAGAAATTTTAGAGGATAGATTAGGGGTTGATGACTTTCAATATCCAGATTCATTTGTAAAAGCCGTAGAATTAAACTTATTAGACTTTGATTTATGGTATATCATGGATGAAGAAAGAATATTAAATAGGTTCAAAGGACTTAAAGAAAGATATCCCAATAGAAAACTAATACCTTTCGCAAGACGAGATGACAATGATGATATAGCATGTTTCGAAGTAGATAAAGGTGAAAGGGTTTAAATAATACATGATTTTGCATCAGTAGGATATGAGCAAAGAAAAGAATACAATGATTTTTGGGCTTGGCTAGAAGAGGCTATTAGAGAAATGATTGAATACAATAGGGATTAATGGAGCAGATGATTAATATTAATTATTTATCATTGAATAAATAAATATCATATTATTAGAAGGCTATATCTAAATTTAATTGAATTAATAAATTTATAAGGAGAACAATATGACTATATATTTTTATAAGATAAATGAGGAATATGGATATTTTTCAAACTTTTCAAAGCATGGATTTGAGCTTGATGAGAAGTGGCGGCAAACAAGTGAACATTATTTCCAAGCTCAAAAGTTCGTTATAAGTGAATATGAAGAAGAGGTGAGGTTTGCAAAAACACCAATGGATGCTGCAATAATGGGACGTGATAGAACTAAGCCTTTGAGGAAAGACTGGGAGGAAGTAAAGGATGATATAATGCGAAAAGCTGTATTGCAAAAGTTTAAAAGTCATAAAGACATATTGAAGATACTTTTATCCACAGGAGAAGAAGAAATAATAGAGAAGACTTCTAATGATTATTATTGGGGATGTGGTAAAGAGGGAACGGGAAAAAATATGTTAGGAAAAATATTAATGGAAGTTAGAGAACTTTTATGTAAAAGTCAAATATAGTTTTATATAAAAGTAACAAAAATGTATATAAACTAAATTTCTAATACTGTATTATTCAAGGTGAATTTTACGGTATTTTTTATATTATAAATTAATGTTAATGATTTAGGCTATTGAGTTGAAGTTATTTAATAAGATTGTTAATTGTGAAATTTAATAAAGCCTTAAAAAGATGTTAATAAGAATAGATTTAAAAGATGTACATAATGAAATAAACTTTTATTTGGTAAATAAAAACATTGTATCAGATTTTACATTTGTAGCACCAAGTTTAACAGAAAGAGATAAAGAAGAAAATGTTAAAGAAATAATTTTCTTTTAATAATGTAAAATGGTTAAAAGAAGATAATTTGTTATTATAAGTAACAAATTACATATGCTGATTGTATTATAAAATAGAAGGATTTTTAGATTTTAATATAAAAAGCAGTTGAGAAATTAGGGCACTAAGAAGTTATAGGATATTCAGCAGAAGAAATTAAGCTTTTATTTGAGGCTAAATGCAATAAAAGAATAAGTTTTAGAAAATGATTAGGGATTATTTTTTATAATCTGAAATAGGAGGGAATAAGAATGGTTAAATTGTCAACTTTAAAAGATAATGAAATATTAGTAGTTGGTAATGAATATAAGCTAATGACAAAAGAAGAGTTGATTACAAATATAGATCAATTTAAAGAAATGAATGTTTATACATTAGGGATTCATCATGCAGCTCTTAACGCAAAAGATATGTTAAAAAGTGCTATTAAAAATGAAGAGTGCGACAATATGTATGAAGAGTGGGAAAATTTAATTTGGAAAGATATAGAAGATAAGGATATAAATCAAATTCAAAAGATTCTAAATAGAATACTTAAAAAAAGTCCAAAACAAAATATTGCATGTTATCAAGATAAGCCAGTAGAAATAGATATTTAATTAGTCCATATTTCAAATATATTAATAGTGAAAATTAGGAAGGAGTTAAAAAATGAATGAATATTTAATTTGTCCTAAATGTGGCAAGAAGATAAATAGAGAATATGTAAAATTAGATGATAACAGTGATTATAATTTTACTTTAAGTATTAAATATACTTGTGGCTGTGGTTATGAAAGAATTGATAATTAGTAAATTGTTTAATTAGATTAAGTCAATTTAAGTTGAATAATTTTTAGAGGACTTAGAGCAGAGGTTGCTTTATTTTGATGTGATGAATATATAATAGTATAAGACATAAATTTCCAGGTACCTGAATACAATAATTATGGGAATGTTAAAAGAAAGGTGTGCAAGTAATGACGGATCTTTATTATAGTCTGTGGGATAATTACTGGAGAGCTTATCGTATTAACAGTGAAGCAGCTATTCAAATTGCTCTAGAGCAATTTCCAGGTCAGGTAATGAAAGTTGAAATAGATTATAAAGGGGATTTATTAATCTATAAAGTTACTATTAAAAATACTACTGGAGTATATAAAGTTGAAATAGATGCTAATACTGGTCAGATACTTGAAGTGGATGTAAAAGTTGATTAAAGTTCAAAATTTTCCAGTAGGATTTAAAAAACAATTTTTTACTTTTAATAAGATATAGTAAATTAATTTTGAGAAGAGCTTATAGGGGGGCTCTTTTTTTATGTAAAAAATTAAAGTGAGATGAAAATATGCTAAATATTTATAGTTCATATAGGTATAAAATTTGTAAGAATGATTGGTATTATTAACTAAAGAAATTAAAAATCAAGTAAGCAGAAAGATATTTAGTATGTCTTTAATGTAGTAGTAAAAGGATAGGTAAACAAAAGGCAATAGATAATTTAGAAGAGTATATGTAAGAAAAGGGTATATAAAAAAAGTTAATGGAGTTTTAAGGCAGAAATAATATTTATTTAATTGGATAAATTTAACACGACTATTAACTTCCTAAAAATCACATAATATAAGCATATATAAATTATATTTAGCGGAGGTAACAATATGAGAAAACTTTCAGAAGCAGAAGTACTATCTTTAACATCACTATTGAAAATGGAACAAGATGGATTAATTGTACAGAGAGCAGTGAATGCACTAATAACGGATGAAAACTTAAAAAGACAAGGTGAATCTAGCGTATTAGCATCAGAGGGTAGGATAAAAGGATTACAACAGTTTATTAATGAAAATCAAGTAACAGTTATAGCGGAGGTATAATAGAATGGCAAATTTAATTGGAAACCTAATTAAAAATAACGTTAATATTAATGATGAGGTTATATCTACAAATATGCTTTCTTCTGGAAAAGCTGCAGCTGATGCATATCTTAATGCTACGTTAACAAGCAGTACTCCAGAATTGAGATCCATATATTCTGCTGGTTTAAGTCAAATAGTTGGAGGGCATACTGCTCTTACAGAACTAGCTGTAACTCAAGGTTGGGCTAAACCTTACAATTCACCTGTGCAACAATTGACTGATACTTATAATGAATCAAAAACTGTAATTGATTCAACTGAACAATAGTATAAAGTAAAATCCGTCGTAAATAGTTTAAAAGAGCTCTTAATTGGGCTCTTTTATTATGTATAAAAGGAATGGCGGCATTTTGAAGTTAACACGAAAATAGAGAATATTTGTAGATGAGTATTTAGTGGACTTTAATGCTACTATTTAATTATTATCATAATAAAGGAATTTACTCTCGTTCCTACTATTCTTAGTTCTTTTATTTTTATAGTTATACTTATACTTAGAATAACCCAAATGGCCCTTTAATTCTATTTTAACTATTTCCTATAGAGTACTAACAAATAGTTCCTTAAGAGATTGTTACAAATCTTTTACATCATCAATTTTCAGAAGGCTATTAATTATTTATATAGGTATGATATATATTCAATAACAACATAAAACATTACCAAACAAATCTAGAAGTTTTAACATGTTTATATGTTAACTTTTAAGAAGAACTATAATTCTTATTTAAATGTTCGATATAAAAATTATAAAGCTATCAGCATTGAATATTTAGATAAGAGGGAGGACTAGAGAAATGAAAATTCAAGGAGATATAAATTTTCAGTATATTTTTAATCTACATAATAAGAAGAATAAAACTATAGAAGATCGAGAAAAAATTGATAAAGCTAGAAAGGAAAATCCACAATTGGATCGTATGCTTTATTAGCATGATATCAATAAGATGTATGAAGAGCAGGCAAAAATCGAAGGAATTGCTAGAAAGATTGCACGAGGTCAGAAATTAACAGAAGAAGAAAAAGAATTAATAAACCGTGCTGATCCAGAGATGCTTCGCAAAGCAGGTAAATGAATCTTTAAAAAACAAATTGAGAAATGCTAAAAGTAAACAAGAGGAATAGAGAATACTAGTACAAGCCTCCATGGAAACTCAACAGATAGCAGAATGTGATACACAGTACGGAAACTTACTTATGGAATTAGTTAAAGAATCCTATGAAGATTATAATAAAGATATGGAACCCACAGGAAAAACTCAACAATATCATCAGAATCAACAAAATCGAAACAACTCTAATGCACTAATTAATTTTGAATGCTAATTTGTTTAAAAGCCATCCCATTAACAGGACGGCTTTTTCATCTATACAGTTTTCACGTTCACTTGTTGATATAATCATAATAATATTTAACTCAAAATTTTTTACTTAGAACTGTTATTATTTTTTAAAAACGTACCTTTTAAGCTCTAAGTAAATTTCCCACAAAAAATTAACAGTTACGATTACCTTGATTACTGATAAGCCAGTATTATGAGTAGAGAGTTTTAAGGTTTTATTTTTACTAGGACTGTTATCTTGTAGATACAAAAAGCAGAACATTTTAATATATATGTGTCAGTAATCCGTAAAAGATCTGTAGTGTGATAGTACTACAGGTCTTTTAAAATATATATTTTAAAGGGGCAAGTTAAAAGTTGTTTGCTATGCTCTATTCAGAAACAATATAGAATTCTTCAGCAACTATTCTATGCTCACGACTATCTTTTAGATAAAGGTCTGAAGTTGCTAAGAAGTAGTCATCCTAGCTTATAAGAAATTAATTACACTTGTAAAACAGTGGATAGTTCTGTAGAAAGTTTTCTTATTTATCTCATGCCTATTTAAAAGTCTATATTATAAGCAATCTTTAAAGTTACAACTTCAAAGGTTTCTGTAATTTTTCATAAAAGTTCTCTATTGCTCATAAGAAAAGTTTGAGCCTTTATTTTGTTATTCGTTATTTTCTTAAAATCTTTATTTACAAATGAAAATTTATCTTTAAGTGCATTTAAAATTATAGTAGCAGTGTTATTCCTTTTTTATATGGTATTTTACCTTACATTTAATAGAGTTAATTTCTCTGAAAATTCATCTATCCCTTTTTGTAAAGGGGATACAAAGGAATAATAACTATCCCTATTATTTTCCTTTGCTTTACTTAGGATAAAATTTAATTTTCAATAATAAAAAACGAAAGTTTATTAAGAAATGTAAACCTAATTAGAAAATAAAATAATAATTATTTATTAAGGGAAGAATTTATAGAAATGGATATTGAATTTGAGGATATGTAAAGATTAAAAAGACTCATGTTCTGAATTATATAAAATAGTTAAACAAGTAGTCAGGGGCTCTATCGGGTGGGATATTAAATAGTAAGATTTTAGAGTTTACTGGAAAGAGGATAATAACTATGTCTAAAATAGATAAAATTAAGTATTTGCAGTGGCTTTTATAATAAGACTTTATTAGTTTCTTTTATACACTTAATTATCTATATTTAAAAAGGGAGATGAAAACCTCCCCCGTTTTATTATTAAGTCAAAGGAC
>NZ_DDOV01000112.1:0-576 GCF_002341865.1 Clostridium sp. UBA2485 | reverse complement strand
GTAACACCTGTTGCTAAGTGAATATGCTTGCCATTACCAACATCTATAGCTAGTCCTGTAATTACACCTATTTCATGATGATGATTTGAGAAAAAGTCAGTATTAACTAAGATAGCGTGAACGTGAGAATTACCCATAGGGATAACTTGGCTTGTAACGCCAGCAAATCTATGATTATGCCTATCTTCTCCTTCTTCAGCTAACTTAGTGCTTCCTAAGAATTCGTGAACGTGAGTTTGACAATCAGTAGAATTTTCAGATTTTAAGTGCTCATTTAACATGACTACACCCCCTTATATACAATATTCAACAAAGAAAGTCTTGACACCATGTAAAAATTTAGAAAAGAGCAATATGTATAAATGAGATAGTAATATGAAGATTTATTTTATATAGATAAACTACTTTAAAAATTAATGCATAGCTGAATAAAGCCGCATTCTTAAGTATTCTAATTTATAATTCGCAATGCAAAATGTGCAATTAAGGTGGAAATTAATTGTTTATAAATTAATTTCTTAGACTAATTTTTATTAGCAATGTATTGCTAGTTTTTCACCTCTGGGGAACAGTAGT
>NZ_DDOV01000020.1 GCF_002341865.1 Clostridium sp. UBA2485 | reverse complement strand
TTAAATACATCCTATGTTAAGGTTCAATTATAATTAAGATAAAAACAGGAGGTAAGTTATAAAATTTAAATACATCCTATGTTAAGGTTCAATCGAGTCTGTAAAATGGACAAGCTTAAGGTTGAAAAAATTTAAATACATCCTATGTTAAGGTTCAATGTAAGTAATTCCAGCATGGGCAAACTTTGTGAAGTATTTAAATACATCCTATGTTAAGGTTCAATAGCTGTATTGAGTTTACTTTATCTAATTCAAAATTTATTTAAATACATCCTATGTTAAGGTTCAATAAATGTTGATAAAATGGGGAACTAAATATAATCCATTTAAATACATCCTATGTTAAGGTTCAATTTATTGGGTTGTTTGATTAGGAGCATAAGAAGATGATTTAAATACATCCTATGTTAAGGTTCAATAACTGCAATTAAGCCATTCTCTATTTTCATTATACCCCTTGATCCATTGAAAATAAAGGGTTTATTAAAAATTTTACCAACCATTTTGTGTTTTTTAAAAAACAACAACAAAACTCCTCATAAGCCTTGATACTTCAATGGATTATGAGGAGTTTTGTTTACTTTGAGGTTGGTAAAATTATATTATAATATCTTCCCCTGTATTATTTTGCTGTACTCCTAATACTTCCTCACCATATACTTTATCATTTAACAATTTAATAATACATATAAAATCTTCTTCTTTGTCTATTACTTTATTTAAATCTTTCTTTAAAAGTATTAGATTTGATGGAGTTATTTCTCCTCTGAAAACTGATTTTTGAAAATGGGATAAATATTTTTTACACACTCTAAATACTCTTCCCACTCTTTTTTCATTAACATCATAAAATAAAAATGCATAGTTATATTTTATTTTTTCTCCCATATTACATGTTCTCCTTTAGATTAAAAGGATTGAACTCTTTTCCCTCTAATATAAACTTTATAAGTTTATAACAATCTAATTTTATAGCTGTTCTATATGAAATTTTCCTTTTTAATTTTGGATGAACAAATACTGTTTCCATTCTTTCCTCAAATGCTGTAATAAATATTTTTCTTCCCTCTTCATTTAATAAACAATAATTTACCTTTTTATCGAAATGCTTAGACACCTGTAGCTTTTTCCTATTTACCAGTTCAAAAATTGTTTTATACACTATAACAGGCTTAAACACTTCACTTATATCTAAACTAAGTGAGAACCTTCCTTCAGATGGCTCATGTAAAAAACTAATTCTTTGATCTAAGTGTGTATTATATATTGCTGCAATTGTCTTTCCATATAACAATGTATTTCCAAAAGATATCAGTGCATTTATAGGATTGTCTGGAGGTCTTTTAACTCTCTTATTCAGTATAAAATCTTCCGGTAATATATGTTTGAACTCACTATAAAATCTTTGCCAAACTTCACCCTCAACCTGCATAAGTTGTTTTATGTCTTTAGCCTTATCTAAATTAATTATAAATTCATTATTTATCCAATCTATAGTTTCTTTAACTTCTTTTTTATCATGTTTATAGTAATGATATAATACCTCTGCTATATTCTGCCCTATTCCACTTACTATACCTTTAGCTATTTCTAATCTGTTATTTTTATAAGCATCTACTTGTGCAACTAAAAGTCTTCCACTATTATATCTTTCTCTAGGATAAAATGTTCCGCTATATCCACCATGATAATTAAAGAAATGTACAATTATATTATTTTGAGATAGAAAATCTAACAGCTTAGTATTTATGCTTACTTCTGATAAGCAATAAATTTCCTTAGTATTTTCAATTGGAATATATACATTCTTTCCATCTTTTCTAAAACATAAGGAATTATCCTTTCTGGTTAATTCTCCCATAGAAGTTATATATCTTGTGCTCCCCATACTCTCCTCCTAAATATAACAATATTCATAATAGGCACATTTTTTGCATTTAGGCTTATTTATTATATCTGGTGCTACCTCTTCTTCTAAAAGAAGTTCTATTTTTGATATTATAATATCAAGTTCTCTAGAATTTTCTTCTGTTAAATTTACAATCAATGTTTTATTTTTGCTTTTGTTTTTCTCTACAAATTCTAGTTTGCCAGTTCTCTCTATTCCCTTTTCTTTTAGTATCTTTAAGTACAAAAGTAATTGCCATTTAGCTGCTTCAACATCAGCATCAGATTTTTTTACTTCTATTAAATAATCCTTAGTTAGTTTATCTATTTTTATATTTTCTATTGCTATCTCTGAATTAGTAGAGCTTTCACTTTTAACTTCATGTATTGCCTTACCTATTTTGACATCTTCACTATTATCTTCTAAATTTATTCTATTCCCATGAAACCAGCATTGTCTTTTACAATGAAAATAGTAATTTATTAATGTACCGTTAACTTTCATAACATACTCCTTTTTATGAGTTTTAAAATATAAAGAACTTACTTATAAATACTTTTTTCTTATGTAAATGTATGAAATTATATAATTTATCAATTATCTTAACAAACCTCATAGTAAGTATTTAAAATTCTATTTATGAGCTTTCTTAATATGCTGTATATAAAATTAAATGATGCCTATATCAAAATTTTCTCGATTAAATTTACCATTAGTAAAATAATTTTCCCCCTCATCTATACAGTAAATTTCACCTAATCTATCATTATAAGAAAAATCTCTACTTTTAACTTTATATATAAAATAATTGAGATTACTTGTTATTTTTGAAAGCTTTACCTTTTTCTCAGCATAATCTAGCTCACTATTTTTAAGTAGCTTTTTATAATTATCCCATACCTTTTTGCCATCCAATACTTCTCCATTTTCTACTGCTATATCTCTACATAAAAATACTGTTACTTCATTTTTATCATCATCTATAAGTTGCATCTTTTTCTCTACTTCTGAAAAACTTAATTTACCTATTTTATCATTTATAAAATCTTCTATATTATTTTCATTGAATTTTGAGCTTTCCTCATTAATTCTTTTAAGAACCAAATCATAATATTTTTGAAAATTCTTCTCTAAAATTAGCTCTCTTATACTACTTGATTTAAGAGTTAAGCTTTTTTCTTTTCTATAATCACCTTTATAAATGCTAGAAGCTGAATCTAAATCAAAAAAGTATACAGTGCATTTAGGCTTTTGGCATGACCTATTTACTCTTCCTAAAAACTGTTCATCGCTATCTACCATAGATATATCCTTGTACCCTATATCCATATCTATGTCTACACCGGCTTCAATTACTTGAGTAGCTACTAATACAATATTTTTTTCTTCTTCTACCTTACCTATTATTTCATTTCTTTCTATGCTATTGTCATCTCCAGTAATAAGCATAATGTTTCTTTCATTGCCTAAATCATCAATTAAATCATTAAAAAATTCTAAAGCACGTTTTTTATTTATAAATTCGATAAGTATATTGTCCTCAGTATTTTTTGCAGTATTTAAAACGTGATTTTTTAATGCTTCATAAGAATTATCACTTTTTTCTAAAAGAGAAAAATCTATTGATACTCTATCTTTAAATATAGGATTTTTAAAATATTTATTTCTATTTATAATTAAATTTGTTGTATTAGCATTATCATAATCTATAAGTTTGTTCAACTCTGGTAATGTTGCAGACATAATTATGATTTTTATGTTTAAAATCTCTGCATAACAGTTCAAAAACATAATTATCTCTTTCCATATATTATTTTTATAACTTTGTATCTCATCTAAAATAATTACACTGTTAGCAATTTGTATGAGGGGGAACAAATCTTCCTTAGCTGTTCCAAACAAATAGTTAAATATACTTACATGTGTTGTTAAAACTATAGGATAATTTAGAAATTGCCTATTAAGCAGTGATTCATTATAATTTACTTCTTCATTTTTTTCATCTTTAGCTTGATTTTTCATTACCTCCTTTATTGGAACTAATGAATTTATTACAGCTATTTCATTAAATAATTTTTCGTCAAAACCAAATACTTTTTCTAAGTTATTTATATTTTGTTCTACCAATGTATTAAAAGGATATACATTAAATATTTTGTTTAAGAACTTATCTTTTTCTATTAATTTAAAACTCAGATTTAATGCTACATTGCTTTTTCCACTTCCCGTTGGTGCTTCTAAATAGTATATATTGCTATTAATATTTTTCTCTAATACCCTTTCTGCATCTAAAAACATTTCGTTTCTAAGAATATTAATATCTTCTATTCCCATAAAATCATTTTCTTTAAGATAACTTTCTTTTTCATATTTTCTTATTTCTTCATATATTCTAGCTTTCTTTAAAACATCATAGAATTTATTTATATCTGATATCTGACCAAAATCGTTAATCTCCATATTATTCATAAATTGTGATGTTGAGTAATAATCACACCCAAGTAATAGTGACGCTAAAAACCTCTCATATATGTAAAGATAAATTTTTTCCTTACTATCAATTACTTCTTTCTCTAAATAACTGTCCACCAATTCAAAAAGTTTTTTCATTAGCTTGGGCTTTTTTTCAAATATTAGACTTCCATCATAGGATGATTTAAATATACTCAATTGTTCTGTATAAATCCTTGTTCCTTCGCCATCCTCCTCTAAAAATTTATTCTTATATTCATTAAAAGAATCTAAAGAACCATGGTGTTTTGATATTAAATATGAATTTATCATCATAAAGAATCTTAATTTATTTTTTATATTAGATGTTGTATTTTCTAGTTCTTTTATTCTTTTAAAATAATAATTGATATAAATAAGAGAGGATAACATTGAATGGTTTGAATAATTAAAATCTAATCCTTCATAATTCTTAAAAAAATCATTTCCCATCTTCTTGTATTGAAAACAGCAATTAATTTTTCCTAAGTCATGCATATAAATTACATTAAGCATCATTTCTTTAAAGAGTTCTATTCCTTCTTCACAGTCTTCATTAAATAGACAATTTTGAAAATTTAATAATACATTATCTAAATTTTTAGCTTTAATTATTTTATATAAGTATTCTTCTGAAAGATCTAGGTGTTCCCTTAAAGTTTCAAATTTGCCATTATCCTCAGTTTTATGTGCGTATATATTTGAACTGTTCTTTATATATTTGTCTATTTGAAATTTTTCTATATTATCAAAATACATATATTGATTCTCCTATGTTTTTAATTGATTCTATAAAGTAATATCCTAATTATTAATTACTGTATAAAAATAGAGGGATTACTCCCTCTAAAAGAAAAATATATTCTTGCCATTACATTCATATATTAAATCATAAGATGAGTTTTCAATTGATGAATTAGTATAAACAAAAGATTCAAGGTCATATTTATTGGTGTTCTCTTCTAGGGAAATTGGAAGCATTTCTTCATATTTCCATATATCCTCTGATTCATCTTCTTCATCAAAATCAAAGTTATTATTTATAAAAGAAAAATAATTTTTAATATATAAACTATCAAATTTTTTAGGCTCATCTACTTTTTTAACATCTTTTATTAATTCTATATTTTCTATAGTAGCTATATGATCATTTTTACCTAAGTAAGGAATGAATGTAAAATTGTAGTTTAATATATCGTCCTTTAATTGATTTTCTATATCTCCTTTTAAAAGAACATAAATTTCCCATTCAGGTTCTTCCAACCACTGCTCTTTAACAATTAAATTTCCACCTTGTTCTTTTGATGCGTATCCAACTGAATTATTAAAAGTTTGAATCTTTTTAGAAATATACCCTTGATCATTTAGTGGCACTATTCCTATATTTATATCCTTAAGTTTTTCATAAAATTCTGGATATTTATCGTTTTTCTGTTGATTATTGTATCCCCGTAATCCCAATATAGATCCAAAAACTCCTAATAGTGCTATTTTATGAATGTTTCCATAAGTAAAATAGAAATATGTGTTAACATCAGGCTTTTTAAAAAATGCAGTCTTTCCTTTTAATGTGAATTTTAAAACATCCATTTTCTATACCTCTTCTTTTGTAAATATGTTGAAGTATTTTGCATTTTCTATATCCTTTTCTATAATTGTTGTATATGGATTATAATAAATTTCTACTGACTTTATTCTCTCTTTTAAATCTCTAAATAAATTGTTGCATTTTATGATTATCTTTCCTTTATCATCACACTTTTCAAATGCAACATATTGAGATAAGTCTGGTAAATATAAATTTCTATCTGTTACTACAAACATAGCAAATTCATTTTCACAACCTATCTTTGCATTTGTTGAAAAAGATGTGGCTGCAACCATAGAAGCCTCTTTAAATTTTTTATAATCTTCCTCAGTATATCCTTCAGTAACATCTAACTCTTTAAACCCATCATATGCTTGAGGGTTTATTGTAAATGGATAAAAATAATGTGCTTCATCACTAACTATTTTTGTTCCTAAAGTTGAAGATTTCGCATCATCATCTTCTTCTTTTTTCTTTTTTGCATCTCTAAAAGGAGATAATATTTGTTGTTCCTCTGCATTTGAATCTAAATACTTATTGAATCCTTGTCCTATTTGAACTGCTCCTGTTATTGATATATTATTTCCTTCTTCTGCAAAGGTAGCTCCAAAATTTTTTATATCTATTGCTGAAAATAAATTTTTCAAAACTTTTTTACTATCTTTATTACCTTTTAAATCTTCACCTTCAAAGATTTGTTCATATCTTTCTTTTAAGGATCTTGGAATTAGCTCTACTTCTCCTTTTTTTCCTTCCTGTAACCTCATAGATTTTATATATAAAACCTTCTCGCCCTGTTCTTCCCACATTTTTTTCATAGGGTATTTAAATGCCTTATCACTACCAAAAACTTCACCTGAAGAAGTTGTCTTTGGGTATCCTGTAAAATCTGCATTCCAATTACTCATTCTTGAAGCTATACCTAAAACTCCATAAACTCTACTGTTCATTTTCCTTTTCCTCCTTATTTGATTTTTCAAATATTAAATTACTATGAAGGTATCCCGCTATTATTAAATCTTCATTTACCTTACTTTCTGGTACATATGAGGACACCATAGCCATAAGGTTATTAAAGCGTATTACTCCTCTTGGAATAGCATAATTATATTTTTTAAACATTCTTTTAACTTCGATTTTTATTCTTTCATCACTCTTAGCATTTATAATTGGATTAACTAAGGAATGCTCTTTTTTATAAGATTTATTTAATGTGATAAAATAATTTGCAAGCTGGCCAACTGCAAAATAATATTCTTTATCATTATCTATTGACACTGTCTCACTTTGAGAAATTTTATCTCTTAGTGATGATTTAATATCTACTAATATATCTGCCATATTTTCTCCTCCTATAAAATATTCTTTTAAAGCACATCTTAAATTAAACTGTTCTCCTGCTTTAAACATATACCCATTATACATAGAACCTTTTATTAAGCTTAAACTGCTTTCTTTAAGTACCTTCCATACAGTATAATCATTTCCTTTATAAAACCAATTAAATAGTGATCTTCTAGAAAGTAATATATTTCTTTTCAAATTATTATCATTTATACTCATATCCTTTGAATCTGTAAAATAATTAGAAGTTAAAAACTTACTAAATAATACTTGATTTATTAACTTTTTAGTTTCATCTAAGGTTTTTATTTTCACATTATAATTAAGTTCACTTTTGTTTAAGTCCAAATCTATTACATTTCTTAAAACTATGGGTTTTATATTAACTTTGTAATCATTTATTGTATCAAAGTCATGTATCTCTACTTCTTTTCCTTTTTTTATTCTTAAATATACACCATTAAAATCTCTTTCCATCGATTCTTTATCACTTTTAGGATATATTTTTTCCTTATCTATATAAATATTTGTTTTTCCTATGGAAACTTGATTTAAAAGATAATCAAAGAACTTCTTTTGCATTAATACTTCTTCTAATGATACTAAATAAGGGACTTTAGATTTTCTAGATTTATTTTCTAAGTAAGGCTTCTTAGAATTTAATCCCATGTTATCATTAGGAAGTCCATAAGTTTCTTCTCCTATTTTTACATTAAAATCTACACTATTAAAAATATTAGGAATTAAATATTTTTCATTTTCTTTCTTGTATTCTTCTAAATCATTTTTAAAAAAGAATTTTAAATATGATTTATCATTACTATTTTTGTCAACATAATTCTTAATATTTTCTTTAATCCATATTTTTATATTCTCTATAAGTACTTCGTCAGACTTCTCATATTTATTTTCTATTTCTTTATATAATCTAAGTTTTTCTTTGTCTTTAGAATATTTTATTTCAGGATTTTTTAAAATTTCATAATAAGAATCTATTATGTCATCATTAAGTTTTCCGTTATTTATATTATCTTTTTTAACAAAAAAACTTAAATAATTATTGCTGTGTATTATTTTATTACCATCTACTGGTTTATTCATATCTATAAGCTTACTTAAATAATCTGCATTACAGATAAAATCAAAATATTCACTACTTGTATCTATTTCTTTTGTCTTTTTATTTTGCTTTATTTTTACTAAATCTAACTCTTTAAATGTATTGCCATCTGGAACTATTATTATATAATCTCCATCCGCTGGAACATAGGAATGGGTTATAAAATCTTCCCCATTTTTATCATATATCTTTTTAAAAGTTTTAATTGCATCCTGAAGCATTTACTCACCTCCTTACATCCATTTGTAATTTAAGAAACCCATACCTCTTGGACACATTTCTCCGATGCCAGCACCTAATGCTAAATAAGCCATGTTCTGTGATAATTCATCATCAGATATATTTAAGGTTACCTTATCCCCTAATAAAGTAATATTTTTATACTTTATCCCAATAGGTTTTTTATTGTCAAATTTTATAAAATTATATAGTGGGAAATCTTCACTAACTTTTTCATCAAAAAATTGATTCCACTTCTTTATAATATTTGTTTTTATTCTTTTTTCATATTGATCTAATGACAAATTTCCTTTCCAATATCCATTATCTGTCTTTATAACTACTGGTGTTATAGAGTAGAGAGTTGAAATATGTTTTTTAGGAATTACCTTAACATCTATAGTTAATGCCTTAATAACTGATGTATACATATTAACTAATTGGGTTTCAAAATTTCTTAAAATCTTTTCATCAATAGTTCTTATTTTTACTGAATATATGTTTCCAGCTTTATATATTTTGTCTTCTTCAAGTTTATATGGTAATGAAAAAGTATAATATTTATATTTATTTTCATTGTGTAAAGCTAGCAACCCAGCATCTTTACATAAAGATTTATCAATCAATTCTGATAATTCAGTATAAGTATAATCTAATGATAAGTCTTTAATAATGAATATCTTTAATGTTAATTCATAAACTTTCATTAATTCACCTCCATTTTTATATATTTTAATATTAATTATTGATAATTGTATGATACATATTATTATGTTATAATAATTCATATAAGATGGACATTGATACTGTATGTCCATCTTATATCAGTTGTTGAGTGGACATATAAAAGGTTGCTAGCTTTTATATGTCTTTTTTTTCATTAGATATTTTTAAATAAATAGAGAACCATTTGTTTTCATTTAATATTTTTTTAAATTCTAGTGTTATATTCTTTTTTTTCATAAAAAATGCCGAAATTAATAATAAAAATACAATTAAGATTATTTTATAATTATTTATTAGATTAAGAATTGATTCTTCCAAACTTATTCCTCCTTTCATCTAGTTTAAAAAATACTAGGATTGATTTATAAATATATTAGCATATTCTGTAAATCATGTCAACTTTTTTTACCAATTAATAATATTAAATACTTGCTACTATATAAAGAAAAAATCATTTTAAAGAATCTAAATCTCTAAAATGATTTTACATCTTATGTTATGGTTCAATTTTAATAAAAAATACAAGGATATTTAAATACATCTTATGTTAATTACTATAAGATTATCATATTATTGATTATTTATCAATCTATTAAAACATTTCTGTTAGTATATTCATCTTATTTTTCTGTAAGTTATCAATATTTTTTCATACTATTACTTTATTTTAAAATATTGTATTTATTCTACAATTCTTCCAATAATAAAATTATTTAAATTAAGTTTTATTATATAATATCTTTCTCCTTACATATTATTATATCTCTTGGAAAGTAAATATTACGATTCACATATTTCACATCATTCTATTTTTCGTTTTTGTTATAAATATAAAAAAACTCTTAATCTTTTGAAGCTAAAAGCTTTAAGAGGCTTATTATAAAATTTAAATACATCTTATGTTAAGGTTCAACTCCAATATTTATTCTCCAATTCATTTCTGTAAACTTATTTAAATACATCTTATGTTAAGGTTCAACTAATATCTCTCTTGATGGTGATGGTCAAGTTTACTAATTTAAATACATCTTATGTTAAGGTTCAACTAAAGTCTTACCATCTTCGTAATACTTTCCTTGAAATTTAAATACATCTTATGTTAAGGTTCAACGAGAAGACTTAGATAAAACAATGCGAATTAAATTATTTAAATACATCTTATGTTAAGGTTCAACCACTGAATTTAAGCCATTTCTTATTCTCATCATATCATTAAAGCCATTGAATTTAAAGGCTTTTCTTAAAACTTTACCAATCATTTTGTGTTTTTTAAAAAATTAATAAAAAACTCCTCATAACCCTTGATATTTCAATGGATTATGAGGAGTTTTCTTTACTTTGAGGTTGGTAAAATTTCGTTTAATTTATTAATATAAAAAAGTAATAGATCAATAATATATTTAGATAATCATTATGTTACCTCAACTCTACAAATTGGAATTTATGAGTTAATCAATAAAATGTTTACTCCTACAAATAAGCATGGGAATATTCCTATTAATATTCCTACTAATCCATGAACAAAATGATACTTTTTTTCATGATATTCTTTATCCATATGTTCAGTGCCAGGTAATCTTATTACCTTAATATTAGCAAATAAAATCCAATCCATAAAGAAACAATCCCAAACATTAATTATAAACCAAATAAAAAAGCTTCCTAAAAAACCTTCTAAAAAAGTTTTTGCCTGAGCTAAACTCATTAGTCCAACAAGTACTATAATGCCAAAGAAAAGAAATATTCCCTTCTTAATTATAGCTGTTTTGCTTAATGGTTCTGCTGGTATTCTTTCATGGGTTTTAAAATATTCTTCTTGAATATCTTTTGGATAATCATGAATCCACCAGACTGGATTTTTACATAAAGGAATGAATATAACCAAATTAAAAATCATTGTTATAATTACAGTTTCTATTAATAATATCCATAAATTCATACTTCAACCCCCAACCCAAACTCATGTATTTTCAGCTATGCTTGTTCTACACCAATATCTTTTAATTCATCACAAGTAAATATACCTACTTTATTCAACTGGCTTTCAACTTCTTTTCCGATATTGTGTAGTTTTGATAATTCTCTCATAATAATCTCCCTTCAAATTACTACTTATAATACTCAGGCTTAAATTCCTATTTGTGTGCGCATTATATAAACGATCTTTAACTCATAATTTTTGCCATTATATATTATTTGCCCTATAAATGGCTATTAAAATATGATTGCTAATTAAATACATCTCATGTTAAGGCTCAATGAATATAGAAAGCATAATAAGAATTAATACTATGCCATTTAAATACATCCTATGTTAAGGTTCAATAATCAGTCCACTTCATTTTCCACTGCTCCTCCAAAATTTAAATACATCCTATGTTAAGGTTCAACTTCATCAATTGAGAATTGACTATTGATAATGGACAATTATTGATATTTCTCTCTTATAAGAGAAATTTTAAATCAATTTGTTTTAAAAGCAACTAGTTCATATTTAAATTGATAAAATCATTAAACCCAAGTAAAAATTTTGCTAAAAAGTATTAAATACATCCTATGTTAATGTTCAACAGTGCCATAGATGATATCAGAAGACAAGAGAAAATATTTAAATACATCAAATGTTAAGGTTCAACGAGAAATGAAAGAAGTGAATTTGTTAAAAATGCCATATTTAAATACATCATATGCTAAGGTCAATTTTTCTATTTGTCTATTAACATCTTTTATTTGTTCGTTTAAATACATCATATGTTAAGGTTCAACTTTCATTTTTTTGGAGAAGATGGTCTTTTATACGGATTTAAATACATCTTATGTTAAAGTTAAACCGTCAAGTTATGTGGGATTTAGAAAAACCTTTGCAATTTAAATACATCTAATCTTAAGGTTCAACAATTGAAGTTTTTGATAAAGAATCAAAATCTATTATATTTAAATACATCTTATGTTAAAGTTCAACTTGTAAATAAAGTTTTGGAACTTAGCGGATATAAATTTAAATACATCATATGTTAAGGTCCAACATTACTATTATATATTTATTGTAAAAATTATATAGAATTTAAATACATCTAATGTTAAGGTTCAACTCAATCTCTAAATATCCCTTACCATCTACCCTTTCGATTTAAATACATCTAATGTTAAGGTTCAACAAACAGGGGATTTAAAAATAATGCAACAACTTAACAAATTTAAATACATCTAATGTTAAGGTTCAACTTCATCAATTGAGAATTGACTATTGACAATGGACAATTATTGATATTTCTCTCTTATAAGAGAAATTTAAAATTCATTTGTTTTTTAAAAAATTAGTTTGATTAAAACTAATTTTAACCTTAATTGTCAATTATCCATTCTCAATTTTCAATTGTATAAGGTTCAACCACTGCAATTAAGCCATTTCATATTTTCATTATACCCTTTAAACTGTTGAAAATAAAGGATTTAGGAAAAATTTTACCAACTATTTTGTATTTCTAATAAATCCAGAAAAAACTCCTAACAAACCTTGAATTGTCAATGGATTGTGAGGAGTTTTATTTTATATGAGGTTGGGAAAAATTTATATAGATTTATTAATAATTATATATTTACTGTTAGAATAAATAAAAAGTAAGAAATTTTGAAATTATATTAGATTAAAATTTAAGATCACTGCAACTTCTAATTAATATTGTGGCATGCAACAAAGTGATTCTTTGAAACTTCCTTCAATATTGGTACCTGATTTTCACAAATTTCAGTTGCATATGGACATCTTGTGTTAAATTTACATCCTCTTATTTCATTATATCCATTTGGTATTTCATCCTTCATTATTATCCTAGTCTTTTTTTCCTTTGGATGACTTTTCGGTATTGATGAAATTAAACATTTAGTATAAGGATGTTTAGCCTTTAAAAATAATTCTTCTCCTTGTGCCTCTTCTACAATATTTCCAAGATACATAACCCCTATTCTGTCACAAAAATACCTAACTAAACTTAAATTGTGAGATATGAATAAATAAGTTAAATCCATTTCTTTTCTTAACTCATCCATAAGCATAAGAATTTGTGCTTGTATCGAAACATCTAATGCAGCCGTAGGCTCATCACAGACTAAAAACTTTGGCTTAAGAGATAATGCTCTTGCTATAACTATCCTTTGCCTTTCTCCTCCACTAAACTCATGTGAATACTTATTAATACTTTCTTCTCTTAGCCCACATAAATCCAATATCCTTTTAATTTCATCTCTTGATCTTCTTTTATCTACAATTCCATGTTTTACTATACCTTGTTTAATTATATTTTCTATAGTCATGGTGGGGTCTAGGGATGAATAAGGATCTTGAAATATCATTTGCATGTCTTTTCTTAAGCTTTGCATATCCTTCTTACTTATGCTATATTTATTTTCCACATCATAAATAAGCTCACTATTAAACTTTAAAGCTCCTCCTGTTTTAGGTATTAAGTTTAGTATTGCTCTACCAGTTGTAGATTTACCACATCCTGACTCTCCTACAAGTCCATATACTTCACCTTTATTAATATGAAATGATATTCCATCCACTGCTTTAATTATTTTATTCTCTCTATTAAATAGATTTCTACCATAGTTAAAATAGCATTTTAACTTTTTAACTTCTAATAGTTTTTCTTTATTAGATTCTATTTTATTCATTAAGTTTACCTTCCTCTTTCAAATCATATCTAAAGCATCTAACTTCATGGCCATCCTTTATGATTTTTAAGTCAGGTTTGTATTTTATACATTTGTTCATAACGTAATCACATCTATCAGCAAATGGGCATCCCTCTAATATATCTGAAAGTTTTGGTACTTTACCCCTAATACATTTAAGTGGTTCTCCCTTTTTAAAATTCTCTGGTCTTGAATTGATTAAGCCTATTGTATATGGATGAACAGGATTATCAAATATTTCCTCTACTGATGCCTTTTCCACTATATTTCCTGCATACATTACCATCACATCATCTGCAATTTCACATATGACTCCTAAATCATGAGTTATAAAAATTACTGACATATTTAACTTATCCTTAAGATCATTAATTAAGTCTAATACTTGAGCTTGCACTGTTACATCCAATGCTGTTGTAGGCTCATCTGCTATTAAAAGCTTTGGAGTACAACATAATGCCATAGCTATCATAACCCTTTGGCACATGCCTCCACTAAGCTTATGAGGGTATTCATTTATAATCTCATCTGCTCTTTTAATTCCAACAAGTTTCAACATCTCTATAACTCTTTTTTTATTCTCATTACCTTTTACATTTCTATGTACTTTTAATATCTCACCAATTTGATCCCCTATTTTAAGTACTGGATTTAAAGATATCATAGGTTCTTGAAATATCATTGAGATTTCATTTCCCTTAATGCTATTCATGTCTGAATCTTTCAATTCTAACAAATCTTTTCCTTCAAATAAAACTTTTCCCTTTTCTATTAATCCATTTTGCTTTTCAACAAGCCTCATAATAGACATAGCTGTTATACTTTTCCCACAGCCTGACTCACCAACAATACCTAATACTTTTCCTCTTTTTAAATTAAAACTAACTCCGTCTACTGCTTTAATTTTTCCTTCGTCACTTTTAAAACTAGTAGTTAAATCTATTACCTCTAATATATTATCTTCCATAATAATTTTCTACTCCTTTGTCCTTGGGCTTATAATATTCCTTAATCCATCTCCTATGAAATTAATAGAAAGTATAGTTAAAAACACCATTATTCCTGGCGGTGCCCATTGCCACCAATATCTCATAAGAGACTTCATATTTCTAGCAATAGAAAGCATGTTTCCCCAACTAGGAACAGGCTGTTTTACTCCCATTCCCAAATAACTTAATCCTGCTTCTGCCAATATAGCTCCAGCAATCCCTAAAGTAGCATACACAATTATAGAAGATATAATATTAGGAATTATATGTTTAAATATTATTTCCATAGAATCCATACCAAGACATCTTGCAGCTTCTATAAACTGCTGCTCTTTTATTGCAAGGACTTGTCCTCTAACTATTTTAGCAATAGTTGTCCATCCTAAAAAACCTATTATTATAACTGAATTCCACATACTAGGACCTATTAAAGATGCTAATATTATAGCTATTATAAAAAAAGGAAGGCACATAAAAACATCTACAAGGATCATTATTAAAAGATCTATCTTACCACCAAAATACCCAGCAATGGCTCCTAAAAAAACTCCTATTGTTAAAGATATAAAAGTGGCTCCTATTCCAACTGCTAAAGAAACCCTTCCACCGTAAACTAATCTTACTAAAATATCTCTTCCTAAATCATCTGTTCCAAGAACATGTTCTAAACTTGGAGGCTTATTTGCTATAGATGTATTTATTTGATCTCTATCCTTTGTCATTACCAATGGACCAAATATAGAAATTACCGTAATAAACCCTAAGAAAATTACTCCAAATACTACACTCTTATTCTTTAATATTAATTTAGCTTTTTTATTATTTATGTTCATAAAATTCACCATTTTTAAATTAACCTTATTTAATATTTATTTAAATCTTATTCTTGGATCTACAATGCAATAAACAATATCTGAAATTAAATTTGCTAACAATATACAAGATGATAGTATCATCGCACATCCCATTACTAAGGGATAATCTCTATTAGCTATGGCTTGATAAAATAAAGTTCCCATCCCTGGCCAAACAAATATAGTTTCAATTAATATTGTTCCAGCTACTATATAACCAAGAGACATACTTAATAAAGTAACTATTGGTATTAGCGCATTTCTAAATGCATGTTTATATATAATAATTTTTTCATTAAGTCCTTTTGCCCTGGCTGTTCTAATATAATTTTGATTAAAAACATCCAGCATAGATGATCTAGTATATCTCATAAGGGATGCAACCTCTAATACAGTCATTGATATAACCGGTAAAATCATATGCCTTACCACATCAATAAATTTGTTAAATCCCGTTAACTTTTCCCCAACAGTTGATAGCCCTGATATTGGAAACCATCCTAAATTAATAGCAAAAATCTTTATTATTAGAAGAGCTATAAAAAATCCTGGTATTGATATACCTATAAGAGCAAGTATAGTAAGGACTTTGTCTTTAAATGAATATGGTTTTATTGCAGATGCTATCCCCAAAGGTAAAGCTATTAATGTAGTTAAGATTAATGTGACAATAGACAATAAAAATGTGTTTGATATTCTTCTTTTTATTATGTCTACAACTGGTTCATTATACCTTATAGAAGTACCCATATCCCCTTTTAATATTTTTCCCATCCACTTTATATACTTTAAATGTACAGGATCATAGTATCCTATGGCATTTAGAGCGGTTTCTTTATCTGAAGCTGAAATGCTAATTTGTCCCTCCACTATATTCATATAAGGATCTCCAGGCGCAGTATTTATTAAAACAAATATAATTATAGACAATCCAATAAACACTGGAACCATTGTTATAATCCTTTTTAAAAAATATTTTTTCATCTTTAAATAACCTCTGAATTCTTAATTTACTCTCATCATAAAACACAATTGCCTTCCTAATAGAAAAGTTTCTCTTAGCAAGGCAACTTAGTTTTTATTTTAAAATACTATTTTGTATCTTCATCCTCTATATACCAATCCTTCACAAATTGATAATATGTTGGTTGTGCATTTTTAAAGTTTTTAATCTTAGGATTCATGACCATTAAGCTGTTCCAATGATAAACATATATAACTGGTAACTCTTCATTTAACTCTAAAGCTATTTCATTAAGTATAGGCTTTCTCTCATCTTTAGTCATATGTTTTGAAGATTCCTTTATAAGTTCATCAACTTTTTCACTTTTAAATCCTGTATAGTTATAACCATTTGGTGGAGTTAATGTTGAAAGATAATTTGCTGATAAATCTCCATCATAGAAGTTAGCTGTTCCCATTAAGAATCCATCAAATTCTCCTTTTTTAACATCAGAAGTCATTGTTGCAAACTCCATAGGCTTAAGTTCTAATTCTATACCAATGTCTTTAAAGTTTTGCTGTAATATTAATGCATACTTATTTTTTGATTCATCTCCAGAAGTATACTTTAAAGTAAATTTAAATGGTTTACCATCATAATACATTTTCTTTTCTTCTTCTTTATACTCCCATCCACATTCTTTTAAAAGCTCTATAGCCTTCTTAGAATCATACTTATATTCTTTTAATCCGCTTGGATGAGCCCAGTTGTTTGATGGAAATGGATTGTTTGCAACTTCTCCATGACCATTTAAAACATCTTTTACAATAGATTCACGATTTATAGCATAAGTAAATGCTTGTCTTACTTTTTTATCACCAAACTCAGGCTTACTTAAGTTTAGTCCAATATATTGATATGCATTATTTGTTATTTCTTCTAAATTAAAACCTTGTTTTTTATAGTTTTCTTCCTCTTCCTCATCAATGCTTCCGACACCAGTAATATCGATTTCATTATTTGCTAATTGAGCATCAGCAGTTTCTTCGCTAACTAATTTAAATATATATTTATCTATATTAGGTCTTCCATTCCAATAATCATCATTAGTAGCAAGCTCAACACTTTGATCTGGTGTAAAGTTTTCTAGCTTAAAGGCTCCTGTTCCTATTGGATTTCTTATTAAATTAGTATCCTTTTGTATAGCTTCTACGTCTCCCTTATCCCAAATATGTTTTGGCACTATTTTTATCATATAACCAAAATTAATTAAAGCTGAAGCATAAACTTCATTAGTTGTTATTTCTATAGTTTTATCATCTATTTTTTTAACTCCTTCAAGCTCTTGAGTTTTACCTGATTTAAAGTCATCATAGCCTTTTATATTCTCAGCATACATTGTATAAGGACCATTATACTTAGGATTACAAGCTAAATCAAAAGTAAATTTTACATCATCAGCTGTAAAAGCCGTTCCATCATGCCATTTTACTCCTTCTCTTATTTTAAAAGTTATAGTCTTTTTATCCTCTGATAGTTTATAAGATTCAGCAAGTGATGGTTCAATATCTAAGTTCTCATTTAAAGAAAGTAATCCCTCGTAAATCATAGTATTAATAGTCCCATCATAATTAAAGGTAAAAAACGCTGGCATAAATACACCTTCTGGTGCTATTGAAAGAGCTTGTTTAACAACTCCTCCTTTTTTAACCTCCTGTTTTTGATCTTCCTTTACACTGTCTTGATTTTTGCTACTACAACCAGTGATCATTACAGATCCTGTGATTAGTATAGCTAAAACCTTACATAAAGTTTTTTTCATAAAAAGTCCTCCTAGGATTATATGTAATTTTTTGCATTATTTTGGTGTCATTCCATGTTTTATTATAGCATTTTATATATTTTTGTTAATACTTTATACATAATTTGAAGTTTTGTTTTTTAAATAATATTCTCTACAACTATAGTTTTTTTCAATAGTAAAGAATAGCAATTATTACAATATGTCTTTTTAATATTCTAAGATGAATTGTTCATAAAAAAATAGACTCGCCTTTGTTATAGTTAGCTTGTAAAAAATACTTAACAAAGACAAGTGCCATATATGTGAATTATTAGAAAAATTATTAGATTTCAATGAAAAGATAAAAATTAATTTTGAAAGTAGAAATTTAACGTTAGATTTAGATTTGATTTTATATTGATATGGATATTGATATAATTCTATGTTATGCCTCAACGAAAGTATCTAGGATATAGCGAAGGATTTACATAATTTAAATACATCTTATGTTAAGGTTCAACCGTGTAGTAACGCAAAAAAACATCTGTTTTACGCTATTTAAATACATCCTATGTTAAAGTTCAACAAATTATTCTCTTGATGATGATTTCATAACAGAATTTAAATACATCCTATGTTAAGGTTCAACCCATACCCCTATTACAATTTTAGTACGCTTAGGTACTATTTAAATACATCCTATGTTAAGGTTCAACTTACCTATGCAACCTGGTTCACCAGGATTGATTGAAATATTTAAATACATCCTATGTTAAGGTTCAACCACTGCACTTAGGCCATTCTCTATTTTCATTATACCTCTTAACCCATTGAAAATAAAGGGTTTATTAAAAATTTTACCAACCATTTTGTTTCTTTTAAAAAATAACAATAAAACTCCTCATAAACCTTGATATTTCAATAGATTATGAGGAGTTTTGTTTACTTTGAGGTTGGTAAAACTTTATATAGTTTTAACATTAAGATATTTAGAAAGTAAAGAGTTTAGAAATTACGTTAATAAATTTACTGCACCCCAGGGGAATTTTTCCTGCAGGGGTGCTAAATACATCTTATGTTAAGGTTCAACTCATTATGTTGCCTCCAATTTTAGTTATATTGTTATAGTATAATCTCGTTTTTTATTTTAATAATTTTTTCTTAATTTATATGTAAAAAATAATTGCATTAGTTCATCCCAATGCAATTATTTTATAATCTTATTGTTTTATGTTTTCTACAATTTTTCACAAAACTT
The DNA here is from genome assembly GCF_002341865.1 of Clostridium sp. UBA2485. Classification (GTDB taxonomy): domain Bacteria; phylum Bacillota; class Clostridia; order Clostridiales; family Clostridiaceae; genus Clostridium_J. Next base: position 90,155 of record NZ_DDOV01000020.1, on the reverse strand, counting down.
GAATTCCCTAATTATCATCAATTTATATAGGTTCTTTTTTTATATTACTAAATTTTTCTTACTACCATAAATAAAAAAAACAAATTAAAATTGCAATTTGTTTACGTCACTGGATTATCCTCCTATATATTTTCCTTGAATGCCAACATTCTGGAATAATGTAGTGAATTTATCTTTTTCCCAATTAAGGGCAGTTTGAACATATCCTAACCCATCTGCATTATACCTGCCTGCTATTCTCTGAAATACATATAGTTCATACGTTCCATCTCTTTCAAAATCAATAGGATACAAATTACTCAAGGGAATAACAAATCCTGAAATAGGTTCTTTAAGTTTTCCATTTAAATCATATATTTCATTTAAGTATTCCTCACCTTTATAAGTAATATCAATTATATATTTCATTTTCAAATTTTCACTTATAACTTCAACCCTATAATTATCTTTGTAATTAACCTCATAAGTATACTGCTCTCCAAATTTCTCAAAATCAAAAATTAATTTTAATTGATTATTTGCAAAAGAGTAAATATAGTAGAATGCAAATCCCCCACTTCCTCCAGAGTCTATGCTCACTAATATATCCTTAATTTTATCTCCTGTAAAGTCTCCCAAAAATATAGTTGGATTATAACCTGAATTTTCTTTAATAGGTACCGTAATTTCTTTACCTGTTTTTCCATCCTTTATTACAAGCCTTATGTTACTTACAAAAGGACTGTCTGTACCTGAAGGTTTATTTCCTATTAAAAGTATAGTGTCTTCTACTTTATCTCCATTTACATCACCTTTTTTTCTATCTATTATATACACTTTATTGTTATCCACATTTTTTCTAAAAAAATAATAAGGACAATAAAACATAACTGTCTCCTCTAAAAAATACTTCTACTTTATATATTATTCTAAAATAGAGGGACTGTTCTTAATTTTATTTAAATCTAAGAACAGTCCCTCTGTTTTACATTATTGGTTATTATTATCTATTATCTAAATCAGAAAGAATATAAAACTGATAAGTTAAAAAATAATTATACAATTTCTAATACTTCTACTGTATATTTTTCACCTGGAGCATCAATTTCAGCTACATCTCCAACTTTTTTGCCCATTAATGCTTTTCCTAAATCTGATTCTACGCTTATAAGCATCTTTTCTGGGTCTGCATCCATAGTAGTTACTAGTGATACATTAGTTTCAAATTCGTCTTCTATAAATTTAATTTTAGCTTTACTATTAACTCCTAATACTGACTTATCTTGATTTTGGTCATCTATTACACTTGCAGTTGAAATCATAGTTAACAAATATTGAATTCTATTATCATTTTCCCTATAGTTTGCACAAGCTTCTTTGTATTCTGCATTTTCTGACCTATCACCATGAGCAGCTGCTTCTAATTTTTCTTTTGCTATTTCAGCTCTTTTTTTAGTCATTCTATATTCTAATTCTTCTTTTAATTTATTCATATTTTCTTCTGTCAATATGTTTTTCATGTACAACTAAACCTCCTCGAGATATGTTATATTAATATTATATAATATATAGCAAAATCCAATGAAATATTATGCTATACTAGGGCATAACTCTGATAACAAAACCTTAAGTTGTGCTCTCTTAAATTTTAATATTAGTTACTAAATAGTCCAGTCCCTTTTATAATTTCCTGCTCTCTAAATAAACTTAAAACAGCTTCATTATAATGGTCTACTCTTTGTGCCTTCTTTATTTTCTTAGCATATTTTTTATTATCTGAAAATATATAGATCATATACCCCCAGAGTTCTTTCATTCTAAATAGTGTATTTCTCTCTTCATTATATAATTCTATATATTTATTTAAAATTTCATCATGAAATTCTTTTAATACTTCTTTATCCATATTAGTATTATTTTTTATCTCATCAATTAATCCTGGATTGGCTAGTATTCCCCTTCCTATCATCACAGTTTTTATTTCTGGAAAAGCTTTTATTAATCTATTATAATCACTATTAGTAAAAATATCACCATTATAACATATAGGATTAACACTTAAAGATAGAGCATCCTTAAATACATCTAAATTAGGTTTATTTCCATAAAAATCTTTTTGTGTTCTAGGATGTATAATCAACTCTTCTATAGGATATTTGTTATAAATTTTTATTAACTCATAAAATTCTTCTGGGCTGTCCTTTCCTATTCTAGTTTTTATGGAAATTTTCATATCATTTATTTTAAATATTTCATCTAAAAATATATCAAGTTCTTCTCTTTTAGCTAAAAACCCCGAGCCCCTATTTTTTGAAACAACAGTTCCAGAAGGGCAGCCTAAATTCAGATTAATCTCATTATATCCTAATTGTTGTAACTTTCTAGCAGTGATAATAAAACCTTCTGAATCGTTAGTAAGTATTTGTGGAACTATGTTCATTCCTTTATTATTTTCCGGTAAAATATCCCTTAGTTCTTTAGTTTTAAGATTTGTACTTTTATTTGTAACAATAAAAGGTGTAAAATACTTATCAATATTATGAAAAAATTTCTCATAAGAATTTCTATATATGTACCCTGTAATTCCTTCCATCGGTGCTAAATAATATTTCATGTAATATCTCCTTCATAAATATTCTAAAAAATATATTATATCAAGCTTCTTTATTCTTATCTACTCAATATTAAAGCAAAATAAAAAATGTCTACATATGAATTTTGTAGACATTCTTATATAATCTATACATTAAATCTATTGAATAGCTCATTTAAAACTTCTATTACTTCTGTCAATTTATCTATATCTGTGCTTTAAAAATCTTAGAAACATCTATTATAGTGTTGTTGATAGGGTTTTGATGAATAAGCGCTATAGTATATTTCACCTGAAAAGTTAAGTAAATTTTCCATCCTCATTTTAAATATAGGATGATTTATCATATCTAAAGCCTTTTCACGAGGGCACCAAATTACTTCACTTGTTTCATCTGATGTTGTTAATTCACCACCTATATAGTCACAAATAAAGTCAAGGTTCAATTTAGGTGGAACTTTAGTAACGCCATCATACCAAATGGTTTGCTGAATACTTGAATATAATGCTGCTAAAGATCTCACTGCAACATCTACTCCACTTTCTTCTTTAATTTCTCTTATTAATGCTTCTTCAAGATTTTCCCTTAATTCCACTTGGCCACCTGGAAACTCCCATGATTTTCTGTGGTTTGATTTAACCAGTAAAACATTTCCCTTTCCATCTTGTACCATAGCTCCAACAGCTACTATATGTGTTGGCCATGTCATATAGGGTTTTACAATGAAAATATAACTTATACATGATTTTAATTTCCACAACAAAAATCTTTTTCTATGAATTAAGAATTAAGGATGAAAAATGAAGAATTATGGTTAAAACTCCACTGGCAAAGCCTTTGGAGTTTTTTTTAATAAATTTTATTTTAAGAAATTCACTAAAGGTGAATTTCATCCTTAATTCTTCATTCTTAACTATTAATTTTTAATTTTTAAGAGGTTAAGCTATTTCTATAGGAAATTTATTTTCCAAAGTATATTTTGAATTTTCATATTAGATACCTATAATATAACCCTTAATATAAAAGGACTTTGCAATGCAAAGTCCTAATATTATTTATTATGTAAAAATTATTTTTAATCAACTAAAACTGCAGTGCCTGAAACTGTTACCATAAGCATACTACCACCTTGACCTAGCACTTCATAATCTACATCTACTCCAACAACTGCATTACCACCTATTGCCATAGCTCTTTCTTCTAATTCTCTTAATGCAGCCTCTCTTGCTTCAATTAATTCATTTTCATAAGATCCTGAACGTCCTCCAAAGAAGTTAGTTAATCCTGCTTTGAAATCTTTAATAAAGTTAACTCCTGAGATTACCTCACCAAAAACTATTCCTTTGTACTCTAATATTCTTTTTCCTTCAATTGCATTTGTTGTCGTAACTATCATAAATTATCCTCCAAAGTTTTTTAATATTAATATAGGCTTTTTCTATTATATTTTATACTTAAATAAAATAATTTCTATAATTTTTTTAAATATATTCTACAAATGTATGAAAAATCCCTTTATTTTCTTTAATATTATATGTAAATTTTAATTTTCTTAAAACTATATCATAAACAAAAAACTGAAAATTTAAAATTACGTTAACCAAATTACTTCCCATAGGAGCGTTAAATACATCCTATGTTAAGGTTCAACTTATTTATGAAGCACAGGACTTACAGAACTGCATATAATTTAAATACATACTATGTTAAGGTTCAACCAACTTATGTGTGGCAAAACTGTGCCGAAATAAGATTTAAATACATCCTATGTTAAGGTTCAATTCTGTATTTTTTCTTCTATATCACTTACCATAAGATTTAAATACATCTCATGGTAAGGTTCAACTTCATCAATTGAGAATTGACTATTGACAATGGAGAATTATTGATATTTCTTCTCTTCTATAAGAGAAATCTTGAATTCATTTCTTCTTGAAGTTATACAGTAGCTTCTTAGTAAAAAGAGCATTATCTCTAGTCTTTCCATAGTGTTAGTTAAACTTATTGGTATTGTTCCATACTATACTGCACCTCAGGGGAACCCTAAAGGGCTTCACTACTGTTCCCCAGAGGTGGAAAACTAAGACAAGCTAAACACAAGAGAAGAACTATATTTAAATACATCCTATGTTAAGGTTCAACATGCTAAAACTAGATCCAGATGGGGTATTTACTCAATTTAAATACATCTCATGTTAAGGTTCAACGAGATAAAGTTAATCTTACTACCTTTAAGGTTGGATTTAAATACATCTCATGTTAAGGTTCAACCTGAAAAACTGGAAGGTAAAGCATTAAAGAAGGGCTGATTTAAATACATCTCATGTTAAGGTTCAACATTAAGATTAAACATTTCAATCTATGCCCTTCTAAATTTAAATACATCTCATGTTAAGGTTCAACTTTTTCTTAACCCAATAGTAAAGCAATTTTTTGTATTTAAATACATCTCATGTTAAGGTTCAACTAATTATGATTAAGTTACGATAGGAGGGTGAGAACAATTTAAATACATCTCATGTTAAGGTTCAACCACTGTAATTAAGCCATTCTCTATTTTTATTATATCCTTTAACCTATTGAAAATAAAGGATTTATTAAAAATTTTACCAACCACTTTGTGTTTTTTAAAAAACTGATAAAAAACTCCTCATAAACCTTAAATTTTCAATAGGTTATGAGGAGTTTTATTTTTAGGGAGGTTGGGAAAATTTTATGTTTGTATACTAATAGGATAATTGAATATTTACTATTACATTAAAGCAAAATAAAAAATTTATATTTATATTAGGTGAAAATTATTGCACCACAGTTAAAATACTCTTTACTGTGGTGTTTTAAAGAAGATTTTATTTATAATCAGCATAATTTTTCTTAATAATGTACTCTAACTAACCAAAATCTTATTTTTTTATCACTCCAGCCTAGATCCCATGGTACATCATTTCTATCTACATTATGGCAGCTTACTAGTGAATAGCCTTTTGAGTCTACTCCTGTTACTACGGAGATATGAGTAATATCACCTTTTTTCTCATAGGCTATGAAATCTCCAGGCAACAATTTGTAAGATGCTTTATATACATTTTCATAAGAACCTTTTGCTATAACTGATGCTCTACCACTATTTAACATGTAGTGAGTAAATTTATCTGCGTTTACCCAAGGCCCTGTAGCACTTCCTTTATCATAATTCCATGTATAATTCTTTTTAAACTTTCCTCCTTCATGGAGTATTTGAGACGCAAAATTTGCGCAATCTCCTCCCTCAGGGTTAAAGTTTCTATATTTTTTATTGTATTTAAATTCAAATTCTGGTTCTGTAGCTGAGCCACAATACATTTTAGCATATTCTATAGCTCCTACCCTTCTTTCATTTAAGTTAGACATATCTCTTGGAGGCTGTGAAATTATATGCTGTTTTATATCACTAGATTTTATATTTTCTAAGTCTAATGAGTCTGCAAAGGGGTCATTATACCATTCTTTTGTGATAAGCCAATTACCATCCTTCTTAGCTAAAGTCATAGTATGATAACTTCCTATCCTTGATTTATTTGCAACTTTTGGCTCATCTTCATAAGAATATTTATATTCCATTGAACAAAGTATATTAAATGAATAAACATCATCCTTACCTTTTACTTTTCTAATTACTATATGAGGATTTATCTCTGTAAATTTAACCCCTTGTTTCTCAGCCCAATTTATTATGTATTTAGTTTTCTTTTCTTGATATTCATATGCCCATCTTCCATATTTACTATCTGTATCATAAAACTGTTCTATCAGTTCTAAGTCCTGATTTAATATGGCTAAGCTTCTATCCTTAAAAATTCTTTCTACAACCTGATTGATATCAATATCCTCTTCCTCTGCCTTCACCGTATAAAATCTATTGAAAGGACTAAAGAGAATGAGTAATAGCAAGATAATAACTTTTTTATAGGAAGAGAATCTCATATGTACACCTCTTTTCTAACTTAAAGCTTTATCAATTTTTTCAATATAGGTTTTTATTGTTTCATCACATGGTACACCTTCATACCAATTAACTTTTTCTCCCTTATTATCTCCAAAGTATCTTGCTTTTAATATAATTTCTGGACGATATTCAAAGTGTAATATATCAAAATGTCCCCATTTTCCTCCCCACACAAAATTGTTCTCTTCAAAGGTTTTCACCAATTCATCGGGGTATTGAAGTAATCTAGCTTTTCCTTGTTCTCTTGATGCCCATTTCCAATAATCTCTTTTATCACTAGCAATATCTATAGCAATACCATAAGCATGTGGGCTTAATCTTCCTGTTCCAGATATTATTCTATAGTTAAAAGTTCCATTAGATGGGTTTACGAATGGTCCAATCTTAGTATTAGTTTTCGCAAGTATTAAAAGTTTTTTTGAAACATTGTCTAAATTTTCAGCTGCCTTATTATTTTTATTAAATCTATAATTTTGATATGCAAAATTTACATTTGTAAGATTTTTTTCTATCTGTTCTCTAGATGATCCGTATACTTCATTTAATAACGAATATACTCTTATACGACCAGGATCAAAATTCTCCTCCATTAAATCATCAACTTTTTCTAATGGATACACTTGCTCCATCATATCCTGTAAATCCCCATTAACCAACTTTTCTTGCTGAGTTTTTTCTTTTTTATCATCGTAAACTATTTTATTTCCTGATTTCATAACTAAATAAACAAGCCCATTATCTTGCTTTTCTATATCAACAATATCCTCTGGATATGCCATAAATAAAGATAATAAGTCCTGTTTCATAGTAGTATCATAATCTATATTTTGAGCATAAGTATTTATATTATAGAATTTACTTGTTAATAAGGTAAATGCTATAATAAAGGAACATATTTTTTTCATTTTTAATACCACCTTTAAGAATTTATATATTCATATCCTCTCCTTTAGGTTAATATAATATGTATTGGTCTTTAATTTAAGATTACATTTTTATAGACATACTATCCCTACATTTAACTTATATATTAAAATAAACACTAGAAAATAGCCTTTATTCTGAAGTTATGAGCTGTATTTTCAAGATAGTTTATCTATAATTTTTATTATTTCCAATAGTCATCTTGATTATTTAATAGAAAAATATTTTAAAAAAATAATGAGGATATAACGTATCCTCATTAAATATTATAAATTATATTTTTTTAATATTTCTTCTTTAAATTGTCCATTTTCATAGAATAATTCACAATCAGCATATATTTTGCCGCCATTTCTCATATCACAAAGCATATCCCAGTGAATTGAGGAGCGATTTAATCCTCCTGCTTCAGGATCAGAATCTCCTATTGCCATGTGAATTGTTCCACCTATCTTTTCATCAAATAACATATTTTTAGTAAATTTCTTTATACCATAGTTTGTACCAATAGCAACTTCTCCAAAATAAGAAGCTCCTTCATCAGTTTCAATTAACATTTTTAAAAGCTCTTCACCCTTTTGTGATGTTGCTTTAACTACTTTACCATCTAAAACTTCAAGCCGTATTCCTTCTATTTCTTTTCCCATGTATATACCAGGGAAACTAAAGGTAATATATCCATTCATACCATTCTCTATTGGAGATGTAAATATCTCTCCATCCGGGAAATTAGCTTTGCCGTCACAATTTATCCACTTTCTTCCCTCTACTTTTACTTTAATATCTGTACCTTCTGAAAGGAAATGTAATTCTTTTTTAGTATTGAGGTATTGAACCCATCGATTTTGGTAAGCACTTATTTTTTTCCATTCTGATACAGGGTCTTCCATATCTAAAAGACCTGCTCCATAAACGAAATCTTCATACTCGCTTAAACTCATGGATGCTTCCTGTGCGTCTGCATATGTAGGAAACTGTGTTCCACACCATCTTAATGAGCCATCTCCCATTCTTTCAGAGTAAATCTTTCTCCAACTTGTTGCACCTCTTGATTTTAATTGTAATTTCTTTGGATCTACATTAGAATTCATCTTGGTATTTCTAGTTCCCCAGGCAGTTAGCCACACATCAACCTTTGAAAGCATATGTTTATTTAAATGACTACCTTCTAAAAGCTGTTCTTCATTGCTATTTTTTAAAATAGTCTCATTTACATCTTCACTATCTAAAGAATACTCTACATGAGCACCAGCCTTTATAGCTTCCTTTGCTACTTCTACAACCCATGGTTTAGCTACATCATTACAACTAATAAAAACAAAGTCTCCTTTTTTAACCTTAGTTGAATAGTTAACTAAAAGTTTTGCTAACTTGTTTAATCTTATATCTCCCATACTTTTGCCCCCTTAAAGTATTATATTTTGTAGAATATTATACCATAATTAGAATTTTACATCATTAAAATGCATAGTAAAATATTGTTACTTATAACTACTTTAATTTATTATAAGAACTTTATATAGTTATTATGATCCTCTTATTAATCTTCCTACCTTACTATTAGTAAATTACTTACTGGGATTCATTTTAAAATCTTTATCTAATATTTCTTCTTTAATAAAAAATTGTATCCACTTAAAGATAGCAATAACTGAGAAGGAACATAAAAAAGCCATATTAATAATCCTGTGATATTATGTACTATGTCAATAAAAGTCCATGAAATTCCTGTAACTTCTGTTACATTATATAGTGCTACATTTATATCACATAAAATAAAAAGTATCATACCATAAGCTATCATATATTTATTAGGGTAGGGATACAAATTATTTTTACAAACTTTTATAGCTTTTCTTATACTGATTATTAGACAAATAGCATAAAATAGTACTACTGCAAATAATATATCAATTTTTATAATAAACAAATTAATTATCAAATAGATAAACATTAAAGAAAGAAATATAATTATAAATTTTGAAGATGTTTCACTAATTTTAAGAGCTTCATATCTAATAGAATAAAGTATTTGAACCACACAAAATAAAGCTACACCTAAAGTATAATAATTGAAAACAGTAAGAAATAAATCTGCAAACATAGTTATAAAAAGTCCTACTTTAAGTAAAGAAATATCTAATCTATTAAGAGGATTTTTTTCGGCAAATAAACATATTAAGAAGCAAATCATTATACATATATACTTAATCATATATGATGAAATAAATATTTCTATATTAAAAAACTCTATATACAAAAAAGAAAAATATAATATAGAAATTATTATTAATAAAGCTTTAAGAAACCATGATCTATAATTTATACTTTTCACTTTATATCACCATCATCATTTTAAATTTAATCTCACATATTTTTTATAAATTTTCAAATCAATTTCTTAATTTAGTTTACTCAACTTTATAAGATATTATTAAATAAGTAGTAAAGGTTAATATGTATATATTGAAATGAACGTTATTTTTTTAGTATTTTAATTGCATCTATTTAGTTCACAATATACAATTTAAAATTTATAATTTCTGATAAAATAAAAAAGAGCTTTTAGCTCTTTTTTGTTTTAATAAATTTAAATACTATTCTTGATTTTGTTCTAATGCTATTAATTTATCTCTCTTTAAAATATGTCCATCTATCCATTTTATTACGAACTCTAATATCTCTATTAGATATCGTTGTTGACTTTCATCAATTTCTTTTAAATCAAAGCTATTAATCTTTGCAATAAAGTCATCATGTTCAACTTTATGTGATAAATATTTTTTATAACCTATACTAAGCATGTACTCTTCTTCTGATTTAAAATGAAATACAGCATAATCTTTTAAATCATTTAATATTTGAACGATTCTATCGTATTTATCTGTAATAAATTGATTTTTTAGAAGTTTGTATAAATCATCGGCTATTTCAATTAATTTTTTATGTTGTTCATCTATAAGTTCTACTCCAGTAATATACTCATCTTTCCAGCTATTCATTTTATCCCTCCTTATCAGTATAAGATTTTCTATATGAATATAAAAATCCCTGCTATAAAATTAATTGTTTTTCGTATATAATTTAAAATTTATTTATAAATTCCTCTGTTTATGTATTTATATAGCCTCATCTATTATTTATAAAATTAAAATCTTTTCAATTTGCTAAAATAACCATATGACTTTTTGTAATATAGCAAAAGGAAATTTATTATATTTTGATACTAATGAATAATCCTCCTATTTTTTAATAATACATATTAAATATTATCCAGAGTTCTTAATTCTTTTAAATGCATTTATTAATACCTTCCTAAATTCTTAATTTAATTATTTAACCTTATAATAAATCAAATAATAAAAAAGAGAATTACTAGGTATAATTCCTAATAATCCTCTTTTTTGATTTCTATTTTTAAGTATACTATTTTTTCTCTTCTTTGCTTTGATCTGCGCTTTGATCTTTATTTTCTTCTTTGTTATCTTGTTTATTTTCTTCTTTTTTATCTTCTTTACTTTCTTCTTTGTTTTCTTCTTTTTTATCTTCTTTATTTTCTTCTTTTGAAGAATCTTTATTTTCATCTACTTTTTTATCTTCTACTTTAGTACCTGGAGTTTCTTCTGTCTTTTGTCCACAAGCCATAAATCCAGTAGCTGTTAAAAGTACTGCTCCTGTTAAAAGTAATGTTTTTATTCTTTTGCCTTTCATGAATATTCCTCCTAAAATTTTAATTAATACGTATTACATATTATATATTACCAAACTTTATTAATTTTTTCAAACTATATTCAAATTATATTCATTAAAAATTCATGAGAAAATATAAAAGACAAAGATTTACTTAGATAATATTAACCAATTCTCTTGTTATTCTAAGGATTACATTTGCTGCAAGGCTTATATTTTTTAGATATTGCATCTGCTTTAGACATAGCAGTAGGGCTCTTCATATTACTACAAGTATCATTTTTATGTAAACTCTCACTAATGTATTAATAAATATATAAAGTATTACTTTAATCTTTATAAAGTTTAAAATAAAAATTTTTTCCATATCTAATTAATATGAATTCTAGAATTATAAAATAAAATTTACTATTGTAATTTTTATCTTATTCTATGCTGATATCTTATAGATTTAAATTCTTTCATTAATAGCTTAATAAATAAAAAAAGGTTACTAGTTAAAATTCCTAATAATCCTTTATAAGCTTCAATAAATCAAATCTATCCCTTATCTATTTTCTTTTAAATTCTTTTCCATAAAGTAGTATCTTCCATTATCTCCTATACAAATAAAATCTAACTGTTCAAATAGTGCCTTGTATCCTGTATGCAATTTTTCATTTTTTTGTTTTTCGGGGATACTCTTAAGGAAATTATCATGAACTGGGATTGAATAAATTACTTCAACTCCTTCATCTTTACATTGAAACAATACCTTCTGTAATAACTCTTTTTGTATGCCTTTTCCCCTATACTCCTTTTTTATAAAAAAGCATGATATAATTCTTACATTTTCGTTACTTCTAAGACTTAGTAAATTTTGCAGATAGGGTACATCTTTTGGATGAACACATTGGCACCATGCTACTGGTTCATCATCCATATAATAAATATATCCATCATGACATTTACTAGTAATATTTATTCTTAATTTTTTAACCTCTTCAATAGTCATTTTAATCCAATTATCTATATTATTAGCAGAAAAATAGAAAGTGCACTGACAACTTTCACATTTATCATTGCTAAACAATGTGAAAAAATCTTCTAAATTATCTGTCGATAATTGTTTTATGAGTTTCTTCACTTTCATCCCCCCTATAAAAAATTTCTAAAATATATTTATCATATTAAGGTTCAACTTCATCAATTGAGAATTGACTATTGACAATGGACAATTACGGATACTTCTCTTTTGTAAGAGAAGTTTCGAATTCATTTGTTTTTTTAAAAATTAGTTTAATTAAAACTAATTTTAACCTTAATTGTCAATTATCCATTATTGTCAATTATCCATTCTCAATTTTCAATTATATAAGGTTCAACCACTGAATTTAAGCCATTCTTTATTTTCATGATATCATTAAAGCTATTGAAATTAAAGAGTTTTCTTAAAATTTTACCAACCGTTTTATATTTTTAAAAAAGTCAATAAAAAATCCCTCATAAACCTTTATATTTCAATGGAATAAGATATGTTTTTTTAAATGAGGTTGGTAAAATTTTATGTAGTTTTAATATTAATATTTTTAAAGAGTAACTGATTCAGAAATTATGTTAATAAAATTACTGCACCCCAGGGGAATCTTCCCGCAGGGGTGTTAAATACATCTAATAAATAATAGAGCTAAAAAACTATTAAAGTATAAAATCGCTAATGAAGTTTTTTGAGATGAGGTAAATCGTTGAATTTAATTTGACAATTCAACGTTAAAAGATTAGAAGTTAACACAATTTCCAGAAATAAATACAGAGGATATATTCATATCATCATCAAATAATAGCATGTCAGCTTCTTTACCAATTTCAATACTTCCTTTAAATCTACTTACACCAATTGCTTCAGCGGGAGATAAGCTAGCCATCCTTACAGCATCTTGAATTGGTATGTTTAACATACTTACCATATTGCATACCGCATCTTTTAAATTCAATGTTGATCCAGCTAAACCTCCATTCTCTAGACGTGCTGCCCCATTATTAACTATGACCTTTTGCCCACCTAATTCATATTCTCCATCTTCAAGGCCAGCTGCCCTCATAGCATCGGAAACTAATACTATTTTATCTACTCCTTTTGTTTTTAGAGCAATTTTTACTGTTTCATCATGCAAATGTATTCTATCATAGATAAGTTCACAATATACTCTATCATCTGTAAGAGATGCTCCTATTATGCCTGGCTCTCTATGGCTAAATTCTCTCATACCATTAAATAAATGAGTAGCTACTGTTACACCATGATTTATCCCTCTTTTAGCTTCATTAAATGTAGCATTGCTATGAGCCATTGCAATAGTAATATTCTTTTCTTTTAAGTAAGAGATAATCTCTATAGCTCCATTAAATTCCGGTGCTATAGAAACCATTTTTAATTTATTTTTAGCCAGTTCTACAAAGTCCTTAACAATCTCAATATCCGGCTCTTTAATATATTTTTCTGGTTGTGCTCCTTTTCTAAGAATGGAGAAAAAAGGCCCCTCAAGATGAATACCTATTAACTGTGACAGTGTTTTCTTGTTTTTATAATTTACTATATTTTTTATAGAAGTAATAATATTATCATATGATGAAGTTATTATAGTTCCTAAATAGGAAGTAACTCCATTTTTTATATGAAATTCTCCAATTTTATCAAGAGTTTCTTCTGTGCTATCCATAATATCGTGACCTGTATTGCCATGATTATGAATATCGATAAAACCAGGTGATAAGAACCTTCCATTTCCATCGATTACTTCACTTATTAAGTCTAGATTTATATTTTCTTCTAAATCTATATCTATTATTTTACCTTCATTAACTACAACCCCATATCCTTTTACCACACTATTAGGTGTAATTAATCTAATATTTTTAATTAAAGTACTCATTAAATCTCCTTTTTATAATTTAATCTTTTCAATAATTATATCCTCTATAAGCCTATTAATATTATTAATGTCTACCTTTCCTGTTTCCTCTTCTAAAGCATTAGCTGTTCCACAAGCCGCTGCTAATTTTAACATATTTTCAAACTCATAATTTCTTTTTAAAGATACAGCAAACCCTGCTATCATCGCATCTCCTGAACCTACTGGATTGACAGCCTTTACCACAGGTGTTCTTACTCTATACATATAATTATCATTAAATACTAAACATCCCTCTCTTCCAAGAGATACAGCAACTATATTGATACCTTCTTTAATTATAGGACTTACTCCTTTAATTATATCCTCTTCTGTAGAAATAACATTTCCAATGAGATTTTCTAATTCTTCCTTATTTGGCTTTATTAAATATGGTCTAGCTTCCATACCCTTTTTCAACGCTTCTCCACTGGTATCTAACAAAATCTTCTTTCCTTCTTTATTAGCCGTCTCTATTAAATTCTTATAAGTCTCTATGTCCATATTCTTTGGCATACTTCCTGAAATACATACAACTTCGGATTCTCCAATTAACTCTTCATATAGCTTATAAAACCTCTGCATATCTGTTTGTGATATTAAAGGACCAGACTCTAATATTTCTGTTTGGCTACCATAATCTGAAATTATTGCCAAGCAACTTCTGGTCTCACCATCAATAGAAACAAATTTATGCCTAATATTCATCTCATCTAGCTTTTCCTTTATATAGCTTCCAGATCTTCCTCCTAAAAAGCCTGTAGCTATAACCGGTTCGTTAAAAGTTTTTATTACTTTTGCCACATTTAATCCTTTTCCTCCAGGAGTATACTGAAAATCATTAGTTCTAAAAACTTTTCCCTTCTCAAACCTTTCAATGTTATATCTTCTATCAATTGAAGGATTTAAGGTAATAGTAATCATAATTTACCCCCTATTTGCACTACCACAAATTTGTATTTTCTCTACTACCACCTTTTTCAATGCCTCTTTAGCAGGTACTAGATAATGCCTAGGGTCATTTGCACTAGGATTTTCATTAAAGAATTTCTTTATTGCATCAGCAAAAGGCATTTTTAACTCCGTTGCAATATTAACTTTACAAATACCATATTCTATTGCCCTTATAAGACTTTCAGCTGGCACTCCTGAAGCTCCATGTAATACTAAAGGAATGTTGACTAAGTTGTTAATTTCATGTAGTCTTTCGAAATCCAACTTTGGTTCACACTTATAAGCTCCATGGGCAGTACCTATTGCAACTGCCAGTGAATCGACTTTTGTTTTTTCAATAAAATCTAAAGCCATATGGGGGTCTGTAAGCATGCTATCTTTTTCTTCAATTTTTCTTTCATCTTCTTGTCCACCAACTAAACCTAGTTCAGCTTCTACAGTTACATTATATTTATGTGCAAAGTCCACCACTTCTTTTGTTATTTTAATATTTTCTTCATATCCCTTTAATGAGGCGTCTATCATTACAGACTTATATCCTTCTTTTATACATCTTTTTATTGTTTCAATATCTGAACAATGATCTAAATGCAATGAAATGGGGATATTATATCTTTTAGCTCCAACTTTAACCATTGAAACTAAATAATCCATTCCTGCATAATCAATAGTTCCTGGTGTAGTAGCAATGATTACTGGTGAGTTTAACTCATTAGCAACTTCTAATACACCTTGCATTGTTTCTAAGTTATGAATATTAAAAGCTGGAACAGCATATCTATTTTTTTTGCAATCTAATAACATTTCTTTTGTTGAAACAATATCCATCTTATTCACCTCTCTAATATCAATTTATTTATATGGTTAAAATTCCTCAACAGTATAAGGCTTATTTCATTTACTTTGTAAAATTCTAATAAGAATACTATACTAATATGCCACTATCTTTATCAAATATGTGAATTTTTTTATCATCTAGATATAGCCTTACCTTATCTCCTTTTTTCACAATATTATCCGAATCTACTCGAGCTGTAAATGAACTACCTTCCATTGTAAGATAGAGATATTTCTCTGAACCTAGCATTTCTATAAAATCTACTACACCATCTAGAAATACATCAGTTTTCTTTTCATTATAATACATATGCTCTGGTCTAATTCCCATTACAATATCTCTACCTACATATCCCTTATCTATTATTCTCTTAGCTCTATTACTATCTAGCTTAATCATGGAATTAAGAAGTTTTACGAAAATATCTTCGCCCTCTTTAACAACTTTAGCATCTATAAAATTCATCTTAGGGCTTCCTATAAATCCTGCTACAAAGACATTTGTCGGATTTGAATATACATTTTCTGGTGTATCTACTTGTTGAATTAATCCATCCTTCATTATTACAATTCTATCTCCCATCGTCATTGCTTCAGTTTGGTCATGGGTAACATAGATAAATGTAGTTTTTAATTTATTGTGTAGCTTTGTTATTTCTGCTCTAGTTTGAATCCTTAATTTCGCATCTAAATTTGATAGTGGTTCATCCATTAAGAAAACCTTTGGATTTCTAACAATGGCTCTTCCAAGAGCAACTCTTTGCTTTTGACCGCCTGAAAGGGCTTTAGGTTTTCTATGAAGCAGGGTTTCTATTCCTAATATTTTTGCAGCCTCTTTAATCTTCTCATCTATTTCTTGTTTTGGATATTTCTTAGATTTAAGACCAAAAGCCATATTGTCATATACAGTCATATGAGGATATAGAGCATAATTCTGAAAAACCATTGCTATATCTCTATCTTTAGGATGAACATCATTGACAAGTTCATCATCAATGTATAGTTCACCTTTAGATATATCCTCTAGCCCTGCAACCATTCTAAGTGTAGTGGATTTCCCACATCCTGAAGGTCCTACTAGTACTATAAATTCTTTGTCTTCTATTTCTAAATTGAAATCACTTACAGCAGTTACTTCACCATCATATATCTTATATAAATTTTTAAATAATAAACCAGCCATAAAAACTCTCCCTTCATATTTGAGTAACATTTAACTCATTCAATGATTGCGGATTTCCCATTTTAATTGCTCTGCTTTTATATTTTCAACAATATTAATATTACTTTCCCCAATTTTTATAATTAAAGCGTATAGTGCAGCGCCATATACTGGCTTTAATATAGGAGTAATCAACTTAATACATTTATTTTCATCTTGAAAATATTTTCTTAGAGGAGCTAAAATATACTCATCTGCATTAAATACTCCTCCTGAGTAAGAAACTAATAACTTTTCTTCAGGTAAAAAATCTAATTTGTCTATTATAGATTTAATAGTTAGGTAAAGTTCAAATGCCGCTTGTGAATAAGCTTTTATTGCAATTTTGTCGTTTTCTTTAGCTGCTTTATATAATAACTTAGCAAGTTTTGCAACTTCCTCTCTCTTCATTTCCATCTTATTCACAACGATATCAAGTAAATCAAAATCATTTTCAATGTGAAATTCTCTTCGAACAATATGATATAAAGGTGTTTTCTCTAATCTCCCATCAACTTCTTTACTAAATATCTCTATGACCTTTTTGCCAAGCCAAAATGCTGAGCCTTCATCTCCACAAAATGGACCCCAACCACTAGATCTAGTAGTCTTACCTCTATAGTCCACGCCGTATCCTATTGCACCTGTTCCAGCCACAATGTTTATTCCAGGGTTACATCCTAGAGAACCTGCCCATGCTACTACAGCATCATTTACGCATTTATATGTATCCTCCATTAGGATACTTTCAACTACTTTTTCAATAATATCAATATCCGCTGATATTTCTCCATATCCTGCAATTCCAATTACAGAAAAATCTATCTCCCATATAGATATATTTGCTTGTTTACAAACCTCTTCTATACCTTCCAACATAACTTTTTCGAATGTTTCTAAAGATGTTTGTTTGTAATGGCAGGTAGGCTTAATGTGATGACCAAGCACCTGTCCATTTTCGTTTATTACGATGAATTCTGTTTTAGTTCCACCTCCATCTACCCCTAAAAAGTTCAAACAAACTCCCCCTATCACTAAAATGTATGAAAATTAAAAATTATTGTAATAGTCCTTCATATTTACTACTTTATCTGTTAATCTTGACTCTTCTGCTGCAAATGCCATCATATGACTTTGTACGGAAACATTAGCAGATGTCAAAGCTTTACCCTTGTTAGATAAGATTAAAGATATAAAATCTTCCATTATCCCTGTATCTCCACCACCATGTCCTCCGATAATTTGCTTAGGATTTAGTACTTTTCTTTCATTTGTATCAAATAATTGAACTTCTATCTCATTTTTACTGTCTATTGCACGAATTTCTCCCTTAGTTCCCATTATTTTAAGGGTTCTATTCACCTGATTGGTAAATGCTGATAAGTTAAAAGTCGCTGTAACATTATTTTCAAATTCTAATATAGTACTTTGATGATCAACTACATTATTGTCACAATTGTATACACATCTTCCATAAGGTCCCTTAGCAACTGCCTTTTTAACCTCATCTATTGTTTGAATTTCAACTATTGCAGTAGTTGGCCATTTTCCAACATTATTGTAATATAACCTAATTGCTGAATAAGGACACTTACTTTCTATTTTACACTCAACACACCTATCTCCTGCACCTTCAGGTTTTCTTTCCTTTTTAAAATAGCTTAACTCACCAAAGGAAGCTATTTTTCTGCAAGGAGTTCCCACTAACCATAATAAGATATCCATATCATGACAAGACTTTTGTAACATTAGAGAACTTGATAAATTTGAATTTCTCCAGTTTCCTCTTACAAAACTATGGCCAAAATGGAAGTATCCAATATTTTCATTATGTTGAATAGACATTATATCCCCTATTTCACCGCTGTCTATTATTTTTTTGATAGTATTAAAGAAAGGTGTATATCTAAGAACATGGCATATCATAAATACTTTGTTATTTTCCTTTGCAAGTATTCCTAATTTCATTACTTCCTCTGGGATACTTGACATAGGTTTTTCTAAAAGTATATGATAATCTTTTTTTAATGCAAGCTTTGCAGGTTCAAAATGTGTTCTATCTGGAGTAGCAATAACCACTGCATCGCAGAATTTATCTTTTTCTAAAAGTTGTTCCCATGATTCAAATTGATACTCTGGCTTTATATTATGTTTTTCTGAAAACTCTTTTCTTTTTATTTCATTTGGTTCTGCTACTGCTACAAATTCTATATGCTCAGGATTTACAAGTGCATAATTTCCATAAATATCTTTACCTCGTTGTCCTGCTCCTATTAATCCAACTCTAATTTTTGACATTTTTAATCCCCCTCAACTAATTAAGATTTCTAAAATATTATGAAATGAATTTCAATCATATTAACCTTTTGTTCCAGTGAAAGCCATCCCTTCAACAAATTGTTTTTGGAATATTAAGAATACAATTATCATAGGCCATATAGCAAGTACCGTTCCAGCCATCATTACTGGGTAGTTAGTTGAATGCTGTCCTTGCATGGAAGCAAGACCTGCTGACAATGTCATCTTATCTATAGAAGTATTTGCAATTAAAGGCCACATTAATGAGTTCCAACAATATAACATTGTACTTATTGCAAGTGCAGTTAATGCCGGTTTAACTAGTGGAAGCATTATCTTAGTCAATATTTGAAAACGATTATAGCCATCCAATACTGCAGCTTCTTCCAATTCCTTTGGAATATTCATAAAAAACTGTTTCATTAAATAAGTACCAAAAGCACTGAACAAACCAGGAAGAATAAGGGCAGGTATTGAATTTAATAATCCTAGTTTTTTAATAATCATAAACTGAGGGATTATAAATATTTGTCCCGGTACCATAAGTACAGATAGTATAAGAATGAATATAAAATTTTTCCCTGGAAAATCAATTCTTGCAAAGGCATATCCTGCCATAGAGCAGAAAACTAGTTGTCCTATAGTGGTTACTATAGTATATACAATAGTATTGTAATAAAATGTTCCATAAGGCAGCGTATCTATAGCCTTCTTATAATTGCTCCACTGTGGTGAAGATGGAAAAATTTTAGGAGGTATTTGTGTTGTTTCTCCTAAGGTTTTAAGTGATGTTAGTATCATCCATATAAATGGTATTGCTGTAGTAATTACTCCTATTATTAAAATAAAATGTATAAGAATTTTTTTATTCTTATTTAAATTTAATTCATTCATTTTCAACTCTCCTAACCTATTCTTACTAATCAACAAATTTCTTTTGTAGTTTAAGTTGAAATGCTGTAATAATGAGTATTATTACAAATAATACTATAGAAATTGCTGATGCATACCCTTTATCAAGATATTCGAATGCATTCTTGTAGAATAGATATACAATAGACATAGTGCTATCTATTGCCATACTAGTCTTACTAATCATCATAAATATTATGTCAAACATTTGAAGAGCACCAATTAATGATGTAATTGAGACAAAGAATATTGTTGGTGCTAATAGTGGTAACGTTATTGAGAAAAATTGTCTTATTGGACCAGCACCATCTATAGTAGCTGCCTCATAATAAGATTTTGGAATTCCCTGAAGCCCTGCAAGAAAGTAAATTATTTTCATTCCGAGTGAACTCCATATGCCTACAATTATTAAAGCTGTCATTGCGTATTTAGGCTCTGCTATCCAAGCATGTCCCTCTAAACCAAGTTTAGCTAAAACATGGTTTATCAAACCATATTGTCCATTGTAAAGCCATTTCCACATGGTAGCAATAGCAGCTGGCATAGTGACAGCTGGCAAGAAAAACAATAATCTATAAAATGAGATTCCTTTTATTTTTAAATTTAATAACGTAGATATGACAATTGCTAAACAAATACTAACAGGAACAGAAACTATGGTAAATTTGAAAGTATTAAGTAATGCTCGTGGAATAGTAGGATCTGAAACAAGTTTTTTATAATTTTCAAGTCCAATCCATGAGTATTTTCCAAAAGAGCCTAAGTCAGTAAAGCTATAATACAGATTCTGAAAAAAAGGTATTATATAAAATATACCCAGTCCTAATAATAATGGTAGTATTAATAAATATCCCCAAAGACAATCATTCAATTTTTTACTTTTAAGTCTACTCTTTCTCTTAGGAGGTTTTTTCTTTTTAATTTCCCTTTCTTCAACAATTAATGTATCCATTTTAATCCCCCTTCTTTAAATCTAAGGAACAGTACAAACTAGGTGAGCTATTTTAAAAAAGTCCAACTAGCTGTACTAATATTAGTTTTTACCTTATTTTTCTTGTTGAAGTACTTTGTCCATTTCCTCACCGATTTTTTTCAATCCTTCTTCAACGGATATTTTTCCAGCCCACATTTGCTTAATGTAATTAATTTCAATATCATTCCATTTTGGCGTGTTTTTTGATGTTGGATACATTATTGAATAGTCCAACTCGTCAATATATGCTTGAAGGTTTAGATTAGGATAAGTTTTTTTCCATATGTCCAATACATCCATACGTGCAGGAATAACCACTCCTGATTTTGCCCAAATTTCATTTGCTTCTTTACCCCCTAGAAACTTTACAAATTCCCAAGCTTCTTTAGGATATTTTGTATTAGCAGAAATGACATTACTCAATCCATGTATTACTGCTGCACGTTCTTTAATTAGTGGCATTACAGTTAAATCAATATGATCTTTTATTAATTCATTTTCCATAAATACAGGTACATCCCATGAAGCTGCGTTAACCATTGCCAATCTCTCCGCCTTAAACATATCTATTTCAGAGGTGTCTGACATTTCTTCTATAGTAGGTGATAATTCATCTTTTATAAGATCTATCCATCTTTGTGTTCCTTCTATAGCTTCCGGAGAACCATATCCTGACTTTTTTCTATCCTCTGAAATTATAAATCCCCCACTTTGAGGTATTGAATTATAAAGACCTTCTTGTGTATCTGGTCTTGCAGCTATTCCATAAACACCTTTTTCTTTATCTGTCAATTTTCTAGCCGCTTCAACCATATCATTCCACGTCCAATTTTCATTTGGATATTCTACACCTTTCTCATCAAACAATTTTTTGTTATACCATAACGCTGTTAAATCCCAATCTTTTGGAATACCATATAGTTTATCATCAACGGTATATAACTTTACTAAGCTTTCTGGATATAAACTTAAGTCCATATTATCTTCCTTCACCTTATCATCAATAGGTAACAGTATTCCATTTGATGCATATTTAACTATATTTGGACCATTAATCCAAAATATATCTGGAAGAACTTCACCAGTGGCAGCAGCTTCTAGTTTTGTCCAATATTGACCAAAAGGCGTTAATTGAATGTCGATTTTAATATTTGAGTTCTGTTCTTCAAATTTGTTAGCTATCTCTCGCAGTATTGGTTCTTGATACTTGTCCCACAATCCAAAGGTCAAAGTTACATTGTCGTCATTACTAGTAGTTTTGTCATTAGTTTCTCCGCTGCATCCAGCAAGCATTGTAGTCACTATAATTACGGAGAGAATAGTGCCAACCATCCTTTTAAATTTCATAATATTTTCCCCCTTAAAATATATGATAGTGTAAAATTCTTCACACTACTTTTTAAATTTTTAATATATATGAAAGGTTACACAGTTTTTTGAATAAAAAATAATGACTTTCTAATTTCATCTTATAATTTACTACTATATATCGACTTACACTATTTAAATATATTTTTATAGCTACTACTCATAACTATAAATTGATACCCCCTTAACTACCCTATTAACAAGTCCACTTGGATTAGGATTATCAGGTTCCACATGATTTTTTACTGAGCATAATAGTGCGAATACTTGAGCGTAAAGTAGATAAAGTAATGATATATGAATTTCATTATCTATTTTAATTGGATATTTGCTTAAATAGAGGTGATAATTTGAGTTTTTTTCAACCTCTTCATCATATTCCTTTGTGATTGAAACTATCTTATGTTCTCCAATATTGCTATAAATTTCATTTAACATATCTTTATCATATTTTCTCGCATAATCATCTATGGAAACATATAAAAATATTAAAGTTTCATCATCAACAATAGACTTAGGACCATGTCTAAATCCTAGTACCGTCTCATTATAAGATATAATTTGCCCCCTAGTTAGTTCTAATAGTTTTAACGAGCTTTCTTTTGAAATTCCAAAGAAACTGCTAGATCCCAAATATACAACCCTATTATAATCATAATCTAATAATTTTTTCTGTTCCTTATATCCATCCTCTAATAGGCGTTCACCAATGTCTGACATTTCATATATCTGTTTCTTATTCTCTTCAAGGTTTTCCATATCAAAAATTAATGATGCTGCAATGGTCATGCAGGTAAAACTACTAGTCATGGCAAATCCTAAATCATTAGATTTATCTGGCATAAGCAATAAAAGAGCATTTTCATTTTCCTCAGACATTTTTGCTAGTTTTCCTTTTGAATTGCATGTAATAAATATATGACTTATATCATCAACTAACTTATTAGCTAAATCATAAACTGCAACACTTTCAGGACTATCCCCTGAACGAGCAAAAGATACTAATATTGTAGGAATATGCTTTTTAAAATATGATTCAGGATTAGAAACTATGTCCGTTGTAGGTATAGCTTCAAAAATATATTCCTTTCTTTTGTTTAAATAAGGAATCACTACTTCCCCTGCATAGGCAGAGGTACCAGCTCCTGTAAATACCACTCTAATCTTTTCCTTTTTAAGTCTTTCATCTATAAACTTGTTAATACTATCTTTATTAGTTTCAATTATTTCTAATGTTTTAAGCCAAAGTTCCGGTTGTTGGTATATTTCTTTAGCTGTGTTAAATCCATTCAGTTCTTTCCATTTATCTTCATTAAATCCAAACATTTCATCACCCTTATCACGTCATAATTACATGATGTCATTATGTCATCATGTTGTAATTACCAGTTAGTTTAAAAAAAATTTATTTTTTTAATAAAACATGGTATTTAAATTTATCTCCTCTTGCAATACCTTTTGTATATTCAATAATCATATTATTTTCATATGTTATTCTCTTTATCATCATTGCAGGCAATCCAGAATTATACTTTAGTATTGCCGCTTCTTCTTCACTAGCTAATACTGGCTGAAATATTTCCTCAGCACAGGTAAAGGTTGTTTTGTATATCTCGGTAAATATATTATACATTGCGTCTTTTTCTAGCTGTTCTTTCGTAAGCCCTGGAAATCTGCTACAAGGTACATAGCTTGTTTCTAACATCATTGGCTCATTATCAGCTAGTCTTAATCTTGTAAATACATAAACTTTTTCTCCTGACAATAAACTCATCTTTTTTGCTAATTCATCATTACATTCTATTGTTTTAAAATCTAATACTTGTGATGATGGTTTCTTTCCTATTTTTTTCATTTCATCAGTAAAGCTATAAAACTCTAAAAGATCTTGTTTCAATTTTTTTGGTGAAACAAAGGTTCCCTTTCCATGTTCTCTATATACATACCCTTCTCTTTCTAATTCTTGCATCGCTTGTCTTACAGTAGATCTACTAACATTGTAAGTTTCACACAGCTCTCTTTCTGAAGGTAGTTGATCATTTTCATTCAAATATCCATGGTCCATCATTTCTATAAGAATATCTATCAACTGGTAATATAATGGTATTCTACTTTCTTTATTTATGCTCTTCATAGTTTCCACCTACAATTATTTTTATTACTGGTACGTACCACATATTTAAATGTTATATTATTTTTCATATACTGTCAATACAATTTAATAATTTATTTTATTAATAATTAAATTTAAAATTAATATTTATTTTTATAAGACCTTTAGTCCGTTATCTTGCCTTAATAAATATCTAAAAAAGTTAAGTGTTAAATTAAGCTTATTTCTTAAATACGTAAATTTCGATTTCTTCTACATCTTTTTTACATTTTCAATTACATTTAATCTACAAATTATATCTTGATAATCCTTTTCTCGCTTCTCTTGCTTCAAATCTATTTTTTCTTCCATTCTTAATATGTAAAAGATGCGACTAATACTATCTATACCTGTATTTAAAGTATTGGTCGTTCGTATATCTCTATTTGATTATTTATGTCATCCATAGCGCTTATAGTTGAATTTAAGGCTTGTGTAACTTGCTATAATGATCTAGTCATTTAATCAAATATTCTTAGATTTGTAGATACAGTTGCCATATCACCATCTCACTTTCAAAACATAATAAAAGCACTTACAAATGTAAGTACTTTAAAATTATTTTAATCCAACTTGTGCTTTCCCTTGTACTTCGTTATTAATGAATGTTACATTAGCATTTGATCCAGCTACTCCATTTCCATACCATGTAATTATTGTGTTATTTATACCATTCATTTCAACTTGTGATGAAACAGTACCTTTGCTTCCTACAATTTCTGCTACTTCTTCATATGTCATTCCTGTTTCTATATTATTGTATTCCTCTAATGTTATATATTCACTATTATCAGAAACACCAGAAACAGATTTTTGTATTGAATCATTCTGCATAGCAGCAAAGAATACTGTTCCTATCCCTAGTATAATAAAAATTAAGATAGACATTAAGCATCCTCGTTTTTTTCTAGGCTTTCTACTTTTTTGTGCAATGTTATCTTTACTAAAATCATTACCACATTTCTCACAAAATTTAGCGTTGTCCTTTATTTTCTCTCCACAGTTTGAACAATATTTAGTCATTAATATAAATCCCCCATATATACCAATTTTTTCTTTATTATTTTAATTTTAGCAGAAAGTGACATATTATTCAATATTATCTTCTCTTTCTTCTTTAGATATTTTAGCAAGTGTACTAGGAAAGTTTTTAAGTCTATAGGTGGTATGGTGAGCATACATTGTCTCCCTACCACCTTACCTTTACACATAATAAAAACACCTACCAATGTAAGTGTTTTTATTATGTATTACTTTTATCTAATATTATATTTAAACTCTTGGTTATTAGCTTTTATGATAATTGCTAAAGGTTTATTATCGCTCTCCATACTTTCAGGCACTGTCGCTAGAAAGTGAAGTATTCCATTTGCTAATGGTTCTATTGATGTTATATTAGTATAAGTAAAATCTGATCCATCATCATATTCTATTGTTGAAAATGTACCATATTCATATTTATTATAAAGAATTTTAACTGATAAAAATTCATCTGCCATTTTCTCATCTGGTAGGAGATTCTTTATATTTATAACAGATTCAAAAAGTGTTTTCCCTTCACCTTCAGCCTCATAGTAAGAATAAACACCTTTTGCATTCGGTGGACTTATTATTTTATCAAACTTAGTATCCTCAATTGTTAATTCACAATAATCATCTACACTAACTACTTCACCTTTTTTGATTTCTTTTATTTCTGAACTCTTGTCTTTTTTAACATCTTCTTTTTTAGTATCTTCCTCTTTTTTACTATTATTATCTTCTACTACCTCATTATTTTTTTGAGGTTCTAAATCTGTTTTTTGCTTACAAGCACTGACTGTAAAAAGTAATGTAATGATAAGTAATATACTTGCTATTTTTTTCATATGTCTCTCCTTTATTGCCAATATTTCATTTCTATAATAGCAAAGCATAACTTATTAAACAAGCATTTCCTTTATCTTTTTGCTTTATTTCAAATAGTTTTCTCTTTTTCTTCATGCAAATCTATTGAAGCATATATACCGTTTCATTTCTAAGTATATCTCTAAGAACGTTAGATAGAATTTTAAATCTATGGGAACTTAGTTAGCATAACTAACCTTACCATCACCTCACTTTTACATATAATAAAAACACTTACTAATGTAAGTGCTTTTATTATTAAAATACATTTCTAACTTAATTTTTTACTTTATATTCTGATTGAGTTTTCGTATAATTTTCTATATTCCTTATTACTTCTTCAGCACTGATTTTCTCTTCCTCAGGCTCTATAATTTCATATTCAGCATCTGGAGTTAATGTTATATTATCTTGTTTTGGAATTTGTCCTGTCTCTTGTAAGTAATCTGATACTATGTTTTCAGCTTTTATAGTGCTCACAAGTATCCAATCCTCATAAAGCTTACCAAACTTATTTCTAAACCACTTTGTTGTATATTGATTAGAATATCTAAATAGTGAGTATATATCTCCTACTCTATTACGTATTTTTATCCCATCATCATTTGTCCATTCTACAATTTTATTTAAATCAGCTTTTCTTATATCTTTTAACTCTACGTTTAAAATACTTCCATCTAGCTTATAGTAAATATCAGCGATACTTTCATATTCATGTCCTATAAGTTTTTTCCACCCTGCCATTTCTCCCGTTGCAGGTTTTGATTGTAATTTTTCCTTTTTATATGGAAACCATTTTTTATATACATCATATGGAACTTCATTTTGAGGAATCATTCCTACATATGTTGTTGAAGTTGGCTCATAATAGTTGCAATTAGTTCCCAGTATTTCACATACCTCTTGTAATGATATAAAAGTATTATTATTGTAAAGAATATTATTAGTATTCATTTTTTTTCCATGAATTTTAATACTACCACTATTGAAAGTAGCATTAATATTGGCTAAATCTTTCGAAATAAGTATTTCTTTTGTAGTTTTATCCGTCTGCTTGATATTTTTCCAAGAATCAATAACATTTTTAGGAACTTCTCCAGCAGGTACCTGCCCTATATATGTTGTCTTAGTTTTTTCATAATAGTAAACATTCATATTAAATAGCTTAGCAATACTATTTATTGGCAGATATATTTTATTGTTATATAACATTCTGTTGTCATTAAAACTAACCCCATTGACTTTAACGTTGGTTTTATTAAATGTTACCTTTATATCTTTTTTATTTGTACTTGCAAATGCAGAAACTGGTGTAATAATAAGAATAGTGATGACTAAAAAAACCAATATTTTTCTCATTTTTACTTTCATTATAATTGCCTCCTTATTTACTATATTATAACAACATTGTATTTAAGAGTCTACTCTTCAATAGCTATCTTTTCCTTTTAGTATCATTATCCCAAGGTATAGATTTAAAGTTGTTCAAACTAGGTTAGATCATAAAGATATAACTATAATATAGTTATATTACTGAAGATATTCAGAAAAAAGCTACTAATGAAGCAGTAAAGATATTTAACTTTTAGACTGGCATAAGAATAGTAAAATCAGAACCACCCGTAAAACGGGTGGTTTGCTTTAGCCCTATAAGAGCATATTACTGACCGTGCTGCTTGCACATCGAATGATTTGCCAACCGCAGATTTTTACTAACTACCCCTAAAGGGGTTTATTCTACCTGCTCTTCTTTACTGGCTCACCCGTAAACGGGTCAATATATTCTTTTAAACTTAATTGCTCATATGCTATATCTTCTTGTATTTGATTTTTTATATATTCTTCAATTACTTTTTTATTACGCCCAACCGTATCAACATAATATCCCTTACACCAAAATTGTCTATTTCCATACTTATATTTTAGATTAGCATGTCTATCAAAAATCATAAGAGAATTTTTTCCTTTTAAGTATCACATAAATTGAGCTACACTTAATTTATGTGGAATACTAACTAACATGTGTATATGATCCTTGCATGCATTTGCTTCTATTATTTCTACACCCCTATGCTCACATAACTTTCTCAATATTACTCCAATATCAACTTTTATCTTTCCATATATTGTTTATCTCCTATACTTAGGTGCAAACACTATGTGATATTTACAATTCCACTTGCTATGTGCTAAACTGTTATTGTTGATTATGAACTCCTCCCTTGTATTTCAAGTATTGGTCGGCAAACCTAATACTTATTTTACTAAAGGAGGATTTTTTTTTACTCATAGCTAGAAGCTTTTTAGAACCACAGGTTATACCTGTGGTTCTAAAAAGCCCTGGCACAGACCAGGACTTTAGATGTATTGATTTATTTTATATACTAAGTATGCACTAGCAAATAGTATAATTTTAAGTTAGTATCTACGTAGGGAAAACAAAGCATTGAATCCCTTCAAATATATATCTTCCGCTACCATATCCAAGTTCATTGAAGTTTGTAGTATAGAAATGGTCGGTATTGTCATTATTATAATAGCGATAAAGAGGTACTGTATCTTGTATTTGATTAGGATATACATAGCATTGAATTCCTTCAAGCGTATAGCCATTTTTACCATATCCAAGTTCATTAAAGTTTGTAGTATAAAAATGGTCAACATTTTTATTATTGTAATAACGATAAAGAGGAACGGTACCTTGCATTTGATTTAGATATACATAGCATTGAATTCCTTCAAGTGTATAATCATCTTTGCCTCCTTTTAATTCATTAAAATCTGTAGTATAAAAATGATCGATATCTTCATTATTATAATAGCGATAGAGAGGTGCTGTATCTTGCATTTGAGGATATACATAACATTGAATTCCTTCAAACGTATAACCATTTTTACCATATCCAAGTTCATTAAAGTTTGTAGTATAGAAATGGTCGGTATTGTCATTGTTATAATAGCGATAGAGAGGGACTGTACCTTGTATTTGATCGGGATATACATAGCATTGAATTCCTTCAAGCGTATAGCCATTTTTACCATATCCAAGTTCACCAAAATCTGTAGTATAAAAATGATCAGCATTTTTATTATTATAATAACGATAAAGAGGGACAGTATCTTGGATTTGATTTAGATATACATAGCATTGAATTCCTTCAAGTATATAATCATCTTTGCCTCCTTTTAATTCATTAAAATCTGTAGTATAAAAATGATCGATATTCTCATTATTATAATAGCGATAGAGAGGAACCGAACCAGGTGCTTGTGCACGAAAATCTTCATTAATATAATTAGAAGTCCACATAAATTTTCTCCTTGTCTTTGATAATACCAAAATAATCCTAATACAGTTTATGAATACAGAATTGATAAGTTCCTATTTTTAACAAGTTCCACTGTTCCCTTCTGTGAATTTAATTCCTTATTGACTTTGACAGTTATAACTCCTAATATATAATTCGATAATACCAATATTAAGAGTGTTTGAAATATAATATCAAATTCTCCAACTAAATAATTTATAGCTACAATTAATGCAACCAGAACTCCACCTGTTAGAGCTATCTACTTTACAGTCGTTAATCTTAAAAAAGCACCTTTAACTATTTTTAGCATATTGCACTTCTCTTTTCATAAAAATATGCAATAAAAAGACCTCTATGATCCATTATCGTACACTTTAAATTTGTGCTAATTTTTTCCTGAGTAGTTAAATATCCTGCTATGAATATTTGATAATATTCTGGAATATTCTATATATTCCAGAATCCTGCCTTTACTAAGAAAGTATAAGTATTTACCAGATGCTCTTTAAAATCCTTTTAATATGCCTTTACTTACTAAAGTTTTTATTTCCAGATACTATTAGTGTTACATTTATTCTTTTAAAGATATATCTCATGCATACTATTCCTCTTTCCCCATCATAAACTTTAATTTTTAATATATCTAACTTTTAGAATGATAAAACTTAAAACACTAAGTCATAAACCCAATGTTTTAAATGATATGAGGAAGTCTATAAACCAAGTCCTGTATTCAAAAAAAGTAATATCAAAGCATATTTTTAATATTAAAATATACTCTCCATGACTTATAATCACAGATAAATATTTTAATATACTTTTTAATACTTAATTAGGTAACAAAACGGTGATAAATTTTATTTTGCTACTCTAATTATTATTATTCTATTTTATGTTAATAATTTTATAGCTTTTAAGTTTTTCATTGATAATTTAGTAAATTAAAAAGAATTACTAGGTACAATAAAGTGGACCCCTTGTCAAGGACAAATTAAAAAAGACTAGGAAACTAGAAGCAGATTTCTGTACTTTACAGGAGTCTGCTTTTTAAGATTCCATTGACCTCTTTCATTATTATAATAATACATATATTCATCTATCATAAATTCCAATTCTTCGAAGCACTCACAGCTTTTATAATCTATTTCATCTTTAAGATGAGCAAAAAACGATTCCTGCGGAGCATTTTCCCAACAGTTACCACGTCTAGACATTGACTGATCTAACTTATTTTTCTTAAGAAGTTCTTGGAATTTTGGGTTAGTATAATGAACACCTTGGTCTGAACGAATAAATGCTTCTGGATGAAGTATCTTCTTATTATTTTTCATTAAGATATCTATCGTATCAAGTGCTATATCAAGTTTTAAGCTATTAGAAAGCTTATGAGCAAGTATTTCTTACTACAAGAGTCTTTAATGGTGGATAGATATGCCATGTTACCATTCGTACAGGAGATACGTGATATCTGTTAAAAGCGCCTTACCTGCCACTTCTTGTTTAAATTCACGATTAAGTTAACAGTATGCTCTCTAGTGGCCTTCATCATTCTTCTATATGGATTTGCCTTTCTAACTTTGCATTTCACTCCATACTTTCTCATAATCCTTTGAATACATTTTCTATTCATAATAATTCCAAATACATTTTCAACAATCATTTTAACTTGGCGAGAGCCTTTAGGTTTATTCTTGTACTTAATAGCCTTAACAATAACTTCTTTAGGCTTTAAATCAT
The DNA here is from genome assembly GCF_002341865.1 of Clostridium sp. UBA2485. Taxonomy (GTDB): domain Bacteria; phylum Bacillota; class Clostridia; order Clostridiales; family Clostridiaceae; genus Clostridium_J. Next base: position 58,423 of record NZ_DDOV01000020.1, on the reverse strand, counting down.
GTTCTTCCTTACTCTGACGAGTATCTCTAGAATTTAAATGATTATAGTATCCATAAGTAGAAACGTTAGCAATCTCACATAAATGCGATGCCATTCTATTAGCTTTTAGAGTATCAACTGTAGATTTTATAAGCTCGAAAATAAGAGCAGGTTGTAACTTATTTTTTCTCACCTGCCTTTCGCTCAGCTCTAGCTTTTTTAGCATATTAGCCTCAGCTTTCCAATATTCAATCTCTGCTTGTTGCTTTACTACAATTTCTTCAAGCGTTAGCTCTCTCGATAATGGGCGACCACTGTTAAATTTACGAGTATTTCGTAATCCTAGAGCACCGTTCTCTTTGAAGGCCTTTCGCCACCTTTTACCAGCATTATAAATTCGATTTTCCCCAATAATGTCTATATCAAAGCCAGCTTCGCTGAAAATCTCGCAGGGGATTTTCCTAATTTGTTTTCTGAAATAAAATGAACCTTAAAATCATCAGTATAAGTTATCCCACGTTCGCTTACTGATTTAACATATTTGTTCTTTGAAAGTTTTTTGATTTCTATATCAGAAAAAGTTTTCTTACTCATAAATTCCACACCTTTCTTTAAGTTTAATTTTACGATAAAATACCCTATGAAAAAACAGTCTTTTTTTACTGTCCACTTCATAGAGTCCATTTCACAATTCCTAATAATCCTTTTTGTTTATAACATTAATATGTTAAGGTTCGACGAGAATGGATGTAAGCCGAGAAGTATATTCTATAATATTTAAATACATCCTATGTTAAGGTTAAACGTAATACAGAAAAACTGTTAGAATGTTCAAGTTTAGGATTTAAATACATCTCATGTTAAGGTTCAACCACTGCAATCAAGCCATTCTTTATTAGAAATTTTCCCAGCCGTTTTGTGTTTCTTAAAATTTAACAAATAAACTCTTATCAACCTTTGAATTTTCAATGACTTAATAAGGTTTTAATTTTAAATATGGTTGGTAAAATAATCTTTGCCTTACTTATTCTACAACTATTTAAATTTTCCTTTTATAAAGTAGAAAATAGTCTCCATTTCTAGAGACTACTCTTGTTATTTTAATATATCAACTTTGATTTCTTTTTTTTAATTCTTTTAGATTGTTTTTATATTCTTCTTTTATTTCCTTTATTTTAGCTTTATCTTCGTCACTTACCTTATCACCTTTTCCGTATTCTTGTATAACTATATAATAATCCATATTCAAAAGGAAAACTTCACCACAAGTTTCTTTTATCTTCCCTTCTACAGAACTTTCATCTCTCATTTTTATAAACTTATCAAAGGTATCTTTATTTTCATCATATGTCTTACTAACTTCATTATATTCATCATACGTTTTGCAATTCATGTAATTATCAAGCATTTTATAATTTATTTTTGCCAATTCCCAAAATTCTTCTCTTACTCCATCTGGAATTTTATTAGAGCTACACCCAACTAGCATTAATGAAAATGCGACCATTAATAATATTCCTTTTGTTATTCTTTTTAAACTCTTCATCTCATATCCCCCTATTAGTTTAATTATGTCATTGACCATTTTACATTATTAAATAAATAATTGTAATTTTTTTAAATAAATATAATATGTTTGAATTTTTCCAAATAAAAAGAAGGTAGTTCCTGACCTAAGTTAAGAACTACCTTTAAATTACATTATATCATTAAATTGCGCAATATATAATCCAATCTATTTATAAAAACTATGAATATAAATTTGTTAATTTATCTATAGGTAATTCTTCTGAATTGCTTAAATCAATAAAATATGGAAGTTGCCACTTTTGAGTCTTTATAGCTTGATTACTGATTGTAATATCCCAAATAGGATAAACTCTCATTGCCATCTTGCCTTTTTGTAAACAGGTTCTCAATATTTTCTTTTTTAGAAGTATTTCTTTAGGAAAAACGAATTGTCCTAGTTTATTATCCGTAATACAAGTGATAACTAATAAGTCAGGTGCTGATTCATAGGGAAATGCTTGATTTTTCATATTTTCATCTTTCTCCCAAAAAGAAACAAATTGCCCGACTTTATTAGGAGTAACTTTAGACATTCTGAATCGGATTGTTCTGTGGTTCAATTGAAATGTGCCGCCAGCATATTCTGAATTTTGTTTTTCTTCATGTAGATTCGTGACTACTAGATTATTCGGATCATAGATCCTATTGTTTAACTCCGTAATTGCGTCATTAAATTTACTCATAGAATGGCCTCCTCATTTTTTATAATACTTTAATAGTAATCGAACTATAGTTCTAAATCAATGAAAAATCTCATTAATGTCTTATCGTGACAAAGTATTAATGATACAAACTAATCTGCAAAATATTATAGTTCTCCCTCCCCTATTTAGAAATTTATTAAGAAAAAGTAAAAAATAGATAGGTCCTAGATTTCACCCTAGAAACTATCTTTAAACTATAATATATCTATATATTCTACATACACATAACCACCATGCTCAGAATGATAAATGTGTATCCAATTATCCTCTTTCCTATATAATCTTACTTTTTCTCCATGCTTCAAAACACCTAGTATTTTGCTATTAGTAGATTTACATTTTTTTATATTTAAACCGTCCTTTGCGGTTACTATTCCATACTTTCCATCTAAAGAATACCAATTACTATTATTAGGTATAGACTTGCCTGTAATTACTTCTACAATTGCATTAGCTAATCTTTCTGCACCTACTTTTTTATATAACTCTACATTTGCCTTACTGTCTACAAAAAAACATTCTATAATCATAGAGCTATGGTTTATTAAGTTTAAGTCTGGTAAACTATTTTGTTCACTAATTCTTCTATTTTTAAAACCTAAGTTTTCTAAGATTTTAAGTATTCTTTGTTCTATAGCTCTTGCTTTATTATCTTCTGGACAAATTAAAACTTCTGTTTCTCTTAAATCGTCTGTTTGTTCATAACAATTTAAATGAGCGGAGATAAAAGAAAATAATAAAAATAGTTATTCTATTAATGTTTTCGCTTTCTCCAATTCCTTATGAGTTTTTCAAACAAAATAATACTATTATGCTTTTAAAATTTATTCATTTATTAGAATTTTTTATAAAATTTGTATATAAAAACATAATCCCCCTATATATTTTAAAGGAATTTCAATAATTTTGTATAATAGTAGTTTAACTTTTAGACTGGCACAAGAATGGCAAAATAAAAAACACTAAGTCATAAACCTAGTGTTTTCAATGGTACGAGTAAACCTATAAGCCGAGTTCTGTATTTGACAATCATCTATCTAGGCCCATTGTTACCAATGGGCTCAAGCGACACACCCGAAGGCGGGACGGGCAATCCCATTTACCTTCCTATTCGGTCTTGCTCCAGGTGGGGTTTACATAGCCGTACAGTCGCCAGTACGCTGGTGAGCTCTTACCTCGCCTTTCCACCCTTACCTAAGTAAACTTAGGCGGTATCTCTCTGTTGCACTTTCCTTAGAGTTGCCTCCACTGGGGGTTACCCAGCACCCTGCCCTATGGAGCTCGGACTTTCCTCTCCTGAATAAATCAGCAGCGATTGTCTGGCTTACTCGCAAAATATATGTTATCATAGTTTACTCATAAATGCAAATATTTTTTTCCTATAATTAAAACTTATATAAATTTATAGGGATCTTGCATTTTTTCTGATATGTATACTTTGTTATTAAAGTTATTTTCTCTAAGTAATTTTTTGAAAATTTTTCCAAAATCTATCATTGGTGGCCATTCTGTAGCAAAATGCCCAGCATCTATGATAGCTACATCTTCCTCTTTTATATCACTTACATAATGATATGTAGTATCCCCTGTTATAATACAATCTGCACCTTTAGCTTTACTTATAGCAAAGAAATCTTCTCCACTACCATTTACTACTGCAATAGTACTGACTTCTTTATTCTCTTCACCTACATATCTTATAAAAGGTGTATTGAAGCTAACTTTAACTTTTTCACATAAATCTTTTAACTTAACTGGTGTTTCTAATTTTATTAATCTTCCTATTCCATTTTTCCCATTGTTATACTCTGGCACTAACGTATTTTCTATAATAGCAAACTTATCATATCCCAGCATCCTTGTAGCTATATCACTAATTCCATCTTCAACAGAGTCTAAATTTGTGTGGCTTGAATATACATTTATATCATTTTTAATTAATTTAATTATTTTCTTACCTAAAAGATTATCTGTAGTTATTGTTTTAGGCTTTAAAAATAATATTGGATGATGAGTTAATATAAAATTACAATTTTTCTCTATTGCTTCTTCTATTACCTCTAATGTAGCATCTAGCGCAACTAATATAGAAGTTACTTCTGCATTACTATCTCCTACCATTAGTCCTACATTATCATAGTCTTCCTTCAATTTGCTTGGGGCATAGCCTTCCATTATTCTTATAATATCTTTTACTTTTAAAGACATTGTAAAAACTCCTTTAGCTTTATAATTATTTTCTCTAATTGTTCTTTTCTTTTTATAGCACTTTCAGTTTCTTGATTTAAGCCACTGTAAATCTTAGTATATTTATCTAACTTAAATACTAAATATTCCTTCATCACAGGATGTTTCTTCTTTATAAGAGTTTCACTAACTTCATAGTATATAGCTTGTGTTTCTTTAATTTTATTATCATATTTAACTTTAAAAATTTCATAAAATTTATCTTCTTCTTTTACTAGTTCTTCATCTATTATTTTGTATCCACTTTTATAAATATATTCCCTTAACACCTCTGGATTTTGAACAGGCTGAAGTATAGCATAATCAAGATTTTTAAAAACTTCTTTGCTTTCTTCAATTATATCTCTAATTAAGTTTCCTCCCATACCTGCTATTATAGCTGCATCCACTTCCTTAGGTTTTACAGTAGTAAGTCCTCCACCTAATCTACAACTTATCTTATCCTGCAAATTATAATCACTGACATTTTTTTTTGCCTTTTCTACAGGACCACTATTGATGTCAGAAGCTATAGCTTTTTCTATAATATTATTCTTAATAAGATAAATTGGTATATAGGCATGGTCTGTTCCCACATCTACAATGGTGTTAACATCTTTTATCATTTCACCTACGGTTTTTAATCTATCGCTTAAGTTCATTTCCGTCATCCTTTACACTGCTATTAATAACATTCTTATTTGCATATATAAAAATACTGATGCTACCGCTAAGGCTATATATAAATATCTATAGGCTGTTTTTTTATCATATTTAGCACAAAAATAAGAGGCATAATACATACAAAACAGCAATCCCATATTTAATCCTCCATAAGTCATTTGTGTAAAAGTAAATTGCTTAGGTGTGCCCATGACTACTGGTCTAAGCTTGGCATCAAAAGTTATTGGCATTACATCTGGCAATCTTTGAGTTACATATAAAAATAATGGATTTATAGTAAGTATTATAATAACAATACTCGTTAAAAATAATGGTAATTTATACTTTATATTTTTATATAACTTATTTACCTTATTAAACTTTGTTTCCCAATCCATTAAGTAAATACCATTCTTATTTAATAAACCTTCTACTGCAGACACATCTTCTGGAGAAATTGCAATGTTGCAATCCTGTGTTTTTAAATATATAACATTTTTATTATTAGTCACAAACATTCTTGTAGTACCAACTTTTTTAACTACAGTTCTACCTAATGCAAAAGTATTTGTTGCAATCCCTGATAATTTTACACCTTTAATTTTACCACTTAATTTTGTATATCCTTCTATATCTTTTAATGGGATTTCTATCTTCTTTAATCCATTTAGACCATTAATTATTAATTTGTCTTCATATAGTTCATATTTTAATGATAGCCATAAAAATATATAATAAAAGTAATATAAATTACAAGCTACAATCATTAATCTTAGTAAATTTATAACTACATAAGAGTGCATATTATTTATCAAAATTACAAGCAAAACATTGTACAACAATGCTAGTAGCAATATTGAGATTACTTCTTTATCTTTTTTAGAAGTAAATACCGTCATTTTATCACCTTCTTTGCTCAAATTATACCATAAAATCCATAGATGGTAAATTTAATTATATTTTAACTTTATGTATAATAGTGTTAAAAAAAGAACACCAAGATGGTGCTCTAATCTAGATAATCTTTTAATTTCTTACTTCTACTTGGATGCCTTAACTTTCTTAAAGCTTTAGCTTCTATTTGTCTTATTCTTTCTCTTGTTACATTAAATTCTTTACCAACCTCTTCTAAGGTTCTAGCTCTTCCATCATCCAATCCAAACCTTAATCTTAAAACCTTTTCTTCCCTTGGAGTTAATGTACGTAATTGACTTATTAGTTGTTCTTTGAGCATAGTAAAGGCAGCTGCTTCTGCTGGCGCTGGAGCATCATCATCTGGAATAAAATCTCCTAAATGACTATCTTCCTCTTCCCCTATCGGAGTTTCAAGTGATACTGGTTCTTGAGCAATTTTCATAATCTCACGAACTTTATCTACTGACATATCCATTTGCTTTGCAATTTCTTCCGGTAATGGTTCTCTACCTAATTCCTGTAGTAATTGTCTAGAAACTCTTATAAGTTTATTAATAGTTTCAACCATGTGTACTGGTATTCTTATAGTTCTAGCCTGATCAGCAATAGCTCTAGTTATTGCCTGTCTAATCCACCATGTAGCATAAGTACTGAACTTATAACCTTTTCTATAATCAAACTTTTCAACAGCTTTAATAAGACCTAAATTACCCTCTTGAATCAAATCAAGAAATAACATTCCTCTTCCCACATATCTTTTAGCAATGCTTACAACCAGTCTTAAGTTAGCTTCTGCTAATTTCTTTTTCGCATAAGCATCGCCTTCTTCAATTCTCTTTGCAAGTTCTATTTCTTCTTCTGATGATAATAGCGGTACTTTACCTATTTCTTTTAAATACATTCTTACTGGGTCATCTATAGTAATACCTTCTGGTATAGATATATCTATTTCTTCTTCCTCTTCTTGAAGATCTCCCACAACATCTATTTCCATTGATTCTAATACTTCATATATTTTTTCAATTTGCTCTGGGCTTAAATCTATTTCATCAAGTTCATCTATTATTTCTTTATACGTTAATGAACCCTTCTTTTTACCTTTTTCAATCAGCTTTTTAACTACAGTTATTTTTGTATTTTTATCTTTCATTACATTACCTCCCTTCATCAACTTATATGTTTTTTAATGCCTTTTGTATATCAATTAACTCTTGTGTACACTTTAAAGACTTCTCTACAAGGCCTTTAGATTCATACTGTTTAATTTTATTCATAACTTCTTTTTCCGACTCCTCTAACCTATATTTTTTAATCATCTTGATACAATCATGAATCATTTTATCAAGGTCATACTTATCTCCACTTATTTCATATTCCATCAAGTTAATAAATTGTTTTGTAGTTTCACTATCATTACAGTTATTCTCGATATGTTTTAATTTATCTTCATAGGATAAATCATTAAATTTTAAAATTAAATCATAAAGTGTTTTATGACTGTAAGATACAAAACCACAATCCTTTAATTCATAAGATATAAAATTAAATTTATCAGTATCTGTTAACATAAACTTAAGTAATATTCTTTCAGCCTTAATATGAGCTGGCTCTATATATAGATTTTGCCCATAATTATGCTGTATATTATCATTTTTTTCATTTTGTTTGATTTTTTGGTTAAATTCGTCACTTAATAACTCTTCTTTTACTTTAAGTTTCTCTGCAACTTGTTTTATATATATATTTTTTTCAAAATCACTTAAGTCTTTTATTATTTCTAATACTTTATTTTTATACCTTATTATCATTTCATTATCTGTAAAATTTATGCCTTCTTCTACTTTTTTGATTTTGTAATCAACAAGTGGCATAGCTTCATTTATTAATGCCTGAAAGGCTTCTTTGCCGTAAGTCTTTATGAACTCATCTGGATCCTTTCCACTTGGGACTGATAAAACCCTAACATCAAATCCAGATTTTTTTAGTATGTCTAGTCCTCTTAAAGTAGCCTTTTGACCTGCTAAATCCGCATCATAGGAAATTATTGCCTTGTCTGCATATCTTTTTAATAACTTTGCTTGTTGCTCCGTTAAAGCAGTCCCCAAAGTTGCCACAACGTTAGTTATACCTTGTTGATGAAGTGCAATACAGTCCATATATCCTTCAACAATAACAACTGTTCTATTCATATTTTGTTTTATGGCAAAATTTAAACCATACAAGTTGGTTCCTTTTAAAAATAAAGGTGTTTCTGGTGAATTTAAATATTTAGGCTTTGAGTCATCTAAAACTCTGCCTCCAAAACCAATAACTACACCCTTATAATCAAAAACTGGAAAAATAACTCTATTCCTAAAACGGTCATAGTAGTTGCTCTTTTTACTTTTAATAATTAGTCCTAGATCTGACATCTCCTTATCACTATAACCTTTTCCCCTTAAATAGTCTCCGAGTGCGTGCCATTCATCTAATGCAAATCCAAGTCCAAATTTTGTCATAGTTCTTTCATCCATAGACCTATTCTTTAGGTACTGGAAAGCTTTTTTATTTTTTCTTAAATTTGCATAGAAGTATTTAGCTGCATCTACATTTAACTTTTTCATTTTTTCAAACTTATCTTTTTTAGCTTTATTTAAATTGCTTTTTTCCTCTACCTCAATACCAACCTTTTCAGCCAAAGCTTTAACTGCTTCAGGAAAACTCTTATTTTCAACTTTCATAATAAAACTAAATACATTTCCTGCTTCTCCGCAACCAAAACATTTATATATTTGTTTATCCTGAGAAACAGTGAATGATGGAGTTTTTTCACTATGAAAAGGACAATTTCCTATGAAATTTCGTCCTGATTTTTTGAGTCTTACTTTTTCTGATATTACATCAATAATATCTGTTTGTTCTTTTACTTTTTGTATGACTTCTTCTGAAATCACTAAATTATATCCCACCTTTTAATTTTACACTTTTGTCATTTTCGACAAAAAAGTATAAAATCCTTCTTTTTTCTTATAAGTTTTTATAAAATAAACTTTTTTACTTTTTATATATTCTTTGTAAATTAGATTTTTCCTTCAAAAATGCAAATTTTTGTAGTTTTATAATGTCTTAGTAAAATTATAAATTATATATAAATGCTTTGTTTGGGCACATATAAATCATTAAAAAGCTGTAAACAATACTCATCGCTCATGCCTGAAATATAATCTGCAACACCCTGTTCAAGCCCTTCATTATTCGCAATGGTCTTATAAAAATATGGCAGTTTTTCTGGATGTTTGTAAAAATATGAATATACATGCTTTAAAACAAATTTTGCTTTTTCTCTCTCTACTTTTAAAATATTTCCTTTATATATATTTTTAAACATAAAATTCCTAAGTTCACCTAAAGATTCTTGTACTTTATTTGACAATGCAACTTGAATATTATTATTTTTAATGTTTTCCAAAGTATTATAAATACAGTCATTGACCAAGCTTTCAATTCTATTGCTATGATTTTTTCCTAAAACTTCTATAACTTCTCTTGGCAAGTCACTTTCACGGAGAATTCCTGCTCTTATAGAATCATCTATATCATGATTCACATAGGCAATTTTGTCACTATATTTTACTACTTGTCCTTCCAAAGTACAAGCCCCTTTTGATTGGGAAGAAAATCCACTATGATTCAATATTCCATCTATAACCTCATAAGTTAAATTTAGCCCTTTCCCTAACTTTTCAATTTTTGTTAAAACTCTAACACTATTTTCATTATGTTTAAACCCTTGAGGTAATAATTCATTTAAAACCTCCTCACCATTATGCGCAAAAGCAACATGGCCTATATCATGCCCTAGTGCAATAGCTTCTATTAAATCTTCATTAAGTCCTATACCTTTTCCTATAGTTCTAGCGATTTGACTAACTTCTAAAGTATGAGTAAGCCTAGTTCTATAGTGATCATTCCAAGTTTTAATATACACCTGAGTCTTTAATTTTAATCTTCTAAAAGATTTGCAATGTATTATTCTGTCTCTATCCACCATATAATCGGTTCTCATTTCATCTTTATTTTCCTTAATTACTCTTCCTTTAGAGTTAATTGATAATGCTGCATAAGGATTTAGAATAAGCTCTTCATTTTTTTCTATTCTTTCTCTTATGTTCATCCATCACTCCTCCTAATAATTTAATATATAGCTATTTAGTTTTCTAATTGTACCTATTCAATTCACAGTTCAACATTCGCAATCCGTAAAGTATTTATCCTTATAAAATTTATAATTAATGATTGTTAATGAATAATTGTGAGCTTTCTATTTCAGATTGTTTATTGATTAAAGTTATAAATCAAACTATCAAATTAAGCAGTTATATTGAGCTATACATTAAATTTCAATGTATTATATATATATTCTCCTTTAAATACCAATGATATTCAAAAGGTGAAAATCTGTTTATTCATTTTAAATTATAATCTTTTTAGGTTTCTAAACTTGACTATTTTACACACTCATATTTAGAAACCTAATTATAAACTACCATGAAAACTTTATATAATTTTAGACTTTATAACATAACTTTTATATTATAACAGTTTAAATTTAACGAATTTTTAAACTGTAAGTGTCTATAGAATATTCGCCTCTTTAAATGTAAAACCCTTTATTTATGTATTTAAACTTTTTTATAAGTATTTTTAATATTGATGTATATTAATGTTTTTTCCTTAATATCCTTATAATGTAATGTTTAAAGGAGAGTGTTATGATGACTACTGCAACAATTTATAAAAATAATATAGAATTATTGTCTGAAAATAATGTAAAGAAACATGTTTTGCCTCATTATAATTTGAATAATGCTATAGTGGAACAGGTAAAATTAAAGAATACTGACAAGCAAAGAGCTGTTTATATGATAGAGAATGGTGAAGATAGATATTGTCTAAAAAAAGTTTACTATCCTGTTGAAGAACTCCTTTTTGTGTATTCAGCTATAGAATGGTTATATCGTCATAACATAAATGTTCCTAGAATATTATCAACTACAAATCACGGCAGATATGTTGTTTACGAAAATATGTTATTTATATTAACTTCTTGGGTAAATGGTGATAAATGCGACTTTGACTCAGTTTATGAAATATTATTAGCTTCTTCAAATCTTGGTAAAGTTCATGACATTAGTAAAAATTTTGAACCTATATTAGGTAGTAAGAATAAGATTGGATGTAGCAGTCTTTATAATTCTATAAATAAACACTTTAATAATTTGCTTATGTATTCTAACCTAGCATATAAATATCATGATAACTACTCTAAGATTTATCTTAAGAACTTCGATACTAACATAAAACTTGCTAAAATATCTCATAGTATAGCAATTACAATTAAAGAAGAGGATTTAACAGCTTCACTTTGCCATAACGATTATGTTAGTAAAAATCTTATAGTTGATGAAGATGATAATTTATGGCTTATAGATTTTGACAAATGCAAAATTGATTACTGTGCTCTAGATATCTCCTATTGCCTAAGAAGACTTTTAAGAAAAGAAAAAAATAGATGGGGTTTAGATTTAACCATAAGTTTTTTAAATACTTATGAAAAACATAACCCTTTAAATCTTGAGGACTATAAATATATTTTAGCTTATTTAAGCTTTCCACAAAAATATTGGAAAATATCTAGAGATTACTATGCTAACATTTCAAAATGTAATAGAAAAGCTTTTGTATCCATGCTAAAAAAATCTAATATATATATGGAAGACCAATTAAATTTTTCCTTTGGTTTTAAATGTTATATTGAAAAAAAATTCAATACAAAACTTTAATCAATAAAGAATTGAAAACGGACAATTGACAATTATGGTGGAAATTAGTTTAATTAAAACTAATTTCTTTAATAGATTTTTTTGTTAGGAACATAATTGCTAATCCTTTATAAGAAATTGCTACGTCACTTCAAAAAAGAAATCAATTGAAAGCTTTTCTTACAAAAGAGAAGTATCAATAATTCTCTTTTGTCAATTGTCAATAGTCAATTTATTAAAACACCTTCAGCTTTTTAATACAATAAATTAATATACTTCTACTTTTAGTATGATATACATATATATTATACCTTATTTGTGAAAACATTAATCGAGACTTAGTTTTATTCAATTTAAAAAGCGTGGTAAAAACCACGCTTTTTAATATTATTTTCTTGGATTTTTAATTTGTGCTTGAGCTGCTGCAAGTCTTGCTACTGGTACTCTAAATGGTGAACAAGACACATAATTTAATCCTATATCATGGCAGAATTCTACTGAAGATGGATCTCCACCGTGTTCTCCACATATACCAACTTTTAAATCATTTCTTGTTTTTCTTCCAAGTTCAGTAGCCATTTTAACAAGCTTACCTACACCAGTTTGATCTAGTTTTTGGAATGGATCAAATTCATATATTTTCTTATCGTAGTAATGTTTTAAGAAATTTCCAGCGTCATCTCTTGAGAATCCAAATGTCATTTGAGTTAAATCATTTGTTCCAAATGAGAAGAATTCAGCTTCTTTTGCAATTTCATCTGCTGTAAGTGTAGCTCTTGGAATTTCTATCATTGTACCTACTAAGTATTTAAGCTCTATTCCACTTTCTTCTATTATTTCATCTGCTGTTTTAACAACTATGTCTTTAATATATTTTAATTCTTTAACTTCTCCAACAAGTGGAATCATTATCTCTGGTATTATATTATGACCTTTTCTCTTTTTAACATCTATAGCCGCTTCTATTACAGCTCTAGTTTGCATTTCTGCAATTTCTGGATAAGATACAGCAAGTCTACATCCCCTATGTCCCATCATTGGATTAAACTCATGTAATGAATCAATTGTACTCTTTAATTCTTCATAAGTTATTCCTAAATCTTTTGCTAATTCTTCTATATCCTCACGGTCTGATGGTAAAAACTCATGTAGAGGTGGATCTAAGAATCTTATAGTAGCTGGTCTATCTTCTAATTCTTCATAAATTCCAATAAAATCTTGTCTTTGCATTGGCAATAATTTAGTTAGAGCTTTTCTTCTTTGCTCTTCAGTTTTTGCAACTATCATCTCTCTAACTGCCATTATTCTATCAGCATCAAAGAACATATGCTCTGTTCTACACAATCCTACACCTTGCGCTCCAAACTTAATAGCTTGAGCTGTATCTCTTGGTGTATCTGCATTAGTTCTAACTTTTAACGCTCTAATTTCATCAGCCCATCCCATTAATATTCCAAAATATCCACTAATTTCTGGTTCAACAGTTTTTATTGCTCCAGCATAAACATTACCAGTGCTACCATCTATTGAAATGTAATCACCTTCATGATAAACAACTCCTGAAGCTTCAAAAGTTTTTGCTTCTTCATTAACCTTTAAATCTCCACATCCAGCAACACAGCAAGTTCCCATGCCCCTAGCAACAACTGCAGCATGAGAAGTCATTCCTCCTCTTACTGTTAATATACCTTCGGCAGCAATCATACCTTCTATATCCTCTGGTGAAGTTTCAAGTCTTACAAGGACAACTTTTTCTCCTCTATCTTCATGAGCTTCTTTTGCATCTTCAGCAGTAAAATAAACTTTACCACAAGCTGCTCCTGGAGATGCTGGTAATCCTTTAGCTATAACATTAGCTTTTTTAAGTTCTACACTATCAAAATTTGGGTGTAATAGTGTGTCTAGTTGTTTTGGCTCAACTTTTAAAACAGCTTCTTCTTTAGTAAGCATTCCTTCTTCTTCTAAATCAACAGCTATTTTTAAAGCAGCTTGAGCTGTTCTCTTACCATTTCTTGTTTGTAAGAAATAAAGTTTTCCTTCTTCTATAGTAAATTCTAAATCTTGCATGTCTCTATAATGGTTTTCTAATTTGTTTGCAATCTCTAAAAATTGATTATATATTTCTGGCATGTCTTCATGCAATTTTGATATAGGATGAGGAGTTCTAATACCAGCAACAACATCTTCTCCTTGAGCATTCATTAAATACTCAGCAAATATTTTCTTTTCTCCTGTTGCAGGATTTCTAGTAAATCCAACTCCTGTTCCTGATGTTTCACCTTTATTTCCAAATACCATTTCTTGTACGTTAACAGCTGTTCCCCAATTTGATGGAATATCATTAAGTCTTCTATAAACTATAGCTCTTGGGTTATTCCAAGATCTAAATACTGCAGTAATAGATTCTATTAGTTGAACTTTCGGATTGGAAGGAAAATCTTCTCCTTTTTCCTTTTTATAGAATTCTTTAAATCTCTTAACTAATTCTTTTAGGTCATCTGCATCTAACTCAGTGTCAAGTTTAACACCTTTTGCTTCTTTGATTTCATCCATAATATCTTCAAAATGTTTCTTTTCAATTTCCATAACAACATCTGAAAACATTTGAATGAATCTTCTATATGAATCATATGCAAATCTAGGATTTCCAGTTTTTTTAGCCATAATTTCCACTGTTTCATCATTTAAACCTAAGTTTAATATTGTATCCATCATGCCTGGCATTGAAGCTCTTGCACCGGATCTAACTGATACTAATAGTGGATTTTCTAAGCTACCAAATTGTTTTCCTGTAAGTTTTTCCAGCTCTCCCATCCTGCTATGTATTTGTTCAACAACTTCTTCTGAGATTACTTCATTATCTTCATAATACTTATTACAAGCTTCTGTTGTAACAGTGAATCCTTGAGGTACTGGAATGCCTATACTAGTCATGTCTGCAAGGTTAGCACCCTTTCCTCCAAGAAGATTTTTCATTGCTGCATTCCCTTCTTTAAAAAGGTATACATACTTTTTAGTTTCCATCTTAACAACCCCTTAAAACAAAATATATAGCTAAATAGGCGGAAAATTAATTATATTTTAAATATTTTTTTAATTTCCTCTACCTACCTTCACCCATTTTTACAAAAAGCATAGTTATATTTGTTTTTGAAATTTTCCCAACAATTTTATGAATTTCTTTTCCATTCATAAATTCCTTTCTTACCACCGGTAAGCAATCAACTTCATGTTCTATAATTTTTTTAGCAGCTTGATATGCTGTATCTTCTTCTTCAACTATAATTATATTTGGCATTCTAGTCATAATAATACCAACAGGTACCTTATGTATATCCGCTGTCCCCATTGCTGTTTTTATGAAATCCTTTCTAGATGCTGCACCAACTAAATTTCCATCATTCACTACAAACAATGTGCCTACATCATTTAAGAATAAATCTAAAATAGCATTATAAGTTGTAGTGTCCTCTGTTACAACTACTGGTTTTGACATGACGTCTTTTACCTTGATACTTCTTATATAGTCACTACTAAAGCCTTGTGAGGTCTTTTTTGAGTATATATATCCAACTTTAGGTCTTGCTTCTAATATACCAATCATAGTAAGAATAGATAAGTCTGGTCTTAACGCTGAACGAGTTAATCCTAATTTTCCTGCTAGTGCTTCACTGGTAATTGGTTCATTTTCTTTTACTAATTTTATTATTTCTTCTTGTCTTGGTGAAAATTCTATTGTTTTCGCCCTCTTTCGCTTTAAAATTCTAAAAACTTAATGCTATCTTTAAATTAAACATAAGGTAAGATGAATTAAGATTTTATAAATATTTCATCATAGTAATATACTTAATAAAATATTTTTACATTTCAATAAATTGCTCTAATTAACTAATAATTTGTCAATTGTTAGTTAATATATTTTACCATATTTTTCGGAAATGTGCAAATTTTCTGAAATAGTCCCTATTTCATTTTATCATTTGTTTTATTATTTGTTTCAGCATTTTAATTGAACGAAATTCTTTTGTGCTACACTTTTCATATTAAGTATAGCACAAAAAAATGAAGATAGGAAGTCTATCTTCATTAATCATCAAATTTTACTCTATAAGAAAAGTTTGTTTCATGAATATTATTGTCTTTGCCAAAGGATTTATTTATTTTTTCTTTTAAATCCGAAGTAACATCTGTCGCTATATCCCTTGCATCATCCATCACATTTTTCATCATTTTATTTATAACTTCTACTGTTCCGTCAGTTTTTGTTACTTCAATAGTTACTCTACTAATTAATGCTGTTGCAGCCAAAACTGCTAATAATTTAGGATAGATCACTGAAACTGCACCTACAGCTAATGCCCCATTTAAAGGAATATCAAAAACTATTTTATTATTTTTCTTAATAGTAATTCTTGTAGCATTTCCTTTTTCTATTAAAGATTTAATATACTCAATAATTTCATCTTTATCTAAAAAAGTATAGCTTTCACTTTTCTTTTTCTTTTTTTCTTCTTCAATATAAACTAAAGCCTCTAAAACATCTCCATTACATAATTCTAGTACTCTTTTTGCTTCGCTATAAGTAATGTTAACACGTTCTCTTAGCATATCTATTTTTTCTAAAGTTATTTCACTCATTTTTTATACCTGCCTTCTTTATTATTTTTGGATTTTTTCTTCAATGTAATCAAAATGCTTTAACATTAAAAGACTTTTTGGCTTTCTTGTATAATTAGCGTTTATAATAGAGCTTAAAATTTTATTTAGCTCCTTTTTCGCCTCTTCATTTATAGTAACTCTCGGAACTTTTTCAAGTTCTATAGAATTTAAAAATTTTAATATATTATAAGCCAATGCAGTAATGTGAATACCATACGCTTTTTCACATTCATTACAAACCATACCATAATATTGAAAGGATAAATAATTAGAACTTTTAATTTTTCTATCACAAATACTACATTGTTCCAAATTTAATCCGTATCCTGTGGCTCTTAGTAATTTTAGTTCAAAAGTTCTAGTTAGTATTTCCAAATCTGCTACACTATTTTTAATAAGATAAAAAGAAGTTACGAAGTCTTTAAATAGCGTACCGTAATTTTCTTCTTCACAGGCAATATCAATAAGTTCATTAAAATAAGATCCATAAATTAATATTTCAAAATCTGTTAGCATCTGTTGAAATGAGTCTATTATCTTTGCTTCATTTAAGGTATATAGATTTCTTCCTTTAAATACTACATATTCTCCATAACAAAAAGGTAAAGTAGAAGACATAAGTTTACTTTTACTTTTCCTTGCCCCTTTTGCTATAACAGATATTTTTCCTAGTTCTTCACTAAAAAGCCAAACTAGTTTATCATTTTCTTTATAATCTTGCGTTTTTATTACTACTGCTCTAGTCTTAATTATGCTCAATTAATCAACTCCAAGCTCTACTTTTTATATCCTAGCTCCTTAAGCATCATTGGGCTATCTCTCCAATCTTTTTTAACCTTAACCCATAGCTTTAGTACTACCTGATTATCAAAGAACTTTTCTATATCCTGTCTTGAATAAGTAGAAATCTTTTTTAACATACTGCCATTTTTACCTATGATAATTCCCTTATGAGAATCTTTTTCACATAACATATTAGCATCAATATGGTATCTATCTTTCTCATCCTTCTTCATAGAAATAATTTCTACAGCTATACCATGTGGTACTTCTTGAGATAATAACCTTAATGCTTTTTCTCTTATAATTTCTGTTACAATGAATCTTTCTTGTTGATCTGTTATCATATCCTCTGGATAATATTTAGGCCCCTCTGGAAGATAATTAACTACAAGCTCATTAACCTTATCGACATTCTTGCCATTAATTGCAGAGATAGGTACTACTTCTTCAAATTTAAAATACTCAGCATATTCTGCTATAGTTTTTGCTACTCTTTCATTTGGATTTTCATCTATTTTATTTACTAATAAGAATACAGGTACATCACATTCTTTAAGCTGCTCTAATATGTGGATATCTCCTTTATTCATTTCTTCACCTGGTGTGGTTATAAATAAAACAACATCTACTTCACCTAAGGCATCTTTAGCTACATTAACCATATATTCTCCCAATTTGTGTCTTGGCTTATGCATTCCTGGTGTATCTACGAATACAATTTGTGAATCTTCTTTTGTCAATATGGTTTGTATATTGTTTCTTGTAGTTTGTGGTCTACTTGAAACTATGGAAAGTTTCTCTCCCATTATATAATTTAGTAATGTTGATTTTCCTACATTGGGTCTTCCTATAATTGTTACAAATCCTGATTTAAACATTATTTCCTCCTCTATTTAAGCAAATCCTCTTTAGTAAATGCTCCTGGTAATATATCTTCTAAGTTTTTCACCACATATTCATCTTCATTTTTAATTATAATTATTTTTAAATCTTTAGAAGCAAATTCAGCTATTACCTGTCTACATATGCCACAAGGAGTTGTAAAGGTGGACATATCACCTACAACTGCTATGACCTTTATTTCTCTGTGACCTTCAGATACAGCCTTAAATATAGCTGTTCTTTCTGCACAATTAGTTGCACCATAAGATGCATTTTCTATATTACATCCTTCATAAACTGAACCATCTTCTGTTATAACTGCTGCTCCTACCTTAAATTTTGAATATGGTACATACGCTTTTTCTCTTGCTTTAATTGCTGTTTTTACTAATTCTTTATATTCCATGGACTACCTCCAAAATAAATAAAAATATTAATCTCCAAATAAATGTACATAAATTATACCACTATATGATATAATTTCAACTTTTTAATAAACTTATCCTAAAAATTGATATAAAAGCAATGTCAAAAAACATCCAAAGGCAGCTCCAAATAATACTTCCAATATGGAGTGTATCTGAGAATCTACTCTACTTTGTGCTACAATAATTGCTAATAAGTACGACAATATCATAATTAATGGTTCATTTGTTAGTAGAGTTATGGTTGTTGCTATAGAAAAGGCTATAGCACTATGTCCACTAGGCATCCCTCCTTTTAACGGTGTACCTTCATCATAAATAGCTTTAACAACCAAAGTTGCAATACTTACAATTACTAACATTAAAAATATCATATGCGGATCAGAATTTCTTATTTTAAAAAGAATATTTATAGTAAAAGGCATTAATCTATCCCAAAATATTATATACCCCACTAATACAGAATTAAATGCAGTAATTAAAACTGCACCAGCTGCAACATTTTTAGCTATTTTAGCTAATGGATGATAATAGTTAGTAGTAGCGTCTATAGCACATTCTACTGCAGTATTAATCATTTCTGCAACAATAACCATGGTTATTGTTATCGTAGTTATTAAAAGTTCAATTTTAGTTAGGTCATAAAAGAAACATAAGCATAGTACTAAAATAGATACTATCATATGTATTCTCATATTTCTTTGAGTCCTTATAGTATGTATTATTCCCTCAATTGCATAATTAAAGCTATCTACTAATTTCTTGACTCTCATTTTCAATACCACCTTAAAAATTATGACATGTAGATAAACCCACATGTCAATAAATTGCTTTATTCAATTGACAATAATTATTTACATTTTTGAAGAAAAATTTTTGTGTGAAAATTAAAATAATGTATAAGTTAAATTTTCTAAAGTGACTATTCAGTATATTAACCTATTTGTCATTATTTTATTTCAGACGATTAATATTAAACTTATTCAGTATTTCCTCTTCTCTTTTACGCATTAAAACTTTATCTTTTTCCTCCATATGGTCATATCCTAATAAATGCAATATAGAATGTACTACTAGATACATAACTTCTCTTATAAAGGAATGGCCATATTCATCTGCCTGTTCTGCAGCCTTTTCAAGAGATAGTGCCATATCTCCTAATACTAAGTTGCCTTCATTTAAATCACAAAAATCAAATTCGTAGTTTAAATACATTTCCTTAAAGATTTTTCCATCTTCGTAATCAAGCATTGGAAAAGATAATACATCCGTAGCTTTATCTATGTCTCTTTGCTCCTTATTAATTTTTCTAATTTCTTCATTATCTATAAAAATAATACTTATTTCAAAAGGAATGCTAACTTCCTCTTCCTTTAATGTATATTCAATTATGTCTTCTATTTTATTCTCTAGTTCTTCTGTCATTTCAATTTTATCTTGTCTATTATCTAAAAATATCATTTATTACTCCTTCTTTTCTTCTAACTTTAATTTCTCTAGTGGATATTCAATTCTTTCATGATAAATCCCTTTTAATACCTTTAAAAATGATTCTTTAATTTTTTGAAGTTCCTTAAAGGTTAGATCACAATCATTTAATTGATTTTCTGCTAACCTTCCTTTAAATATATTATCCACCATTTGTTCTATTTTTTCTTTTGTAGGATTTGGTATTGATCTTACAGAAGCTTCAACTCCATCTGCTAACATCACAATAGCAGCTTCCTTACTTATTGGTACTGGTCCTTTATATTTATAATCTTCCTCATGTACCTCATCAGGATTTGAACTTTGATTTTTCATAGTTATATAAAAATATTTAACTAGTGAATCCCCATGATGCTGCGCTATAACATCTTGTATAGCAGTAGGTAGTTTATAACTCTTAGCTAACTTTATTCCATCATTAACATGAGAAGTTATAATTAAAGCACTGAGTCTTGGAGAAATTTTGTCATGAGGATTATCTCCACTAAATTGATTTTCCTTAAAATAGTATGGTCTTTCAATTTTACCTACATCATGATAGTACGCAGATACCCTAGCTAGTACTGCATTCGCTCCAACTGCTTCTGCTGCCATTTCAGCTAAATTTGCCACAAGTACACTGTGGTGATATGTTCCTGGTGCCTCCATAAGTAATCTTTTTAGAAGCGGATGATTTGGATTTGCAAGTTCTAATAATTTAATGTTAGTTACTATGTCAAAAATATTTTCTAAAAATGGTAACATTCCTATAGCTAATATTCCTGAAATAATACTAGACATTGCAGTTATTGTTGCTTTTACTATTATCTCTGATATATGATTGCTTAGCGCATATCCTATAGTTAATGTAAATATAAAATTTAATGCCGCTATATAAATACATGAATATAAAATATCATTTCTCTGCTGCACTTTTTTTAATATAATAGGAGCGGCTACAGAGTTTATAACCGCAATAATAGTTATTTCTACATTGAATCGTACAATGATACTTATTAATATTGCATTTAAAACATTAATTGTCATAGATACCTTATCATCAACTAATATAGACAATAATATAGGTACACATGCAAATGGAATTAAATAAGGTGATATAATATATAAAGTCCTTGCAAGTATTAAAGAAATACAAGTAAGAATATTTATAAGCATTACTTTATTAGACTTTTTATAAATTTCTTTACAATTCCATTTTAGATAATACCACTGTATTAATGTTACAGAAAGCAATAATATAAGTAAACTTATATGAAAATTTAATCTTAAAGACTTGTCTTTATTTAATAACCCTAATTCTTTTAGCACTTCAATTTGAGCACCTGTTACCGGTTCACCCTCTTTTACAATGATTTGGTCTTTTTTTATTATAACAGGCTTTACTGCTTTTTTAGCTTCCTCTTTTAGATCTTCTGTTTTATCATAGTCAATAAAAAAATTTGGCTTGACTTGCGAATATCCTATGGCCATTCCTAATTCCTTAACATTCTTAGGAAATCTTGAATTGTTAAATTTTGTAGTTATTACTCCTTGTGCCAAAACTATATCCTCAGGCCTATTTTCATGTATAGTTACTTCATCAAAAATTTTATTAGTTGTACTTATTAAAAAAGTTTTTAATTCATCCAGTTGTTTTTCATCTAAAGAAAGTAAAGCGGCGTAATTTTCGTCAGATAAATTAGAAATTTTTGATGATTTTTTTAGCTCTTGAAGTCTTTTTTCTTCCATATTGGCCTTATTAGCTTCCGATACTGTACTCAGAGAATATTGCTTGTTAATTTTAACTACAGTTTCAAATAAATCTTCAATATTTTTTACTGCTACTTTGCTTATGTTTACATCATAGGTATATACATCTTGAATATGTTTTACAGAGTCTTCAATAAGCCTTTCCGTGGAGATCTGATCTTGAATATCTTTAGGTGCTTTTATATCACTCTTAGCTATATCTCCCACTTCTAAGTCATAAGTTTCTGTAATCATTGAAGTGCTAAGTATAAAATAAATTATTAAAGTAGTAACAACAAAGATACCTCTCTGAGACAATTTAGGTAGCTTAACTCTTTTATTCTTCTTAGAATATTTCATTACATCCCAACTTTCTTTTCTCTAGTTTCTAAAAATCTACTCTAAAACTTCTTCTTTATCAGCAATTTCTTCAATAGCAATATTTTCTTCTGCTATTACTAATAAGTTCACTACATAATTATCTTCCATTTTTTTAATCTCAGGTATTACTTCTAATATACTTACGGATTTATCAAGATTTAAAATTATATTTCTATTTAGTTCTTTTACCACTTCATCTACATCAGTTGGTACTTTCTCTTCCACTATCTCATAATAAGTTTCAGTTTTTATAATTCCCTTGTTATTGTCTATTTTATCATAATTTTCAAAGTCCTTTAAGCCATTTCTTATATAAAATTTTTTATCCTTAAATTTTATATAATAGCTTTTCGACACCTTGCCAGTTCTTTCTCTTTTTAATGTATATTCAGGTACTTCTTTACTTTCTTCATAAAAAGTCTTAGCATATACGGTACCTTCCGCTTTAACATTATATTCTTTTCCTTCTTTGCCTTGCTCCGATTTTATTAATAAATCTCCTTGTTTTACAATTTTACCTGGTTCAACTATAGTCGTGCCTGCTGTTGAGAATATTCTATCCACTTCACCATCTTTAGAAGCTACAATATTTCCTGTAGTTTTATGTTCTCTAATTTTAGGAGGGGCTTGTCGTTCTGCCACTTGTACCATTAATTTAGAGCCCTCTATCCTAGCTTTAACCCACATTACTTCATCATTGTCTTCTATAATTTTTTCTTCTAATTTATATACATCAAAATCTTTTTTAAATGTTCCCCTATCTATTCCATAAGATTTAAGTAACATTCTTATTTCAAAAGGCGATAAATACTTATCTGTAATTATCTCTACCTTCCATATAAAACTACTTAGATAATATAAAATACCTATAAATAATATTAAAGTTATTACTAAAGTTTTTCTTCTTTTAAGTTTTAAAAGCTTAAAAGTAACTCCCTTTCTCTTTAAAACTTTAATTCTACTATTAGTCTTTGCTGCTCCTTCTAAAACAGCATTATAATCTTTTAAACTTATTTCCATAGTGTAGTTTGTTAAACTTCTTCTTTTAACATTTTTAATTACAACATCATTTCTCCACAAAAAATTTATGAACTTCTCCGGCTTTAAACTTTGAACTTCTATAACTAATATTCCATTACCATATTTTTTTATATTATTCATTTTCTCCATATTCAATAGATTTAAACTTTCCAGTTAAAACTATTGTACTTCCTCCTACAAATATAATTTCAAAGTTTCCGCCTAAAATTGTAATTACAGCTATTGAAGATTTTACTTTAACCATTTCTTTTTCAAATAAAATAATACCTTTATGATTTTCTATAGTAATTTCATTATTTGATACTACTGTTATTTTAGGGATGTCCATTATTACTTCTCTAGGAATATCTAACTTATTAGCTAAGCGCTCTGTGGCATTTTGTAATTTATTATTCAAAATAATCACCTCTTATTTTTGTTTAGGTATCTGAAATAAAATAATCTAACATACTGACTTTTTATTTTTTGAAGATGCCTTATATAAATTAAGGCTAATATATATGTTAAATTTTATGATTACTTATCAGAATAAATTACTTTAAAGAAAAAAATCGTAACTTTGTCACGATTTTTTAATTAATATTTAAACTTCAAATTTTTATACATACAAAAAGAACCCAGATAATTCTGAGTTCTTATTTATTCAAATATTCTTTAACTATTTGACTTACAATTTTTCCATCTGCTCTGCCATTTGTACTTGGTCTGACAGCAGCCATTACTTTTCCCATATCTTTCATGCTATTTGCGCCCAATTTTTCCGCTGACTCTCGAACAATTTCTCGAATTTTATCTTCAGTTAACTGCTGAGGAAGGTATTGTAGCAAGATATCTATTTCAGCATTAGTGCTGTCTACTAAATCTTGTCTATTTCCTTTTTCAAATTCTTGCAAAGCATCACGTCTCTGCTTAACTTCCTTAGCTAAAACCTCAATGACTTGATCATCATTAAGACTTGATTTATTATCTTTTTCTACTTGTAATATAGCAGCTTTTGCCATGCTTATCACTGAAGCCTTAAATTTTTCTTTTCCTTTTAAGGCGTTTTTCCAGTCTTCTTGTAATCTATCCTTAAGGGACATAGCCTGTTACCTTCTTTCAAAAATTCTATTTGAATTTTCTCTTTCTTGCAGCTTCTGATTTTTTCTTTTTCTTAACGCTTGGTTTTTCATAGTGCTCTCTTTTTCTTACCTCTGAAAGAACACCAGCTCTTGCACACTTTTTCTTAAATCTTCTTAAAGCATTCTCTAGTGATTCGTTTTCTCCAACTTTGATTTCTGACATTATTATCCCTCCCTCCGCTAGCTCAATTCAACTTTTAAATTAAAAGTAGCCAATGCGGGGCATAAATAGCACATTTTTAATTATACAATATAATTTCGCTTACTGTCAAGATTTTCATTATTTTTTCTTTAGCCTGGTGGCCACTTTAAATTTCTTCCAGCTAAGATGTGGAAATGTATATGATTTACTGTTTGCCCACCATCTTTTCCTGTATTAGTTACAACTCTATAACCACTCTCATCTATTCCTAGCTCTTTTGCAATATTTTGTATTGTTAAAAATATATGTGAAATAAGATGGGAATTTTGGTGATTTAAATCATTAATACTAGCTATATGGATTTTAGGAATTAAAAGTATATGAATTGGTGCTTCTGGGTTTATATCCTTAAAAGCAAGCACTTTATCATCTTCATAAACCTTATTGCAAGGTATTTCCCCGTTAATTATCTTGCAAAATATACAATCACTCATTTTCTCACCTCCAATTTGATCTAATTGCCAATGAACAACAATAAAGTTATTATTTTTGTTTTACTAAAATATTATTCTACAAAAACAATATTTTTCCTTCAAGAAAATCCATTAGAAATAAATTAAGTAATTATAATAAGATAAATAAACCTTTATTATAATTAAATTTATTATATTTCACCTACAATATATCCTTTATTAACTTCTTTAAGTCTAGTTTCTACTATTTTTCCTTGTAAATTTTCATCACTTTTTGTAATAACCTTAATATAGTTTGGAGTATATCCTACATAGTGATTAGTTAATTCTTTACTTTCTTCCTCATATAACACTTTCATTGTACGTCCTATAAATTTATTCATAAATTCATTTTCTAATTTTTCTGCTAAAGTAATCAGTGATTCACTTCTTTGTTCTTTTATATTGCCATCTACTTGAAGCATCATTTCTGCTGCCTTTGTACCTTTTCTTGGACTGTATTTAAAAATGTGCATTTTTGAAAGCTTCATATCACTTAAGAATTTATATGTTTCATTAAAATCTTTTTCACTTTCCCCTGGAAAACCTGCAATAATATCTGTAGTTATAGATACATCACTTATATATTTTCTAAGATTTTCAACTACAGTTTTATAATCCTCTGTAGTGTAGTGTCTGTTCATTCTTTTTAAAGTAGCATCACATCCACTTTGAAGTGATAAATGGAAATGAGGACACATTTTTTCTAAAGTAATTATTTTTTCTATGACCCCTTCTGAAAAAAAGGTAGGATCAATAGAACCTATTCTTATTCTTTCAATTCCTTCTACTTTATTTATTTCTTCTAATACTTTTACTAAAGACCAATCACCTTCTAAATCTACTCCATAAGAAGCTGTATGTACTCCAGATAATATTATTTCTTTAAATCCATTTTGAGAAAGTTCACGGACTTCCTTTAATAGTTTTTTAG
Organism: Clostridium sp. UBA2485; assembly: GCF_002341865.1. GTDB lineage: Bacteria > Bacillota > Clostridia > Clostridiales > Clostridiaceae > Clostridium_J. The sequence goes on along the minus strand of NZ_DDOV01000020.1, from coordinate 32,470 downwards.
GGTCTTTACTACAAACAGCACCTCTGGCAAAGGGAATTAAACAATAGGAGCAGAATTTGTTACATCCATCTTGTATTTTTAAGAAAGCACGAGTTTTATCTTGATACTCCTCTATATCCAATTCTTCAAAATTTTTATTTCTAAGTACATCACTTACCTCTACAAATTGTTTCTTTTCTTCTCTAGCTCTATTTACATAGTAAACAATATCTCCCTTGTTCCTAGTACCTAAAACTACATCAACACCTTCAATTTTAGAAATTTCGTCAGAAGCTATTTGAGAATAACATCCTACAACAGCAATTATAGCCTCAGGATTTTTTCTTCTTGCTCTAGAAATCATTTGTCTTGACTTCTTATCTCCCATATTAGTCACAGTACAAGTATTTATAACATATACATCTGAAAATTCTTCAAAGTTAGTTATCTCATATCCATCTTTTATAAACTTTTCTGCCATAGCCTCTGATTCATATACATTAACTCTACATCCTAATGTAGAAAAAGCAACTTTCATTATATATTTCCTCCTAAATCTCCTAGCTCATACATAAGAAGGCTCAAGGCTACAAAACCTGCTGTTTCAGTTCTTAAAATTCTTGGTCCTAAAGTTACAATATGCGCTCCTACTTCTTCAAGTTTTAAAATTTCTTCTTCCTCGAAGCCTCCTTCTGGACCTATAATAACAGCAATATTTTTAATTTGAGTATTTGTTACATCGTTGATTAATTTTTTAATTCCATTCTCTTCCTTATTTTCATAAGGGACTACTACTAAATCCATATCTTTTATTTTTATTAGAAGCTCTTCAAACTCTATAGGTGTGTTTATATTAGGAATTAAACTTCTTTTACTCTGCTTGCAAGCTTCAAGAGCTATTCTATTCCATCTATCTACCTTTTTAAATTCTGAATCATTTTTAACTACAACTCTTTCTGTAATTATTGGAGTTATGCTTCTAATTCCAAGTTCAGTGTTCTTTTGAACAATTAAATCCATTTTTGTAGATTTGGGCATCCCTTGAAAAAGATGAACTTTAATATCACTTTCATTGTTTAGCTCTATCTCTTCAAGTATATCAATAATAACTTCTTTTTTATTAATATCAATAAGCTTTCCTACATACTCTTTACCTTCACAGTTATTAATACTAATTTTTTCGCCCTCTTTAAGTCTTAAAACTTTATATATATGTTTAACATCATCACCTTCAATGGTGCATTTATTTCCCACTATGCTATCCTTAGATACAAAAAACTTATGCATTTATATCTTCTCCCTTTGAATTACGCTTTTGATACTATACAAGCCCATTCACCATCATTAATTACTTCTAAAATCTCAAATCCGCAAGATTTTAACTTATTAATAACGTCTTCCTGTCTTGATAGAATTATTCCTGAAGAAATAAAATATCCTTCTCTCTTTATAAACTCTTTAACATCTTCTGCTAAAAATATTATAACGTCAGCTATAATATTTGCTACTACTATATCTGCTTTTCCTTCAACAACTTCCATTAAATCGCCATGAAGAACCTCCACATTATCCATGTGATTGTACGACACATTTTTTCTAGCAGAATCTACCGCTACAGGATCTAAGTCTACAGCTATGACTTTTTCTGCTCCTAATTTTGAAGCAGAAATAGATAATATTCCCGAACCTGTCCCTATATCAAAAACTACACTATTTTTATCAACATATTTTTCTAATGATTTAATACACATTCTTGTAGTTTCATGAGTACCAGTACCAAAAGCCATTCCTGGATCTAATTCTACTATTACATCATTATCTTTAGGCTCATAATTTTCCCAAATAGGTTTGATAATTATTTTATCTCCTATCTTTGTAGGCTTATAGTATTTTTTCCAATTGTTTTCCCATTCTTCTTCATTAACTTTCGCAGCGGTAACTACACCTTCTCCTTTATCAAATCCAAACTCAGGAAGTTTTTCAACACTTTCTTTTATGTACTCTAGATATTCATCAAAATTTTCATCTTTTTTAAAATACCCTTTAACTACTGCTCCTGTTTTTATATCTAATATAGTTTCATCAAAATAATCCCAGTCTCCAGGATTTCTTTTTTTAAACTCTACATCTTCTGAATCAATTATAGATACACCTTTTACTCCAGTATTGTAGAAAAAGCCTGATACCGCTTCTGTTGCTTCACTACTTGTAACTACCGTTACTTCTATCCAATCCTTATCCATTATTATTCCTCCAATTAAAATTATTCATATTTAAAAATAGCTACTCAATACGCTAATCTATTTCGCATAATACTACAATAACATATCACCGCTATGATTAAGTTATATCTCCTTGTGTGACACGAAATATTTACTACATATTTGACTAGTTATTTCACTTTAGACACTTTATACAAATTTTATTTTTTCTCAACGAAATTTAGTATCATTATTATATACTATCATAATTTTTAACCTTTTTAAATTTTATAATCAATTATTTTTCCAACAAAAGTATAAAAACAAAGAAACTTCACTTTTAAAGTGAAGTTTCTAATAATTTATTTTTTATTTCCAAATAAATTAAATTTTTTCTTAATTTCTCCAATTTCCTCTGTAGATTCTCCACTGGCTTCCATAAACATTTTAAGTGCCTCTACTTGTTTGTCGTTCAATTGCTTTGGAACGTCTACTATAACCTTAACATATTGATCGCCACGTCCTGCGGAATTAACTCTAGGTACACCTTTTCCCTTTAGCCTAAATATAGTTCCTGGTTGAGTTCCTGCTGGTATTTTATATTTAACATCACCATCAACAGTTGGAACTGTAATTTCAATTCCTAGTGCTGCATTAGCAAAACTAATACGGGTTTCTATATGAATATCAAAACCTTGTCTCTTAAAGGTTTTATGTGGTGCCACTCTTAAATTTATATATAAATCTCCTGAAGGACCTCCATTTTCTCCCGCTTCTCCTTGTGCTCTTAAAGGCATAACATTACCGCTATCTACACCAGCTGGTATATTAACAGTTATTTTTCTAGTTTTTCTTTCTTTGCCACTACCATGGCATGATGTACATGGCTCATCAATTATTTGCCCCTTACCTCTACATGCATCACAAGTAGTAGTTGAAGCAATAACCCCTATTGGAGTTTGTCTTTGTACTCTTATTTGTCCTGAACCATTACATTTAGTACAAGTCTTAGCAGATGTTCCTGGGTTTGCACCTGTACCATTGCATGTTTCACAACTTTCTCTTCTTGTTACAGAAATTTCTTTTTCTACTCCAAATACAGCCTCTTCAAAGGTTAAATTTAAATTATATTCAAGGTCAGCACCTTTTCTTGGAGCATTTTTTCTATTTCCTCCACCGAAGCCGCCAAAGCCGCCTCCAAATATATCACCGAAAATATCGCCAAAATCAAAGCCGCCTCCATTAAAGTCAAAGCCTCCAAAACCTTGACCATTAAAATCGGCAGTTCCAAATTGATCATATCTTTGTCTCTTTTCCGCATCAGATAATACTTGGTACGCTTCATTTACTTCTTTAAATTTTTCTTCTGATTCTTTATCTCCTGGGTTTCTATCAGGGTGATATTTTAATGCTGATTTTTTAAAAGCTCTTTTTATATCATCTTCACTAGCATTCTTATCTACACCTAAAACCTCATAATAATCCTTATTTGCCATTAATTTTTTCACCACCTATTATACTCTGTTTTATACTATAAAACATCTTTAGCATAAATTCAACTTCTATTAGTTTATTATGTATAATTCCTAAAATATGCTACTAATATTTAATTAATGTATAATTCACTATTATGAACATTTCTCCTTATTTAGAGAAATTTCAACTTGACTTCTTTTTTTAAAAGTAAATAAGTTGCCTTTAATATAGAATAAGTAAAAGGCATACCATCTTAACACAATGCTTTAATAAATCCATTTAACTAAAATTAGCTTTATATTTCATTGTGTATTATTTAAAATTATCAATTTAATAGATTATTGCATAAGTTTAGCTAAATTAAGGGAGGGGTGTTTATACCCATCCCTTAATTAAAATAATTAATCTACTTTGTAATCAGCATCAACTACATTATCATCTTCTGGTCCATTTTGTCCCATGTTATTTGGGTCTTGTGGGTCTTGTGGGTCTTGTGGTCCTTGACCTTGTGCAGCTTCTGCTTGATAAATCTTAGAAGATACAGCATAGAATGCTTGAGTTAATTCTTCTGTAGCTTTTTTAATAGCTTCTAGATCTTCTCCATCTTTAACTTTATTTAAAGCTTCTAATTTTTCATTTATTGAAGCTTTATCTTCAGCTGATACCTTATCACCTAATTCATTTAAAGTTTTTTCAGTTTGATATGACACTTGATCAGCATTATTCTTAACTTCTATATTTTCTTTTCTCTTCTTATCTTCTTCAGCAAATCTTTCTGCTTCATTTACTGCATTTTGAATTTCATCTTCACTTAAATTAGTAGAAGCAGTAATTGTAATGTTTGCTTCTTTTCCTGTTCCTTTATCCTTAGCTGTAACATTAACTATACCATTAGCATCTATATCAAAAGTAACTTCTATTTGAGGAATTCCTCTTGGAGCTGGTGCTATTCCTGATAATGTAAATCTTCCTAGAGTTTTATTATCAGCTGCCATTTGTCTTTCACCTTGAACAACGTGAATTTCAACAGATGTTTGACCATCTTGAGCTGTAGAGAATACTTGACTTTTCTTAGTTGGAATTGTAGTATTTCTCTCAATTAAAGCAGTAGCAACTCCTCCTAAAGTTTCAATTCCTAAAGTTAATGGACTAACGTCTAATAGTAGTACATCCTTAACATCTCCTGTTAATACACCTGCTTGTATTGCTGCACCTGCTGCAACACATTCATCTGGGTTAACTCCTTTTGAAGGTTCTTTTCCTGTAAAGTTTTTAACTGCTTCTTGTATAGCAGGAATTCTTGTTGATCCACCTACTAATACAATTTTATCTACTTCATTTATACTTAACCCTGCATCTTGTAGTGCTTTTCTCATTGGCTCTATTGTTCTTTGTACTAGGTCATGAGTTAATTCATTAAACTTAGCTCTTGTTAAGTTTAAATCTATATGTTTTGGACCTGTAGCATCTGCAGTTATAAATGGTAAATTGATATTTGTTTGAGTTGATGAAGATAATTCAATCTTAGCTTTTTCAGCAGCTTCTTTTAATCTTTGAAGTGCCATTTTATCAGTTCTTAAGTCTATACCATTCTCTGCTTTAAAAGTATTTGCTATATAATCTATAACTTTTTGGTCAAAGTCATCTCCACCAAGTTTTGTATCTCCATTTGTAGACTTAACCTCAAATACTCCATCTCCAAGTTCTAGTATAGATACGTCAAAAGTACCACCGCCTAAGTCGTAAACGAATATTTTTTGACTTTTATCCATTTTATCAAGACCATAAGCAAGTGATGCTGCTGTTGGCTCATTGATTATTCTTTTAACATCTAAACCTGCAATTCTACCTGCATCTTTAGTTGCTTGTCTTTCACTGTCATTAAAATACGCTGGAACAGTTATAACCGCTTCTGTTACTGTTTCTCCTAAATATGCCTCTGCATCAGCTTTAATCTTTTGAAGAACCATTGCTGATATTTCTTGAGGAGTATATTCTTTTCCATCTATTTTAACTTTATGGTTAGTTCCCATATATCTTTTTATTGACATTATTGTTTTATCTGGATTTGTGATCGCTTGTCTTTTTGCTACTTGACCTACTAATCTTTCTCCATCTGCTAAAAAGGATACTACTGAAGGAGTAGTTCTTGCACCTTCCGCATTTGGAATTATAACTGGTTCTCCACCTTCCATAACAGCCACACATGAATTTGTTGTACCTAAATCAATACCTATTATTTTTCCCATTGTATTTACCTCCTAAATGTTAATTTGCAACTTTTACCATACTATATCTTAATACTTTATTTCCTTTTTTATATCCTTTTAAGAAAACTTCTGCAATTTGATTTTTACCGAAATTCTTATCTTCTATATGCATAACAGCATTATGAAGATTAGGATCGAATTCAACGTCTGTAGCAACTTCCTCTACTCCTAATTTTTCAAATGAAGTACTAAATTGCTTAACAGTCATCTCTATTCCCTTTTTTAGATCTTCTTCGCTTCCACTAACACCTAGTGCACGTTCAAGATTATCTAGAACAGGGAACATTTCCTTTAGAACATCTTCGCAAGCATCTACGTAAATGTTCTCTTTTTCTTTTATTGTTCTTTTCCTATAGTTATCATATTCAGCAGTTAATCTTAAAATTCTATCTTTTAATGATGATAATTCTTGTTTTAGACTTTCATTTTCTTCTTTTAAAGCTTTTACATCATAAAGTTCTGGTGATGATATGTCTTCAAACTCTTTATCCTCATTTATTTCAGATTCTTCTAAAGTCTCTTCCACATTATCAACTTCTTCATTATTTTCTAAAGCCTCTTCCATTTTTTTATTCTTCAGATCTTCATCTATATTTTGCACTTCTCATTCCTCCATTCCAAAGCTATTATAATACAACGATTTTACTTAAAACCGTTGTATTTTTTTGATATATTAATATTTAGTTCATTAACTATGCTATTAAGGACTGCAATTACCTTGCCATAGGGAATTCTAGTAGGCCCTATAACCCCTATAGTTCCTAGTGAATTGCCATTATAACTATATGTTGCAGTTATTATACTACAATCTTTAGCACATTCCATAAAATTCTCTCGCCCAATTTTTATAGATAATTCACCTTCATCATTTTCAAGAATATTACTGATACTTTCAGAATTATTAACTAACACTAAAAATTCCTTTGCTTTATCAATATTATTGTACTCGGGATAATTAAAAATATTTGTGCTTCCTTCTATATAAACCTCATTATTTTCAGTATTCACTAAACTTTCATAAAGTACAGGAAGTATAGCATCGAATATTTCTTCATTTCCATGTAGATCTTTTTTTAGATTAATTAATAATTCTAAATTAATTTTTTCTACAGAAATATCTCTTAATCTTATATTTAAAATATTATTTATTTTGAATAATGAATTATTGTCAATTGGATTACTAACTCTAATAACATTATGCTTTATCAAACCACTATCCGTGATAATTGTAGATAAAATACTATTCTTATCTAGGCTAATTAACTGTATATATTTAACAAAACTTTTTTTAACCGATGGTGCCTTCACAATAGATGTTAAATTTGTAAGTTCTGAAAGAATTTGAGTTGCACCTTTTACAATTTTGTCAATTTCACTAAAAGCTAAATCTACTAAATAATTTTTTATGGCACTTTCTTCTTCTTGAGTTAAAGAGGATAATTTCATAAGTCTATCTACATACAGCCTATACCCCTTATCTGAAGGTTTTCTCCCTGAAGAGGTATGTAATTGTTCTAAATATCCCATTTCCTCTAAATCTGCCATTTCATTTCTTATAGTAGCTGAACTAATTCCTAAATCATACTTTTTAGCAATAGTTCTTGATCCTACAGGCTCTCCATAGATAATGTAGTCATTGATAATAGCCTGAAGTATATAAATTTTTCTATCATCAATCTTCATGTTATCACCTCTTTATTAGCACTCTCTATTATTGAGTGCTAATCACTACATTTTTAAAATATCATTTAAATTTTTAATTGTCAATACCCTTTATGATTTTTCTAGTAAAAATTCAGACATAATTATATTAGATACCTCTATTCCCCTTTCATTTAAAAATATTCTTTCCTCAGTTTCGCATAACATATTTAAAGATTTATACTTGTTAATAACTTCTCCATAAATACTATGTATGTTTTGTGAAAATCTTTTCTTAAACTCTTCTTTCTTAATCCCACAAATTTTTCTAAGACCCAAAAACATGAATTCTTCTATATTTTCTTCTAATGTATTTTCATTTTTATATACTAGTGAGCTATTATATTTATTCATTCTCTCTATATAATCTTTTATATTTTCAGTATTTGAATATCTTACATTATCTATGTAAGAATGAGCAGCAACACCACAACCAATATAAGGATTTAAATTCCAATATACTAAATTATGTTTACATTCTTTATTTTCCTTAGAAAAATTAGAAATTTCATATTGGTTATAACCATATTTCCTCAAAGTTTTTAAAGTAGTAGAGTACATTTGCCGTTCAATATCTTCATTAGGTAAATTTAATTTTTTATTTTTATAAAGATTAAAAAATGGAGTTCCTTCTTCAATAATTAAACTATAGCAAGATAAGTGATCTGGATCTAATGATGCTACTTCTTCAAGAGTTTCCTCCCACATTTTAAGATTTTGATTTGGAAGTCCAAACATTAAATCTATATTAATATTATCAAAACCTAATTGTCTTGCCATTAAATAACTTTCTTTAAATTCTTCTACAGTATGAATTCTTCCTAAAGTTTTTAATAAATTATTCTGCCAAGCTTGAAGTCCTATACTTAATCTATTAACCCCCATGGTTTTTAAAAACTCTAGTTTTTCTTTTGTAAAAGTTCCTGGATTTCCTTCTACAGTAAATTCTACATCCTTATGAATATTTAGTTTATCTATACTTTCTTTTAGTATCTTAAAGCCTTCTAAAGATAAATAGGTGGGAGTTCCCCCACCTATAAATATTGTTTTTATAATATTGTCACTGCTTATGTTGTCAATTTCTTTAGATAAGGCTTTAGCATAATCAAGCATATATCCTTCATTGCCACTAAAAGAAGCAAAGTCACAATAAAAACATTTGTTTTTACAAAATGGAATATGAATATATAATGCTACCTTATTCATAATCTGATCCTCACTTTTTATTAATCTATTTTTAACACGGCCATAAATGCTTCTTGTGGTACTTCTACGCTACCAATTTGTCTCATTCTTTTCTTTCCTTGCTTTTGTTTTTCTAAAAGTTTTTTCTTTCTTGAAATGTCTCCACCATAGCATTTTGCAAGTACATCTTTTCTCATAGCTTTTACAGTTTCCCTTGCTATGATTTTTGAACCTACAGTAGCCTGTATAGGAATTTCAAATAATTGTCTAGGAATAATCTCTTTAAGCTTTTCAGCCATAGCTCTTCCTCTATAATAAGCTCTTTCCTGTGGTACTATCATTGATAAGGCGTCTACCACATCTCCATTTAACATTATATCTAACTTAACAAGTTTAGTTTCCTTATATCCTTTTAATTCATAGTCAAAAGAAGCATATCCTCTAGTCCTAGATTTTAATGCATCAAAGAAATCATAAACTATCTCATTTAAAGGCATATCATAATTTATAACTACCCTTGTTTCTTCAATATATTGCATATCAATGAATATACCTCTCTTATCTTGGCAGAGTTCCATTATTGCTCCAACATAATCTGAGGGTGCAATTATAGAAGTTTTAACCATAGGCTCTTCCATATAACTTATTTCTGATGGTTCTGGAAGATTAGTTGGATTTGTTATTTCTATAAGAGTTCCATCAGTTTTTACTACTTTATAAATAACAGAAGGTGCTGTAGTTATAATATCTAAGTTAAATTCTCTCTCTATTCGCTCTTGAATAATCTCCATATGTAGAAGCCCTAAGAAACCACATCTAAATCCAAATCCCAGTGCTATAGAAGTCTCTGGTTCAAATGATAATGCAGCATCATTTAGCTGCAATTTTTCTAGCGCTTCTTTTAAAGCTTCATATTTTGATCCATCTACAGGATAAATTCCACTAAAAACCATTGGTATTGCAGGTCTATAACCTTCAAGTGCTTCTTCTGCAGGTCTATTAGCTTCTGTAATTGTATCTCCTGCTCTAGCATCTCCAACATTTTTTATTGAAGCACTTAAATATCCAACTTCACCTGCTCTTAGTTCTGTAATCGGCATTGGTGCCGGTGTAAACACACCAACTTCAGTAACATCATAAACTTTATTAGTATTCATAAGTTTTATTTTCGTTCCTGGTTTAACAATACCATCCATAACTCTTATATATGTAACAACGCCTTTATAACTATCATAATATGAATCAAATATTAAGGCTTTTAATGGAGCTTCCTCGTCTCCATTTGGCGCTGGTACCTTTTTTACTACTGTCTCTAAAACATCTTCTATATTAAGTCCTGTCTTAGCAGAAATAAGCGGTGCATCATGAGCTTCTATTCCTATTACATCCTCTATTTCTTGTTTAATTTCATCTGGTCTTGCACTTGGAAGATCAATCTTATTTATTACTGGTGCAATTTCAAGATTATGATCTAATGCTAAATAACAGTTTGCCAATGTTTGAGCTTGAATACCTTGGGTAGCATCTACTACTAACACTGCTCCCTCACAGGCAGCTAAACTTCTGGAAACTTCATAATTAAAGTCTACATGCCCCGGAGTATCAATTAGATTTAATATGTACTCTTGTCCATCTACTTCTCTTTTATATACAAGTCTTGCAGCTTGAGCTTTAATCGTAATTCCTCTTTCTTTTTCAAGTTCCATATTGTCTAGTATTTGCGATTCCATTTCTCTCTCTGTTAAAGTACCAGTTTTCTCTAAAAGTCTATCTGCTAAGGTAGATTTACCGTGATCTATATGTGCAACTATAGAAAAGTTTCTTATATTTTTTTGTCTATTACTTTGCATTAATTTTTACCCCCGTTTACGATAATGGCTATATTAAAGTTATATTTAATAAGTTTTGATTAACTTTTTTTATAACATGAATACAATTACCACAATAAGACTAATGTAAATAATCGTAGATCCACTTTCTACTATAAAAGATTTTTAGTTCTTTACAATTTGTCATTACCTTTAAGTAAAATACATTCATAGTTATTTAATCAAAACTTCAAATTGTACCTTAGGTATCAACAAATAAATAACTAATCAATCTATATTTATCTTATGTCATATTTCGTCCACATAATCGCTGCCAGCACCATTATAAGCATAACCTGCCAACATATCTGACACAAAATAAACCTTTCATCTTTAACTATTTATTTTACTTCAAACACCTTAATTTAATTATATATTTTATGTCTTTGTACATAATTAGTCAGATTAAATTATATCATATAATTTAGGAACTTTGTCAATAAAAACCCTTTGTTTCTACTTGATTACGTTATTATTCTAAAACCTCTATGATCTAGACAAAGATATTATTTTTTCAACAGTATTGCTTATAATAAGCTCTGCTCCGTTTTTAAAATTATAGAATATCTCAGTATTTAATACTATATGTTTTTTCCCTAAATCTAAAACTATTTTGGGCGGATTATCTTTTACATAAACTTTAAAAGAACTTTTTTCTTTAACAATATTTGATGAATTTATATTAACAGCTAAAACTCCTAATATTAAAATTGCTATAGCTAAGCATACTATCTTTCTATATTTTTTATCCATAAAAAGCACCTCCCCATGTCATAAGGATGTACTTTTTTTACTTTTTTTATACAAATAAGACATCTAAAAAATAATTAATTAAAGATTATGCGTATATTTTATTTGAAATTATTTTAGGCATATGAAAATAAATAACAAGTCAAAGATGTGACGACTATTTTGCGTCAGACAAGGAAGCAGGTTCATTTGATAGTAGAGCTATCAATGGGTTCTGCTGACGCAGTATGGCACAAAATAGTCTAGCATACTGACTTGTTTATTTTTTGAATATGCCTTAAACAAAAAGAAAATCCAAAGATAGTGTATTATCTATGGATTATAGTGATAAAGTATAACTAAGAATATAATCTAGAAACTATTAGGTATTTTTAAATATGATTACGATTATTTTAAAGCTTCTCCAATAACCTGTCCCAAATATTTCATGCTAGTTTTTGCTTCACTTAATGTGTTTGTACTAGCACCTACCTCAATTAAAACCGCATTGTCACTTAAATCCTGACTATAATAAGTTATTCCTGTAGTATAAGTATCAAATATAGGTCTTCCTCTTAATAAGTCTGGAAATGACTTGCTTGCAATGTTAACTATGCTATTCATTTTTACTAATTGATTTTTATATCTAGGATTAGCAGTAGCAGGTACAAACATTATTTTTGCTACTGGTTCCCCATTTACATTTCCGGTGACAGACTCTTTTCTAGGCCCAGAATCCCTATGCATGTCTATAATTAAATCGAAATCTTTATATTGATTTAAATATCTTTTTAAAGTTTCACGAGATTTATAATATGAATCATCATAAACAGTATCATGAAAAGTCTTGTCATGTATAACTGCAAACCCACGTTTTTCTAATTCCGCTGTCAATGCATCTCCTACTGCTACTATGTTGTTACTAGGGTCTTTCTTAGAAGCTTCTCCTGGTGAATAAGCTTCGCAAGTATGAGTATGATAAATCAATATCCTCTTATTGGCATTTTTCATTTTATCTTCTTCACTAACATTTTTGATATCTTTTTTATTGATATCATTTTCCTTTAAGTTAAAAGAATCTATATTAAAATCTTCAATGAAAGCATCCTTGCTCTCATCTACTGTATTCTCGCTGAAATTTTTATTCTTATTTTTATTTAAAAAACCAAATTCATCTTTAATTATTTGTAGAATATTAAAAGCAGATATACCCTTGTCCTCTTCCCTTACTAAATTGTTTGAAGAAGCACCAAAGGAGGATATACTACTATTTATTACCTTAAAATAAAGGCTAGTCCTAAAACTACTTTGATGATTATAATTGTGTATTAAAAAATTCTTTTCAAATAAAATCACCAATAATATTATAATTAAAAATGTTATTCCAATCTTTGAATATTTAGTTAGGGAATTATTTTTATTATTTATTTTATACTTATTATTATTTATTTTATACTTATTATTATATCTACCATAACTTTGCCTTTTGTAATTCATTTTACCCCTCCTGTATACCTAAGAATAAGATTTATAACAATTGAAAATTGATAATGGACAATTATAAATATTTTCATTTATAAAAATAATTATTAAATCAACTAAATCTTAAATAAAAAAATATGTACTTAATTAAAAAATATTTAAAAATCTTTATTAGGTTTTAGAAATTATTTTAATTGTCCTCTTTCAATAATCAATTGTTTAAATCACATTATTTATTAATAAATATATTTGATATATATGAGGGGATTTTATTATTTATAACTAATTCAAGTATTTATTAATATCATCTAAGGTTAATGCTGGCTGAAGTGCTATGTTTATCCCATTAGCAATTATTTTAGATACAGAATCAATTATCATGTCTATATCCTTAGGCGTAACTACTAATGTTGCCATTTTTACTCCTAAAGTTTCTCTTATTAAATTTTGTTTTTCATTTCTATCTAAAGACTGTAAAAGCTTATAGAATTCTCCACCAGAAGCTGCTTCATCTGTTAAATCATCTATAACTAAATCTATAGTATCATTTGCCAGTGTAGCTGCATCTACAACTGTAGGTACTCCTATAGCAATAACTGGTACACCCAGTGTACTTTCGCTTAATTCCATTCTTTTATTCCCTATTCCAGCACCTGGTGATATTCCTGTATCACCAATTTGAATAGTTCTATTTACTCTTTGAGTTTTTCTAGAGGCTAATGCATCAATACATATGACTATATTAGGTTTGATCTTATCCACTATGCCTCTTACAATCTCACTTGTTTCTATACCAGTAATACCTAGTACTCCTGGAGCAACTGCACAGACTGGTCTAACACCTTCATCGATACTGTTAGGTACATACTCTTTTAAATGTCTTGTTACCATAAGCTTAGATACAACTTTAGGTCCTAGTGCATCGGGAGTAATATTCCAATTACCAAGTCCTACTACTAGTGCAGTCATACTCTCATCCAATTTAATTATTTTGCTTAATTCTTTTGCTAATGTTTTACTTACATCATCTTTTGCCTCACCATCATAATGGACAAAATCTGCAAACTCTAAAGTGATATAATTTCCTTTAGGCTTACCTATTATTCTCTCACCTTCATCAGTTAATACTTTTACATGAGAAACCATTACCTGTTTATCAATATAATCAATTACTTCTACTCCATCTATATCGCTTTTATTCTTTTCCTTATAATATTCTCTAGCCTCTAATGCTAAATCCGTTCTTATGTTATTCATAATCTCTCTCCTTTTTTACTTTTAATTAAAAATCAAAGATAACTTTTAATCTAAATATTAAAACAATAAAGTGCTTTAGAAAAAAACTAGTTTGTTTCTAAAATATATTTTTTCCAAATAAATTTTTACTATTCTTTTGGAAAAATTTTAACTAACTATGTATTTTTACTCCCATTACTGTTATAATACATAAAGGGAAGTTATTACAAAAATTATTAGAGTTATTAGATTTTATTCTTAAAAGATAAATTCTACTTGAAGTGATTTTGAAATAATGATATAATAGCATTTGTTAAATATAGGACTCATACGCAGACTTCCCCAAAGCTGCTGAGACGTGATAAAAATACAAGGGGGTGAAACACACATGGCAAACATTAAGTCAGCACAAAAAAGAATTAAAGTTACAAAAACTAAAACTCTTAAAAATACAATGATAAAATCTGCACTTAAAACTAAAATAAAGAAGTTTGAAGTTGCAGTTGCTAACAAAAATGTAGAAGAAGCTAAGGCTAACTACAACGTAGTTGTTAAAGCTTTAGATATGGCTGCTTCAAAAGGAATAATACATAAAAATAAAGCAGCTAGAAAGAAATCTAGACTAGCTACAAAGTTAACTAGCTTATCAGCTTAATAAATAAACCGTGATAAAATCACGGTTTTTTATTTTAATAAAATTACAGGTATTCATTTATAATGTATTATTATATGGATACAATGCAAAAACTTAAAATATATTCTGGAAAATAAATTTTCTATAAAAATAACTTAACCTCTTAAAAATTAGTATTAATAATTAAGAATAAAGAATTGGGGATGAAATTCACACTTAGTAAATCTCTAAAATAAAGTTTCTTCTAAAAAACTCCGAAGACTTTTATGCCGGAGTTTTAACTATAATTCGTATCTTTCATTCTTAATTTTTAATTCATAAATAAGAATTTTTGTTATGGAAATTAAAATCACGTATAAATTATATTTTAATTAAGAAACCCTATAATACATATTCTATATCATTGAATTTAACATAAAAAGTTCTAAATGTATTTTATTATCACTAGTTGAACTCTTAATTAACTTTTCTGTTTCAACACAAAGTTTCAAATTTCTTTTTAAGGCCTGCACAGAAAACTTTTTACTTTGTTTAACCATTTTTTCTGCAATGTAGGGATGTAATCTATGTTGTTTTGAAAGTTCATCTACTTTTATACCACTATCACTGCCTAATCTTAATGCTAACAGTAATTTAAACTGTCTTTGTATCATATGTAAAATAACAGGAATTTTTTCCCCTTTATATATTAATTCATTGACTATATCCATAGACTTTTTAATATTTTTTTGAGATAAACAATCTACAAGATTAAAGATATCATTTTCATTTTTAGGTGGCATTAAAGCTAATATGTCCTCTTTAGTTATTTTTCTATCTTCAGTATAACAACATAATTTTTCTACTTCATTGGTTATTATATTCATATTATTTTCCACAAGACTACAAAAAAAACTTAATTCAGATCTATCTATCTTCTTGCCCCTATCTTCAAAAATAGTTTTAATTTTATAGTATAAATTATCCCCTTTTAATTTATCAATTTTTACTACTGTAGCCTTTTTTTCTAACTTTTTAACTTTATTACTTACCTTTTCTCTATCACTTTCAAAGACATAATACATGATTAAAGTTGAATAATTAGGAAGGTTTTCTAGGTATTTTGATAAATTATTAAAATCTACTTTTTTCCCATCAGATGAGTTTTTATAACTGTCCTCTAAAAATATAGATCTATAAATTTCTATAACTTTCTTTTCACTCATAAAAGGCATAGTTTCACAACAATTAATTATAGTATCATTATCTACTTTTTGCCCATCTAATCTCATAAAATTTAAATCTCTAAAATTTTCATCTATACTTTTAGATACTATAGTGTTTATAGATGTCTTTATTAAATTTTCATCACTTCCACAAAAAATATAGCAGTTGTCAATTTTACCTTTTTTAATCTTTTCTTCAAATTCTACTAAACTAAGCAAAGTTTACTCTCTCCTTTTTAACAATAACTTATACAATTTTAAGATTACAATCAATTGTCATTATCAGTAAAATTTATAAGGTTAGTATGACATAAAATAAGCTAATATACTAACTAATTTTTAAAAGATACTTAAACTATTTATAGTAAATTATTAACTGTATAAGTTTCTAATAATGGTATTCAAATATGTTATCTTTGATAATCTTATACCTTTTATATACCACACCATTAAAACCATATTCATCCTCTTCAATAAACTTTATTTTACCATAACTGCCTTGATTTTGTTTGTTTTTATTAGTTGTAAATAATATTTTATTGTTTTTAGAGTAAATTATCAAATCTAAATCTCCTCTATTAGGAGTTGCAATTATTTTATAATCATTTTTTAAATTAATAATAGTTTCATTATTAATTTCATCATATATATCATCTACACTAATGGACGATTTAATTTTTGATAACTTCACTATTTTATTGCTAAGTAAAACACTTTTATTTTTATATTTAACATTTATTATATTGTGATTTTTTTCTTTTATATAACTAATTTCAGGATAAAAAGAATAATTACTAACAAGAGTTATTAAGAAGAATATTATAGGAACGTATAATGAGTTTTTATATCCTTTCTTATATAATATATAGGAATAATATAGTGTAATTACAACTAGAGCTTGTATATAAGTAATTTTTGCAACATCTAACATGTTCTTTACAAAAACTCCCTCAGCTGTATTTATTATAAATAAT
This sequence comes from Clostridium sp. UBA2485, assembly GCF_002341865.1. Lineage (GTDB taxonomy): Bacteria > Bacillota > Clostridia > Clostridiales > Clostridiaceae > Clostridium_J. The sequence continues at coordinate 15,530 of NZ_DDOV01000020.1, read as the reverse complement.
AATGACGTTAATACATAATTAATCAATTTAAATACAAATTTAACGTTTAATAGCAATAAAGATATATTTCCTAATATAATAAGTATACTATAGAAAGGTATTAATATTAAGTTACTAATAATACCGTTAAAACCTATAGTATTCGTATTTAAAGCTAAATAAGGTAACGTAAATACAAGTGCTGACAAGGTCATAGATATCGAATCTTTGATAACATTTGGTAAAATTTTTAGTTTATCTCTTATGTGTCCATAGGTGGTTGTTATTCCTATCACTGATAGAAAAGACAACATAAATCCCATATCTAAAATATAATATGGCTTTATTAATAGAAGTATTATTGCTGCAAAAGATATACTAGATAAAGTATCATAGTTTCTTTTTATTATTCTAGACATTACCAAAATAGAAATCATGATAAAAGCTCTTACTGTTGAAGCATTCATCCCCGTTATTATTACATAAATAAAAGTTATTATAAGTGCTATTTTATAACCAAAAATTTTCTGAAGTACTCCATATATAGCTGCAATATGAAATCCAGAAACGCTAATAATATGAGATATACCTAATATACTCATATTATTTTTTTTACTATAAGAAAGATAATCCTTATCTCCTAAACAAAGTGCCATTATTAAAGAAGAATTCTCTTCTCCTTGATAAATCAACAGTTTTTTAAATATTCTCCTTTTATATTCCTCTATTTTAGATATAATATCTTTCTTAATTTTAAAAGATTGAACACTATAAGTTCCTATTATACCTTTATCATATATAGGCTTTTTCATATAAGTTCCCTTACATACTAATATATCTCCCTTATTAACACCTTTTAAATTCCCTTTTACAAATATTTTTCTATTATGTATGCTAGCTATAGTTTCATAATTGTTTACTACAGTAACTCTTAAAGTTTCATTCTGTCCTAAAGTAAAATTAAAATATATAAAATAACTAACTATACCAGTTATTAAGAAACTGCATATTAAAATAAAATATCTTCTATTTACAGTTTTATAGATGATTATTAAAAATAATCCAATTAATATAAAAGATAAATATATTGAATTTAATAATAAATAACATATGAAAGCACCTAAAAATAAAGCAACGCTATAATAAACTAATGGTCTATCCATAATCTCCCTCTTCGATAAATTATTTATTTCAAGCTTTGACCAATATATAATAGCTTATACACTTTTCAGTTCATAATGAATATTTCATAATTAAATAACTACTTAAAAAGTCACTGATATTTAATATTATGCAAGTTATAAAGAGTTTTAAAAACGTAATATTATGCAAAATAGATTTACATATTAACTAATTATTTTTTTAAATGTTCGTAATTATAAATTGAACCATTTGAAAAAAGTTTTATATTTTAATATTCATATTAAAATTAAAAGGAATACTAATAAATTATATTAGTATTCCTTAATATATTTAGAAATTTTTAACTTTAAATAATTCTACTAATTTTTTCATACTATTGGTCATATTAGAAAGTTCCTGAGCTAAAGCTGATACTTCTTGAGTAGATGCACTTACCTCTTCTGAAGTTGCGGCAATTTCCTCAGATGAAGCTGATACTTCTTCCGCTACTGATGAAGTTGCTTCTACCTTCTCTATTATGTCATTTTTCCTATTATTTATATCAGTTGCTATCTTAGTTGCTTCCTCAATTTTAGGATTTATATCATTTACAGCCTTTGTTATTTCTCCAAAGGATTCTATTGCTGTTGTTATGCTACTTTTTTGAGTCAATAATTGATTATTTACCATATCAGTGGTTTCAACCATTTTTTCTGTATCTTGAGATATAGTACTTATTAGCTTAACTATATTTTCTGTTGAGTGTTTGCTTTGCTCCGCTAGTTTTCTTATTTCGTCTGCTACTACTGAGAAGCCTCTACCTGCTTCTCCTGCTCTAGCCGCTTCTATGGCTGCATTAAGTGCTAATAAGTTTGTTTGATCTGATATTCCCTTTATTAAGGTAGTTATTTCGTTTATTTTATTTATATTTCCTTCTACATTTTGTATTTTTTCTACTAATTCGCTAAATGAATCTGTTACAGTATCTACTGAATTTATAACACTACTCATATCTTTATTACTATCATTAGCTTTTATGTGAATTTCTGAAGTTCCATTTTCAATAACCTTTACAGATTCTAATACATTATCAAGTTGAATATTAAAATCATTTAATATTGAAACTATATATACTAAATCTCCTGATTGAGTTTCCATACCTTTAGCTACATCTTGTACTGAAATTGCTACATTATCAATAGAACTGGACATCTCTGTTGATAGACTTGATAAACTTTCTGCATTTTCATCAATTGTATAAGCATTATTTTGTACAGTACTTATAGCCTCACTCATAGATACTTGCATTCTCTCAATAGCTTTTCCTATATTAGTGAATTCATCACCACTATTTAACAATTTTTTTGATACTTCTTCTGTAAAATCTCCTGATGCTAATACTTCTAGATGGCTTACAGTAGTAGATACAGACTTTTTAATTGATTTTGTTAATAATAGTACAAACATTAAACTTATTAGTACTGCTACTATCGAAATTATTGCTATCATGTTTTCAGCTTTATATGTACCTGCTAATACTTCCTCCGCATCAATAAATATACCTACTGACCAACCTGTAGTTGTGATAGGAGCATAAGCTATATACTGTTCTTTTCCGCCATTAGTACATGATTCAGCATTTTTTTGTCCACTAATCATTTTCTTACAAATTTCAGCCATTCCTTTTAGCTCTTCGTTCTCTTTTGACATCTCTATTAAATTATCTCTTCTTTTTACTACTTCCGGATTATAATGTGCAGTAATTGTTCCACTTTTATCAAGCATGAAAGATTTTCCTGTTTCACCAAAAGTGACTTTAGATATCATCTCATTAATTTTCTTTAAATCTCTTGTTGCAGATAAAATTCCTTTAACACGCCCATTATTGTCTTTAATAGGTACTGAGTAAACTATTACTGTTTCTCCACTTATTTTATCTTCAAAAGGTTCACTTACTGCAATCCCCCCTGATAAAGATTTTTTGAAATACTCGCGATCTGAAACATCTTCGCTAGCTCCATCAGTATAGTGAGCCTTTCCATTAGGCTCAATAATTCCCATTCTAAGATGACCTGTTCTTTCTTCCTCCGATTTAATATAACTAAGGTTTTCTTCTATAGTTATATTCGGATCTGTTAACTCTTCCCAAATTGATATTGATTCTAATGAGCCTATAGTTCCTTTTATATAGTTATCTATAGAATTAGAAGCATTTGTTGCAACTTCTGGTAAAGTTAAGTTTAGAATATTAAGTGCGGATTCTTCCGACAATCTTACTGATTGTGTTCCTAATACACCACTAACTAAAAAAATTAGTATTCCAAAATAAAAAGCAAGTTTTGTAGCTATACTCTTAAACTTTAGTTTAATTTTTATTTTTTTCTTCATTAATATATCCTCCCATAGCTTTAAATAGCAAACTACCGATATAAATTATGTTCGTCTATAAACTGTTATACTTTATACCTTTTTGTTAACCTTTGCAGCTTTATAGAAAGTTTTTAAGAAGATATATATTAAAATAATATTAAAGCTATTTTTTTCTAATTAAGATTAAAATTAATTTATTTTATTTATATATTTTAAAAATTTTTCCCAAAATGTTACATTTGCATTGTTAACTATATTTATAATCATTTTAATAAATTTTATATATAAAAAAGGTAATGTATAAATACATTACCTTTAGCTTTTATCATCTTGTTCTTTCTTTTTTATAGTGCTTTGCTTAAATAATTGGTTTGTATACACTGTAGTACCTGTAACTAAAACTCCTTGTATAATTGCTTCCATGTTAAATCCTAAAAGACCTATAGAACTTCCTATACCTACGATTAAAAGTATCCAAGGAATGCTCCAATCTTGAATTTTAGAGGTATTTTTAAGCATCATTCCTATTATATAAAGTACTGGTATTAATATAAGTGCTTTCTCTGTAATAAAGCTCATTATATCCATAATTACCTCCATTCATAATCAATATATAAATTTAAAAATAATATAAAATTTATATTAATCACTTTATACTATAAATTAGAATATCATTTTAATTTATAACTTAATAAATTATATGCTGAAATTTTATGAATAGAGATATTTTATAAAGTTTTATTTAATTTTTTAAATATGTCTACAGTACTTATTATTCCTACTATCTAACAATAGCTTTATTTTATGATAAAAAATTTAATAATAATTAAAGACCACACACTAGTTTAAGTGTGTGGCTTGAAATAATGGAATTTTAATATTATATATTTAATTCAATTTACTTCTTCAAATTAAGCAACGCTAAATACATCAACATATTTTATTGCATTTTTATAGAGTATAATTTGTGTTCCATTTGATCTTTCACAAACAAAATTATCAGTAGTACCAGTTGTTAACCACGTATACATGTCATTATAATTTGTAATGGTTGTATTATTTAGCCATATACTCGTTCCATCTAAAAAAAGAATACTTAAACTCAATTCCATAATTTTTTCATCCCCCTATTTTTACATATTTTAGAAATTTTATATATTTAAATTGAATTACACTTATATTATATGATGAAATTATCATTTAAGTTCCACTATAAAAATACATTCAATGTTATTGTAAATTTCAAACTAATGAACTAGCTAAAGGAATAAATTCGTTAGTTAATTCATAGTAATTCTATGCATAAAAAAAGAGCCAATATTAACTATTAATTTATTTTTAATCTCGTATGATATAGTGTATAAAGAAAAAGAAGATATATTTATGAAAAAATTTTTAAAAAGGCTATCTATTTCATTACTAACTTTAACTTTATTTTTTACTATAGGGCTTACTATCATAGCTAATGCTAAGCCAACATGTGATTGTTTCAATCCACGTATCCATACTGTAAAAACTGGTGATTGCACACTATATCATATTGTAGCAATTGTGGTTGATGGGATGGCTGGGTAGCTCCTGGTTGTAACAACTAACTACTCTAGGAAAAGGCATCTAAAGTATATGATGTCTTTCCTATTATAATTAATCAGATTTTATAAAAAAATTATAAAATTGATTCTAAAATAAGTAGCCGAATTTAAGGCATAGTACTGTAAAATTTCTGCCGTCAATCTGTCATCAATTTTAAAAAATAAAAAAAAGCTAAGTAATCAGAAAAAAATTACTTAACTCTTTCTTTTATAAAATCAGACTTACTTTAATCTAAGCTATTCCTAATACATATGTATCAGCTACATATCCTTCTTGACCACTTTCAGTTCTTATTCTATCCCATTTATGTCCATTAATTTTTTTCTTTCCAAATTCTAAAATAGTTACTCTTTGCCTGTTCTTATGAGTTGTTATCACTCTAGATGAAGTACCTGGAGCTGTTCTAAGCCTTACTCCTGTTCCATTTATCATACCATCATATCTTTTTATTACTACCATATTTAAATTGATATCTTTAGGCATATTATTATTTTCTAAAGTATCAGCTTTTACTGGTAAAGCTGAACTTACGTTAAGTATAGTTACCAACCCAATAGTACTTAGTAAAATTCTTTTTTCATATAAGCCCCTCCATACAATAGATTATTTCTTTAATAATATACATTCGCTATATTATGTTAAATTTCTCCATTTATATATTAATTATGAAATTTTGTAATGTAAATCCACATAAATTTACAAAATCTATTTATAATTCTGATTCATAGCTATTATTGCTCATATTTTTGCATGGTTTTAAATCTTTAAATTCACTTAAATCCTAGCAATTATTGAAAATTTTATTTTATCATGCTTATTGTAGTAAAACATGTATTAAACTCCAGCATCATCAATCACCCATGGTGAATTACTGTTTTCTCTAATAATCCAATACCACTCCTCATATGTTCCACTATCTCGTGCTGTAATTGTGCCTTCTTTATACTTTACATCATATTTTACCTTATAAACCTTTAAATTTTCTTTAGAAATTCCTTTTCCTTCTCCTTGTCCGTTTTTCAAATAGCCTTCTTTAAATTTAGTATCCATTTCTTCATCAATACTTATAATATTGATATACTCAATCTTATCAAAATTAATTTTACCTTGATTTTTCTTTTCATCTTCTGATAAAGTTTTCAAATGTTCATCAACATTTTTTTCATTCATAGAAGTGAAATAGTTCTCTACTACACTTTGTGGATTTTCTATTTGTGATGTATTTTGTTTAGAACATGCGGTAACTGAAAAAATAATTGTAATTAAAATAATTAAAACTACATTTTTATTCTTATTCATATCCCCTCTAATTTATCAAATAAAATCACATATTTGAGATTTTAAAATTTGAATTCACTTTTTATTATACAAATTTTCCCTATTCTATATTATACAATATATTTAAATATCTTTTTAGCTTATATTTAATTCAAAATAATCTAAATAAAAAAGCACCTAGTTATCTAGATGCTTTTCTAAAATTCACTCTTTGTTTAATAGCTGTAACCACATTTGTAATCCCTCTGTAGTTAACGCCTTCATCCGTTAATTGTATATTAAACTGATTGACAATTTATTGCTTCAAACTATCTAATTTAATAATATAAAAATGATACACTATTTTTATTTTTTCTATCCAATCAGTATTATTTCATTTGCTAAATTATATCCATCTTCTATAATTTTAATACTAATTCATATATATTTAAATGAATTATGTTTTAATCTGATTTAAAAGTTCCCTTTTCGATACTATTAGAAAAGAAACAAATTGAAATAACTTTAAAAAATTGTATAGAAATAATTAGATCACAAAGAAAATAACATAGGAATTAATCTTAGGTTTTAATTAGCCTTATTATTAATCCTATAATTAATCCTTTAGCGTAGGACTAATAAAATGTCTTCAAAGCCTTCAGACAATTATTGTTCTATTAAAATTATTGCTACCGATAATATATACTATATTACCTTTTTTAATCCTTCTAAGCTGTAGCTTATTATTTCTATATCTTATATTCTACTTTTTCTCTCTTTCTTTTTCTTATTGATTTTTTATCCATTATAAGAATAATAAGAAATGTACCATATGCCTTTTTCACCTTATCGCTATAGAGCTTAGTTATTATTTGATATTATAGCAAACATCTGATGGTCTTCCCATTGGCCATTAATCTTTACACCCTTTTGTTCTATACCTTCTCTATGAAAACCTGCCTTTTCTAATACTCGCATTGAACCTATATTGCTTAACATTACACCTGCATCAACACGATGTAGTTTTAATTCATTAAACGCAAATTCTACTGCTAAAGAGACTGCTTTCGTGGTATATCCTCTACCATTATACTGTTTGTCCAATGAATAACCAATTAAACATCTCTGAAGTGAGCCTCGAAATATATGATACAAGGATACATTACCAATCAATTTCCCGTTATCTTTTAAGTATATACCAAAAGAATATGCTTTATCTTCTTCTCTTTGCTTTATAGAATTGCTAATATATTTACGTTTTGCATCAAGTGTGTAAAAGTCATCGTCAAAAGTCGGCGAATATTTCTGAAATAACTCACCATTTCTTAAATGCAAATCCAGTAAAGATTCTGCATCTGCCTCTTCAAAAAAGCGAATAAAAATTTTGTTACCCGTAAGAACCATATTAATTTTACCTCCTATATATAAATCAATATAATATAAATCAATATAAATTTTTTGTTGCGTAATACTTAACTTCCATGACTTCAACTTTTAAAGAAAAGGATTAATAAAAAACTACATTCTTAAATGATCAAAAAATTACGATTTTAATATTGACATTTATATTAGCGCCATTATGTGATCTAAATACGTCCTATGTTAAGGTTAAACGAGAAGCAATTGGAAAGAATAAAGGTCTTAGAAAATAATCTAAATACGTCCTATGTTAAGGTTAAACNNAATCTTTATTTTATTTATTCTACGGCTATTTAATTTTTCCTTTTATAAAACAAGTCACCCCATAGAGTAAGCTTATTCTTTCTCCATAGTTTAAAACACCTAATGTGTACTGCAAAACAAAAACTATTTGCTCTTTATTTGGTCCTTAAACTTTACAATAGACCTCAATCTCATTTCCCTCACTATCTTTAAATTCTAAAACCCAGTTATTATTGATTTTAGTCAAAGGAAAATTTATTTCAGCATTAAGCTCTAATAATTTTTCAGTTAATTTATTTATATTATTCACCTCAAAGCTTGGTAAACAATTATCTCCCCAAGTAACTTTTTCACTTACTTTTCTATTATTAAATAAGCAAAACCTAAATCCTTTTATGTCAAAAATGCTAAAGACTTCATCTTTTATATCTACTTGCTTTTCAAAGAATTTTTCATAAAAATTAATAGCTCTTTCCATGTTTTTAACACAAATATATAGAGAATTTAATTTTATTTCAAAGTTCATTTTAGCACCTCTCTTATAACATATATAGATTATTATATAGCTTGTTATAAGACATCAGTATGTCATATTAGTTATATTTTAAAAGTAAAATAAAAAAGCCTTGCAAGATTTTTATCTAAAATCTCGCAAGGCTAGTATTATCAACTGGCGGGAATATGTGGGAATCGAACCCACCCGTCGTGGTCTTAGCACGGCAACACGGTTTTGAAGACCGGCAGGCACACCAGCACCTATCTACTCCCTTGTATTATCTTTTAAATTTGGACACATATGAAATTGTAACACATATATTTTCACATTTCAACAATTTTCTGATTTTAATATAGTATTTTCTATTATAATTTTAAATAGACTATATTTAAAATTAATATAGTAACCTATCGTTCTCTACTCGTTTTGTAAACTTTATACTATCTAAATGCTCAAGTATAGCTACAGCATATTTTCTGTTTGTTTCTAAAAGTTCTCTTGAAGTGGAAGCATTTATTGATCCATTCTTTTCTATATATTCCTTAATCATAATCTTAGCCTTCTCATAATTATCCTTTGTCAATATACATTCTTCATTAAGCTTTACTAAAATCTCTTGATCTAATAATGATTCATATACCATTTTAAAAGCACTTTTATCTTTTTCTTCATTAGCTAAATCATTATATTTAGGACAATTATATTTATACTTTTCATATTCTGAAATAATATGTTTTCTCATTCTCTCATGTTCTTTATTATACTTAATATGAAAATCATATAAGGAAATAAACTTTGAACTTACTTTTATTATTTTTCTTTCTTCTAAAAGTTGTAATATTTCATCGTAGTTCTTTTGTTTTAATGATTTTCCAAATATCTTATTTTTTATCTCTTCTTTAGACATTCCAAATTTTAATGGATTTTCCTTATGATATTCTATCAATAACCTTTCAAATTCAATTATTTTGTCTTTTAAGAACTCTTTATGAATATATATATTACTTTCTGAAGAAATTAATTTTATTACTAATCCTTCTTTTATAAGAGCTTCTAGTTTTTCATCTATATTTTCTAAATTTTTACCTAAACCTTTAATAATAGCTATCATATCAGGATACTGCTCACTTAAATTATAGACAGCATTTTCTAATATGCTTTCTGTTCTCCCACTTTCCTTCAGTTTTAATTGCTCAAGATATTTTTTATCAAATCTCTTAGCTTTTTTAGCTACTGGCTCAATAATGCTACCACCTGCAATAGTATACATAGGAGAATAATTTCTTATAACATATCTATCATTTCGTTGTGCTGTTATAGGTTTTTCCAATCTTAGCTGTACATAAGCATTTTCACCTGGTTCAATTTCTTCTTTATCTAATATTACAACCCTACATAATACTTCTTCAGTACCGTGATATAATCGTACCCTTTGTCTATTTACTAAAGTTCTATCAGTACTTTTTAAATAATAAAGATTACAATCTATGGTATTAGAAGGCTCCATTATATTTTCTCTTGCAATTACATCTCCTCTTTGAACTTCATTTAATTTGATATTAGCTAAGTTAAGGGCACATCTTTGGCCTGCTTCTCCAAACTCACAGTTTTCACCATGAATTTTAATACCTCTAACTTTAGTAGTTATTTTTGATGGGTATACTTCTATTGTATCTCCTACATTTACTCTACCACTAATTATAGTACCAGTAACAACAGTTCCAAATCCTTTAATAGTAAAGGCTCTATCTATCGGTAACCTAAAGTGTCCTTCTGTATCTTTAGCCTCCACCTCATCTGTCATAATTTCTATATCTTTTATAAGTTCCTCAAAACCCATCTTAGTTTTTGAAGATACTGCATGTATTGGAGCATCTTCAAGAAAAGTTCCACTAAACTCCTCTTTGATGTCTAACTTAATCATATCAATCCATTCTTCGTCTACTAGATCTGCTTTAGTAAGTACTATTATTCCTCTTTTTACATTTAATAATTGAAGTATTTCAAAATGTTCTCTAGTTTGAGGCATTATCCCTTCATCAGCAGCAATAACTAGTAAAACTACATCTATACTACTTATACCTGCTAGCATGTTTTTTACAAACTTTTCATGACCAGGCACATCAATTATTCCAGCTCTTTTTCCTGAAGGTAAATCAAAATATGTAAACCCTAAATTTATTGAAATTCCTCTATCTTTTTCTTCTTTTAGAGTATCTGTTTCTCTTCCTGTTAAAGCTTTAATTAAGGTAGTTTTACCATGATCAATATGACCAGCTGTGCCTATAATAATATGCTTCATAAAACATTCATCCTTTCAATTAGATAATTTCATATACATATGTATTATCTAAAAAGTTAATGCAAAACTCAATTAATATACAGTTTACAATGCATAGCTTGATAAAAATTTAAGCCTAATTCTTTAAAGATATTTTCTTATTTAAAACCCATATTTAAAAATGCTTTTATAATTATATCAAAATCTTTTTCAAATATAGTTCTTACATCCAAAATAAGTTCATCATTGAATATTCTTGTTATTATTGGTGTTTCATTATATCTAAGTTTTTGTTCCATCTCATTAGCTGAAAAGACTTTGCTTTTAACCCTTATAACATAAGTTTCTATCTTTTCTGTAGGCATAGAACCTCCACCTACCATAGAAGCATCTAAAGTTACAGTAAAATCAAAATCCTCAGTATTACTAGAAAGCTTTTTCTTAAGTTTTATAGCCTTTTTCTTCATATCTTCTTTTGAAGCCAAAATCATATTTAGACTTGGAATATTTTCTATAGCTGATTTTTCATCTAAGTAGTACTTAAGAGTACCTTCTAATGCCGCTAAGGTCATTTTATCAATTCTTAATGCACGGGTTAATTGATTTTTTTTCATAAGATTCACATATTTTTTCTTTCCTACTATAATTCCAGCTTGAGGACCACCTAACATCTTGTCTCCACTAAAAGTTATTATATCTACACCTTTTTTTATACTTTCTTGTACTGTAGGTTCATGAGTAAATCCATATTTAGAAAAATCTATTAAAACTCCACTTCCTATATCTTCCACTACTGGAATATTCATATCATTGCCTAACTTTACTAAGCTTTCAAGGTCAACTTCCTCTGTAAATCCATAAATTTTAAAATTAGAAGTATGGACTTTTAACAATAATCCTGTATTTTCATTTATATTATCTTCATAGTCATATAAATGGGTTCTATTTGTAGTACCCACTTCTACAAGTTTAGCTCCACTAAATTTCATAACCTCCGGCACTCTAAAAGAGCCTCCTATTTCTACAAGTTGTCCTCTTGATACTATAGCTTCTTTATCTTTACATAATGTATCCAAAACAAGCATTATTGCTGCAGCATTATTGTTTACCATCATAGCAGCTTCTGCCCCTGTAATTTTAGTTATAAGTTCTTCTATATGACTATATCTTGAACCTCTTTTTCCACTATTTATGTCATACTCTAAATTATTGTAACTACCTGCTACCTCGATAGCATTTTTTATTGCACCATCACTTAAAAGTGAACGGCCTAAATTAGTATGTATAACTGTACCTGTAGCATTTATAACTTTTTTTAAATTAGGCTTTTTCTTGTCATTTAACAGTTTAAAAGCATAATTTAAAATCTCTTCTCTTTCAAAACTATGAATTTTCTCTTCTAATACATATCTTCTATATAAATCTATTGATTCTCTAAGAGAATCAACAACAATTGTTCTTCCTGTAACATTCAGTTCTTTTAATACTAAATCTTCTTTTAAAAGTTCGTCTATTTTAGGCAATTGCCTCAATAACTCTTTATCCATATTATTTCTCCTATACCATAACAAATTTATTCTACAATAATATGCTTCTCCTGTAGACTAATTACTTCTCCTATTATGGCAGATTTTAGTTCCAACTTGTCTAATTTCTCCATAATTCTTATACTTTCTTCTTTAGTAGTAGAAATTAATAGTCCCCCTGAAGTCTGTGGGTCAAATAATAGATCTTCCATCCATAATTCAACATTTTTCAATTCATATTTACCATCTAAATAATTTTTATTATTATAGCTACCTGCTGGAACTAATCCCATCATTGCATATTCTTTAATACCTTCAATTATAGGTAATTTATCTTTATATAATCTAAAAGTCACATTAGATGCACTTGCCATTTCATAACCATGTCCCATTATGCTAAATCCAGTTACATCTGTGCAAGCACTAACATAATGCTCTGTTATGATTTCACCTGCATATCTATTTAAGGTACTCATAACATTAACACCTTCATTATAAGCTTCCTTTGAAGCCATATCTGCTTTTATTGCAGTAGTTAATATTCCTGTTCCTAAAGGCTTAGTTAGTATTAATACCTCACCTTCCTTAGATCCATAATTTTTAAGAACCTTATCTGGATGTACTATTCCCATTACTGAAAGTCCATACTTAGGTTCATCATCAGAAACAGTATGACCTCCTATCACTACGGCTCCGGCCTCTATAACCTTATCTGCTCCACCTTTTAATATTTCCCCTAAAACTTCAATAGGAAGACAGTTAGGGAAACAAACTATGTTTAATGCCACTATAGGCTTTCCTCCCATTGCATAAACATCGCTTAATGAATTAGATGCAGCAATTTGCCCAAAGGTATAAGGATCATCTACAACTGGTGTAAAAAAGTCTAAGGTTTGTATAGTTGCTATATCATCACTTAATTTATAAACTGCCGCATCGTCGCTAGTTTCTATACCTACGATTAAATTATCATCTTTCATCTTAGGTAATTTATTTAATATTTTCGAAAGGGTCTCCGGCCCTATTTTAGCTGCTCATCCTGAGGTTTTTGCGTATTGTGTAAGTTTAACGTCCATATAATATCACCGTTGCCAAAACCTTATAAAACTCTATAAAGCTTGTTTAATTCCCCATTCAACCTATCCCATTTTGTTAAAGACTACTTTGGTTTGATATAATAGTCCAGGGGCTTAACTTCCCATACAACGCATGGTACACCTCAGGCATAATTGTTTAGGTAATTATGCTGAATATCTACTAAGATTTATNNAGATGTATTCCTTATAAGCAAACTCCACCTGAGTCTAAGAATCACTTGATACTTGCATTATAATCTCTATCTATAATACAGCCACAATTCTCACAGATATAACTTCTTTCTGATAATGAAAGTTTAGCTTTTATATTTCCACACCCACTACAAGTCTTTGATGATGGATACCATTTGTCAGCCTCAATAAATTCAATGCCATTAAATTCACATTTATATCTCATTTGTCTTTTAAATTCATATAAGCATTGCTCTGTAATAGCTTTTGATAAATGTTTATTCTTCATCATACCTTTAATATTAAGTGTTTCCATAACTACCTTTGATGGCTTGGTTTTCACTATCTTGTTAGTAGCTTGGTGCAGGTGATTAACTCTTATATTGGCTAATCTCCTATGAAGTAATCTTACTTGCTTTTCAAGTTTTGCAATGTTCTTGGTTTTGGCGTATTCCTTTCCTTTTTTATTTTTTTCATACTTATTCGAACACTGTCTTTGTTTTCTTTTCAAAGTCTTTTTTAACTTTTTAACTGCTTTTGTTTTGTTAATGTTTTTAAAAGTCATCCCATTTGAGCATATAGCTAAATCTTTTATTCCAACATCAATACCTATGCTCTCTTTAGTTAACTCTACCGTTGGATTTTCCTTTTCTAAACCGACTGATATAAACCAGTACTTTCCATCAAAACTTATTCTTGGATTAGTGTATTTACAATTCATAGGTATTGAATTTTTCTTTATATCCATCCAACCTATTTTTTCAATTAATACTGAACTTTCCTTAACTTTAAGTTTTGAAGTATCATTGTAAAATGATGGTTTTGCTTTTCTTCTACTTTTAAATCTTGGTCTATCTGATAGACCTTTAAAGAACTTCTTGTAGGCTTCACAACCATCTTTAACAGCTTGTTTAGCCACATTATTTGATACTTCATTTAGCCAGTTTAAATCATCTTGTTTAAGTATTGTTATTTCTTTTCTCAACTCATTGTCAGATATAAACTTACCACCATGCTTATAATTTTCTTCTTGTCTTGCAAGTGTCCAATTATAAATAAATCTTGAAGTACCTACTGATTGCCATAGCTTTTGTTCTTGCTCTAAAATTGGATATAGCCTAACTTTCTTTCCCAGTATCACCTTTAAGCAACTCCTTAATCATTTTCTTAGCTTTATTGGCTCTTTTACCTTGTAATCTGCAACTAAAAACTGTAACAATTTGAATTAAATCCTCAACTAATTCCTGTTCTTCTGCCTTTTCAGTATTATCTATTATTTCAATAGTAGTCCCATACTTGTTACACAGATTTTCTATAATTTCAAAACCAAATCTTAACAATCTATCTTTATATAGAATTACTATTTTTTCAACTTCTGAATTAGTTATCATATCTATTAGTTGATTTAATCCTTTTTTATTGTAGTTTATCCCACTTCCTATGTCTTGTATAATTTCGAATTGATAACCTTTAGCAATCATATATGTTTTAACATTTTCTATTTGTCTTGCTAAATCATCATTTTGTTTGTGGGAGTTAACTCTACAATATCCAATTACTTTTTTAGTTTTAGTTTCAATGCCTTTGATCCCTAAAAAATGATTAAGTTGCTCTTGTGAATAGTATCTATATCCACTTGGTGAAACATGATGTGGCTTGAATTCACCTTAAACTTTTATAACCTTTTTGCTACTGTTACTCTCCCCCCTAATTTAGTTTGAATCATATTATAAATGCTTCTCTTACATTATTATTCTATAGAAGTTACTTCTAATCCTTTTTAATACACGAAATATTTTAAATATTCTCATATCTAACAAGAATTCATATTAATTATGTTTTTGAACAAAAAAATAAAGGATAAATGTTTAGATAACATTTATCCTTTTAATCTTAATTTACTATTATAAATATAATTGGCTCCGTGAAGAGGATTCGAACCTCCAACCTATCGGTTAACAGCCGAGTGCTCCACC
>NZ_DDOV01000044.1 GCF_002341865.1 Clostridium sp. UBA2485 | reverse complement strand
GCAAATACTATGTTTCTATATTAGTTGATACAGAAAATATTAAATTGCCTAAAATTGATAAAAAAATAGGTGTAGATGTGGGTATAAAAGAATTTGCAATATGCTCAGATGGATATAGAGAGTCTAATCCAAAGTATCTTAGAAAATCAGAAAGAAGATTAATTAAGTTACAGAAAGACTTATCAAGAAAGCAAAAAGAGAGTAACAATAGAAATAAAGCAAGATTAAAAGTAGCTAAATTACATGAAAGGATAGCAAATCAAAGGGCAGATTTCTTACATAAGTTATCAATAAAACTTGTTAGAGAAAACCAATCTATAGTTATTGAAGACTTAAAAGTTAAGAACATGCAGCAAAATCATAAACTAGCAAAAGCTATAAGTGAAGCTAGTTGGTCAGAATTTAGAAAAATGTTAGAATATAAAGCTGATTGGTATGGGAGAGAATTAGTTATAGCACCTAGTAATTATGCTAGTTCTCAATTATGCTCTGAATGTGGCTATANNNNAAGTAAAAAATCTAGCACTTAGAGAATGGATATGTCCTAATTGTGGTACGAAGCATGATAGAGATACAAATGCTAGTAAAAATCTACTGAAATTAGCAATATAATTTTGGTGTTATAACGAGGTTGGTTCGACCTTTTGAGCGTGGGTAAACTTGTTCCAATAGGAATATTGACCACGAAGCTACCACTTCAACAAAGTAAGTGGTAGTAGTTCACGGATATAACTATATTGAGTTATACATTGATTTTTTAAGCAGTATGTGCTAATTAAGTGTAAAAGTAATTATTCAGAAAGGATGTTAATTATGAATATTCTAATTAAAAATACAACAATTGTAACTATGAATAATGATAATGAAGTAATATATAAAGGTGATATAGCTATTGAAAAGAATAGAATTAAATATATCGGGGAAGTACCAAAAGGATTTATAGCTGGAAAAATTATTGATGGCAGTAATAAAGTCGTTATGCCAGGAATTATAAATGCACATACCCATATAGGAATGTCCTTAATTAGAAGCTATGCAGATGATCTACCACTTTGGGAATGGTTAAATGAAAGAATTTGGCCTATAGAGAAAAAGTATACAGAGGAAGATATATATAATGGAGACATGCTTAGTATAGTGGAGATGATTAAAAGTGGTACTACTTGCTTCTTAGACATGTATTTTTCCTTAGAACAAACTGCAAAGGCTGTAGAGATTTCAGGTATGAGAGCTGTACTATCAAAGAGTTTAAATGGAGAAATTAATAAAGATGAGAATAAATTTGATGAAGTTAGAGAGTTTAAAAAGAACTGGGAAAATAGAGGAGATGGAAGAATAAAAATGATGGTGGCTCCTCACTCACCATACACTTCTTCTAAAGCCTATTTAGAAAAAACAATAGATCTTGCCAAAGAACTAGAGCTTCCAATTCATATACATGTATCTGAAAGCAGAAAAGAAGTAAAAGATAGCTTTGAAGAGCATGGAGTTTCACCAGTAAAATATTTAGAGAATTTAGGATTATTTAAAATTCCAACGGTAGCAGCTCACTGTGTCCACATTTCTGATGATGATATAGAAATCTTAAACAAATATAAAGTATCAGTAGCAAATAATCCTTGTAGTAATTTAAAGTTAGCTAATGGATTTGCACCAGTAGAAAAAATGTTAAACAGAGGGGTGAATGTAGCTTTAGCTACAGATAGTTCTTCAAGTAACAATAATTTAAACATGTTTGAAGAAATTCATACAGCTGCACTTATAAATAAAGGAATAAATGAAAATCCTCTTTCCATACCGGCTATAAAGGCACTAGAAATGGCAACAAAAAATGGAGCTAAAGCATTATTTTTAGAAGATGAGATAGGGTCTTTAGAAGTAGGAAAAAAAGCGGATATGATATTAATTGATTTAAATAAACCTCATCTATACCCAAGGCATGACATAATATCATTGTTAGTTTATTCTGCTCAAGGTTCAGATGTGGAAACTGTTATTATAGATGGAAAAATAGTAATGGAAAATTACAAGATGAAAACCATAGAGGAAAGTGAAGTAATGAAAAGAGCAAAAGAATCAGTGGAAAGAATATTTTCATAGAAGATAAATAAACATAAAGAATTAACTTTACTAATGAATTTTAGGAAAAGTAACGGATTTACTTTTCCTTTTTAATTTTTAATTTTATTTATTTTTGAATTTTTTAACTTTTTTAAATAAGTAGGGTTGTATTTCCTTATAAGTTAAGTTTTCTGGTAAATTTTCTCTGAAAATTACTTCAGCGATTTCTAGTGGTGGTAATTCACCTAATTTGTAAACTTGGGCATAGAATAACCTTCCATAAGAAGGTATATCATCTCTAGTAACAGAATAATCACAAATAGCTTCAATGTGGAAATCTGTAGCTCCAGTTTCTTCAAAAAGTTCCCTAGATGCAGTCTTATTTATATCTTCTCCCTCTTCTCTATGGCCACCAGGAATTTCAAGAGTAGTTCTTTCTTTATGTCTTACAAATAACCACTTATTATTATATTCAGCTGCAATTACTGCAAATTTTAAGCTTTTATTAGCTACAGTGTCTAAGCTGTAAAAGTTTATCTCCATAATTACCTCCTTGTATTTCATAACAAATACTTTAATAAAGTTAATCTTTATTTAAAGCTTTTATATTATATTACTTTGATTTAAATTCTCATTAATTGCATTTTGTAATTTTTTTACTATTTTAAAATCATGAATGGTAAGAGGTAGTTTCTTAAGTAGATTTATTTTTCACAACAAAAATAGAAATAATCTGTATCTTTTATTTCCATTTCTTTAAAGTCGTATCTATTACAAAGTTCTACTAAAGTACTATCTATAGGAATGGGATCATTAATAGAGGTATAGCCAAGTAATTTACGACGTTCTTTTAATTCTTCTCTGGTTCTACAATGAACAATAATAAATTTTCCACCAGGATTTAAGTTGTTATAAGCATTTTTAAATACAGTATTTAAGTCGTAAAAATGAGGAATAGAGTTGAAAATTATTATGTAATCAAAGTCTTCTTTAAAGGTTACTTCCTCCTCAAAGTCCATTAATCTCACATCTGTATTAGGATGAAATTTTAAAAATTCACTTACCATTTTTTCAGTTATATCCATAGCTGTATATTTTGAAAGATTGGTATTTTTTAATATAGGATATAAAATACCTGTACCACAAGCTACATCTAAAAGAGATTGTCCTTTAACTATATTTAAATTCTCAATAATTTCTTTAGCAATAATATAATTCTTTTCTGGGATATTCTTTTTCCATTGTGATGATAGTTCATTAAACATATTAATATCTTGTTCTTTCATAAATAGTCTCCTAATCAATTTATTAGTAATTTATATCTTTAATCACTGTTTAAAAATATAATTAAAACTATTGAATTTGCAATTGATCTTTTATTGAAGTGACACAGTCACTTCTTATAAAGAACTAACGATAGTTGTGAATTGTGCATTAGTCTAAATTTCTAATTGAAATAAGCTATATTGGCTATATATTAGTTTTTAAGGTAGCTTATCTATACAGTTGTATTTGAAGTCTAAAAAAGCGTGATTTAGTCACGCTTTTTATAATTAATTATTTATAATTGATTTCTGATAGTTTTGATACATGCTGAAAATTTATTTCTTTATTTTCATATAAGAATCTAACACCATCAATCCATTGACCAGGGTATGAACGTTGTAGAAAGCTTTCAATTAAAGCAGTAGATGTAATGGTTCCACCTGCTGAACCTTGAAAATAATTTTTTGACCAACTTGGACCTTTAAAATCGATAGCTTCATTAATTCCAGCATTTATCTCAGATTCTTTAAGATTTATTACAGCTATTTTTTTACCATCTTTGTCTTCTATTTTTGTTACTTCTATTGGTAAAGAATTAAATTCAATTTTAGATAAATTTTTAGCTAATATATCTAATTTCTCTGTTAATGTACCGCTATTTATTGGAAGGTAACATAATAATTCTTTTTCATAACTATCAATGTTAGCAGTATATATAGCATAAAGATTATTAGTATTATCTCCAGTGATTGGATTGTCTGTACCTTTAGAGGTTTCTGGAGTTTTATTAGGTTTTGAACCATTATCTTTATTAAGTTGTTCTTTTAAAGAAGATACTTCTTTATTTAAAGTTGCATTTTTTGAATCCAAAGAAGAAACTTGAGTGGTCAATTTTACATTTTCTTCTTTAGCTTCTGAAAGTTGCTTTGAATATTTCACATTTAAGTTAATAGCATAACCGATAACTGGTATTAAGATAATAATTAGCATTGCTATAACTAAATTTTTTCCTTTCATTGGAATCCCTCCTTAAAATTATAATGCTATCAAAGTATCTTTATGTTTTCATAGGTACATATATTAATCATCATATAAATTTATATAGATGATTTTTAAAAAAAGTTTATACTTGCAATTTTTTCTCCAAATTATGACCTCAAATATAATTATTTTTTGTAAAAACTCTCTATATTCTTATAAATATTCTATAAAATCATAAAAATTCCTCTAAAACTTTAAATTTAATTAATCAAAAACTTATTTCATTAAATTAGAAATGTAATTTATTTAGGAATACTTTATATTTATTATTTTAAAATTAACAGTGGGATATAAATGGAGTTATACTAAAATGAGCCATATAAAAATACCTATAGGAATACTAAAAGGTCTATTATTAAATAAAAATAATTTAGAGATAATATGAGAAGCTAACCATACAATAAATAAAAAATATATATTATAGTTTGTTATTAAACGAATGTTTTTATTAAAATTTTTAAAAAAGTACTTTTAAAAATAATAATAATATACTATAATATAATTATCGAACAATAATTATAAAATATAAAATAAAGTTCGTAATATTAAAGGATTACTCAAGGGGGAAAAGATGAGAAAAGATATTTTTACAGTGTTTGTAGAGAAAAAACCGAATTTTAACTTAGAGAGTGAAAATTTATTAAGGGATTTTAAACACCTCTTAAGGATAGATGACTTAAAGGACGTTAGAGTAATCAACAGATATGACATAGAAGGAATTAATGAAAGTGAATATAAAGAAATAAAAAATAATATTTTAAGTGAATCCAATATAGATAAAGTTTATGATGGAGATTTAAAATTTGGTGGTAGAAGGGCATTTTCAGTAGAGTATGTACCAGGACAATATGATCAGAGAGCAGACTCTGCTGCACAATGTATACAAATAATAACCCAAAAAGAAATGCCTAAAGTTAAAAGCTCAAAGATTATAGTTTTAAATGGAAATATTAGTGATGAAGATTTTGAAAAAATAAAAAAATACTACATAAATACTGTAGATTCAAGAGAAGCTTCTATGGGAGAATGTAAAAGTCTTGAAGTAGAAAGTAAAGATCCAAAGGATATAGAAATACTAAAGAATTTCATTAATTTAGATGAAAAAGAACTGAATGAATTTTTAGGATATCATTCACTAGCAATGAATATAGGGGATTTGGAGCTTATTCAAAAATATTTTAGAGAAGAAGAACAGAGAGAGCCTACAGTTACAGAAATAAAAGTAATAGATACTTATTGGTCAGATCACTGTAGACATACAACCTTCCAGACTATTTTAGAGGATATAAGTTTTGAAGATGGAAAATATACAGAAGCTATAAAAGAAGGTTTTGATATTTATAAGAAATATAGAGAAGAGTTATATGAGGATAAAGAAAAACCTATGACACTAATGGATATAGCTGTTATAGGAATGAAGAAGCTAAGGTCTACAGGTAAATTAGATGATTTAGATATATCTGATGAAATCAATGCTTGTAGCATAGTGGTTGATGTAAATGTAGATGAAAAATTAGAAAAATATTTAATAATGTTTAAAAATGAAACACATAATCATCCTACAGAAATTGAACCTTTTGGCGGTGCATCTACATGCTTAGGTGGTGCTATAAGGGATCCGCTATCTGGTAGAAGTTATGTTTATCAAGCAATGAGGGTTACTGGAAGTGGAGATCCTAGAACGCCAATTGAAAAGACTTTAAAAGGAAAATTGCCACAAAGAAAAATAACAAAAGAGGCAGCTAAAGGTTATAGTAGCTATGGAAATCAAATAGGTCTTGCTACCGGTCATGTAGCGGAAATCTATCATGAAGGCTATTTAGCTAAAAGAATGGAAGTTGGAGCGGTAATAGCTGCAGCACCTTATGAAAATGTAATAAGAAAAGCTCCAGAAAGTGGCGATGTGATAATTTTACTTGGAGGAAGAACAGGCAGGGATGGAATAGGTGGAGCATCTGGTTCCTCTAAAGAACATAGTGAAAACTCACTTGAAAGTTGTGGAGCAGAAGTTCAAAAAGGAAATGCTCTAATAGAAAGAAAAATTCAAAGGTTATTTAGGAAAAAGGAAGTTACAACTTTAATTAAAAAATGCAATGATTTTGGTGCTGGAGGAGTTTCTGTTGCCATAGGAGAACTTGCAGAAGGAATAAATATAAATTTGGATTTAGTAACCAAAAAATATGAAGGATTAGATGGAACAGAAATTGCCATATCAGAGTCTCAGGAAAGAATGGCAGTAGTAGTTGACAAAAATCATTCAGAAAAATTTATTAAACTTGCAGAAGAAGAAAATTTAGAAGCAGTAGCAGTAGCAGTGGTTACTAATGATAAGCGAGTTACTATGACTTGGAGAGAAAAGGAAATAGTAAGTCTTTCAAGAAAGTTTTTAGATACTAATGGTGCTAAGGGTTATATAAACATTGAAGTGAAGGAGCCTTTGAAAGATGAAAATTATTTTAGTAAAAGTAAGTTTAGAAGTGAGTCTGTAAGAGAATGTTTTAAGAATACATTAAAGGATTTAAATATATGCTCCCAAAAAGGACTTGTAGAAATGTTTGATAGTTCAATAGGAGGAAACACAGTACTTATGCCTTTTGGAGGAAAAAGTCAAAGTACTCCAAGTGAAGGTATGGTGGGGAAAATTCCTGTTTTAAATGGGGAAACTACAACAGGAACCATAATGGCACATGGCTTTAATCCATATATATCAGAATGGAGTCCTTTCCATGGAGGATTATATGCTGTAGTAGAAAGTGTCACAAAGATTGTTGCATTAGGAGGAGATTACAAGAATATTAGATTATCTCTTCAAGAATATTTTGAAAAGCTAGGTACAGATAAAAGAAAATGGGGTAAACCTTTTTCAGCATTATTAGGTGCACTTTATGCTGAAGATCAGCTTCAAATACCAGCTATAGGTGGAAAAGATAGTATGTCTGGTACTTTTAAAGATTTAAACGTGCCACCTACATTAATATCCTTTGGGGTTTCCACTATAGATGTAAATAAAGTAATTTCACAAGAATTTAAAGCTTTAAATAGTAAAGTGGTAGCTATAAATTCAAGAAGAGATAAAAGAGAAGTTATAGATTTTGATAATTTAAAGAAAAATTATGAGCTAGTTCATTCTTTAATAAATAGAGGAAAAGTACTTGCATCTCACACTGTAAAATCAGGTGGAGTAGTTGAAGCTATAAGTAAAATGTGTTTTGGAAATAAAATTGGATTTAGCTTTAATAATAACATTTCTTTAGGGGAATTGAGTGAGCCAAGATACGGTAGCATTGTTTTAGAATTAGAAAATCACATAAATATTGAGGAAGAATTAAATGATGTGGAATATACTCTTTTAGGAAGTACCATAGAAAAATATGAAATTAATATTAATGGAGAAATAATTTCATTAGAGGAACTTCAAAATGATTTTGAGGATACATTGGAAGAGGTATTCCCAACAGATTATTCAGATAATAGATTTGCAAGTGAGAAAATAAAAAAATATAGTTCAAAAATAAATAATTTAATTAAATCTCCATTAATAAAGATATCAAAACCCAAGGTATTAATACCTGTATTTCCAGGTACAAACTGTGAATATGATTGTGAAAGAGCATTTGTAAAAGCAGGTGCAGCAGTAAATACCTTAGTATTTAATAATTTAAGTTCAAGACATATCGAGAATTCTATTGATGAGTTAGCCAATCAAATTTCTAAATCGCAAATAGTTATGCTTCCAGGAGGGTTTAGTGCTGGGGATGAGCCAGATGGATCTGGAAAATTTATAGCTACAATTTTTAGAAATGAAAAAATTAAATATGAAGTTATGAATTTACTTAAGAACAGAGATGGATTGATATTAGGTATATGTAATGGCTTCCAAGCACTTATAAAGTTAGGGCTAGTTACTTATGGAGAAATTGTAGATATTAAGGAAGATAGTCCAACTCTAACTTATAATGCTATAGGAAGGCATATATCTTGTATGGTTAATACTAAAATAGTTTCAAACTCTTCACCGTGGTTTAGTTCAATGAAGGTAGGAGAAATTCATACTATACCGGTTTCTCATGGTGAAGGAAGATTTTATGCAGATGAAGGAAATATTAAGAGATTATTTGAGAATAATCAAGTTGCCACTCAATATGTAGATTTTGAAGGTAATCCAAACTATGATATAAAATTTAATCCTAATGGTTCTTGTTATGCCATAGAAGGAATAACAAGTCCAGATGGAAGAGTTTTGGGGAAAATGGGGCATAGTGAAAGAATAGGAAAGAACGTAATTAAAAATGTTATAGGAAATCATGAGCAAAAAATATTTGAAAGCGGAGTTAATTATTTCAAATAAGAGGTTTAAAATGAAATAACTAGACAAAGATGATATAAAAATTTAAGAGTATTTGCTAGTTATTTCAAGATTCTTAAACTAAAAATTGATAATGGCGATTTATATATTTAAAAAATAATACTTTGGAGGTTCTTATGAGAGTAGCAATAATTTTTGGTAGTAAATCAGATACAGAAGTAATGAGAAATGCAGCAAAATGTTTGAGGGAGTTTGATATAGAATTTGAAGCACATATTTTATCTGCTCATAGAGTACCAGAAAGATTAGGAGAAGTGCTTACCGAACTTGAGAACAAAGGATGTGAATGCATAATTGCAGGGGCAGGACTTGCTGCCCATCTTCCAGGAGTCATAGCATCAAAAACTCTAATTCCTGTAATAGGAGTTCCTATAAAGGGAGCTATTGAAGGATTAGATGCATTATATTCTATAGTTCAAATGCCAAAATCAATACCAGTAGCAACAGTTGGAATTAATAATAGCTATAATGCAGGAATGTTAGCTGTACAAATATTAGCAAATAAATATCCAGAAGTTAAAGAAAAGTTAGCAGAGTATAGGAAAATTATGAAAGAAAACTTTATAAAAGAAAATGGAGAAGGAGTTGAATTATAATGGAAAATAAAGTATTAATGTACGAAGGAAAAGCTAAAAAAATATTTTCAACAGATAAGTTAGATGAAGTTTTAGTTTATTATAAGGATGATGCAACAGCTTTTAATGGAGAGAAAAAAGCTTCTATAGCTTCAAAGGGAATATTAAATAACAGTATTACTTCATTATTATTTGAAATGCTAAATGAAAAAGGTGTAAAAACTCATTTTATCAAAAAAATAAGTGATAGAGAACAAATTTGTAAAAAGGTAGAAATAATACCTCTTGAAGTTATAGTAAGAAATGTAGCAGCAGGTAGTATGGCTAAAAGATATGGATTAGAAGAGGGAACAGAACTTAAAACTACAGTATTTGAATTAAGTTATAAAAACGATGATCTAGGAGATCCATTAATGAATGATTATCATGCAGTAGCCATGGAGATTACGACTTTTGACGAATTATATTATATTTATGGAGTAGCTGCAGAAGTAAATGAACTTTTAACAGAATTCTTTAAAGCTCAAAATATAAAGCTGATAGATTTTAAATTAGAATTTGGTAGATTAAACGGAGAAATTCTATTAGCAGATGAGATTTCGCCTGATACTTGTAGACTTTGGGATATGACTACAGGAGAAAAGCTTGATAAAGATAGATTTAGAAGAGACATTGGAGATTTGGTTGAAGGATATACTGAAGTGTTAAATAGAATGATGAAATAGCTATAAGGTTTGAAAGATAATTATAAGGCTATGAAGATGGAGGATATAGAGATAATGAAATTACCTTTAAAAGACGGATATGTTTACAATAACTACGATCCAGATAAATTTCATGATGAATGCGGTGTATATGGAATTTTTAGTTTAGGTGATAATTTAGATGTGGCAAGAAGAACTTATTATGGGTTATATGCTCTTCAACATAGGGGCCAAGAAAGTGCAGGCATAGTTACTTATAATGGTAAGAAGATGAAGTGTCATAAAAATATGGGTTTAGTTTCAGAAGTATTTAATAATGAAATACTAAATCAACTTACAGGATATTCAGCAGTTGGACATGTTAGATATTCCACTGCTGGAGATAGTTCTGTAAAAAATGCACAACCTGTACTTGGGGAGTTTAAATTAGGAAATATTGCCATAGCTCATAATGGAAACTTAATAAATGCAGATATTATAAGAGAATTACTTGAAGATTCAGGATGTATTTTTCAAACTTCTATAGATTCAGAAGTTATTTTAAATCTTATAGCTAGAGGAGCTAAAAAGGGTATTTTAAATGCAGTAGTAGATACAGTGCAAGCAATAAAAGGATCTTTTGGCATTGTAATTTTAACAGAAAATGAATTGATAGGTGTTAGAGATCCACATGGTATTAGACCATTATGCCTTGGGAAAATTGGAGAGAGTTATGTTATAGCTTCAGAAAGTTGTGCATTAGATGCTACAGGAGCAGAATATATTAGAGATATTGAGCCAGGAGAAATTGTAGTTATAAATAATGAAGGAATAAAAAGCATCAATTTTGCGGAAAAAAGTAAAAAAGCAATTTGTTCCTTTGAATATATATATTTTGCAAGACCGGATACAATAATTGATGGCATAAGTGTACATTCATCTAGAGTTAAAGCAGGTAAGAAGCTTTATGAAGAGTATCCAGTAGAGGCAGATATAGTAGTTGCAGTTCCAGATTCGGGGGTATCAGCAGCTATGGGATATGCAAAAGCTTCAGGAATACCTTATGAAATAGGGCTGATAAAAAATAAGTATATAGGAAGAACCTTCATTACTCCTTGCCAAGAAGAAAGAGAAAATGCTGTTAATGTTAAGTTAAATGTATTAAAAGAAAATGTAGAGGGTAAAAAAGTAGTTTTAATAGATGATTCAATAGTTAGAGGAACTACAAGTAAAAGGTTAGTTGAACTTCTAAGAAAAGCTGGAGCAAAAGAAGTACACTTTAGAGTTTGTTCACCTGTAGTTAAATTTCCTTGCTATTTTGGAATAGATACTCCTTATAGAAAAGGTCTTATAGGAGCTAATATGAAAGTAGAAGAAATAAGACAAATAATAGGTGCAGATACTTTAGGTTATTTAACTCAAAAAGGCCTTTTAGAATGTTTAGGAGAAGGCGAAGGTTTTTGTTTAGGATGTTTTGACGGAGAATATCCAATTTCCGCTCCAATTAAATCAAGTGAAGATTAAAAACTTAAAGAGGTTTTTAGTAATTGTAAAATTTTATAACTAAAGACTTATAATAATCAATAATATTTGATTATTATATATGTAATTTTAAATGTAAATTGGGGAGTTATTATATTTAACTAGCATTTTATTGAATTAAGCCATAAGGATTTAAGCTTTCTTCTTTAAAAATATTTTGGAAAGAAGGGTGAAATAATGATAACATACAAGGATGCTGGAGTTAATATTGAAGAAGGATATAAAGCAGTACAGCTTATGAAAAATTACACTTCGAAAACTTTTACTAGTGGAGTTTTAAATGGCCTTGGAAGTTTTGCAGGAATGTTTGAAATAGGAAGTGGTTATGAAAATCCTGTATTAGTTTCTGGTACTGATGGTGTAGGAACTAAACTTGAAATTGCAATAAAATTAAATAAATTTGATACTATTGGAATTGATTGTGTAGCAATGTGTGTTAATGATATTTTATGTCATGGTGCAAAACCATTATTTTTCCTTGACTATATAGCTTGCGGAAAATTAGACTCTAGTATAGCAGCGGATATAGTGAAAGGAGTTTCTAAAGGTTGCATTGAAAGTAATGCAGCATTAATTGGTGGAGAAACAGCAGAAATGCCTGGTATGTATAAAGATGGGGATTATGATGTGGCAGGTTTTGCAGTAGGAATAGTAGATAAGAAAAATATAATAGATGGAAGCGCTATAGAAGAAGGGAATGCTCTAATAGGAATTGCTTCTTCCGGAGTCCATAGTAATGGATATTCATTGGTTAGAAAATTAGTTGAAAATTATGATGAAATTCTAGGTAAGAAAACAATAGGAGAGATTTTACTTGAGCCTACTAAAATATATGTTAAACCTGTGCTTAATTTAATAGATAAATTTAGTATAAAAGGAATGGCACATATAACCGGTGGCGGTTTTTATGAAAATATTCCAAGAATGTTTAAAGGAAACTTGACTGCTATTATTGATAAAGATTCCTTTGAAATTCCTGAAATTTTTAAGTATTTAATGAGAAAAGGTGTAGATGAGTCTCATATGTTTAATACTTACAATATGGGAATTGGAATGGTTCTGTGTGTAAATGAAAGTGACAGCGAAAATATAATAAAGGCATTAGAAGAAATGGGAGAAAAGGCATATAAAATTGGTACTGTAGCTGCTGGAGGTGAAGGAGTGTGCTTAAAATAGCAGTTTTAATATCAGGTGGTGGCTCAAATCTTCAAAGTATAATTGACAATATAAACTCTGGATATTTAAAAAACTGTACTATTGAATATGTTATTAGTGATAGAGAAAACGCCTATGGAATAAAAAGGGCAAAAGAAAATAATATAAAAACTATGGTTTTTGATAGAAAAAAATATAGTAAAGCTTTAAGTGATGAGATTCTAAAGGTGTTAAAGGATAAAGTTAATTTAATAGTTTTAGCAGGTTTTACCTCCATATTAAATAAAAGCTTTATTGAGAGTTTCAAAAATAAGATAATAAATATTCATCCTTCATTAATACCTAATTTTTGTGGAAATGGCATGTATGGTATAAAAGTTCATGAAGCAGCTATTAATTATGGAGTTAAGGTTAGTGGGTGTACTGTTCATTTTGTAGATGAAGGAACAGATACAGGGGCTATAATACTTCAAAAAACGGTAAATGTATATGGAGAAGATTCCGCGGAAGGGTTACAAAAGAGAGTTTTGATAGAAGAACATAAAGCATTACCAGAAGCTATAAAGCTTATAAGCGAAGATAAGGTTAAGATTAAAGGAAGATTAGTTTACATAAAGGAGTAGTTGATATGATAAAAAGAGCATTAATAAGTGTTTTTGATAAAACCAATGTATTAGATTTTGCTAAATTTTTGGTGAGTAAGGATGTAGAAATAATATCCAGTGGTGGTACTTATAAATATTTAAAAGAAAATGGTATTGATGTAATAGAGGTATCAGAAGTTACGAAGTCAGAAGAAATGCTAGATGGTAGAGTTAAAACACTTCATCCAGCTATTCATGGTGGTATATTAGCACTTAGAGATAATGAAAGTCATATGAAAACTATAAAGGAAAGACAAATTAATACCATAGATTTAGTTTGTGTAAATCTATATCCATTCTTTGAAAAGGTCAAAGAAGATTTAACTTTTGAAGAAAAAGTTGAATTTATAGATATTGGTGGACCAAGCATGATAAGAAGTGCAGCTAAAAATTTCAAAGATGTACTTGTTGTAAGTGATATAAATGACTACAGTGAGATTATGAAGCAAATAAATGAACAAGGAGAAGTAGATTATGCTACACGTAAAAAATTTGCAGCTAAAGTTTTTAATTTAACCTCCGCTTATGATGCAGCAATTTCAAAATTTTTATTAGAAAATGATGAAATATATGAAGAATATCTTTCTGCTTCCTACATAAAAAGTAAAACTTTAAGATATGGGGAAAATCCACACCAAAGTGCAGCAGTTTATAAAAATGCAGATGGTAGTGGAATGATGAATAATATAATAGAGTTAAATGGTAAGGAACTTTCTTATAACAATATTAAAGATATGGACATTGCATGGAAAGTAGTTAATGAATTTGAAGAAATAGCTTGCTGTGGATTGAAACACAATAGTCCTTGTGGAGTAGCAATTGGAGAAACTGTTAAAGAAGCGTATATTAAAGCATATGAATGTGATCCTATATCAATTTTTGGTGGAATAGTAGCAATAAATAATACTGTAGATAAAGATACAGCAGAAGAGATGGTAAAGACCTTTTTAGAAATAATAATTGCTCCAAACTTTACAGAGGAAGCTTTAGACGTATTAAAAAGAAAGAAAAACTTAAGAATAATAAAATGTAATTCAAAACCAATGGACAATAAAGAAATGGTAACTGTTGATGGAGGAGTATTAGTACAAACTGTCGATAATAAATTAATAGATGAAATAAAGGTTGTAACTAAGAAGTCACCTAGCGAAGAAGAAATGAAGGATTTAATTATAGGTATGAAGGTAGCTAAATACGTTAAATCCAATGCCATTGTAGTAGTTAAAGAGGGAAAAGCTACAGGTATAGCAGGTGGCCAAGTGAATAGAATTTGGGCCACTGCACAGGCATTAGAAAGAGGAGAGGGTGGATTTGTATTAGCTTCAGATGCATTCTTCCCATTTAGAGATTGCGTAGATGAAGCTGCAAAATCTGGAATTAAAGCTATAATTCAACCTGGTGGTTCTGTGAGAGATGAAGAATCAATAAAAGCTTGTGATGAACAAGGAATATCTATGGTATTTACCGGATTAAGACACTTTAAACATTAAAAATTGTCCATTGTCAATCGTCAATTTTCAATTGAATAAAAGGTGGTATAACTATGAAGATATTATTAATTGGTAATGGTGGAAGAGAGCATACATTAGCATGGAAAATGTCACAGAGCAGTTTAGTTAAAAAGATTTATTGTGCACCAGGTAATGGCGGTACAGCCTTTGAAAATAAATGTGAAAATGTAAATTTAAAAAACATTAATGAATATTTAACTTTCGCATATGAGAACAAGATCAATCTCACTGTAGTTGGTCCAGAAACACCTCTTTGTGATGGAATTGTAGATATATTTAAAGCTCATGATTTAAAGATTTTTGGACCGAGTAAAGAAGGAGCAAAGTTAGAAGGCAGTAAGAGTTTTTCTAAGGCTTTTATGAAAAAATACGGGGTAAAAACAGCTGAATATGAAAGTTTTAATAATGTAATAGAAGCTTTAAATTATATAGAGTACTGCAAATTTCCTGTAGTTATTAAAGCAGATGGGTTAGCAGCAGGAAAAGGTGTTGTTATAGCTAATAGCAGAGAAGAAGCTAATAATACAATAAAAGAATTTATGGAGAAGGATATATTTTCTGGAGCAGGGAAATCTATAATTATAGAGGAGTTTTTAGAAGGTGTGGAGGCATCAATACTATCTATAACTGACGGAGAAACTATTATACCTTTTATATCTTCAAAAGATCATAAAGCTATATATGACGAAAATAAGGGACCTAATACAGGGGGGATGGGTACCTTAGCGCCTAATCCTCATTGTAATGAAGAAGTTTTAAAAGAATTTTATGAAAATATTATGTCTCCTACATTAAAAGGAATCAAATCAGAAAATATGGACTATGTAGGAATAATATTTTTTGGGTTAATGATTACCAAAAAAGGCATTTATTTATTAGAATATAATGTAAGAATGGGCGATCCTGAAACTCAAGTTGTACTTCCGCTAATGGAAAGTGATTTAGTTCATCTTATGATGGAAGCACTAGATAAAAGATTAAATAGAAATAAGGTACTATTTAAAAAGGCTCATGCATGCTGTGTGATAGCCTCATCAGAGGGATATCCATTAGAATATAAAAGCGGATTTGAAATAACAGGATTAGATAATATAGATAGTAAGGTTTTCCTAGCAGGAGCAACAAGAACAAGTAGCCAACTTTTGACTTCAGGTGGAAGAGTTTTGGGAATTACAGCTTTAGGAGAAAGTGTAGAAGAAGCAAGAGAAAAAGCTTATAAGGATATAAAAAATATAAATTTTAGTGGAATATATTATAGAAGTGATATAGGAAAGTTGTAAATACAATAAAAGGTAACCATATTGTCCTTAAAATAAAAGGAGATATGGTTATTTTTATTTAAGAGATAGTCGATAAGTATTATAGATAAACTACCTTAAAAATTAATATATAGCTAAATATAACTACACCCTTGAGCATTTCAATTCACAATTCACAATGCAAAATTCACAATTAAGGTTGAAATTATTTTTTAGCAAAATAATTTCTTTAATCAATTTTTTCACTAGCGATTATATCGCTAGTTATTCTGTGGCGAACACTGCTCGCCGCTACAGTAATTCTAAATTTCTCAGCTTTTGTGGAGAAACATCCACAATTGTGAATTCAATATTTTCAGCTACTATACCAAAAAAATATCAATTATTTTCACATATATATTAATTTTAGAGCTGGTATATCTATATATAGTGGAGGAGAGGAAAAGTTAAGAACTAATGTAGAATTTGTATTGTTTAAATAAGAATTTTTGAATGATTATTTTTGAAGATGTATAAAATACTGAATGATGAAAAAAGTTATGATATAATATTATCTATGTAATGAGGAATTAGGTAAAATTTAGGAGTTGATAGATTTGAATTTATTTAAAAAGTTTATTAAGGAATGGGGTATACCTATACTATGTGCTATAGGGTTAGCACTTTTAGTTAATAAATTTATTTTTTTTAATGTTAGTGTGCCTACAGAGTCTATGTATCCTACAATACAGCAAGGAGATAAAATTTTTGTAACTAGGAATTATAGCCAAAAATCTCTTGAAAGAGGGGATATTTTAGTTTTTCATTCTAAAGAGCGAGGTGAGGATTTAATAAAAAGGTTAATTGGACTTCCAGGGGAGACTATTAATGTAAAAAGTGATGGAACGGTATATATAGATGGTGAAAAATTAGATGAACCATATGTAATATATAATAGTGATAAAGAAGCAACGTTTCATGTACCTGAAAATTCCTATGTATTTATAGGGGATAATAGAGCAAATTCATTGGATGCAAGAGATTGGGAAAATCCGTACATATCATACGATGATATAAAGGGAAAAGCAAGATTTATAATAAAACCATTTTCTAGATTTGGAAAATTGAAATAGTAAAAAAGGAGCTGTTGCAAAATGACTAAAGTTTAGTCAGGATAGCATGGCTTTTTTATTTTTGTACAATTTTTATCTAAATAATTTTCTATTTTTCATTATAGACATAAGTATTTTATTAAAAATTTAGGCTATATTTATATAATAGTAGGATTGTGTAATAATGTAAAATCTAAATAATGTATAATAAAAAATTCTGTGATATAATATTATCTATGTGATAAGGAGTTAGGCAAAATTTAGGAGTTGATAGATTTGAATTTATTTAAAAAGTTTGTTAAGGAATGGGGTATACCTATACTATGTGCTGTAGGATTAGCACTTTTAGTTAATAAATTTATTTTTTTTAATGTTAGTGTGCCTACAGAGTCTATGTATCCTACAATACAGCCAGGAGATAAAATTTTCGTAACTAGGAATTATAGCGAAAAATCTCTGAAAAGAGGGGATATTTTAGTTTTTCATTCTAAAGAGTTAGGTGAGGATTTAATAAAAAGGTTAATTGGACTTCCAGGGGAGACTATTAATGTAAAAAGCGATGGAACGGTATATATAAATGGAGAAAAATTAGATGAATCTTATGTAATATATAATAGTGATAAAGAAGTGACATTACAGGTGCCTGAAAATTCTTATGTATTTATAGGGGATAATAGGGCAAATTCATTTGATGCAAGATATTGGGAAAATCCATACATATCATACGATGATATAATGGGAAAGGCAAGATTCATAATAAAGCCATTTTCTAGATTTGGAAAACTACAATAGCAAAAAACACTAGTAGCTTAAGCTACTAGTGTTTTTTATTAAGCCCATGAAAACTATAAATTAATCAACTGTAGAGGAGAACAGTGTTCTCCTAAAAATTTAAATCTGTTCTCATGGTTATATATTGAACAGATGATTGATGTTTTAATAAATAATTAGGAAATGCAAATTAAAAAGCTATGACTATTAATTATAATTTTATTTTAAAATCAATATAAATTATCTGCAAAAATAAAAAGTTACTATTTAAAATAGTTTAAATATTGATGAAATAAAGAAGATCATTGTTGAGTTTGTTTCTAAAATATGTGATAATAACACTATATTTGTTAATAAATAATTAATAGAAATTCATAAATAAGAGAAAATAATTTAATAGAAGGTAATAATATATGATTTTTATGAAAGGAATGAGTATTTATGGAAATTAATAAAAGAATTGATGAAATGAGCAATGATATAATAAATTCAGTAAAAGAAATAGTTAGAATAAGAAGCCTTGAAGGAGAAGCAAAGCCTGGGATGCCTTTTGGAGAAGAAGTAGATAAAGCACTTCAATGTGCTCTTGAAGTTTCTAAAAAATTAGGATTTAAGACAGTAAATGTTGACGGATATGCAGGCTATGCAGAATATGGAGAAGGAGAAGAATATGTTGCTACATTAGGTCACATAGATTTAGTACCAGAAGGAGATGGATGGATACATCCTCCATATGGAGCTGAAATTCATGATGGTAAGATGTATGGAAGAGGGACTACAGATGATAAAGGACCTATAATTGCATGTCTTTATGGACTAAAAGCTATAAAAGATGCAGGACTTCCGTTATCTAAAAAAATAAGAATAATATTTGGAACAAATGAAGAAACTGGTGGAGAAGATATACCCTATTATTTACAAAAAGAATCAGCACCAGTAGCAGCATTTACTCCAGATGCAGATTTTCCAATAATAAATGGAGAAAAAGGAATAACTATATTTGATTTAGTTAAGGATTTTACATCAGCACCTACTGGAGATATAGTTATAGAAAATATAATAGGTGGAAACGCTGCTAATATGGTACCAGATTATGCAGAAGCATTATTGATTTGTAAAAATACTGCAGAGGTTGTTGAAAAATTAAAAAGATTTGCCTTAGATAATGAATATGATATGACCTCAGAAGTAAATGGCTCTAAAATTAAAATTAAATCTATAGGAATTTCAGGACATGGAAGTACTCCTGAACTAGGGAAAAACGCTATAATGCAACTTATAACATTCTTAGCGTCATTGGATTTAGGAAATGACGAGTTATCTAATTACGTTAAATTCCTAGGAGAAAAAATAGGAATGGATCTTAATGGGGAAGGTTTTGGTATATATCTTGAAGATAAAAATTCTGGAAAACTATCTTTTAATGTAGGTAAGATAGCTATAAACAAAGATAAAGGAGTAATTACTTTAAATTTAAGATATCCTGTAACAAAAACATTAGATGATATGATGAAACCATTAAATAAAACATTAGAGGGAACTGGAATAACTATAGAAGATTTTTCTCATCAAGCGCCATTATACTTTTCCCCAGATCATCCATTAATTCAAACTTTAGCCAAAGTTTATAATGAGCAAACTGGCAAAGAGGCAGAATTAATTTCAATAGGTGGAGGTACTTATGCTAAAGAAATGCCAAATACAGTTGCCTTTGGACCAATATTCCCAGGGCAGCCAAGTACAATACATCAACCTAATGAATATATAGAAATAGAAGATTTAATAAATATAACAAAAATATATGCACATTCACTATATGAGCTGGCAAAATAGTTAATATAGTTACAATTAATAAGACATGTTCAAAAAATTAACTAGTCAAAATGATAGTCTATTTTTCATTAGATTGTGCCTTTTAAACTTCATGAGAGCTTAGCTTTCATGGGAACCTATTGACCTATCTAATGGAAAATATACGACTTATTTTTGACTAGTTATTTTCTTTTAAATGCCTTATAAATATTTTATAGATATATAAGGAATAAAATGTTATAATATGTACATATTGTTAATTGGTTTATTAAAAGTTAATTTGTTAAGTATTTCACCGAATTTTTATAACTTTTAATTATTATTTTTTAATCAATTAAATATTTGATTAGTGTGGTATAATTATATTTAAAATCATATAAGGTGTCTAATATAAGATATATTAATAACTGATTAATTACTTTTTAAGATGGCTAAAATTTTTTATTAAAGACATAAGTTTAGGTGAAACAAATGTAGGAAAAGGCAATTATTGTAGTATTATTAACATTCATATTAAGAATGTTAAAAGTATAAACAAAATTTATGATTAAGTCTATCTATAAAATTTTAGCAATAGTAAGATTATAAAAATTGTTAAAGAATTTAAAAAGGTAAGAGCTTATAATTTACTAAAAAATTTAAGCTTAGAAACTTTGAATAATAATAAATTATTATTAATAAATAAAAACAAAATTAATAAAGGGAATTAGAGAAATGTTGCAAAATCCACTTTTAAAAAAGATATAGAATTTAATAAATATTAAAGATATTGATGTATTTAAATATATATTATAACAACTATTTATTAGTTGATAATAAGAAGAATAATAGCTTAAATTATAATATGAAAAGAACATAGCCTAAGCTAAAAATAAATATACAATATTATAATTAACAAATTTTATGTAAAATAGGAGAAGATAAATGGTTATATTGCCAATAATATCATTAATAATTATAATAATGGTGTTATGTACACCTATAGTTAATTCTACATTAATAGCCTTGGGATTTATTTTCATAAGTATAGTTAGCTCCATTATATCCATTAAATATGCTTCTACTGCAAAAGGAGTTAATAATAAATTAGCTAAGGTAACGATAAATTTATGTTCAGTAATTATTATTATGAGTATGTTCGCATTAGCTTTTATTATAGTATTAAATATATTAACTTGCTTAACTTAAATATAAAGAGATAATGTGATATTAAGATTTAGCATTTATTTATATGAAATATTTTTAATAGATACATAGCTACATTAGGACTTGCATGAAGAAATTATTTTATAATATAATAGAGCAGTAATAGAAATATTTTACGTAATTTGGTAGAGTGAAATAAAGATAATTCACTAGATTTATATACAAAGGTTTATGTTAATACTATTTAATATAAACCTTTATATTTTTTAAAGACTAATAAAGTACATTCAAAAAATGGCTAGTCGGTATACTCATCTATTTCTTTACCATACCGGGTTGTCATAACTTGAACTAGCATGGAAATCTATCTATTTGTTTGATGCAAAATATACTTCATATCTTTGACTTGTTATTTTCATTTAGATGTCTAATATTATTTAATCTTACACAATTATAGTAGTCTTAAAATTTATATTATTTTATTAAGAAAGGAAATGATATCTTGCATAAGAAAGAAATAGAAGAAAAACTTAAAAAAGAATTAGAAGTTTCATTAGAAGAAGAGAAGCTAAAAACAGTTATAGAAATATTAAATCAAGAGATATTACAGAACCTAGAAAAGCGTAAAGAAGTTACTAAATATATATTAGACTATAGAAAAGGTGTTCTTGATGAATATAAGGATGATGAAGATAAAATAATAGAATACTTTGACCATGAAAGATTTGTTAAAGAAGAAGCATTTAAAACTATAGATAGAAAACTTAAAGAATTTAACATACTCAAAAGCTCTCCCTATTTTGGAAGGGTAGATTTTAGGGAAGAAGATTTTGGGGTTGAGAAAATTTATATAGGACGTTTTGGGGTGACGCCAGAGGACAGCTTTGAACCTCTCATCATAGATTGGAGAGCACCTATAGCATCACTTTTTTATAATGGA
Organism: Clostridium sp. UBA2485; assembly: GCF_002341865.1. Classification (GTDB taxonomy): domain Bacteria; phylum Bacillota; class Clostridia; order Clostridiales; family Clostridiaceae; genus Clostridium_J. The sequence continues at coordinate 51,060 of NZ_DDOV01000044.1, read as the reverse complement.
ACTTTAAATGAAGCACATTATGAAGCACCTATGGGAATAGTAAAAGTAAATATGCTAGCAAGAAGACAGTTTATAATTAAAAAGGGTATTTTAGAAGGAATGTTTGACTCAGATATAAACATTAATGATGAAATACTTCAAATGGTATTAAGTAAAAATTCTTCTGAAAAGTTAAAAGATATAATTATGACCATACAGAAAGAACAGGATGATATTATAAGAGAAGAAAAGAATAAAGTAGTAGTTGTTGATGGAGTAGCAGGAAGTGGAAAAACCACTATAGCTCTTCATAGAGTGGCATATCTTTTATATAATTATAGAAAACTTTTAGAAGATAAGGTACTAATTTTAGGACCTAATAGTATATTTATGGATTACATTTCTGAGGTATTACCTAGTCTTGGAGAGAGTGGAACAAAGCAAAATACTTTTTTAGATTTTGCATTAGACCTTTTAGATATTGAAGAAGTATTAACGTTAAAAGAAGTGATGGAAAAAATATTAAAAGGTGATGAAGGTTTTAGTGAGGATATAGCGTATAAAGCTTCTTTAGATTATAAAAATTATTTAGATAATTATATAGAAAATCTTAATAAATGTTATTTTGAGTATAAGGACATTATCTTTAGAGATAAGATAGTTATATCTAAAGATGAAATGGAAAAGATGTTTAATGTATATTTCAGCAACTTACCTTTATTTAGACGTAGTAAAAAAATAAAAAGAATTATATACTCTAAACTAAAAGATGTCAGAGATGAAGAGTTTAGAGAAATTGAAAAGAAATATAAAGAAGAAAAAGAAGCTATTCCTAAAGATGAATTACTACTTCACATAAATAACTTAGATTTTCAAAGAAGGCTTAGCATAAGGGAGCTTATTCAGGATTTAATGAATTTAAAGAAGAATCTAATTTATTTAAACTCACCAGATATTCTTAAGTTATATAATGAAATTAATAATAATAAAGAGTTACATGAAGGTGATTTAAGTTCAATACTTTATTTAAAGGTTAAATTGGAAGGACTAAAATTAAAAGAAGAAATTAAGCATATAGTAATTGACGAAGCTCAAGATTATTCACCTATACAGTTTATTGCAATTAAAGAATTAACTAGATGTAAATCTTTTACTATTGTAGGAGACAGTAATCAAAGAATACTTCCTCTTCAAGGTAAGGTAGCTATGTCAAATATGGAGGATTATATTGAAGATTTCGATGTAGAGCATTTTAATCTTCATAAAAGTTATCGTTCTACTAGAGAGATAATGGAATATGCTAATGATTTTTTAACTAGCAGTAACATAGTACCATTAGTTAGAAGTGGTAAAGAAGTTAAAGAAATAAATTTAGAAAATAGTAATGAATTAAATGATAAAATAGTTGAAATAGTTGATAATATGAGAAGTGAAAAATTAGAAAATATTGCTATTATTACTTACAATACTGAAGAGGCACGTGAACTAAATGAAGGATTAAAACATAAGTTGAATTTTAAATTAATAGATAAAGATTATATACAATACTCTCATGGTGTTGTTGTAATACCTTCTTATTTTGCAAAAGGATTAGAGTTTGATGGAGTAATAATAGTCAAAGAAAATAATTTTATAGAAGAAGGATATAGTAATGCTAACAAACTGATGTATGTAATGGCGACGAGAGCACTGCATCAACTATATGTAATAAATAAATAGCTTAAAGCAATGCACAATTTAAAATTCATAATTCACAATGCGGAGGAAATTAGTTTTGATTAAACTAGCTTCTTTAACTTCTTTTTATTAGCAATACAATTGTTAGTTTTTATAAGAAGTTATTTTGTAACTTCAAAAACAAACTAATTCTAAAATTCTCAGCTTCTGCTGAGAGTTTCCACAATTGAGGATTGTGAATTGAAAAAGTTGTGAATTTAATATTTCTAGCTAAAATGCTAAAAATAACGTTTATTCTCATATATACATTAAATTTAGGATAAGTATAATCTATATTATTGCAGATATTATTAAAATAAAAAAATCGTGATTGAATCACGATTTTTTTATTTTATTATAGCAATTAATCTTTCAATCCAGAATAAAGTAAGTATACCAGCAGTAAAGAAAAATAATCTTCCTTCTTTTTTCTTATTTCTAGCATATATAGTCTTTATTCCAATAAATATAAAACCTACTATTAAAAATCCATTAGCAACTAAAATTGATATAATTTTTTGCTCTTCATTGAGATTTTTATAAAATATAGAAAAAATACTAATTACAATAGCTATAAAAGGAAATCCCAAAGTAGTTATTTTATATATTAAAGAGTTTTCATTTTTAAAATCCATAAATTAAATCATCCTTTCACAATTTTTATACAACTAAATAGTATATAGCATTTTAATCTATTATAAAAGCATTTATAAATGTGCCACTTTGAAATTTAGTCTATACATTCATAAAATTGTATTATTAAATTGTTTAAGCTTGCACTAATATGGAATTGAGAATTGGCTATTTACAATGGACAATTATGGTGAATTCTCAGCAGAGCATGAGAATTTTTAAACTGATTATTTTTATTAGAAAATAGTTAAGAAGCATAGCTTTTTAACTAAATTTCAACTTCAATTGTCCATCCTCAATTCTCCATTGACTAAAGTTGTTGATTAAAATATTTAAGGTATAGTTGCTGTTGATAAATTAATTTTAAGTAGCATATACATGATATTATTTTGTTATATGAACAGCAAATTCATAAAAAATTCCCTATAGTTTAAAAATGTGATACCATATTTATAGGATTTTATAACATGTAGGGGAGATAGGAAGATGAAACAAAAAATAGTTATATGTAAAGCAGCTTTTATGTTTTTTCTAGGATTAATGGGTGGATGTATACTAGGAACATTAACACTAGGAAGGGAAAAAGGTGTACTATATTATCAAATAGGAATTCCACTATGTATATTATTAGCAGCAATTGCTATTTATTTTTATAGCAGAGAAAAGAGATATAAAAAAATACTTTATTTAAAAGAAAATTGGCCTAATGAAGTAGAAACTAAAAGAGATTTTAATAAAATTGTTAAGTTTTTTAAAGAGATAAGTATTGATTTTTATGGTGAAAAGATAGGATATACTATCGATGATCAAACTGCTAATGATTTAGATTTAAATGATGTTTATAAAAAATTTGATAGTACAATTACAACAGCAGGACAGCATATGCTTTATCATATTTTAAGAACTCCTAAATTAAAAAAGGAAGAACTTAAGGATAGGGATAAGATTATAGAATTATTTCAGAATGATAATGGCATAAGAGAAGAAATTCAAGTTAATTTGACTAATTTAGGAAAACAAGGAAATGGAGATATAATAAATTTATTTAATAGTACAACTAAAGTAGATAAAATGAAGAAATATGTTTATAGCTTTTTAGCTCTAATACCAATAGTGGCAGGAGCGAGTTATTTTATTATAGGTAGTAAAGCTATTTTATATATAATTATATCATTTACTGTTAATACTTTTATTCATCATAAATCTACTAGTGAAATAGTGGATGAAGTAGATTCTATCGCTTATCTAGGTAATTTAATAGCTATAAGTAAAAATTTATGTAAAATTAAGAATCAACAATTAGAGGATAAAATTAAAAATATAAATAATAATTTAAAATACTGCAATACAATAGATAAAAAAGCTGTATTCTTATCTTCTGCTGAAGGCGTAGATATTTTAATGGATTATGTAAATAGTATATTCTTAACGAAAATTAGGGCTTACTATAGCATAATTGAAATAATACAAAAAAATAGAGAGCATTTAATAGAAGTATATAGTACTTTAGGTGAATTAGATGCCTTAATTGCTGTAGCCGCATATAGAGAGAGGGGAAAGGGATATTGTAAACCAAATTTTATAGATAATGATCAATACATATCGATAGTTGATGGAGTGCATCCCCTTATTGATGAACCAATAGCCAATAGCATAATGCTTGATAAAAAAGGGATTATACTTACCGGCTCAAATATGTCTGGTAAATCTACATTTTTAAGAACTGTAGGAGTTAACATATTATTAGCTCAAACAATATATACTGTATGTGCTAAAGAATATAAAGGAAGCTATTTTAAATTATTAACTTCTCTTAGTATTACGGATGATGTAAATAGTGGTAAAAGTTATTATCTAGGAGAAGCGGAAGCACTACTAAGAATTTTAAATTCTTTAGAAGGAAATATAACTACCTTTTGCATGATAGATGAGATATTTAGAGGAACAAATCCTATTGAAAGGGTTGCTTCATCAACAGAGATTATTAAATATATTATGGATAGAAATGCTATAGCACTTATAGCAACTCATGATTTAGAGCTTACAGAAGTTGCTAAAGATAAGTACGAATGTTACTATTTCTCAGAATTAGTAGATGAAGAAGAAGGATTAAAATTTGATTATTTAATGAAAAAAGGAGTATCTCCAACAAGAAATGCAATTAAGCTCTTAAAGTTTATAGGATATCCTGAAGAAATAATAGAAGGGGCTAATGAGAGAGTAACTATGGCGTTAAAAAGTGAATAACAAAGCTATAAATTTACTAAAGAATATATAAAATAGAGTTGATTAAATGTTGAAATTTCAATATATTATGGAGGCTGGGGAAAATGGAATTAACTATACTTCATACCAATGATATTCACAGTAATTATGAGAACTTTTCTAAAATAGTATCTAAAATAGAGGAATTAAAAGATGAAAATACCATAATTCTTGATGGAGGAGATTTTGCTGACTTTAAAAGAATGGAGTTACAGGGTACCGATGGAATGGCTGCAGTAGATTTATTAGAGTATAGTGGCTATGATGCAATAGCTATAGGAAATAATGAGACTTTTAATGGACTTGATATACTAACAAATATGGCCACTACATCAAAGGTTCCATTTCTAGGTTGTAATCTTTATAAACTAGGATTTGAGAATATTAAAGGGGTTAAAAAAAGTACAATAATAAATAAGAATGGCGTAAGAATTCTTATTATAGGGGCATCTCCTGACTTAGGGGTATTTAATACATTAAGTGGTATAGAAACAAAAGATCCCATAGAGTCTATAAAGGAAGAGATAGGGTTAAATAGTGGAAAATATGATTTATGCCTAATCTTATCTCATTTGGGGATGGATAAGGATAAAGAAATTGCAGAAGAGATAGATGAGGTTAATGTAATAATAGGAGGTCATTTTCACATATTAATGGACAAGCCAGAAATAGTTAATAACACTATTATACATACCTCTGGATGTTATGGAGAGAATTTAGGCTTATTAAAAATTAAAGTTTATAAAAATAATGTGGAATTATTAGAAGGTAAAAATATAAATGTAAATACTTGTGATTTATGTGAAAATGTAATAAACATATTAAAAGAGAATAAAGAAAAAGCATTAGATAATCTAATGAAGCCATTATATAGCATACCTGTTGATTTATGGCATGATGTGGCGGAAGAAAATCCTATTACAAACTTACTTGCAGATGCCTTAGCTCACGTATTTAACTGTGATATAGGCATTATAAATAGCGGAGTAATTAATGGAGGGATTAAAAAGGGTGAAGTTTCAAGTAAAAAGATTTTTGAGATATGTACATCACCTTTAAATCCAACTTCCTTTGAAATACAAGGAAAATATCTAAGAGAAGCTTTCCAATCTTCCTTAGACAGCGATGTTTGTTTTAGAGATGGAAGTGGACCAGGTTTTAGAGGGAAATATTTAGGTCGAATTCATGTTTCTAAAGCATTAATAGAGCATGATGGCAGAAAGGTAAAAGATATTTTTGTTAATGGAGAAAAACTTCAAGATGATAAATGGTATAAGGTGGCAACATCAGACTATCTTCAAAGAGGAACAGGATATGAATCACTAAAAAATAATAGAAATGAAATATATACTAAAGAATACTTAAGAGATGTATTAAGAGAATATATGGGAAAAAGAGAATTTTTAGAGAAAGCTATTAAAGATAGATGGATATTAAAGAAAGGTTAGAAATACTCTTATATTTTTAAAACATGGTTTAGAAACCATGTTTTTTATATGGATTTTAATCTGTTAAAGAGGCAAGTAAGTAAAACATTAAATCATCTAGTATATTGTAGATGTTGATAAGTTATACAGAAAACTCATCTTTCCATTATAAGAGAAGTGTTTAGGTCGCTATTATAGTGAGAGAAAGATGAGTTTCATGGATAAAAGTTTAGTAAATAAAATCAATGTGAAAATACTCCATATAAAGATAAGCCAATGAAATCTCTTCATAAAGTGATAGAAAGTTTCCATATTGTACTTTTTCCTTGCAGCTTGAGCAAATGTAAATATGGTCAATCAGTTTCAGCAGCATTTCTTGATGAAATTAGTTAACAACAATATACTTCTTGATAAGTGCAAGTAGTGTATCAATATCCTTATGTCTTTGTTTGGAGAGGAAAGTTTTTCTTTTTTGGTGTGTTGATCGGTTTCTGTAGATCAACAATGTTACATTGGTAAATTTGTTCTTTAAAATCTATTTTTAGAATTCGCATAATCATCTAAGCAGCGTCATCCTCTCTTTGGTACAAGACCTTTGCCAATACAGTCGTAAGTAGCATGGCTGCACTCATAAATAATGTGGGAAGGTAGACCTTTAGACTAAATGTTTCAAATAGAATACCATATAGTATCTGTCCTACCGGAGCCGCACATTGTGCAACTGCAGTAATAATTGCCATAACCTTTCCCAATAGATTGTTGGGAGTTTGTTTTTGTACACGGGTCAGTACAAAAATAGATAGAATTGTCATTGCCATTGCAATAGGAACTACACAGATAAAAAAGAGAATAAACGCAGGATAATATCCAAGCTTAAGAACCATAGGAGAAAGGGAGATTGCCATTGGCAGAGCTAAGAGAGCAATCATAAGCAGCCATTGATACAATGTTTTCATTTTCATTCTTTCGGCAAAAACGCCAATGGATAGTGCACCTAAAATAGTACTGAACTGAATAATTCCCATTCCAATTCCATATAGCGTTTCATTGCTCTGCATAGTGACACGCAAAATGATTGGACCACCTACAACAAGAAAAGGAGTTAAAATCAGGTTTAGCAGAGCTGCAAGAACCATGGCTTTGAGAATATAAGGCTGTTTTACAACATAAACAAATCCCGCTTTCAGATCCTTTGCGATTGTGGGAATAATATGTCTCTCTGGCTCTCTTTTTACAAAAGGAATCTTTATAAAAATTTCCATCACCGCGGATAGGAAAAAGGCAATACAACTTATCACAATCAACATTTTTAAGCCTAACATACCATATAGTACACCGCCTAATACAGGAGCGGCAACGTTGGACAAAGCACTCACACCACTTACAATACCATTTGCCTGCTCCAGCTTGTTTTCCTGTACCAGCAAAGGGATACTTGCCTGTACAGCGGGCTGGTACATCGAACTAATGAGAGCTAGAAGCAGCATAATCATACCAATGACAAGAATAGTTACATTTCCTGATATCAAAAGGTAGAAGAAACATAAAACAAGGGCGCTGCTTGTAAAATCAAAAATGACCATCAGATTACAGCGATTGAATCTATCAGCAATAGCTCCGCCAATGGGGGAAAGTAGTAGGGGAATATTCGATATAGCATATAATGTGGCATAGATATCTGCCCGACCAGTAATATCAAGTACATAGAGGGATAGTCCAAATCGTAGCAAAGCAGAACCAAGGATAGATACGATTTGCCCTAGCACCATAAGATTAAAGTTTTTAGAGGATGTCTGAAAAGAATAGTTATTTTTCATAATGAACACACACCTTTCATGCTTAGACTGACCGTCAGTCTATAAAATTATAAAAAAGAGCAGCCTCTTTTTTATGTTTGGGATGCAAGTAGTTGTAAGATATTATCAAAACTGCCTTTTTTGGCCCCTAATGTGGTTTCCATGATGGATACAAAGGCTTTCACTTTTTGCAACATTTCATCAGGATTCCAAGCAAACAAATCCTCATCAAATAGAAAAGCAGAGGATGCAATTAAAAATTCTATGGTTTCTTCTGGATAATCTGTGGCAAATATATTCTCCTGAATTCCTTGGCGGATGACTTCTGCCAAGATAGGCGTTAAATGGCGAATAGTCTGAACCAAGCTTTTTTGGTGCATTTCTGCATTGCCCTTCTGATGGAATTGTTCAATCATTTGTTCCTTGCTATCTCCATTTTTCGGTCTTTGTGCAATTAAGATTTGGAACAATTTATCAATAGTAGGTATACTTGAATCAGATGCAATTTTTTTTGCTGTGGCTACGTCCGTACTTACAATCCGCATAATAATGGCATCCATCACTTCTTCTTTGGATTTGAAATAATAATAAAAGGTTCCCTTTGCAATACCAATTTCATTCAATATGTCAATAATAGTTGTTTTGGTGTAGCCTTTCGTGGTAAAAAGCATTTCAGCGGCATCCAAAATTTCATTTCGCCGTTCCTGTGGTTCTTTTATAATTCTCATATGTAATACCTCCATATCTATAGACTGACCGACGGTCTATAGATATAATATACCATATTCTTGAAGTTGTCAAGCTCTTTTTGTGAGGAATGATGGACAGAAAAATATCAAAAGTTTTATTGAGGTTTAGAATACTAGATTAGTTAAGGAAATCGAGAGGAGATAAGAGTTTATTGGTATTTTTCAGTGCTTCACTTTGAATTGCATTGATAGTAGTAGTTTTGTAACTAGCCTGTCTCATAAACTGAGATAATATAGATGATAATGACCAGTGGATTTTATAATCAATATAACCTTAATTCAAAAGGCACTTTCTGCTCCTTTCAGTAGATTAAGCACTAAAAGAATTGCAAAAATCACCACTTCTAGAGGTAATCATGGCTGCAAATACTAATAATAGAGAATTATTTAAAATATGTTTTTAGAACCTTTTATTTAAGAGAGTTGTTAAATAATACTATTTAATATAGAATGATTATTATGAATTTAAAATATTTAAGATAAAGAGAGGATTAATTATGAAGGCACAATCTGCAGGTAAAGGTTTTTTAGTACTATCTATATCTTCATTAATTGTGAAGTTGGTTTCGCTATTGTATTTACCTATATTAAATATAATTATTACTACAGAAGGCTATGGGGTTTATAATATTGCTTATATTTTTTTTGCATTTATATACACTATTAATTTAGGTGTGTCTGTAGCAATATCTAAATCAGTATCTCATTATACTTCTATAGACAATAAAAAATCCTCTAGACAGTGTTTTGAAAATGCAAAAATAGTTATTTATATATTCGGCATTGGAATAGGATTAATTATGTTTTTCTTTTCAAAACCTTTAGCAAACTTATTGAATTATCCTGATGCATATTTAACAATAAAAATGCTTTCACCTACGGTATTGATATCAGGTATACTGGCAGCTTATAGGGGATATTTTCAAGGGAAAAGAAATATGATTCCTACGGCTATTTCAGAAATAGTTGAGCAACTTATAAATGTACCAGTGAGCCTATATTTTGCCTCAAAATGGATTGAAGGTGGTATAGCAAAAGGATGTGCAGGAGCTACCATAGGCTCTTTTACAGGTGCGTTAATAGCATTAATTTATTTAAGAATTCTTTTTATAAAATCAGAAAAAGAGAAATATAGCTATAGCTTTTTACCACATATAGTAAAAGAAATATTAAAGTATGCTATTCCTGTAACTTTAATTTTAGGATTACAGCAATTTATTAGTTTAGTGGATTTAGCACAGATAAAGGGTAGATTATTGTATATTGGATTTGATCATTCTCAAGCAGATAAGCTTTCTGGTATATTAGGGAATTTTAACACTTTAATTAATGTACCTATGACTATAATATCTGCATTATCTACAGCATTACTTCCATCTATAACTTCTTCTTTAGCTTTGAAGGATAATATAAATTTACAAAATAAAATATCCTATGGATTTAAACTTTGTGTATTAATTTCAATACCAGCATTTGTAGGACTTACAGTTTTAAGTTCTCCTATATATAAAATGCTGTATCCTACTGTGCCGGAAGGTCACATTCTTATGAGATTTGGTGCCATTATTATATTATTATGGTCTATAATGCAAATTCAAGTTACTATACTTCAAAGTATGTCTAAGACATATAGATTGTTTTTACACATATTTATAGGAAGTGTATTTAGAATAGTGGTAAACTATTTTTTAGTAGGAGTGCCTTCCATAAATATCAAAGGTGCAATAGTAGGAATGGGTATTAGCTTTTTAATTCCAGCAATTTTAAATCAATATTATATAAATAAGAAGCTAAATATAAAGTTAAGAATATATAATTTTAGCTTAAAAGTGGTAATTTCAGCTTTAATTATGGGAATCAGTTGTTACATTTTCCAAAGCAACTTATTAAGTATATTTAACAAAATAGCAAGTAGTGATTATATAGCTAATGGATTATCTGTATTAATTTCAGTAATTTTTGGTATTGGAATCTATGGATTTTTAGTATATATATTAGGAGCAGTTAAAAAAGAGGAAATTAAATTTTTTATAAAGCGATGATAAATATAAATTAGATAGAGGAAAATATAATTTATATTTTAGACATTGAAACAAAATAAGTCTTAAGTTTTTTAAAATAACCGCACAACCATTGAATTAGGAGGTGCAGTTATTTTAAAACTAGGAATATTTAATTAATTTTACATCTAAATATATAAATTTATTTAGTATTGTTTTCTTTTAAATATTCTTCTTCATATTTTAATAATTTATTTATAACTTCATTTGTTACAGCATTAACTTTTTCAAAATCCATATTTGGTATATATAGTTTTTCAAGTTCATCATGTAATGTCTTAGCATTTTCTATACAAGATAAGGCTTTATTTAATAGTATATAAAAGGTGTTTTTTACCTGTTCGATTTCATCCTTATTTTTTTCTATAGAGGATGAATTAAGGAAACTAGTCATGTCAAATATTCTTCCATCAAAAGTAAGTTTATTAATTTCATTTGAAGTAATAATAGCTGTATTTAATTCAGGGATTAAAACATGTTCAATCTTATCTGGCATTAGTGGAGTATGAAGTACTTCTACATAATATCCTCTTCTAACACCTTCTTCATATAAGTACTGAAGAACATCAGTCTTTCCTGTACCAGGAGGACCTTTTAAAATATATATATTTTCATAGTCTTCAATTAAATTTGTTATAAAGCTTATGACTCCAGCTGGAGTAAAGGCAGTAGCGAATAAATGTCTGTCATAGCCTAATTTAGAAATATCTTTTTTAAATATGGTATTTTTTAATTCCTCTTTAAATACATTTATTTTGTTCATGTTCAAAGCATCATTATTGAAAGTATACCAATCTTCATAAATATCTTTTGCAGCAGCTAAAAATCTGTAAGCTCTTTTGAATGTTTTACCTATTTTTTTATTACTATCAATAATTAGATCTTTAGAATCTTTAAAATCATCTTCTCTCCAACATTCACCCATGTTTAATATTTCATCTACTGCACCAGGATTTATAGGATCAACCACATGAGGTGATGTTGCATCTAACAGTGCAACATTAAGTCCTTTAACTACAACTCCATCTAGAGAATTGCTGTCAGAGGAACAATGATGATATTCTACAGTATATCCTTTTTCTAAAAATAAATTGCCAACTTTTTTCATTAATGAAGATTTTCCAGTACCAGGACCACCCTTTATACATATAATTCTTCTAGCTTCATCTTGAGAAAGAATATATCTGTAAAGTGAATAAAATCCTTTAGATGTATTCCCACCTAAAAAATAGTGCCTTTGCTTTTTTAACATATAAGATCACACTCCATAATTTCATATCAGTATATGATATTCATTTATTTGCAAAAAGTTAACATGTAATACTTTAAATGTATGCAACCTATATTATACTATAAATCAAAGAAATGGTTAACATTTATGTGCAATATTAGCAAAATCAATGAATTTTACATGATAATTTTGGAAAATATAAATCAAGTTTTCAATATAAATGAAAAATGAAGAATTATGGTTAAAAATTTATCGTCAAAGTATTTGAAGTTTTTTAGAATAATTTTTATTTTAGAAATTTACTAAGGGTGAATTTCTTCGTAAATTCTTCACTCTTAATTATTAATCTTTAATTTTTAAGAAGTAAGCTATTTTTATAGAAAATCTATTTTCCATAGTATATTTTAAATTTTCATATTGGATACCTATAGCAATTACATTTATGTTTGTATTAAATTTTAACTTTGTTGCAACTTATATAAGATATTAAATTTTATATAATAATATATATTCTTTCTTAAAGATAAAAATATTATTTTTAAAATTTATTATGATGTAATATAAAATTGAAATTCGAGAAATTAATATAGTTAATAAGATTATAAAAAGATATATATTTAATTTATAAAATAGCCCCATGTACAAATTTTGTACATGGGGTTTGTAATTAATATAAATTCTAATGAAGTACTACAGTCTTTTCTTATTCCACTCCAAGATAATCTTTATCTATAGTTATAATAACATTATATTTGGAGTGAATTTTTTTAATTGAATTATCTATATCTTTAATCAGCTTATGCTCTTCATCTTTTGATAGATGATGGCTTACATCTATAACTGCATCAAAAATTAAGTTTTTAATCTCACCTTCTCCTACAACTCTAAAGTCATGTATAGATTTTATTATAGGAAATTCTTCTAAAACTTCATTTAGTATATTTCTATCATTTAAAACATCTTCACTATTTGTATTAATAGGATCCATGTGAATAACTAAATAAATATCAAGTTCTTTAGAAACTTCTTTTTCTGCTTTATCTATAATTTCATGAATCTTTACTATAGAAATATTACAAGGTACTTCAGCATGTATTGAAGCTATTATTCTTCCAGGCCCGTAATTATGAATCATTAAATCATGTACACCGCATATATTGTCATAGCTTAATACTGATTTTTGAATACTTTCTACTAATTCTTTATCTGGTGCCATACCTAATAATGGATTTAGAGTATCTTTTACTAAATTATAACCTGCATAAAGGATTATCAATGATACTACAATCCCCATGTATCCATCTAGTGGAAATGAAAAAAATTTAGATAGTAACAAAGATAATGCTACAGTACTTGAAGATATAACATCACTTAAAGCATCTACAGATGAAGCTTTGAGTGCAGAAGAGTCTATAGTTTTTCCAACATATCTATAAAAGCTACTAAGCCATATTTTAAATAAAATAGATACTAAAATTAATAAAAAGGGTATTAGAGAAAAATTTACTGGTGTTGGGTTTTTAATTCTTTCTATTGAGCTTAAAACAAATTGAAATCCTACAATCATTACAATAAATGCTACAATAAGTCCAGAAATATATTCAATACGTCCATGTCCAAAAGGATGCTCTCTATCAGCAGGTTTACTAGCAAGCTTAAAGCCAAAAATAGTTATTACTGATGAACCTACATCTGATAAATTGTTAAAGGCATCAGCTATTACAGCAATACTATTACTAAAAATACCTATTGTAACTTTTACTCCAAACAATAATAGGTTTATGAGTATTCCTATAATTCCACCTAGATATCCATACTTTTCTCTTACATTTTTGTTTTTTACATCTTCATAATTTTTTATAAACTTTCTTACAATTAATTTAGAAATCATCTAATCACCTCAATGAAGCATATTTATTATCACTAAATTATACCATAATATAATAAATATGTTTTAACAATAGCAATCAACTATAAAAGACAAAATTGAATTTAAAATTTATTTAAAGGGTTTTCTATATAGATTATAATTCAAAGAGTGCTTTCGATAATTTGTGCTATATCTTATTATTTCAAAAATTCATAGAAATATTATGGAGAAATTTGTTATACTAAAGGTAATAGATATTTTGGAGGTGTATAAAATGTCACAACAATTAGAGTTTGCAAGAGAACTTATTGATTTTTTATATGAAAGTCCAACTGCTTTTCATGCGGTTAAATCAGTTAAGGAAAGATTAAATAAAGCTGGATTTACAGAAGTTAAAGAAGAAGATAAATGGAATTTAGAAAAAGGTGGAAAATACTATACAACTAAAAATAATTCAGCATTAGTTGCTTTTGTTGTAGGTAATGGAGAAATAGAAGAACAGGGATTTAAACTAGTAGGTGCTCATACAGATTCACCAGGATTTAGAGTAAAACCAAATGCTGAAATGACGGTAGAAAACTCTTATGTAAGACTAAATACAGAAGTTTATGGTGGTCCTATATTAAGTACTTGGTTTGATAGACCTTTAGCTATAGCAGGAAGAGTGGTTTTAAAAAGTGAAAGTATACTTTATCCAAAAACAACACTTATTAATATAAATAAACCATTATTAATTATACCTAATATAGCTATACATATGAATAGAGAGGTAAATAAGGGTTTTGATATAAATGCACAAAAGGATACATTACCAGTTTTATCATTAGTAAATGAAAGCTTAGAGAATGGTAATTATTTATTAAATGCATTAGCAGAGGAATTAAAAGTATCTAAGGAAGAGATTATTGACTTTGACTTATATCTTTATGAATATGAAAAAGGAAGCATAATGGGACTAAATAATGAATTTATATCTAGTGGAAGATTAGATGACCTTCAAATGGTTCATGCAGGAATTGAAGCTCTAATAAGAGCTGATATTACTAAGGGAACTAATGTTATGGTTTGTTATGATAATGAAGAAGTGGGAAGTTCAACTAAGCAAGGTGCGGATTCTGACATGCTATCTAACATATTAGAAAGAATAGTAATATCTCAAGGGAAAGGTAGAGAAGAATTCTTTAGAGCATTAGCTAAATCTTTCATAATTTCAGCAGACAATGCTCATGCCGTTCATCCTGCTGCACCAGAGAAACATGACCCAACAAGCAGACCGCTTATGAATAAAGGACCAGTTATAAAAATAAATGCAAATCAAGCGTATACTACTGATAGTGATTCCGATGCAGTTTATGAGGAGGTTTGTAAAAGTGCGGGAGTACCTATACAAAAGTTTGTTAATCGTTCAGACTTAAGAGGTGGTAGCACTATAGGACCTATAAACTCAACACATATTAACATTCGTTCAGTAGATATAGGAAATCCTACTTTAGCGATGCATTCAATAAGAGAACTAGCTGGAGTAGAAGACCATACTTATGTAATGAAATCTTTTATAGAATTTTATAATCTATAATTTGATAAGAGCTAATACGATATTTAATGTATAAACTAAATATCGTATTAGTTTTTTATATATAAAGCAATATACCTATACCTTTAAATATTTCAATTCATAATTAACAATGTAAAATTTACAATTAAGGTTGAAATTAATTTCTTTAAAGATTTAGCTGAAAGGTATAACTTTTTAGTTGTTCTCTAATAAAAACAAACTATTGAAAAATATAAGGAGAGGAGTTTTATATTATTATGTATGATGATTATGTTTTAGAAACTTTAAGCTCAGTATTAGAACATATAAATATTGGGATAATTATTTATGATATTAATGAAGAAGTTAAGTTCTTGAATAACACTGTAAAAGATGTTTTTCAAATTGAGGAAGAAGTAGTAGTAGGTAAAGCCATAAGTGATATTTTGCCAAAGTACCAACAAGTTAAAATGTTTAATAGATATAAAAGTGAAAGCAATAGCACTATAAATTTGGAAGAAAAAATTATTCTATTTAATTCAGCTGAACTTGTGAAAAATAATCAGCTTATAGGAACAATTTGTGTATTTAAAGATATAACTGAATTGAAAAAAGCACAAGCACAGTTAAATATAGAAAAGGATTCTACAGAAATATTAAGAACTGCTTTAGATATGGCATATGATGGAATAGTAGTAGTAGATGACAAAGGATATGTAACTGAAATAAGTAAAGCCTATACAGATTTTTTAGGAATTGATCATGAAAAAGCTATTGGCAAACATGTTGAGGATGTAATTGAAAATACTAGAATGCATGTTATTGTAAAAACAGGAAAAGAAGAAGATGCCCAGTTACAAAGTATTAAAGGTAAATATATGATAGCTGATAGAAAACCTATAGTTATTAATGGAGAGATAAAAGGTGCTATAGGAAAAGTTCTTTTTAGGAATATAACTGAGCTTAATTTTTTTTATAAAAAGTTTAGTAAAATTCAAAAGGAACTTGAGGATTACAAAGGAGAAATTCAACAATTAAATAGTGCAAGTTATTCTTTTTCAGATATTATTGGCAATAGTGATGAGCTACTTGAAACTAAAAGATTAGCTAAAAAAGCAGCAGCTACCGTTTCAAATGTTTTATTAATTGGAGAAAGTGGAACAGGAAAAGAATTGTTTGCACATTCTATACATAAAAATAGCAGTAGAAAATATGGATCTTTTGTTAAGGTAAATTGTGCAGCAATTCCATCTGATTTATTAGAGTCTGAGTTATTTGGCTATGAAAAAGGAGCATTTACTGGTGCAAAGAAAGAAGGAAAGATGGGAAAGTTTGAATTAGCAGATGGTGGTACTATCTTTTTAGATGAAATTGGTGATATGCCATTACATATGCAGGTAAAGCTTTTAAGGGTAATACAGGAAAAAGAAGTGGAAAGAGTAGGATCTATTTCCCCAAAAAATGTAGATATAAGAATTATTGCTGCCACAAATCAAAATCTTAACGATATGGTCAAAGAAGGAAAATTTAGGGCAGATCTATATTATAGATTAAATGTTGTTACTATAAAAATTCCTCCTTTAAGAGATAGAAAAGATGATATTGCATTATTGACCAATTTTTTATGTAATAAAATTTGTAAAAAGTTAAATAAACAACCATGCAAAATTTCAAAACAAGTGTTAGAGTATTTTAACAATTATAAATGGGAAGGTAATATTAGGCAATTAGAAAACACAATAGAGAGAGCTATTAATGTAATTGAAGAAGAAAATATCCTTTTACCTAAGCATTTACCTGCAGAAATAACAGGAGCTAAAATAAGCACAAAAATAAAAAAACTCGAAGACATTATAAATGATGCGGAAAGAAATGCAATAATAGCTGCAATAGAAGCTTGTGATGGCAATAAATTAAAAGCAACGAAGCTTTTAGGGATAAGTAGAACCACCCTATATGAAAAAATTAAGAAACATAAAATTATTTGAAAATTGTATCTATTATAAGAAAAATGTGCTAAAATTCGTACACATTTTAAGGTTAAATCTTAAAGTGTACGAATTTTAGTACATTTTTTTATTTGTAATTTTAAAAATATACGGAATTCCTTACATAATTAAAAGAATATTCAGAATATAACTTAGAGATTTTTAAGGTTACACTTTAAGAATCTACTGAATTCAATGGTTATAGAAGAATTTTTAAAGGAGTTTATATATTGGCATGGGTATTGCTTTAATTATAGTCAATGAAAATAATAGTTATTTTTATAGAGGGAGGAATTTATTAGTGAATAAAGTAAAAGCTGTGTCAGAAGCTGTAAAAATGATTAGAAATGGTAGTACTGTTGCTATAGGGGGCTTTATTGGAACTGGACATCCAGAAGAGATAACCTCACAAATTGAAAAAAGCTATTTGAACCAAGGATTTCCTAAAGACCTTACTATTGTATATGCCGCTGGACAAGGTGATTCAAAAGAAAAGGGACTAAATCATTTAGGACACGAGGGATTAGTATCAAAAGTAATAGGGGGACACTGGGGACTTGCGCCTAAACTTCAAAAATTAGCATTAGATAATAAAGTACAGGCTTATAATCTTCCACAGGGAGTAATATCTCATCTTTTTAGAGATATTGCTGCTAAAAAAGTTGGAACTATTACTCATGTAGGATTGCAAACCTTTGTTGATCCTAGAGTTGAAGGTGGGAAGTTAAATAACATAACTAAGGAAGATATTATAAAAGTAATCAATATCGAAGGCAAAGAAAGATTGCTATATAAGGCTTTTCCTATAGATGTCAGCATAATAAGAGCAACTTATGCAGATGAAAAAGGAAATTTATCTTTTGAAAAGGAAGCCACTACTTTAGAGTCTATTTCAATAGCGCAAGCTGCAAAAAACTCTGGTGGAATAGTGATAGCTCAAGTAGAATCAGTTGTTAAGTATGGAAGTTTAGATCCTAAGTTAGTAAAAATTCCTGGAATATATGTGGATGCTGTAGTTATAGCACAATCAGAAAATCATATGCAAACATTTTCGGAACAATTTAATCCAGCATATTGTGGAATGATAAAAACTATTTTAGATACTAACAAAAATATGAATTTAGATGAGAGAAAAATAATATCAAGAAGAGCAGCTATGGAGCTCATACCTAACTCCATAGTGAATTTAGGAATAGGTGTTCCAGAGGGAGTTGCATCCGTCGCCAATGAAGAAGGAATAGCAGATATGATGACTTTAACAGTAGAAGCAGGACCGATAGGGGGAGTGCCTGCCAGTGGATTAAGTTTTGGAGCATCATTAAACCCTGAATGTATATTGGATCAACCATATCAATTTGATTTTTATGACGGAGGAGGACTTGATATAGCATTTTTAGGATTAGCTCAATGTGATAAAAACGGAAATGTTAATGTAAGTAAATTTGGTCCTAAAATAGCTGGATGTGGAGGATTTATAAACATAACCCAAAATGCAAAGAAAGTTATATATTGTGGTACATTTACAGCTGGTGGTCTAAAAGTGTCCGTTACCGATGATAATCTACTAATCGAACAAGAAGGAAGAACTATAAAATTTATTGATGAAGTAGAACAAATAACTTTTAGTGGAGAATATGCAAAAGAAATAGAACAACAGGTTTTATATATAACAGAAAGAGCGGTATTTGAATTAAGTAAAAAAGGATTAACTTTAATAGAAATAGCTCCAGGTATTGATTTAAATAAAGATATATTAAATGAAATGCAATTTAAACCAATAATATCAGAGAATCTCAAAATTATGGATAAAAGAATATTTAGAGAAGAAGTTATGGGGATTAATGTAGGGTAAAAATGAAAATTAGGAAGGAGTCATACTATGTTAGGTGTTTTAGGTATTATAATTTCCTTATTACTATTGATGTATTTAGCTTATAAAGGAATTACAGTTTTAATTTTAGCTCCATTACTAGCAATGCTTGCAGTAGCATTTTCAGGTGATCTTCCGATGCTTGCAAGTTATACAGAAGTATTTATGAAAGACTTTGCAGGATATGCTAAGACTTATTTTCCATTATTCTTATTAGGGGCTATATTTGGTAAAGTAATGGACGATTCTGGAGCTGCAAAATCTATTGCAAATTTTATAGCCAACAAGCTTGGAAAAGATAAAGCTATACTAGCAGTAGTACTATCTTGTGCAATATTAACGTATGGAGGAGTTTCTTTATTTGTTGTTGCTTTTGCAGTATATCCAATAGCAGCTGAATTATTTAGAGAAGCTAATATACCAAAAAGGCTTATACCAGGAACAATAGCTCTAGGAGCATTTACTTTCACAATGACAGCATTGCCAGGAAGTCCTCAAATACAAAATGCAATTCCTATGACTTATTTTGGTACAACTGCATGGGCAGCACCAATACTAGGTATTGTGGCATCAATCGTAATGTTTGGCGTAGGTATGTGCTGGCTTAACAGAAGGGCGAGAAAAGCCATGGAAATTGGTGAAGGTTATGGTAATCATAAGGAAGAAATAGAGATGTTTGATATAAGTAGCCTACCTAATGTTGGTATAGCCATTATGCCAATAATTGTAGTACTAGTGCTTAATTATATATTAGGAAAGTATTTTGGTAATATGAATGCAGAATATCTTAAAGATTTTGGAACTTCTATAGATAAGGTAAAAGGTGTGTGGAGCTTAATAGTTTCATTAGCTATATCAATAGTAATGGCAATTATATTATTAAGAAAGAATTTTAAAAGTATTATAAAAACTGTGAACCAAGGAGCAATTGGATCCTTACTAGCAATAATTAACACATCATCTGAAGTTGGATATGGTAATGTAATAAAATCATTAGGAGCCTTTGCTTTAATTAAAGGAGCAATACTCTCAATACCTGGTACTCCACTTATTTCACTTGCTGCATCAACAAGTATATTAGCAGGTATAACAGGTTCAGCATCAGGAGGAATGAGTATAGCACTAGGTGCATTAGGTGATATATATATGCAAAAAGCAATAGCCCTTGGAATTAGTCCTGAGGCATTCCATAGAATAGCAGCTATTGCCTGTGGTGGGTTTGATACATTACCACATAATGGAGCTGTAATAACATTACTAGGAATCACAGGTCTTACACACAAGGAATCCTATATTGATATTGGAATGTGCACAGTAGTTATTCCAGTCCTAGCCACAGTAGTATGTATAATTTTAGCTAGCTTTGGAATTGTGTAAATATTTAGAAATTAAGGAGTGTTATTATGGGAAAGTCAATAAACGAATTACAAATAGGAGATAAATCTTATATAGAAAAAACCATAAGTGAAACGGATGTATATCTTTTTGCAGGTATAACTGGAGATTTAAATCCAGCTCACATAAATAAGGTGCAATCAGAACAAACTATGTTTAAAGGTAGAATTGCTCATGGTATCTTAGTATCAGGATTAATTTCAGCAGTATTAGGAATGCAATTGCCTGGAACAGGGACAATATACTTAGGGCAAAATTTAAAATTTACAGCTCCAGTTAAGATTGATGACACAATAAAAGCAGAAGTAGAAGTAATAGAGATGATTCCTGAAAAAAATAGAGTAAAATTAAAAACCATCTGCACTAATCAAGATGGAATAGTAGTTGTTTCAGGAGAGGCCTTGGTTATGCCACCAAAATGTGTACAAGTTAGCTGATGAATTAAAAAATATGAAATTAATATAAAGTCTAAATTGAACTACAAGATACTATTAGCTAAGCTTATGTTATATGGAACTTTTAATTTGTTTAGGTAATAATTACAAGGTCTTGACTATAACTTTTATTATGATATAATAATATAAATTTTATATAAATATTTTATATTATACTTTAATAATATAAAATATTTATAATATCTTCGTATAACCCCAATAATATGGTTTGGGGGTCTCTACCAGGAATCCAAAATTCCTGATTACGAAGAAGATACCTTATGGGTATCTTCTTCGTAATCAGGATTTTTTATTCTTTAACATTTATTATAGAAAAGAGGAGTAATATGGAATTGATAAAGTTACCTAAAATCGAACTGCATTGCCACTTAGATGGTAGTGTTAGACCTGAAACAATTGTTGATATAGCACAGAAAGAGAATATAAATATTCCTAGTTCAGATATTAATATTATTAGAAATATGATGATTGCGCCTTTAGAATGTACCTCTCTTTCTGAATACTTAGAAAGATTTGCATTACCTATAGATATTATGCAGTCTAAGGAAAGCTTAAGAAGAATTGCTTATGAACTTATGGAAGATGCAGCAAAGGAAAATACAAAATATATTGAAATTAGATTTGCACCACTACTTCATACTAAAAAAGGATTAACTATTGAAGAAATAATATCAAGTGTATTGGAAGGAATTAAAGATGGAGAAAATGATTATGATATCAAAGGTAATTTAATACTATCTTGTTTAAGAAATGTTCCTGTAGATACTGTTTATGATGTGGTGGAAGCGGGAAGAAAGTTTCTAGAAAAAGGTGTAGTAGCTATAGATTTATGTGGTAATGAAGAAGCAGAATTTTCTAAAAGATACATAGAGCCTATTGCATTAGCTAGAGAATATGGATATAGAGTTACTATTCATGCTGGTGAAACAGGAATAGGAAAAAATGTTTTAGATGCTGCACAAATGCTTAAAGCTGAAAGAATAGGTCATGGAGTTTTTATAAAAGATTGCTCTGAAGCTTATGATATTGTAAAGAATAAAGCAATAACACTTGAAATGTGTCCAACCAGTAATATTCAAACTAAGGCAGTAAATTCTTACGGAGATCATCCTATTTTTAATTTTTACACTGATGGAATAAAAGTGACAATGAATACTGATAATAGAACTGTGTCAGATACAACATTAACTAATGAATATAATGCTATATTTAAAGAATTTAGTTTAACCTATGAAAATTATAAAGAACTTTATTATAATAGCATTAATGCGGCCTTTATTAGTGAAGAAATGAAGTGTGAATTAAGAAAATTCATATAAATATTATTTGCAAAGTCGTGATTTATCACGACTTTTTATATACCATGCAATATTGAATTATATCACTATTGGCTAAGTTGATATTCTTTACAAGTTTAAAGCCAAAATGTGTATATAGATTTACATTTTTTATATTTTGAGTTTCTAAAGTACAATGGACTTTTCTTTCATCAGCTTCTTTTAAAATTTCATTCATAATCTTGCTCATATATTTTTCACCTCTAAAATTTTTTTGAACAACAATTAGATCTAAATGAATATATTCATTTTTTACTATATCTGTTATCCAAGCAGAACTCATTTTTTGGAGAGTAAAAAATCCTTTTATAAATGTTTTTACATTTACATATCTACATATTTTAAAAGATTTTAATGTAGCTATAAAAACTTTAGAGATATATTGAAATGATGAAGTAAATTTTTCTGAATGAAATATAAGAGCAATGGCTTCCATATCTTCAGAGGTGCTATATAAACTGCTATAATCGTAAAGTAATTCAATATAATTCTCAAAGAATATGTTCAATACATCTAGCCTATTAGAGGTATGAGGAAGTATGTGCTCATATAAGGGATCATCTAAAAATTCCTTTGCAAAAATCTTTGAGGCCTTTTTTAAATCTTTTCTTGAGAGTTTAACTAAGTTACAAATAATCCCACTCCTAAACTTTTTATTTTTAATTAATTATAGCGCATCAATTTTAACGAAGTAAAGAAAAAATATATACATATATAAGTTATCTTTAAATTAATATATAGCTTAATATAGATGGGACTTTAAATATTTCAACTATAATTGCGAATTGTATAAATGAATTGAAAAATCATCATTAAAATATTAGAACATAAATAATAGGACTATACCTTTTGATATAGTCCTATTATTAGCATTTAAATTCAGTATTATTTTTAAATATAACTTTTATTTAAAGTATTTATACTTATTAAGTGTTGGTAAAAAGGTTAATATCATTAGGGATACCCCCATAATTAATATTTCACCTGTTGATTTTATTATGTTTTTATTTATAAGAAAAGCAACTAAAATCATATATCCACCAATGAGTAAATATAAAAATCTTTGGCAAAATATAAATCTTTTTTTATTTGATATAACTTTTCCGTTTTCTTCATACATTGCAAGGATTTTTTTCCAAGGCATGAATAAAGCCAGTAAGAGCTGTAAAATTCCTGCAGCAATCAGTATTATAATAATTAAGTTTTTCAAATTAAATCCTCCCTACAATAAAGAACTATATTATAATTCAATCCCCTAATTCAACATTAATTACATTGTACACTATAGATGGACTACTTCCAAATTTAATTTTATACATTTTTAAAACTAATTTGTAACAAACTTTATTCCAGAAAACTTAATATACAGTAATAAATTATGATTACCTAGGAAATAATATACAGGTGACAATATATATTGAAAGTGAGGATTTTTATGGAGTACATAGTTATATTATCGATAGTTTTCTTAGTAGTATTGAGAGTTGTTACATTAAGAAAATGTAGTGATGATGATTTATTAGATTATATTAAGATAGGTGAAAATAATAAAGAGGATTTAAATAGCTTAGCTATGGAACTTTCACAAAAATACAGTGATATAACTAATAAGAGCTGTAAAAAATCTCTAATTTATAATATTCAAAAGTGCTATAAAAAGATTATTGCTTGTCATGATGAAATAAATGAGGAGTACAAAAAAAATTGCGATATTATACAAGGTGGAGAATGGATATTAGATAATATGTATATTCTAGAGAAAGAATATCATGATATAAAACTTAATATGCCATATAAATATTATAAACATTTACCTGTAGCTAAAAGAGGTATATTTAAGGGATATCCTAGAGTTTATCAAATTGCGGTAGAAGTTGTAAGTAATAGCGAAGGAAACTTAAATGAAAATATAATTAAAGAGTTTATTAACAGTTATCAAAAAGAAACTATATTGACCATGGGTGAACTATGGGCATTACCAATTATGATTAGAGCTGCTTTAATTCAAAACATAGGAAAAACTTGTGAAGAAATTTCTTTTACAGTGAGAGAAAAAAAGAGAGCAGAAATTTTAGCACAAGATATAATTAACAGTCAATTAGATGGAAGTTTAAAAAATAATTTTCATGAAACACTAAAAAAACAAAAAATAACTACTACTTTTGCAGATCATTTATTAAAACTTTTAAGAGATAATGGAATAGAAAATAATGAAATTAATAAAGTGATAGAAGATAAATTAGAGCTTAAAGAAATTAATATGGACACTGTAATAGCTACTTCTTATAAAAGAGAAAGTAAATTTGAAACCATATTAGGTAATAGTATTACATCTTTAAGAGATGTGGATAGTTTAAATTATAAAAGGCTTTTTGAAGAAATATCTATAGTTGAGCAAATATTAAAAGAAGATAAATTGAAAGTTTACAATAATATGGATTTTCAATCTAAAGATTATTATAGGCATGTAGTAGAAAAAATATCAAAGCAGAGTAATATTCCAGAATCTTATGTTGCAAAAAAGGCTTTAGAATGTTCAAATGAAAGCACAGAGAAACCCTATGAAGATCATATTGGGTATTATTTATTTGATGATGGAAGAAAAAAATTAAATAAAAAACTAAATATTAATTATAAAGGCTTTGAAAGATTAAAAAACTATATAAAAGGGAAGGCAGTTACATTTTATGTAACAACTATTATTCTATTAACTATTATTTTATCTGCAACCTTTGTATATTGGAGCTATATAAATGATTACAATTTTAGGTTATGGAAGTACATATTAGCGGTATTGATAACAGCTATACCTCTTAGTGATGTTGTAATTTCTATATTGAATTGGAGTATTACTCACTTATGTATTCCAACCATAATGCCTAGAATTGAATTCAACAATATACCAGATGACTGTAAGACTGCAGTAGTAGTACCTACTATTATAAATGACAGCAAAAGAGCTAAAGAATTAGTAGATAATTTAGAAGTTTATTATCTAGCTAATAGAGATGAAAATCTGTTTTTTGTATTATTAGGAGATTTCAGAGATAGTGATAGAGAAGTATTAGAAGATGATAAAAAAATTGGTGAAGATACCATTAGTTATATAAGAGAATTAAATGAAAAATACTGTAAAGATAAGGATGATAAGTTTTTCTTTTTATGTAGACATAGAGTATATAATGACAGAGAGAATCTTTATATAGGTTATGAAAGAAAAAGGGGAAAAGTAATGGAGTTTAATGCTCTATTAAGAGGAGAAAAAAATACAACTTATAATATTTTTAGTAGTAGTATCGAAGAGTTAGGAAAGATAAAATATGTAATAACTTTAGATGCTGATACAGTACTTCCTAGAGAAGCAGCTAAAAAACTTATAGGTGCAATGGCACATCCTCTTAATGTAGCATATGTAGCCAAAGAAAAGAAGGCTGTATTAAGAGGTTATGGGCTAATGCAACCTAGAATTAGTATAAGTCTTTTAAGTTCGAATAAAACCTATTTTTCTAATATATTTTCTGGAGAAACAGGGATAGATATTTATACTATGGCAGTATCTGATGTATATCAAGATCTTTTTGGAGAAGGTATTTTTACTGGTAAAGGTATTTATGATTTAGACGTATTTGAATATATGTTAAAAAATGAAATACCTGAAAATAGAGTATTGAGCCACGATTTATTGGAAGGTTCCTATGTTAGGGCTGGGCTTATAACAGATGTGGAGTTAATAGACGATTATCCAGCTTATTATAATTCAAGTTCCAAAAGACTTCATAGATGGGTTAGGGGAGATTGGCAGCTTATCCCTTGGCTATTTAAGAAAAGTCCAATAAATAGATTATCTAAATGGAAAATCTTTGACAATCTTAGAAGAAGTTTAATTTCGCCTTCTATGATAATACTACTATTTTTTACTTTAATAAAATTATTACCTGATGGAACTGATAAATGGTATATGGTTGCATTTATATCTCTCATCACGCCTATACTATTTGATGTTACTGAATATGTTGTATCACCACTAAAAGGCATTAGCTTAAGTGGAAGAATACAAGATGGAAAAATGGTATTTAAACAAGTATTTTTTATATATGTATTTTTACCTTATCAAGGATATTTAATGCTAGATGCTATAATTAGAACTATTTATAGAATGACTATATCTAAGAAAAATCTATTACAGTGGCAAACAGCAGCAGATGTAGAGAGAACTTCAGGGAAAAGTCTAAAAGCATACATATACTCTATGTGGTATGGTAGTATAATTTCTTTAATTATACTGACTGCAGCTTTTTATAACAACATAAATGTAGGATTGTCTTTATTACCAAGTTGTATCTTATGGTTTTTAAGCCCTATGATAGCATGGTTAATTAGTATTGAAAATGAAAAAGAGATATATACCATGGGAGAAAATGAAGAGGCTACAATAAGAAGGATAGCTAGAAAAACTTGGGCATATTTTGAAGATTTTATAACTGAAGAGTGTAATTACTTAGGGGTGGATAATTATCAAGAAGAACCATATAAAGGTGCAGCATTAAGAACTTCTCCTACTAATATGGGAATGAGTATTATTTCAAATATAACTGCTGTAGATTTAGGCTATATTAGCATTTTAAAAGCTGTAAAAAGAATAGAAAACTCTATAAATAGCATGGAAGAATTAGAAAAACATAGAGGACATTTTTTAAATTGGTATAATAGTGAAACTAAAGAACCATTATATCCAAGATATATTTCCACAGTAGATAGCGGAAATTTAGCAAGTTATTTGTTTACTACTTATGAAGCTTTAAATATCTATGAAGAAAAGCCTTTTATTACGTCTATCACTAAAGGAATTCAAGATACAATTAGCTTAGCAGCGGAAGAAATTGAAAGTTTTCCATCTAAACAATATATATATTTGATGCTTCAAGATGAATTTGATAACAATACTAATGATTTAATTTCTTTTAGGCACAATTGCTGTAATTTATTATTAAGGGTAAAAGAAATATTAGAAATTCAAGATTTGAAGTCAACTTATTGGACTAACAAACTTATAGAAGACTTACAAGGCTATATCAAAGAAATAGATAATATATTTCCTTGGATTACTCATTTGGAGTGTTATGATGATGATATTTTAAATGAAATAGATAATATTGCTACCTATAATACATTAAAAGAGTATGAAAGTAAGATTAATGTGTTAATGGGAAAAGTAAAATCAAGTGAAGGAAAGTCTTTTCTAAAAAACAGTATAAATAAAATAAACACATTAATAAACTCTATAGATGAAGTAAAAGAAAAAGTATTAAATATGGCTTATGCAATGGATTTTTCTATACTTTTTGATAAGGATAGAGAATTATTTTCCATTGGCTATGATTTAGAAAGTAATAGTAGAGGAAAAAGTTATTATGATCTTTTAGCTTCAGAGGCAAGACAGGCAAGTTTTATAGCTATTGCTAAAAATGAAGTACCAACAAGTCATTGGTTTAAACTTGGAAGAGCTATGACCACTGATGGTGTAGGAAAAGGGTTAGTATCTTGGAGTGGTACTATGTTTGAATATTATATGCCTAGGCTTATAATGAAAAATTATCCTAACACTCTATTAGATGAAAGTTATGAGTTTTCTTTAAATTCACAAATAGAATATGGAAAAAATAAAAAAGTTCCATTTGGTATTTCAGAAAGTGCTTATTACAACTTTGACATGGATTCAAATTATCAATATAAGGCCTTTGGAGTGCCAACATTAGGATTACAAAGAGGTCTTGAAAATGAATTAGTTGTGTCACCTTACTCAACTATAATGTCACTTATGGGAAATCAAGAAAAGGGATTTAGAAATATAGGCAAACTTATTCAAGAAGGGTCGGAAGGATTATATGGTTTTTATGAAGCTATAGATTATACTCCAGATAGAGTTTCAAAAGATGTGAATAAGCAAGTTGTAAAATGTTATATGATACATCATTTAGGTATGAGCATAATGGCTATAGATAATATATTAAACAATAATATACTCCAAAAATATTTTCATTCAATGGCAATGGTTCGAGCTACAGAGTTATTATTGCAAGAAAAGATTTCTAAAAGAGTAATTTATGATAGAGAAAAGAAATATGCAATTCAAAAAAGTATGCATGATATACAAAAGATTATACCTAGAAAAATTGAATCTCCAGTTAGCAAGTATCCTATAATTGGTCTTTTATCTAATAATAATTATAGTGTAATGCTAACAAATAGTGGTAGTGGATATTCAAAGATAGATAAATTACTACTTTATAGATATAGAGAAAAAAATGCAAATAATAATACTGGTATGTTCTTTTATGTAAAAGATATTAATAATGGAGAATATTTTTCTTCAACCTATGAACCTTGTAGGGAGCATAGAGAGAAATATACTGCTAATTTTTATTTAGATAAAATTGAGTATATAAGAAACGATAGTGAGTTGTTGACTAAAACTTCTATAGTGTTATCTAAAGATGAGAATTTAGAGCTCAGAACTTTAGAATTAAAAAACAATAGTGAAGAAGAGAAAATATTAGAGATCACCAGTTATTGTGAGGTTGTACTTCAGGAATATGATGGCGATTTAGTTCATCCTGCCTTTGGAAACTTATTTATAAAAACAGAATTTATAGGAGAAGATGACTTAATAATAGCTAATAGAAATCCTAGACATAAAAATGAGAAAACTCCTTATATGATGCAATATGCAGTAGTAGAAGGAGAGGTAATAGGTGCTTTAGAGTATGAAACTTCAAGAGCAAAATTTATAGGAAGAGGTAACGATAAGAATGCTCCTCAAGCTATAAAAAATAATATAATGCTGACTAACACCGTAGGTGCTGTACTTGACCCTATTATAAGCTTAAGAAAGAGAGTTAAAGTAAAACCTAAAAGTAGTTGCAAAATTCATTTTTTAACTTCTTTTAACTATGATAGAGAAGAATTGATAGAAATTTCAAAAAAATATAGTGAAGTAGAAACAATAAATAAGTTATATAGTTTAAGTTTTGAATATTGTCAAAAAGAAATGAAAAACTTAAATATAAAATCTACTCAAGGAAATTTATATCAGCAATTAGCATCAAAAATATTATTTTTAAATTCTAGCTATAGAGAAAGAGAAAAATATATTATAAAGCTCAATAAAGGGCAAAGAGATTTATGGGGATATGGAATATCTGGCGATATACCTATGGTTTTAGTAGTGGTAGAACAAGAAAAACACATAGATATTGTAAGGCAAATTATCGATGCTCATAGTTATCTAAGAAGAAAACATATATTTTTTGATTTAGTAATATTAAATTTAGAACCTATAAGTTATAAACTTCCTCTTCAAAAAAGTATAAGAGATTTAATATCTTCAACTAACTTGAAGTATCTAGAGAATAAAAAAGGTGGAGTATTTTTACTTTCATCAACTATACCTGAAGAAGATATAAACTTGTTTAAAGCGATATCTTCTGTAGTTGTTCAGGGCGATAAGGGAACTTTAGCTTCACAAATAAATTATATGGAAAAGGAAAATAAAATAGTCTTTTTAGAGGATGATACAAAAAAAGAGAAGAAAAGATATAACTATAAGGAAGATATAGATATTAAAATTCCACAACTAGAGTATTTTAACCAATATGGTGGCTTTGGAGATAATGGGAAAAATTATACTATTATACTTAAAGATAATCAAAATACCCCTGCACCTTGGATAAATGTAATAAGTAATCCTAATTTTGGATTCTTAGTGTCTGAGAGTGGAACATCTTATACTTGGTTTAAAAATAGTAGGGAAAATAAGTTAACCATATGGAACAATGATTATATTGTAGATTATTGCAGTGAATGTATATATATTAGTGATGGGCAGGAAGTTTGGAGCCCAACACCAAAGCCTATAAGAGATAATAAAACTTATATAATTGAACATGGTTTTGGTTACTCTAAATTTGTCCATTATAATTTTGGAATAACTTCTGAAACTACAATGTTTGTACCTATAGATGAAAATGCAAAGCTCATAAAATTAAAACTTAAGAACAATGAAAATTATGAACGAGAATTACGTGTAGCCTATTATGCAGAATTAACTATGGGTGTTGTTAGAGAAAATACTTACAAAAAAATCTTTACTGAAATAGATAATGAGAAGTCATATATATCCAGTAAGAATTCTTATAATACACCATTTAAAGATACTATATGTTATTTAACTATTAACGGAGAAGAACAGATATCTTTTAGTGGAGATAAAGTTGAGTTTTTAGGAGAAGAAGGTAACATTTCAAATCCTAGAGCTATGAAATATAAGGAGCTAAGAGGTACCCATGGAGGAGGATTAGATCCTTGTTTGGCATCAATGACCACTATTAAACTTAAAGAAAATGAAGAAAAAGAAGTTGTCATTATTTTTGGAGCTGAAGAGAGTAGAGAAGTTTTAGAGAAAACCATAGAAAAGTATAGAAGTATAGAAAATATAAATGCTTCCTTAAAAGAAGTAAAAGATTATTGGAATATACGTTTAAATACACTTCAGGTTAATACTCCAGATAAAAGCTTTGATATAATGATAAATGGATGGCTCATGTATCAAACTATATGTTGTAGGCTATGGGCTAGAACTGCATTTTATCAATGTGGAGGAGCATTTGGCTTTAGAGATCAGCTTCAAGATGTTATGGCAACATGCTATTTAGATCATAAAATTACTAAAAATCAAATTCTCTATGCTGCTTCAAGACAATTTGAAGAAGGAGATGTACAACATTGGTGGCATCCAATTATAGATAGTGGAATTAGAACTAGGTTTAGTGATGATTTATTATGGCTTCCTTATGTAGTTAGTGATTATATCGATAAAACAGGAGATTATAGTATTTTAGATGAAGAAATATACTATTTAAAAGATGAAGAACTTAGAGAAGGTGAAGATGAAAGATATAGAATTTCACCTAGATCGGAGTTAAAAGAAAGTTTATATAAACATTGCTTAAGGGCTATAGAAAAATCATTAAAATTTGGAGAACATAATATACCATTAATGGGTAGTGGTGACTGGAATGATGGAATGAGCACCGTAGGCAATAAAGGAAAAGGAGAAAGTGTTTGGCTTGCATGGTTTTTATATAGTATCTTAAACAGCTTTAAAGATATTTGTAGCTTTAAAGATGATGATAAATCTTATAAAAAATATGATGAAATACAGCAGTTTATAAAAAAATCTCTAGAGGAAAATGGATGGGATGGACAGTGGTATAGAAGAGCTTACTTTGATGATGGTACTCCATTGGGATCATCTTATAATGAAGAGTGTAGAATAGATTCACTAAGTCAATCCTGGTCTGTTATTTCTGGGGCTGGAGATAAGGAAAGAGCAGAAGAAGCTATGAATAATCTTTATAAATATTTAGTAAGAGAAGATAAGGGAATGATATTATTATTAACTCCTCCTTTTAAGAAATCAAAACTTGAACCAGGATATATTAAAGGATATATACCAGGAGTTAGGGAGAATGGAGGTCAATATACTCATGCTGCTACTTGGGCAATACTGGCTTTTGCTAAAATGGGTAAATGCGATATTGCGATAAAACTCTTTAACATGATTAATCCTATAAATCATAGTAGTGATTATTTATCCACAGAAATTTATAAAACAGAGCCTTATGTAATGACGGCAGATGTTTATTCTGTTGAGCCTCATGTAGGTAGAGGTGGTTGGAGTTGGTACACAGGAACTTCTTCATGGATGTATAAAGTAGCTATTGAGGGAATTTTAGGATTTTCTCTTAAAGATGGGAAAGGATTCACTATAAATCCTTGCAGCTCTTTACCTTGGGAGCAATATGAAATACAATATAGGTTTAATAAGGCTATTTATAATATTAGGATTAAAAAAGGTGACAAAAAGAGTATTTATCTTAATAATAAAAAAATTGAAGATAATTTTATCCCTTATTTTGATGAAGGACAATATAATATAGAAGTAACTTATAATTAATACATCTTTTTTAAAAATAATAAGTTAACATTTAACTATAAACTATTAACTAAAAAAACGTGGTGGTTAACCACGTTTTTTTAGTTAAAATCTTCTTCTATAAGTTCAATGGTGATTCCGTCCATATCCTTTACAAATATGATTTTAGCGCCTAAATCTGTAGTTATAGGTCCCTGTAAGATTTCAATATTTTCACTTTTAATAATATCTAACATTTTATCTATATTTTCAACATGAACTATTACAGACATATTAGACTTAGATGAGCTTTCAGAGTTTATATTATTATTTTTTATAAATTCAATAAGGTTATTGTTTTCATCACCTAATATTATTATGTGTACATTAGGTTGAGGAGTAAAATTTCTTTTTTCTTTAAGATTTAAAAGCTTTTTATAAAAATTTGTAGATATTTCCATGTCTTTTACAAAAATTGTTGGGTAAATAGATTTTATCATGTACTTTCCTCCTAAAACTAAATATTTTAAATTTTATGGTATACCTTCTTAATTTCCTTATATTTTGATTATAACAATTTTTTGAATTTTTCACCATATAAAAATACCTAGCTTTAAAAGCTAGGTTAAGGCATTTAAAATAAATTATTTTTTCTTTAAAGTTTTTTCAGATTTAAAACCAGGTATATCTGAACCACTATTATAAGTATAGTCGAATTCTTGATTGGAGATATTATTTGATACAATATTATCTCTTACATTATCAGGAAGCTTTGTATAATCTTTTAATGAATAAGCTCTAACTTCTTTTAATGGTGCTTCTAAAAATTCGCGTTCATTTGGTCCATAAGAGTTTTTTTTCCTCTTCGCCATAAAAATCACTCCCTTATATAAATATGATTTAATTTAAGTATTTTTTAAAAAAGCTAGTCATTATATTAATTTATTTTCTGTCACACCACCTATAACGTGGATAGAACTTATCAATGTAAGTTAACTTTTAACCTGATATAAAATATTACCATCATTTTTAACTAGTTATTTTATTTCAGACTCTTACAGTTATTTTGCGTACAATATAAAAAATAATACTAAATATATTTTGGATAAATTATAGAATTAAAAGGAGAATATTTCTTTTTGTAGAATAAGATAATTAATGATACTAAAATTAGAGAATTTGTAATTTTATCCATATTTATGACAATTGTTATAAATATGGCTTTAATACAAATTGCAGTATAGTAAGTACTAGTATTTTAGCATATAAAAAATAACTGATCAGTATGCACATTTATTTCGTTGTATATTATGTCTTTAGGATGGATGATAATCTAACTACTATTGGAATATATATATGCATGACGGAAGATATACTTGGCATCTTTAACTAGTTATTTCTTTATATATTTACAATTTTTATTAAATAAGGAGGAATTAATATGACAGAATTAAGACAAGTTTATAAATGTGATATTTGCGGAAATATGATAGAGGTTGTACATGCTGCTGGAGGTAGTTTAGTTTGCTGTGGTAAACCTATGACTCTTAAAAAAGAAAATACTACTGATGCAGCTAATGAAAAGCATGTTCCTGTGTTAGAAGAAGTGGATGGAAAAGTTGTTGTTAGAATAGGTTCAGTAGAGCATCCAATGACACCAGAACATCATATTGAGTGGATAGAACTTCATACAGAAGATAGAGTTTACAGAAAATATTTAAGCGTTGATGAAAAACCAGAAGCTGTTTTTAGCACAACTCTGGATAAAGTTTTATACGCAAGAGAATATTGTAATTTACACGGATTGTGGAAATCATAAAAACTATTGACATTATCTGCTTAATGTCATATCATATATAAAAAAGAAAATTAATAAAATCGTTGAAAAGAAGTAAGTAAGCTTAAAAAACAGATTTAAAGAGAGTGATAGATGGTGGAATTATCATAATTATGCTTAAGCTGAATGGGTCTTTGAGATTCAAGATGAACTTAAAGTAGTCTTTGACGTGAACCTCCCGTTATAGAGGTAAGATATTATAATGTATCTCATAAAGAAGACTAAATTAATTAGTTTTGAATTTAGGTGGCACCGCGTATGATAGCGCCCTATGGAATTTTTCCATAGGGCTTTTTTATTTAACGTAACCTAGCATTCATCCTCATCTTCAACGAAGTAAGGTGAGGATGAATGCGTAAAAACAACTTGCTTATGCTATTTTTTATGCTAAAGTAAACTCAGTAGTAAATTATAAAAAGTAGTGATACTAATGGATTTTGATAGTAATAGCCATTCAGTATTCTCATTATATTACCATCAAGTATTGATAATAAAATATAGAAGAGAAGTTATTGATGATGTAAGTATAAGATTGAAAGATATATTTGATACTATAAGCAAAAAATATAATATAACAACTGTGGAGTGGGAACATGATAGAGATCATGTTCATGTATTATTCAAAGCGCATGCTAATAGTGAGTTATTAAAATTCATAAATACTTATAAGAATGCTAGTAATAGATTGATAAAAAAGGAATTTCCATAAATAAGAAAACAATTATGGAAAGGATATTTTTGGTCAAGAAGCTACTGTTTATTTACGACAGGTGGTTCTTCAATAGAGGTAATTAAAAAATATATAGAAAATCAAGGAATGAAATGAGGTGAGGATATGATAAAAGCTTATAAATATAGAATATATCCTAATGAAGAACAGAGGACGTATTTAGCTAAAACATTTGGTTGTACTAGATTTATCTATAACAAAATGTTAAGCGATAGGATTAAAGCCTATGAAGAAAATGAGAATTTAGATATTAAAAAAATTAAATATCCTACACCAGCACAATATAAAGCTGAATTTCTTTGGTTAAAAGAAGTAGATAGTTTAGCTTTAGCTAATGAACAATTAAATTTAGACAAAGCTTATAAGAACTTTTTTAGAGATAAATCAGTAGGATTTCCTAAATTTAAAAGTAAGAAGAATAACCATTATAGTTATACAACTAATAATCAAAAAGGTACTGTATATATTGAAAATAATAAAATAAAAATACCAAAATTGAAGACTAAGATAAAGATAAAGCAGCATAGACAATTCAATGGATTAATTAAGAGCTGTACTATAAGTCAAGTTCCTAGTGGTAAATACTATATATCTATTTTAGTTGATACTGAAAATATAAAATTACCTAAAGTTGATAAGAAAATTGGAGTTGATGTAGGGCTTAAGGAATTTGCCATATGTTCTGATGGATACAAAGAGCCTAATCCAAAGCATCTTAGAAAATCAGAAAGAAGATTAATTAAGTCACAAAAGTACTTATCAAGAAAGCAAAAGGGTAGTAACAATAGAAATAAAGCTAGGTTAAAAGTAGCTAAATTACATGAAAGGATAGCAAATCAAAGAAAAGATTTCTTACATAAGTTATCAATAAAACTCATTAGAGAAAACCAATCTATAGTTATTGAAGACTTAAAAGTTAAGAACATGCAGCAGAATCATAAACTAGCAAAAGTTATAAGTGAAGCTAGTTGGTCAGAATTTAGAAAAATGTTAGAATATAAAGCTGATTGGTATGGGAGAGAACTTATAATAGCACCTAGTAATTATGCTAGTAGTCAATTATGTTCAGAGTGTGGGTATAAAAATTCAGAAGTAAAAAATCTAGCACTTAGAGAATGGATTTGCCCGAATTGTGGTGTACATCATGATAGGGATATAAATGCTAGTGTAAATTTGCTGAAATTAGTAATGTAATTTTGGTATTGTAACGAGGTTGGTTCGACCTTTTGAGCGTGGGTAAACTTGCTTCGTTGGGAGTATTGACCACGAAGCTACTACTTCAACGAAGTAAGTGGTAGTAGTTCACTTTAGGGAATAATTTTAAAAGATAAAGGAGGAAATTTTATGGAAGATAAAAAAAAGGTTATATTTAGTGGAATAAAACCTTCAGGAGATTTAACATTAGGCAACTATTTAGGAGCTATTAAGAATTGGACTAAACTTCAAAAGGAATATGAATGTTATTTTTGTGTAGTTAATTTACATGCAATTACTGTATCACAAAGTCCAGCAGAGCTTAGAAGAAGAACTTTAGAAATTTTAGCAATTTATATAGCGGCAGGCATAAATCCAGATACTAATACACTATTTATTCAGTCACATGTACCAGCTCATTGTGAGGCATCTTGGCTTTTAACTTGTAATAGTTATATGGGAGAGCTTAGCAGAATGACTCAATATAAAGATAAATCTAAGAATAGTGGAGAAAGTATAGGTGCTGGATTATTTAACTATCCAGTGCTTATGGCAGCAGATGTACTTTTATATCAAACAGATGTGGTGCCTGTAGGAGTTGATCAAGTACAACATTTAGAACTTGCTAGGGATTTAGCTGAAAGATTTAATAGGCTATACAGTCCTACTTTTGTAATACCTGAAGCTTATGTAGGTAAAACTGGAGCTAAAATAATGGATTTACAAAATCCAGAGAAGAAAATGTCTAAATCTGAAAATAATCCAAATGGATATATATTAATTATGGATCCACCTGAGGTTATAAGAAAGAAAATTTCTAGAGCTGTTACAGATAGCTTAGGTGTAGTTAAATATAATGATGACCAATTAGGAGTTAAAAATTTAATGACCATTCTAAGCACTGTAACAGGAATGACAATGGAAGAAATAGAGAAGAAATATGAAGGTTTAGGATATGCAGAATTTAAGAAGGATGTAGGAGAAGCAATAATTTCTGAGCTTGAGCCAGTTCAAAAAAAGGTTAAAGAGCTTCTAGAAAATAAGGATTATCTTGAAGAAATCTATAAAAAAGGTTCAGAAAAAGCAAATTATGTAGCTACAAAGACATTAAGAAAAATGCAGAAAAAGATTGGACTTATACCAAGATAATTAGATTTATTTAAGAGATTTTGCTTCATATCTAAGTAAAATGTTGAAAATTGCATAGTAAATTGCTATAATTTACTATGCAATTAAAATATTTGGAGGTCATAAGCAATGACTACTAGAATAGCAGTTTTGGGTGGACCAAGATGTGGGAAGACTACACTTATACAACAATTATATGTTGATATGAAAATATTAGGATTAGATGTAGGCTGTGCGGCAGAATATAGTACAGAATATTTAAGAGAAAAGGGTATGATTGAAACTATATCTGAACAATATGGTATATATTTAGGCCAAGCTAAGTTAGAAGAAGAGCTAGAAATTTTTGAGTATGCTATTACTGATTATGCTACTTTTGTTCCATACATATATGCAAGGTTTATGTTAGGTGATAAAAAACGCACTGTAAAAGAAATAGAGATATTAAAAGATCTTTATGGCCTTGCAATTAGAGATATTTCAAAATACGATCATATATTTTATGTAGGACGAGAATTTGGATACTCTAAAGATGGAGTTAGATGGCAAGATGAAGAAACTGCCAGCAAAGTAGATGAAGCTATTAAACAGTTTTTAGATGTAGAGTCTGTACCGTATATTAAATTAACGGGAAACACTAGAGAAAGAGCGAAACAAATATTAGACATAATTGGGATAAAAGGTGCAACTTCAGAAGTTGCGGGAGAAAGCATTTAGAGGCTATATTTTAGTCACTAAATGTCTTTTTTATTTTAATTCTTTATTGTCAATTTTCAATTGTATAAGGTAGAAATTTAAAGAATTCAATAATGTAATTATAAAATGTATAGATTAAATTTGAAAGTAGTACATCTATATCTTAACTAAAAAATATTTTTAAAAATTGTTTTATACAAATCAATATGATATTATATAAGGTAGGTTTATTTACAGAACATAGCCTAAATCTTATAAAAATCTTATTAACTTAGCTAATTTTACTAAAGATTAAAGTGATGATAATATACAATAAATTATAGTTTTCTTTACAATAATAGTTATATGGATATTTATAAAATTTTAAATTTATATATTTTGTGAAGATTTAGGATAAAATAGTTAATATATTTAAATAAAGGAGCGGTACTTTTGAGCGATTACATAAAAGAAATTGAAAAAAGAAGAACCTTTGCTATAATTTCTCACCCTGACGCTGGTAAGACTACACTTACAGAAAAATTACTTTTATATGGAGGAGCTATTAGACTTGCAGGGTCTGTTAAAGCTAGAAAAACAGCTAAACATGCTGTTTCGGATTGGATGGAAATAGAAAAAAAGAGAGGAATTTCCGTTACTTCTTCAGTAATGGAGTTTAATTACAATGGATTTTGTATAAATATATTAGATACTCCAGGGCATCAGGATTTTAGTGAAGATACCTATAGAACTCTTATGGCAGCGGACAGTGCAGTTATGGTACTTGATGGGGCTAAAGGGGTTGAAGAACAAACAAGAAAGTTATTTCATGTTTGTAGTATAAGAGAAATTCCTATATTTACTTTTATAAATAAAATGGATAGAGAAACAAGAGATCCTTTTGAACTTATGGAAGAACTTGAAAATGAACTTGGAATTAAATCTTATCCAATAAATTGGCCAATAGGTACAGGAATGCACTTTAAAGGAGTCTATGATAGAGAGAAAAAAGAAATAGAAATATTTAATGCAGGGAACCATGGACAAACTGAAGTTGAAACAGATATAATTCCTATGGAAGATGAAGATGCAGTAAGAGAAGCTATTGGAGATTCACTATATGAAAAACTTTTAGAAGATATAGAGCTTTTAGATGTAGCAGGAGATGATTTTAATTATGAAAAAGTTAAAAGAGGAGAATTAACTCCTGTATTTTTTGGAAGTGCATTAACAAATTTCGGAGTAGAACCATTTTTAGGGCATTTCTTAAATTTAACTACAGTACCATTACCTAGAATATCAGATAAAGGTAAAATAGATGTATTCTCAGAGGATTTTTCTGCCTTTGTTTTTAAGATACAAGCTAATATGAACAAAGCACATAGAGATAGAATAGCATTTATGAGAATTTGTTCAGGGAAATTTGAAAAGGGCATGGAAGTTTTCCACATTCAAGGAAATAGTAAAGTTAAACTTTCACAACCTCAGCAATTCTTGGCGCAGGATAGGGAAATAGTAGAGAATGCTTATGCTGGAGATATAATAGGGGTATTTGATCCAGGTATTTTTAGTATAGGTGACACACTATGTTCTCCAAACAATAAGTTAAAATTTGAGGGAATACCAACTTTTGCACCAGAGCATTTTGCTAGAGTTAGAACAGTAGATACAATGAAAAGAAAACAATTCATAAAAGGAATAACTCAAATTTCTCAAGAGGGTGCTATTCAAGTATTTAAAGAACTTCATATAGGTACAGAACAAATTATTGTAGGTGTTGTAGGAGTACTCCAGTTTGAAGTTTTAGAATTTAGACTTAAAAATGAGTATAATGTTGATATTAAAATGGATATGCTTTCCTTTAGAAATATAAGATGGATTGAAAATTCTGATATACCAGCAGAAAAATTGAATATTACTAGTGATACTAAAGTGGTAAAAGACTTTAAAGATAGAGATTTACTGATTTTCCAAAATGATTGGGGAATAAGTTGGGCATTAGAGCATAATGATGGCCTAGTATTATCAGATATAGCTAAAAATAATGATTAAGATATTTTGAAATACCTAACAAAGAAAGCGTGATGAATTCACGCTTTCTTGCTTTTAAAAAACTAATTATAGATAGATTGGAAAAAGGAATTTAAAAATTAAGAATCATTTTTGACTCCGCTTTTAGAGATGTTTTATGGACGTAAATATTTATGAAATATATCTTGAATTATAGTAAACAAACTGATTATTAACAGCACATTTATCAAATTTCCACCAATTAAAAAGAAGAGACATATTAATAATAGTAGTAACATAAAACCGCCAAACCACCGTAAATATGTCATTTAGCTATCATCCGTTATGTAAAACTTATAAAATTTAATAAAAATATTATAAAACTTTATTGTTGATTTTATCTTTAATTTGTTGATCTTCATAAAATGCTATTTTTATTTTATATATCACTAGAAGAGATCGAATTTCTATGTAACTCATAGTAAGCAGAAATGCTTACTCTAATGATTAATTTATTAAGGATCTTATCTACTTAAAGCTTTATTAAGCATAAGTGAAAGTATAGTTGTAATTTTATATTTACTAATATAATGTCACATATTCAATGGATAAAAAGATAAATAGTTTTATAATAGATTTTTATAAGTAACAATAACGGTTTTCACCTACCTTTCTTCAAAGAATTTTTGAATATTTTTATAAAAATGCTTTAACTGTAGACAATATATAGAAAAGCAGAATAATAAATAAAATTTTACTTATTATATATAAGCTTTTTCTTTTAAAACAAATTTATAAACTTAATAGAACTATTCACTTATAAATTTGCAATTAAAATTAGTTTCCTCTAAAGGACAATAAAATATACAAAACTTTTTAAATATTATAAACAAAACATTGTAATTTTTTTGTTTATATGTATAATTAATATGGGAAAACTTTATGGAGGAGTGTTTAGTATGGGAAATAACAAGGTAACTACTAAGAATGGTGTAAATAGTAATACAGCGTTATCATTAGTACAAGTTGCTATAATGGCTGCAATAATTTATATTGCAACTAGTATAATACATGTACCATTTATTTCTGGAGAAGGTGTACTTCACTTAGGTGATAGTGCAATTTTTGTTGCAGCAGTATTGTTAGGTAGGAAAAAGGGAGCTGTGGCAGGAGCGATAGGAATGACTTTATTTGATGTACTTTCCCCATATATTATTTGGGCTCCATTTACTTTTATAATAAAAGGCTCAATGGCTTATATTGCTGGTGCTTTAGCTTATAGAAATGGTTATGAGGGGAAAAATTTTATGAACAACTTCTTTGCTTTTGTTATTTCAGGAGTTGTTATGATAATAGGGTATTTTTTTGCAGGTTGGATAATATATGACTTACCTAATGCAATAGTAGCTATTCCAAGTAATGCATTGCAAGTTGCAGCTGGTATGGTTATAGCGTTACCACTAGCGACACAATTAAAAAAACACATAAAGTTTTAATAAGGTAGAGGGAATTATACCCTCTATTTTTTTATATAAAGTCTTTATATAAAAAAAATATTATCCATATGGTCTAAAATTAAAAAAGAGAGCAATTGCTCTCTTAGTATTCTAGTTATTATTTGCTATAGTTATTTCTAGAATTTTNNTCATTTTCGAATCCTTTTTCTTTGTAGAAAGCTTGCTCTCCCTCAGTGAATACAAATTCTTTTCCACAATCTTTACAAGTAATATTTCTATCTGCCATTATTAATGACCTCCTTTTAATCTAAGGACTAATTAAACAATGGATACTATCACTTTCTTTTCCTCGATTAAAGGAGGGGATAATTGCCTTGTTCTAATTAACCTTGTTCAATCTATTAGAGTTGAATAAAACCCTAATATTATTATAGCATAATTATTATATAATACAATAGAATTTTTCAAAATAAGTGGAAATTTTTTTATGAAAGTAACAATTTATGTATATGAGTAAATTAAAATTATTATCTGCATAGAATAATATAAAAGCCAGTTATGAAGAGGATTACAGGGCATATGGAAAAAATAATTTATTGGGAGAAAATAGTATATAATTTAAAATTCAAAAAATTCAAAAATAATTACAAAACTAATATAAAAAATATTTCAAGACCAGAGATTATTTTATAAAATATAGGTTAGAATGAATAGTTATATAAGATTTAGTTATTGTAAAAGTGAGAAATTTATAAATGGATTTACATTAATTGAAAATTTTCCTGATAGTTTATTGTAAAAATATTCTGAATAATATATAATGAATATAACTCAAACATAGTAACTCATAGTAATAATTAAATAATAAAATAAGTCTGGGGGCGTTAAAAATGATTCATGTATTCTGTAACAAAAAAGGCTCAGGAAAAACAAAGGCTCTTGTTAGCTTAGCAAATGACAAGGTTTCGAAGGCAAAGGGTAACTTAGTTTATGTTGATGATGACAGAAGAATGGTTTTTGAACTAGATAGGAAGATAAGGTTTATATGCGCAGAGGACTTTAAAGTAGATAATGCAAAAGATTTCTATGGTTTTTTATGTGGAATGATAGCACAAGACTATGACATTGAAGCTATTATGATAGACGGAGTTATGAATGGAGTAATTTCATCCTTGGAAGAAATGAAAAAATTATTTTATAAAATTGAATATTTGACTCAAGAGTTTAACGTTGAGTTTTTCATAAATATTAGTGGAGATCCTAGACAGTTACCAGATGAGATAAAGAGATATATTAGTTAAACCCAGTTATTTTATATAATTTATACTTGTATTTACTAAAGAATAATAGTATTATAGTAATAATAAATTTTATATTTAAAGGCGATGATAGAAATAAGTAGTTATGGAAATCATAAAGAGAGCTGATGGTTGGTGAAAATCAGTTGAGGAACATAATGAAATACATTCTTGAGCTTTAGGCTGAACTTAGATTTTAATAGTAGGCTGATACGGCATTTCTTACGTTACGAGATATGAGTGGATTTTTTACAAAATCAATTTGGGTGGTACCACGGAAAATTTCGTCCCTAGTTTTTTAACTAGGGGCTTTTATTATTTAAAAAACTATAAAAGCTTTAAAAAATATTTTTAAAGAAATTTCAATGATAATTTTAAATTTTGAATTCAAAAAGAGATATAGCTAATTCTTATTATTAAAATTAATATCGTACTACAAAAGGAGGAATTAAAATGAGTAATACAAATGTATATGACGTTTTAAAAGAACGTGGATTTTTAAAACAGTTAACACACGAAGAAGAAATGAAAGAAATATTAGGAAAAGAGAAAGTTACTTTTTATATAGGATTTGACCCAACAGCAAATAGTCTTCATGTTGGGCATTTTATAGCTATGATGTTTATGTCCCATATGCAACAAGCAGGTCATAGACCAATAGCATTAGTTGGTGGTGGTACTGCAATGGTAGGAGATCCATCAGGAAGAACTGACATGAGAAAAATGCTTACAAGAGAAGATATAGAGGAGAATATTAGAGGTATTAAAAAACAATTATCAAGATTAATAGATTTTAATGATGATAAAGCTATACTTGAAAATAATGCTAATTGGCTATTAGATCTTAACTATGTTGAATTTTTAAGGGAAGTAGGAGTTCATTTTTCTGTTAATAGAATGCTTACAGCAGAATGCTTTAAGCAAAGGATGGAGAAAGGATTATCTTTCCTCGAATTTAACTATATGTTAATGCAAGGATATGATTTCTTAGTATTAAATCAAAAATACAATTGTACTATGCAATTAGGTGGAGATGACCAATGGTCCAATATTTTAGCAGGTATGGAGCTTATAAGGAGAAAAGAAGGTAAAGCAGCATATGGTATGACCTGTTCACTGTTAACTAATAGTGAAGGAAATAAAATGGGTAAAACTGCAAATGGTGCTGTGTGGTTAGATCCAGAAAAAACTTCTCCTTTTGATTTTTATCAATACTGGAGAAATATTGATGATGCTGACGTTGAAAAATGTTTATCATTATTAACTTTTGTACCTATGGATGAAGTTAAGAGACTTTCTGCATTAGAAGGATCTGAAATAAATGAAGCTAAAACAGTACTTGCTTATGAAGTTACAAAGCTTGTTCACGGAGAAGAAGAAGCAGAAAAAGCTAAGACTGCTGCAGAAAGCTTATTTGGTGGTGGAGTTGATATGTCTAATGTGCCTACAGTCACTATAGGCAATGATATGTTAGAAGGTAATATATTAGATATATTGGTTCAAACAGAGATAGTACCATCTAAAGCAGAAGGAAGAAGACTTATACAACAAGGCGGATTAACTATAAATGAAACCAAGATAGAGGATGTTAATGCTAAATTCTCTATAGATTTTATAAAAGATGGATATGCATTAATAAAAAGAGGGAAGAAAAAATTCTATAAATTAGAAGTTAAATAGAAAGAAAACTGCTAACAATGTTAGCAGTTTTTCTTTTGTTTATGTATTATAATGGTATTTTTAAAAATATATGTATACAAGTATTTTAAATAAAGGTGGTTTTAATGAAACTTCAAAATAAAATGATAATTTTAGTAACTAGTATAATATGTTTTACC
Organism: Clostridium sp. UBA2485; assembly: GCF_002341865.1. GTDB lineage: Bacteria > Bacillota > Clostridia > Clostridiales > Clostridiaceae > Clostridium_J. The sequence continues at coordinate 6,615 of NZ_DDOV01000044.1, read as the reverse complement.
TTAATTATTGTAACTTATTTTTTTATGAATTATTCCAAGATGATATTAAAAGAAGAAAAAGGTAAGGCTGTTATGAATATGGCTACCTCTGTTGCAGCTATGGAAGTAGTTATAGATAATGTAGGAATGGAAAAAGGAATTTATAAAATACAGCCTAGAATAGAAGCCTTGAGACTTAAAACAAGAGGTCAATTTATTGTAGTGATGGACATGAAAGGTATTGCATATTCTCATTATCTTACAGAAAGCTTAGGGGAAGCTTTTATTAATGAGGGAGAAAATATTGTATTATCAAAAGGACGAAGTTATATTACTACAGACACAATTGAAGATATAGATAAATCTATTAAGGCTTTTACACCTATATATAGAGATGGAAAACAAGTTGGTGCTGTTTGTGTAGGATTATTCTTAGGGAGTTTTAATGACGAATACACAGATTTAATGATAAATTTTCTTCCCTATGTAATTATAGGTCTTATAATAGGAATTGTAGGAGCTATTATAATTTCTCATAACATTAAAAAGTCTATTTTCGGACTTGAGCCTGATGAAATAGCTTGGGTACTTAGCGAAAGAGAAGCAATTTTAGAAAGTATGAATGAGGGAATAATAGCTTCAAATAAAGAAGGAATAATAACAGTAGTAAATAAAAATGCTAGAGAATTTTTAGCTGAGGAAAAATATGTAGGAAGAACTTTAAAAGAAATTGAGCATTTTAATAAATTAAAAATAGTGTTAAAAAATGGAGTACCTATTACAAATGTAGAAGAAAAACTTCCTTTAGGAAAAACAGTTATTAGTAATTATTATCCTATCACTGATAATGAAAGTAATATCATAGGTTCTATTGTGACTTTTCAAGATTTTACAAAGGTTAAGCTTATGGCTGAAGAGCTTACAGGAATTAAAAGACTTATGTGGTCTTTAAGAGCACAAAATCATGAATTTATGAATAAGCTCCATGCAATTTCAGGGCTTATTCAACTAGGAGAATATAAAAAAGCTTTAGAGTTTATACATAATACTGCACAAGCGAGAACGCATATTTTAGATTTATTAAATAACAAAATTAGAGAACCTGTTATAGCCGGATTAATATTAGCAAAATATAATAAAGCATCTGAAGCAAGGATAGATTTTCAGATTGATAGCAACTGTGAACTGAGGGAAATTCCTAAAGTCATAACAATAGATGAGTTTGCAATTATATTAGGAAATTTAATTGAAAATTCCATTGATGCAGTTATAGGAAAAGAAAATGCTAAAATAACAGTATTTATAATGGATTATGACCAGGAGATTCAAATAAAAATAAGTAATAATGGAGATAAGATATCAAAAGATATAGAAGATAGAATATTTAATCAGGGCTTTACAACAAAACTTGGTGATAGAGGACATGGACTTTATAATATATTGAAAATAATAAAAGAGATAGAGGGTAATATATACTTTACTACTGATGAAAAGACCACTTGGTATGTAACAATTCCAAAATAGAGGAGGATATTTAAAATGATTAATGTTTTAATTGTAGAGGATGATCCAATGGTAAGAGAAATAAATTCAATGTTTTTAAATAAATTAAAGGGATTTAAACTGTGTGGAGCAATAGGAAATTTAGAAGAAGCAAAAAGAATTATAGAAAGTAAAAATCCACAGTTAGTGCTTTTAGATATATTTCTTCCAAATGAGAATGGATTAGATTTTATTAGATGGATAAGAAATGAAGGGATTTGCTGCGATGTAATATTGATTACTGCTGATAGAACCTCTGAAGCTGTGCAAGAAGCTTTTAGATATGGAGCAATAGATTATTTAATAAAGCCTTTTACTTTTGATAGATTTAAAGAGGCATTATATAATTATAAAAAACGTATAGAAACCTTTAATAAACTAATTTCTATAGAACAAAAAACTATTGATCAATATGTTCTAAATAATGAAGATAATTATAAAAATATGTCTGAGAATGAGAGAGAAATAGAGTTGGCAAAAGGACTGAATATTCACACATATAATCAGATTTGGAATTATATTAACGATGATGCACACTGTTGCTTTACAGCAGAAGAACTTTCTGAAAATATAGGTATGGCAAGGGTTACAGTTAGAAGGTATCTTGAATATATGTTAAAAGAAGGTAGGCTTTATATTGAATTAGAATATGGGAAAATAGGTAGGCCTTGTCATGTATATAAGATTCTAGACCAAAAAGAACAAAATAAATAATAAGAACAAAATATTGATTGTTTATTATTTAACAAATATACTCTAGCCATAGATAATTTCTGTTAGGGGGAAGAAAAATGAAAAAGAAGATATTAGCCTTAGCAATGACAGCTATAATTACTATTCCGTTATTAGTTGGTTGTGGAAGTAAAACGGAAAGTGCAGATATTGTTATTATAGGGGCAGGTGGGGCAGGTCTTGCAGCAGCTGTTGAGGCACAGGAAAGTGGAGCTAAAATTGTTGTTTTAGAAAAGATGCCTATGGTTGGAGGAAATACAACTCGTGCAACAGGTGGATTGAATGCTGCTGGAACAAAAGCTCAAGAAAAAACTGGAATTGAAGATAGTGCTGAATTATTCTTTAAAGATACTATGAAAGGTGGATATAATAAGAATAATGAAGAATTAGTTAAAGTATTAACTGAAGAAGCAAAAGATACTGTTGAATGGTTAGAAAGTTTAGGTGCTGATTTATCAGATGTTGGAGCCGCAGGAGGAGCCTCTGTTAGAAGAATCCATAGGCCAACAGGGGGATCAGCGGTGGGACCTAATATAATTTCAACATTAAAAAAGGTTTCAGAAGATAAGAAGATTGATATTAGAACGATGAATGAAGCTGTGGAAATAGTTAAAGATAAAGAAGGAAAAATTTCAGCTGTTAAAGCTACAAATAAAGAAGGTAAAGAATACACAATAAATACTAAAAGTGTTATATTAACTGCTGGAGGATTTTCAGCTAATAAGGAAATGGTTGTAGAAAATAAAGCTGAGTTAGAAGGATTTGATACAACAAATCACCCGGGGGCTACTGGAGATGGAATTGTATTAGCTAAAAAAGTAGGGGCTGCTTTTGTAGATATGAGTGAAATACAAACTCACCCAACGGTAGTTCCAGGAAAAGGTATTATGATTACTGAAGCAGTAAGAGGTAATGGTGCAATACTTGTAAACAAAGATGGTAAAAGATTTATCAATGAATTATTAACTAGAGATGTTGTTTCAAAAGCTATATTAGATCAAAAAGACAAGGTTGGTTACTTATTTTTTGATGAAGAATTGAGAAAGGGATTAAAATCTATAGAAGAATATTTTAGTATGGATTTAGTTACTGAGGGAAACTCTATAGAAGAATTAGCTGAAAAATTAGATATAGATAAAGCTAATTTAACTACAACAGTTGAAACATACAATAAAGCTCAAAAATCTAACAATGATACAGAATTCCAAAGAACTGATATGGCAGTAAGTTTAGAAAGTCCAAAATTTTATGCAATTGAAGTTACACCAGCAGTTCATCATACTATGGGTGGAGTTAAAATTAATACCGATGGAGAAGTAATTGGTGAAGATGGACAAGTTATACCAGGATTCTATGCAGCAGGAGAGGTTACTGGAGGAATTCATGGTGGAAATAGACTTGGCGGAAATGCACTAGCAGATATAATAGTTTATGGAAGAAGAGCAGGACAAACTGCAGCAAAAAATTTAAAATAATACTATTGCTAGTAAAATAAATTCTTTATAAGTTTGATTTTTATATTAGAAGTATTTATAAATATAAATTGTAAATTTAAATATTAAATTAAGTAACAATTATTTTAGATGTGTATTAATTTTATAATGGAACATTGTGGGAAACTATGAGTAAAATGAGTTAAAAACAAACTGTATACAATGTAGAAAAATTATGGTATATTTATTGAGAGAAATTATCAAAGAATAATTTTATTATGTGATATTAGTAATTATTTGCATTGAAAATTTAATATCACTAAGGAGGAATTTAGAATGAAAAAAGTAGTAAGCGTATTATTATCATCAATATTAACAATGGGGATATTAGTAGGATGTGGAAGTAAAGAAGCGGCTTACAAAGACGGAATCCATGAAGGTGTTGGAAAAGGATTTAAAGGTGATATAAAGGTATCTGTAGAAGTTAAGGATGGAAAAATAGAAGATATTAAAGTTGTTGAGCAAAAAGAAACTGAAGGTCTTGGAGATAAAGCTATAGAAGAGACAATCAAAACAATTAAAGAAAAACAAACGACTGAGAAAATAGAAGCAATTTCAGGAGCAACAGGATCAAGTAATGGAGTTGTAGAAGCTGTAAATAAAGCTTTAGAGCAAGCAAAATAAATAAAAAGAATTGGACAAGGTCTTACTGATGAAAATTAGGAGGCCTTTTTTATATATTATAATAGAAAAAGGAATAGTAATTATTAGAACATAAATAATATATTTAGACATTTTAAAGAAAATATTTATTTTATCTTTAAATGCTATTTTAAATGAATTAACAAAATCTATTTATAGGAGATGTTATTATGATTATAGCTATAGCGAAAATAAAATTAAGTGCACCTTGGGTACACTCATTAAAGGAAAAACGGATGATTGTTAAAAGTATAATAGATAAGGTAAAACATAAGTTTAATGTGTCTATTGCAGAGGTAGAAAATCAAGATATACATCAAACTATAGTAGTTGGAATTGCAGCAGTAAGCAGTAGTAGCAACCATGGTGACAGTGTATTACAAAAGGTTATAGATTATATAGAAAAAAATTGTGAGGCTAATATTGAGGGTATAGAAACAGAAATATTATAAAAGCTTTCCTTTATGTTATCAATAAATATAAATTCTTTACGATAATTAAAGTAAATATAGATACCTTTAAGGAGAGATATTATGTCTGGTATTTGGAAAATCAACATGGTTCAAAATCAGGCTACTCAGCAAGATTTTAATAAAACTACTTTCAGAAAGGGAGATAGCTTTAGTGCAAGGATATTAAATATCAATAAAGAAAGTGGTGAAATTGTAATAAGACTTTTGGATGGAAGACAATTTCCTGCTAAAATAGATGGTTTTATTGAAGATACCCTGTTAGAAAATTATTTATTAAAATTTGTAGTAGATGATTTTAGTGAAGGAAAATTAACTTTAGTATTAGGTGGGGATAGTAAACCTCTAGAAGCCTTAATACCTTTAGAGAGCAAAAGCATATTAGAAGAAGTAATAAAAAACTTAGGATTAAAAATTTCAAAAGGCGATGAGTATATATTAAAGGAAATGCTCAAATTTAATATTCCATTAACTCAAGAAAACTTTGATGAGGTTAAAACTATAGTTGACTTTACTAATAAAATAAATATAACACCTGGAGAAGAAGATAATTTTATAGAAAAGTATTTAACAGCAAAAAATATAGAACCTAATAGTGAAAAGGGAGTTATGGTTAAAAATACTTTAAAGAACTTTTTCTCTTCTCTAAAGACTTTAGATTTAAACTCATTACTAATGATGAAGGAAGAGAACATACCAATTACAGAAGAAAATATAAAAAGTTTCAATAATATTAATAAAGAAGACTCAGTAGTAGTTAAAAATATTCAAGAAGTATTAGAAGCATTAAATATTGAGAATAAAGATATGACTGTAGATAATAAAATTTCTAAGGAGAAAACTATTGCAGATAAACCATTAACAACATTAGATGCGGAGAACAAGGTAATAAAAAATGAGAGTTTTGATAATACTGTAAAAGACATTGCTTTACAAGGCCAAGAGATATCAGATAAAGAAATTAATAATAAAGTTGTTATTGATGAGAAAAATCTTTTAGTTAAAAACGAAGAAAAAAATATTAATAGTAATGAAGTGATAGAAAAGGAAATCATTACTTCAAAAGAAGGTAAGATTATAGATGATAAAGTTACTAAAGATATAAAAGAAAATAAAGTTATTGAAAAGGATATAGACTTAAAATTTAAAGTTGCTACTTCTGATATAGTTAAAAGTGAAATAAAAGAAAAAGTATCTATGATGAAAGATGGAATTATGCAACTTATAAAGACTAATGAAGATAGTCCATCTACATTCAACAAGGTAATGCAACTTATTGAAAGTAAAATGCATGATTTTAAAGTTTTCAACACTTTAAGCAATGATTACTATTATTTAAATGTACCTATGAATATTAAAGAGCAAGATTACGACTGTAAGCTTGTAATTAAAGATGAAAGAGGTAAGGGCAAAAAGATAGATTCTCGAAATATTAAAATTGCTACAAGTATAAGAACGTTAAATATGGAAGTAGTAGACGCTTTTATTAATGTAAATAACGACTATATAAATATAGATATTCATTCACAAAAGGCTTTTATGGATGTATTAGAGGTTTATAGATATAAGCTTATTGAAGATTTAAGTTGTAATTCATATGTTTTTAATGTTAACATTAAAGAAAAAATAGAAAAATTTACATTATCAAATTGTAGGGAATTTTTTGATGATAATGATTTAAGTATAATTAATGTAAGGGTATAACTAGTATTCAATTGAAAATTGACGATTGACTATTGAGAATTATTGATACTTCT
>NZ_DDOV01000045.1 GCF_002341865.1 Clostridium sp. UBA2485 | reverse complement strand
ATTAACTATTTTGTTCCGAAAAGTCTATCTCCTGCGTCTCCAAGACCTGGTACTATGTATCCTCTATCGTTTAATTTTTCATCAAGTCCTGCTAGATATATATCAACCTCTGGATGAGCTTTGTGAACAGCTTCTACTCCTTCTGGTGAAGCAACTAAGCACATAAGTCTTATATTCTTAGCTCCTCTTTTCTTTAATGCAGAAATTGCATCTATAGCTGAGCCACCAGTAGCTAGCATTGGATCTGTTACAATTACATCTCTTTCCTCTATATCCTGCGGTAATTTGCAGAAATACTCTACTGGCATTAATGTTTCTTCATCTCTATACATTCCTATATGACCTACTTTAGCAGCTGGTATAAGTTTAAGCATTCCATCAACCATACCTAATCCTGCTCTTAATATTGGAACTATCGCTAGCTTCTTTCCTGAAAGCATTTTACAAGTTGTTTTACATATTGGAGTTTCTATCTCAACATCTTCAACTTGTATGTCACGAGTAACCTCATAAGCCATAAGCATAGCTATTTCTTCAACTAGCTCTCTAAAGTCCTTCGCACCTGTATTTTTATCTCTTATAATAGCTAATTTGTGTTGTATTAATGGATGTGTTATTTGTATTACTTTACTCATGAATTTTGCCTCCTACTTGTTGTATTTTTTTTCTATTTCTGTAATTTTATCAATTCTGTTTTGATGACGATTGCCTTCAAATTTAGCATCTAAGAAAGTATCAACTATATCAAGAGCTAAGCCCTTGCCAACAACTCTTTCCCCTAAAGCTAATATATTTGCATTATTATGCTCTCTTGTTGCATGAGCACTAAAAGTATCACTACAAAGAGCTGCTCTTATTCCTGGAACCTTATTTGCAGCTATACTTATTCCTATACCTGTACCACAAATTAATATTCCAAAATCAAAGTTTTTAGCTGCTACTTCCTCAGCTACTTTTAATGCGTAATCTGGATAGTCACAAGAGTCTGATGTGTTAGTTCCAAAGTCCTGCAATTCATGTCCCTTAGCTTGTAAATGCTTTATGATTTCATTTTTTAAGCCTAATCCACCATGATCACTACCTAATGCTATTCTCATATTTGCACCTCCGAACTTCATTGTTTTCTATTTATTATTATAAAAAAAAGATATTAGTTAAATACTAGTATCTTTTTTTATTTTCTCAATAAGTAATAGAACATTCTCCTCTAATTCATTAAAGGTTTTAGAATATATGTCAATATCTCCTCCAAAAGGATCAATTACATCTCCTGACTTTCCTATATACTCATTGAAGGTAAATACCCTGTCACTAAACTGCGGTACCTCCGTAGTCAAATAAGTTTTCATATAGGTTGTCATAGTTAAAACTAAGTCAGCTTGTTCTAATATATCAATATTCAATTGAACTGCATCTCTACTGCTAATATCAATGTTATACTTATCTTTCAAAAGATTTGAGGTATGTATTGAGGTTTTAGAAGAAGGATTAATAAATAAACCTGCTGAAATTGCAGATACATTTTCTAATTTGCAATGATGATTGAAAAACGCTTCTGCCATATTACTTCTACAGGTATTTCCTGTACATATAAATAATATCTTCATAATTACTCCTCCTTTTAAAATTTATATAATCATACTAAATAATCTTAAAGTAAGTCAAAAGTTCGCTATAACTTTTATTCTTACCCTTTAATCTCAATTCTTTTAATCATAGATTTATTATATCAAAACCAGCACTTTTGTTTAATCTATTCATTATTGCAAGGCCTACGCCTTCTTCTGTAAATGCCTCACAAAGTATAACATCAACATCACTATGATCAAAACTTCTTAAAACTTTAAATAGGTTTTTTGCTACATCCTCTAAATTTTTTCTACTTCCTAAAGATACCACGGTACCTAGCTTATAATTTTCTATAGTTTCATCTGTAGCTATTACTCCTACCTTTTTATTATTTTCTATATAATTTAACATCATTTCGTTGATTTTTGCAATAGTTTTTTTAATATCTCCATTAAATACCTTTACTGGAGCCTTAGGTGCATAGTGTCTATACTTCATTCCTGGCGCTTTAGGCTTAAATTCTTTTGTAGGTTTTGAAGTTATAGTAGGATCTATATAAACATCTTTATCAATCTCTCTAAGCATTTCTATAGTTATACCACCTGGTCTTAGCATACAAAGTGGTGATGATGTACAATCTACAATAGTAGATTCTAAACCTACTTCACTTCTATTGCCACCTAAAATGTAATTAACCTTCCCACCTAAATCTTCTATACAACTCTCTAAATCAGTAGGACTAGGTCTACCTGAAATATTAGCAGAAGGTGCTGCTATAGGAGTATTGGATGCCTTTATAAGCTCAAGTGCTATTTTGTTTGATGGCATTCTTATACCTATAGTTGAAAGGTTTGCACTTGTAGTCTCTGGAATCATATCACTTTTTTCAAATATTATAGTTATTGGTCCTGGCCAAAACTTATTCATTATTTTTTTAGCAACCTCTGGCACATTTTTGACATAAGGAGATATATCAAAATCTGCTACATGAACAATAAGAGGATTATCTTGAGGACGGCCTTTAGCAATAAATATCTTTTTTACTGCTTCACTATCTAATGCATTTGCCCCTAATCCATATACAGTTTCTGTAGGAAAAACTACAGTTCCTCCATCTTTTATCACATTTCCTGCTTCCCTTATTATATCTTTATCTATATTTTCTTCAACTAAATTCGCAACCTTTGTTTCCATATATTTATTCTCCTAAATTTTCTATTGTTTAAGGCATCTAAAAGAAAATAATAAATCAAAGATGTAAGTCTATTTTACATCATACAAGGCGTCAGTCTCTGCTCATAGTGGTGCTATGGTCAGGTTCTGACAACGCAGTATGATGGAAAATAGGCTAACATACTGGTCTATTATTTTTTTGAAGATACCTTAGGCATCTGAAAGAAAATAATAAGTTAAAGGTGTTAGTCTATTTTATATCATACAAGGCATCAAGCTTCACTCATAGTAGTGCTATGGGCGGGTTCTGTGAGCGTAGCATGATATAAAATAGGTTAACATACTGGCTTGTTATTTTTTGAAGATGTCTAAATTACATTTAACATTATAAATCCTAAAACTATACCACTAAGTATTGATAAAGTAGTAGTAAAATCATCTGTTAGTTCATTACTTTCTGGCAACATTTGACCAAAAATAACATAAAGCATTACACCACTAGCAAAAGCTAGGCACTTTCCTAATATTGCTTGTGAAATGGTTCCTAAGATAATTCCTAGCCATGCTCCTATAGCTGTTGGCAATGCAACTAAAAAAGCGTAGAACAATATTTTAGAAGGCTTAACTCCTGAAATAATAAGAGGAGTCGCCATAGCAAGTCCTTCAGGCATATCATGGATTGAAATCAATATACTCATCTTTATACCTAAATCTGCTTCTTTTAAAAAACCAAATCCCATAATAAGCCCTTCTGGAAAATTATGAAGCATAATACCTAATGCCATTAAAAAAGCAACTTTCATATGTGCATCTTTATGAAGGCTTGTTTCCTTACTTAGCATATCCGTTAATAATATAATTATTATGCCAAACAAAACAAACAACAATGTATTAATAAATCCATTATAATTTAAAGCTTCTGGTATTAGCTCTAAAAAAACTATGGATACCATAATACCTGTAGCTACTCCTAAAATTGTTCCCATCAATTTTTTAGAAGGATTCTTTATAAAGACTCCTAGTGCTGCACCTAAAAGTGTTCCCGCAAGCGATACTAAAGCAGAAAATAAACCTACATAAATTACAGTTTTCATGTGTGTCCCCCTAACCCCATGACAATTAATAATTTACGATTACTAATACCTTGTTTATAATGTATCTTTAAAAGTACTTAGTTAGTATATTAGTCTATTTTAGACTTTGATATAAAAATACAAATTAGATTTTTAAATGTAAACTATAAACCATCATTACCAATTCTATTACTATCAATTTATTTTAGGTTAGGGAAATTTATTCTTATCTTCTGCATTCTTTTATTATTTCTACTGCACTGTCAGTGAAAATTGCATTTACACACATCTTATATAAATACTCAAGTAAAATATACTTTTTAATTCCACCCTTTCTAATTATAAAGTAGAAATAGGGGTCTTCCTCTAGCAATCTTACCCTACTATAGTATTTTGCTACTGTACGTTGTTTTCGCAAAAATTTAGGGCCTATTTGATAAATCCTTTTATTTCTAAATTTTGATTTGGTTATAATCATAATATTAAAATATTTATCACTAGGAATAGCATGAACTATTGCAATTTTATCTATTATGATGTTATATTTATTTTTTAATATTCCTGTCTCAATAAAAAGCCTATCATCTTTTTGTTCAAACTCTAAATAATTTTCATTATATCTTATTAACATAGCTTGAAATATTAAAAATTCCGTTACTAATAAATATATAATAAAAAATATATTGAACTTTTTAGAGTAAAATAATACCACTGGTAATAAAATGAAAATAAAGCCCATAGACAGCATAAACCTTTTATAAGATTTTTTTTGCTTCTTAAGAGCTTTATTTATGTCCATAATCTCACACTCCATAATAATAAATTAATTTAGCTAATTAAAACATAACAATTTAATAAACATATTGTTATCAATATTCTATTATATAAACATTAAATTAACTCTAAAATAGTTATTTATAATACTATATAATAGTAAGTTAAAATATCCTTCATAAATACTACATAGTTATTTTTTCAAGATATCTAATTATATTTAATTATTATTTCCCATTGCTTTCATTTTTTCTGCTTGATCAGTTGTGATTAATCCATCTAACATCTCGTCTATATCTCCATCAAGGAACGCTTCTAATTTATATAGTGTTAAACCTATTCTATGATCTGTTACTCTTCCTTGAGGATAATTATAAGTTCTAATTCTTTCACTTCTATCCCCTGTACCAACTTGACTTTTTCTGTCTTCAGCTATACCCGCAAGTCTTTCAGCTTCTGCTGCTTCAAATAATCTAGCTCTTAATATTTTAAGTGCTTTTTCTTTATTTTTAAGCTGAGATTTTTCATCTTGGCATGATACTACAAGCCCTGTTGGTAAGTGAGTCATTCTTACTGCTGAGTCAGTTGTATTAACGCATTGTCCACCGTTTCCTGATGCTCTAAATACATCTACTCTTATATCATTCATATTAATTTCAAGATCAACATCATCAACTTCAGGAAGTACTGCAACAGTAGCTGTTGATGTATGAATTCTTCCGCTTGACTCTGTATCTGGAACTCTTTGTACTCTGTGAACTCCGCTTTCGTACTTAAGCTTACTATAAGCCTTGTCACCTTTAACCATGAATACAATCTCTTTGAAACCACCAATATCAGTTTCATTTGCACTCATTACTTCAACTTTCCATCTATTTCTTTCAGCATATCTTGTATACATTCTAAAAAGATTTGCAGCAAATAGTGCAGCTTCGTCTCCACCAGCTCCTCCTCTTATTTCTATAAACACGTTTTTATCATCATTAGGATCCTTAGGTAATAATAAAATTCTTAGTTCTTCTCTTAATGCTTCTATTGATTCATTAAGTTCTTTTATTTCTTCTTGAATCATCTCTCTCATTTCTCTATCTGATTCTTCATTTAACATTTCTTTATTAGTATCTAAATCTTCTAAAGAGGTTTTATATTGTCTATATTTTGTTACAACAGCTTCAAGATCAGAATGTTCCTTACAAAGCTTTTGCCATTCTTTTTGGTTAGCCATAACAGATGGGTCACTTATTTTGTTTGAAAGTTCATCATACTTGTTTTCAATAAAATCCAATCTATCTAACATAAAATTATCACTCCGTATAATCAATTTAAATTTATCTAAAATCTAGTTTAATCTATCGTAAACACTTACATACTATTATTCTACATCATATCATTATACCAATAAAATAATTTGTTTGCAATTTGTGAAATAAAAATTTCACTGTGATATCTTAAGTAAAATAATTAGCAAAATATACTAGAAGTTCTCTAAAATATTTGACCAATTACAACCCTATCATTTTGGTATAAATCTTTTAAAGAATAGATATTTTCAAACCCATTTTCCTTTAAAATTTTTATCACTGCTTCTTTCTGGTCATGACCTATTTCAAAGGCTAAATATCCTCCACTTTTTAAAGTATATTTACTTTCTAAAGTAATTGTTCTATAAAAATCTAAACCATCATCTCCACCATCTAATGCTAAATGAGGTTCATAATTTTTAACATCCTCCATTAAAGCTTCAATTTCATCCTTTCTTATATAAGGTGGATTAGAAACTATCATATCAAAGCTTTTCTTTTCTTCTATTCCTTTATTTAATAAATTACTATAGTAAACCTTACATCGCTCTCTTACCCCTAACTTTTCTATATTCTTTTCTGCTACTTCTAACGCTACTTCGCTTATATCATAAAGAATAACATTTGAATTGCTTATGTAATGTGCAATAGAAATTCCTATTGCACCACTGCCTGAACAAACATCACATATATATTTAAGATTATTTTCTTTTATAATTTTTATACATTCTTCTACTAATGTTTCCGTGTCTGGTCTTGGAATTAAAACCCCTTCTTTAACATGAAAATCTAACCCCATAAATTCTGAACTTTCTAGTATGTATTTTATAGGCATTTTTTCACTTCTAAGTTTTATAAGAGATAAAAATTCTTCTTCATCTTCTTTAGAGACCTCAATATCCCTATTCATCATTATATACAGTTTTTCTACCTTCAAAACATGGCAAAGTAAAAGATTAGTATCTATCATGTAACTTTCAATTTGATTATCTTTTAATATTTCATAACCTTTAGTTAATAATGCTGCTATTTTCATAAGCTACCTCATCTAATACCTTATCTTCTATTCCTTCTGCTTCCTTTAGAGCTTTTATTGCTACCTCTATCATTTCTAAATCTGGTTCTTTAGTAGTTAGATGTTGAAGCATAAGTCCTGGTTTTGCAATAATTCTTGATAACTTACTTTCACTTTTCCCCAAAAATCTTATAATTTCATAAGTTACACCAGATACTATAGGAAGCAATAATAGTCTAGAAATAATTCTTTGTGATATTGATTGCCAACCTGTTAATGAAAATATTAATATACTTATAATCATAACTAGAAATAAAAAGTTTGTTCCACATCTTGGATGTAATCTACTAAATTTTTTAGCATTTTCTGGTGTCAACTCTTCTCCACTTTCATAGCAGGCAATTGACTTATGTTCTGCACCATGATACATGTAAACCCTTTGTATATCCTTCATTTTTCCTATTGCAACAATATATATAAAAAATATAGTTACTCTTATTATTCCTTCTACTATATTTAATATTAGAGGAGTATCTTTTATATAGTTTTTGGTAACATTAGCTAAGAAGGTTGGGAGTATAAAAAATAATAGTGTTGCAAACCCAAGAGATATTATCAATGAAATTCCAAGTATTATATCCTGTCCTTTATCCTTAAAGGTTCTTTCAAACCATTTATCAAATTTACTTTCTTCCTCTTCTTCTGTTTCAAATAATGATGCTGAATAGTTAAGGCTTTTTATTCCTATAATTAAAGATTCAATTAAAGATACAAATCCCCTTATTATAGGTAGAGATAATAGCTTATTTTTTTTGGTATTACTTACATAACTTTCACTTTCAACTTTAATTTCTCCGTTAGTAACCCTCACAGCAGTAGCTATGCCTTTAGCTCCTCTCATCATAACTCCTTCTATTACAGCTTGCCCTCCTACGGAAGTCTTTCTTTTTTTTAAACTTAAATCCTTATTCACATAAACACCTACCTACCTAATTATTTGCTTCATTTTAAAATATTTAGATTATTTTATAGAATTAAGATTTTACCATACAGTATGATATAAAATGTACTAGAATATCAACTAATTATTTTTAAGATATCCTATTTTAAAAAATCAATTTAATATCTCAAGTTTAAATATGCTTCTAATGGATATTTAATTATTTTTCTCTCTCATACTTATCTTTATATTCAAAATAACATTTTGGGCAAAGCGCCTCATATTCTACATTATCTTCTTTATCTATAGCAATCTGTTCACCTTCAAAAACAAACTTTCCATTAATCATTCTTCCATTTAATAGAGCTTTCTTACCACAATTACAAATAGTCTTTAATTCTTCCAAACTATGTGCTAAAAGTAATAATCTCTCACTTCCTTCAAAGCCTCTCATTTGGAAATCCGTTCTTAATCCATAGCATATAGTTGGTATATTCATTTTAACTGCAATCTCAAAAAGTTCATCAATTTGTTTAGACTTAAAAAATTGTACCTCATCTCCTAAGATACAATCTATAGGACCATTTTCTTCTATATATCTACCTATTTCATCATATAAATTTACATCGCCTGGTACCCAAATGTCTGCTTCTCTTGTAACACCTAATCGTGAAACTACCTTATTTCCTCCTTTAGTATCAGTTTTAGGTTTTACTATAAGTACTTTCATACCTCTCTCTTCATAATTATGAGCTACCTGTAATAAGTTTGTTGATTTTCCACAATTCATAGCACCATATCTAAAATAAAGTTTGCTCATTATAATTACCTCCACTTTTTAACACAAAAACATAACTATACAGTTTATTAGCGAAAATTTAACTTATACATCATTTTAAATTTCATAAAAAATTCTTATTTATGAATTGAAAATTAAGAATGAAAAATACGAGTTACGGCTAGAACTCCATCGTCAAAGCCTTTGGAGTTTTCTTAATAAATTTTATTTTAAGTTTTCACATTGAATCTCTATATATTATGATGTTTCACTATTACAAAATCGTATAATTTATTTTAATCCATAATTGATTGTAAATCAAATTAAGCTTTAATAAAAATTGTTGGAAATTTCTACACTAGGCTCTAAATTTATTGACTTAAAGTTTTAAATTATGCTATAATCAAGTAGTTGACAATACGGGTAAGTATGTTCGAAAGAGGTGAAGATAATGAGAGAAGGAATACATCCAAATTACAATCATGATACAGTAGTTAAATGTGCTTGCGGAAACACTTTCACAACTGGTTCAGTAAAAGATGAACTAAAAGTTGAAATCTGTTCAAAATGTCATCCATTCTACACTGGAAAACAAAAGATTGTTGATGCTGGTGGAAGAGTTGATAAATTCATGAAAAAATTCAACATTAAAAGCGAATAGTAATGAATATATAAGGCAAGAAAATGTAATTTCTTGCTTTTATTTTTTTATGGACAAACTTATATATAAAAGTCGTGATAAGCTATCACGACTTTTTATTTCATAATGTAATGGACAATTTTTAATTGTTAAGATTCTATTTATTGTTTTAATAAATCTGTATTTTTACTTAGAATATCAAAAAAATCTTTATTGCTCTTAGTTTTCGATAGAAGATTTATAAGCTTTTCAGTTACTGCTTGAGAATTACCCTCATTATACATAAGCTTTCTAATACTATATGTAATCTCTAATTCTAATTTATTTAATAATAAATCTTCTCTACGAGTTCCTGACTTATATATATC
The DNA here is from genome assembly GCF_002341865.1 of Clostridium sp. UBA2485. Lineage (GTDB taxonomy): Bacteria > Bacillota > Clostridia > Clostridiales > Clostridiaceae > Clostridium_J. The sequence goes on along the minus strand of NZ_DDOV01000045.1, from coordinate 106,602 downwards.
TATAGCAGGAAATATCCTTCTTTCTTGAAGAATTCTATCTAAATGAACTTCCATATTTCCTGTACCTTTAAATTCTTCGAAAATCATATCATCCATTCTACTTCCTGTTTCCACTAATGCCGTTGCAAGTATAGTTAAACTTCCACCTTCTTCAACATTTCTAGCTGCACCAAAGAATTTTTTTGGCATTAAAAGAGCCCCAGTATCTAGTCCACCAGATAAGGTTCTTCCTGTTCTTGTTATTGTAAGGTTATACGCTCTTGCAAGTCTTGTTAAACTATCTAACAATATTACAACATCCTGCCCCTGTTCAACCATCCTTTTTGCTCTTTCAAGTACCATATATGCTACTTTAGCATGATGTTCTGGCTCTTCATCAAAAGTTGAATAAATAACATCTCCATGAATACATCTTTGCATGTCCGTAACTTCTTCTGGTCTTTCATCTATCAGTAAAACTATTAATTTGGTTTCTGGGTGATTTGCGGATATGCTTTGAGCAATTTTCTTTAAAAGAGTCGTTTTACCTGCTTTAGGTGGAGCAACTATAACTCCTCTTTGCCCTTTTCCGATTGGCGATATGATATCCATAAGTCTGGAAGATAAATCATTAGAATTGGTTTCAAGTTTGATTCTTTCTGTTGGATATATTGGGATAAGCTTTTCAAAAGATGTTCTTCTAGAAGCTTTTTCTGGATTTTCCCCATTAATACTTTGAACAAACAATAACGCTTTATATTTTTCGCCTTCTTTTGGTATTCTGACTTTTCCTTCTACTTCATCTCCAGTTTTTAAATTGAATCTTCTAATTTGTGATAGTGATACATATATATCATCTGGTCCACTTAAGTAATTGTTGGACCTTAATAATCCAAAATTTCCGTTATCACTTATCTCCAATACACCTTTTGCTGTGTCTGATTCATTTATTAACTCTCTAAGTCTCTCTTTTTTCTCTTGAACTGTTTCAATTTTTTCTTCCTCAAAATCTGTAGAATCTTCTTCTCTTTGAAGTTCCTTATTAGTTACTTCTACTTTACTATATTCAGGTTCTACTATTTCTTGTTCAATTTTATTTTCCTTAGGACTAATTCTCTCTCTTAAAATAATTCCCGATTTTTCTATTGATACTGGCGACACTTTTTTTATTTCTTGTATAAGTTCAGCTTTTTTAAACTTAGAAATATTTTTTATACCCAAGCTCTTTGCAAGTTCCTTAAGCTCGCTAAGATTCATTTCATCTAAGTCCTTACTCATGAGAATTTCCACCTCCGAATTCTTAAATTATCTATTTTAAGTACAAAATTATTCTCTATGATACATATGTAAATATTGTTAGGTTAAATTATATCCTATTTAAAGAGTTTTATCCATATTTTTCAAGAAATAATTGGAATACTTTTAATATGTATTATAAATACTTCATGTTTTATGTATTTCTAAAAAACAGCAACTATTAGTAAGGTTACAGTGCCTTATTATACATATACCATATATCTTTTGCAATATTTTTTCAAATGTTTTATTTGTTTTTTCTATTTTTATATTTTAAGTTTAATGATTTATCCTATTTTAATTATACTCTTTTTGTATTCAAAATAAATTTATCTTAAAAATATATTGCACTTCATTACATAATGTGAATAAAATGTAATTGTATTGTATACATTTGTTGGAACTATTTCTATTTAAGAGGGGGAAATAAAATAAAATGAAATTTAAAAAATTAAAGAATATCAAGATTGCTACACTTACCATAATACTAGTAATTTTATCTAGTATGTCTACTCTAATTTTAGGTGGAGATGGTACTCTAAGTATAAAAAAAATGAATGATAATTCTGTTAAATTATCTTCAAAGTCTATTACATCACTTTCTACTGTAACAAATATGAAGGCTAACTTTATAAATCTTAGACTTTATGTATTGAGAAATATAAATTCTTATAATGTTGATTTAGAAAATGCTCTAAATTCTCAAAAAAGTGATTTAGAAGATGAGATTAAAGATTACTTAAGTATAAATATGGACTCTACTGAAATGACTCTCTTTAGTTCATATAGAGATTTATTTAATGATTACTGGAATAGCTGGTTAGAAATTAGAAAAGATTTAAAGCAAGGAAAACCCATATCAAATAATAGAATAAATGATTTAAGTAAAATAGGAGATGATTTAGAAAACATATTAAATAAACTTAGACTTCACTTACTAGATAATGCTAATAATATAATTAATGAAAATAGTGAAGTGTATAAAAATACTATGATGAACTTTCTTATAATTCTATCAATAGTTATATTTATTAATATTCTAGCTTCTATATTAATAGTTTCAAGACTTAGAAAATCCTCTAAGGAAATGGTTGAACTTTTAGATGTATTTTCAAAGGGAGATTTATCTATAAAAATTAATGAGTCTAGAAATGACGAATTTGGAATGATGAAATCTTCATTAAAGTCAACTAAAGATAATATATGTGAGATGATTACTGTAATAAAAGATAAAGCTCAATATATAACTGACGCCTCTGAGGTGTTATCAAATATTTCTAAGCAGCTTTCATCTGCTTCTGATGGAGTGAGTGCTACTATTCAAGATGTATCAAAAGGAACTCTTTCACAGGCAGAGGATTTATTATATATCACTACCTTAATGAATAATTTAAATGATGATCTTAATAATATGATAGAATCTATAAAGGAAGTAGAACTTAATAGTTCAAATATTTATATTAAAGCAACTGAGAGTAATAAGGATATGGAGAATCTTAATTTATCCATGAAGAATACCTCTGAATCCTTCTCTAAGCTAACAAACATAATGTCAACAGCAGAAACATACCTATCACAAATATCTTCAATTACAGATTTAATTAATAGCATTTCAGAGCAAACAAATTTATTAGCCTTAAATGCTGCAATAGAATCTGCTAGAGCAGGAGAAGCAGGAAGAGGCTTTTCCGTAGTTTCTGATGAAATTAGAAAACTCGCTGAACAGTCTAAAACCTCATCTCAAAAAATCAGCAAGCTTATAGAAAATATTTCTATTGAGTCAAATAAAATGTTAAAAACTGCTGATGATATGAAAAATGAAATAGAGAACCAAAAATCAAATATAGATATAGCCATTGAATCTTTTAAAGAAATTACAAAATCCGTTGAAGAAATGAGTCCTAGAATTGTGGCTGTTAATAATAATACTATTAATATTATAGATAAAAAGGCTTCTATATTAGATAAAATCCATTCAAGTTCTGCTATTGCTCAACAAGTTTCTGCTTTTTCACAGGAAATAGTAGCTTCATCTGAAGAAACATCAGCTTCCTCCCAAGAAGTGGCATGCACTTCCCAAAATTTAACTTTTAAAGTTAGAGAAGTTCTAGATGAAGTAAATAAATTTAAGTTAAAATAAATATATTATCTCTTTTAGAAAGATATATACGGAGTCTGAAACTATATATCTTTTTTATTATGAGAAACTTAATTTAATTCACGATGCACAATACAAAATTCACAATTGTGGATATTTCTCAGCAGAAGCTGAGAAATTTAAAATTGATTCTGTTTGAAGTGACACAGTCACTTTTATTAAAAAATCTATTTAAAGAAATTAATTTGCAAAATTAATTTCAACCATAATNNATTGTCCATTTTCAATTCTCCATTGTTTTAAGTTCTCCTTATAAAATAGAAAATGGAAAACTTTTCATTTACCTTATTTTTCTTTTCCTTTAAGAGAAGCTCTTATAAAATTACTAAACAATGGGTGAGGTCTATTTGGTCTTGATTTTAATTCTGGGTGAAACTGTGAAGCTACAAACCATGGATGGTCTTTTATCTCAACTATTTCTACTAATCTTTCGTCAGGGCTTGTTCCACTTAATATTAACCCAGACTCTATTAATTGCTTTCTAAATTGATTATTAAGCTCATATCTATGTCTATGTCTTTCGTATATCACTTCATTATTGTAGGCTTCATAAGCTTTTGTATTTTTCTCTAATCTACAAGCATACAAACCAAGTCTCATAGTGCCACCTTTTTCATCTACTTCTTTTTGATCTGGCATTAAATCTATTACTGGATGAAGTGTTTCTGGCATAAGCTCTGCACTATTAGCACCTTTAAGCCCTAATACATTTCTAGCATACTCTATAACAACACATTGCATTCCTAAACATATACCAAGAAAAGGCACTTTGTTTTCTCTTGCATATTTTATTGATTCTATCTTACCCTCTACCCCTCTATCACCAAAACCACCAGGTACTAATATTCCATCTACATCTTCCAAGTACTCTTCTACATTAGTACTTGTAACTTCAGCCGCATTTACCCATTTAATTTCTATTTTAGCATCATTATTCAATCCACCGTGATTTAACGCTTCAACAACTGATATGTAAGCATCGTGCAATTCTACATACTTACCTACTAAAGCAATTTTAACATTTCTTTTCAAATTCTTAAGTTTATCAACCATGTCAATCCATTCACTATTATCTATAGAATTTGAATTTAACCCCAGTTTTTCACATACTAATGTATCCAATCCTTCGCTATGTAACATTAATGGAACTTCATATAAATTTTCAGCATCTAAGTTTTGTATTACCGAAGAACCTTGTATATTGCAAAATAATCCTATTTTATCTTTTAAATCATTAGAAATTTCTTTTTCAGAACGACAAACAATTATATCTGGTTGAATCCCTATTGATCTTAATTCTTTAACTGAGTGTTGAGTTGGCTTTGTTTTAAGTTCACCTGCTTTTCCTAAGTACGGAACTAAGGTAACATGTATAAAGCATACATTTTCTCTTCCAACTTCATATTTTATTTGTCTTATAGCTTCTAAAAATGGTAATGATTCTATATCTCCAACAGTGCCACCAATTTCAGTTATAACTACATCAACATCTTTTTCTTTTGCGACTCTATATACTCTATCTTTTAGTTCATTTGTTATATGAGGAATTACTTGAACAGTGCCACCTAAATAATCTCCTCGTCTTTCTTTAGAAATTACTGACCAATACACTCTTCCTGAGGTTACGTTATTATTTTTACTTAAGTTTTCATCTATAAATCTTTCATAATGCCCTAAGTCCAAGTCTGTTTCTGCACCATCATCAGTTACAAAAACTTCTCCATGTTGATATGGACTCATTGTACCTGGATCAACATTTAAATAAGGATCGAATTTTTGTATAGAAACTTTTAAACCTCTGTTTTTCAATAATCTTCCTAAAGAAGCCGCTGTAATTCCTTTTCCTAAAGAAGAAACAACTCCACCTGTAACAAATACATATTTCGTGTTCATAATAACTCCTCCTCACTAATTTTACCTATACATTAATTTACCAATATTTTATAATGCAAAAACAAAAATTCTAAAAATACGAATAATTTTTCTATTAAAACATGTTGACAAATTAAAATAGTTTGATTATAATAGAAATTACCCTATCGTATAATGGGATATTTGTATTTAAAAAACAAGTACTATACTATCATAATTTTTTGCTTTATGCTAGTGTTTTTTTGTTTTTTATTTTTATATATTTTNNAAAGGTGACATATGTCACCTTTTTTTTAATATATAATTTATTATTCATACTATATTTTTGTATTTTAATAACATTAATTAAAACTATAAAAGTATTTATCAAATTATGAAATATACAAGTTATCGCAATTAAAAATTCCTTTCATACTTCATTAATATAGTTGCATATATTTTTTTCTATTGTATTGTTTGTAAAATTCTTCTTATAATTTCTTAATATTTATATCTAATGTTGTATATAAAACTTCTTGTCCTTGGACTACCATCTCATATTCTATATGTATGTCACCGCCATCATTATTAACATCAATCTTTAAAGCTTTAGTTCTAAGTTTTAAAGATAATCCTCCATGAGGAGTACTATACAAAATATCTTCTTGATGATTTTTTTCAAAATTCATATTAGTAGTTATACTACCCTCTCTTATAAGAGAAAATTTTTCTTTTTCTATTTTTAAGATAGTAGTAGTACCTTCCATACCTGAAACTTCTGTTTCTTCATATTTTGCATGGAATACTCCTTCTTCTTCATAAAATACTCCTGGTGTTACTACCTTAATTTCTTCTTCATCATTTTGTTTACTATTTAAAGTTATTATAGCATTATCAACCATATCTCTTCCTCACTAATTAATTATATATTTTTCAAGTTCACTATCATTTACTGTTTTTACTTCTATTATATTACTTGAAGGCTTGCCATACTTCCCATATTTAACGGTAACAAACTCTTCATCTTTTCCTTTACTATAACGTGCTGTTGCTTTTGCTGCTAATTCTATATCGGCTTCTGTAGGCTCACCAATTATAACAACCATTGATCCTTTAAAATCTGCTGCTAAAAATATAGTATCATTCTTAGCTAAAAGGTCTTTTATAATTTCTGCTTCCTCAGCTGTTCTTGTAGATATAATCTTAGAGTTAGTACCTATCCTAAAATGTCTTCCTATTTTTAATAGTTCTAATTCCCTATCAGATGCATCTCCTTGACTTTCTAATATGTCCTTTAACCTTCTGGAATAGTTAGGTTCTGTAAGCTTGCAACCTCCTGCTGGCGATGGATACTCAACTATATTCCACTGCTTAGCAAGTTCCATTTGAACTTTTCTATTTCTCCCTTGAATATCTAAAAGATTCTCTCTGTTTACTAATTCTTTTTCTTCCATCTCTGTAGGCGGAAGATTTTTAGCACACAGTGGTCTTAATATTTTAGTACCTATTCCACTTTCATTTTTAACCTTATCTAGAGCACTTCTATTTTGAGACATAGGTCTTTGATTTAAAACCTCACCCGTTATTATAAAGTCTGCATTGAACTTTTCTAATAGTTCTCCACAGTATCTCATCATCATTGCATGACAATCTATACACGGATTCATGTTTTTTCCATATCCATGCTTAGGTTTTTTTACCATTTTGAAATGTTCTTCACTAAAATCTATTACTTCAAGTGGTATATCAATTTGTTTAACCATTTTTTTAGCATTTTCTTCATTAAAAAAATGTGATTTAAAGCAAATGCCGATAACTTCCACTCCTTGATCCTTTATTAGCTTTGCAGCTAATATACTATCCAAACCACCTGAAACCATCGCTAAAGCCTTTGTCATGTTCTCTCCCCCATTTAGTTCAATTCATAATTTGACATATCTTAGCTCACAACTTTTTTAATTCACAATTAAAATTCAAAATTCACAATTAAGGTTGAAATTAGTTTTAATCAAACTAACTTCTTTAATAGATTCTTTAATAAAAGTGACTGTGTCACTTTAAAAATAAATCAATTCTAAATTTCTCAGCTTTTGCTGAGAAATATCCACAATTGTGAATTTTGCATTGTGAATTCTACATTATTTAAAGTTCTCCATTGATTAAGGTACATGAAAATAAATAACAAGTAAAAGATACGACGGATATTTTGTATCAGATAAGGAAGCAGGTTCCACTGCTAGTAGAGCTATCAGTGGGTTCTGCTGACACAGTATGATGCAAAATAGACTAGCATACTGACTTGTTTATTTTTTCATGTGCCTAAAGGTACATGAAAACAAATAACAAGTGAAAGATGCGACGGATATTTTGTATCAGATAAGGAAGCAGGTTCCACTGCTAGTAGAGCTATCAGTGGGTCCTGCTGACGCAGTATGATGCAAAATAGACTAGCATACTGACTTGTTTATTTTTTTCATGTGCCTAAATATATTATCTATTATTTCTTTCCATTGCAAGCTCTATTAATTCACTAATTAAATCACTATAAGATAATCCTGTTGCTTGCCACATTTTAGGGTACATACTTATGTGAGTAAAGCCAGGAATTGTATTTACTTCATTTAAATATACTTCTTCAGTATCTTTATCTACTAAAAAATCTACTCTTGCCATTCCCGCACAATCTAGCGATTTATATATTTTTACTGACTGCTCTCTTATAAAATCTAACTTTTTTTCATCAAGTGCTGCAGGTATCAATAACTTTGAAGCTGCATTTTGATACTTTGCTTCATAATCATAGAATTCTTTAGCAGGTATGATTTCTCCTGGTATCGATGCTTTAGGATCGTCATTACCTAAAACCGCAACCTCTATCTCTCTAGCATTTAATCCTTCTTCTATTAATATCTTTCTATCATGTTTTAACGCTTCTTCTAATCCAGCTTCAAGCTCTTCTCTGTTATGAGCCTTAGTTATCCCTACGGACGATCCACTATTCGAAGGTTTAACAAATACAGGATATCCTAATTTTTCTTCTATTTTTTTTATATATTCATCCTTTGATGTTTTATAATCATAATTAGTTATAACTACATAATCAGCTTGCTTTATTCCAGCATGCTCTAATATATACTTTGTATATATCTTATCCATACAAAGAGCTGAACTCATTACCCCTGGTCCAACACAAGGTATATTAAGTAATTTACATAACCCTTGAACTGTTCCGTCTTCACCAAATTGACCATGAAGAACAGGGAACACTACTTCTACTTCTTTATTAAAAACAACTTTTTCTCCATTAGGGCTTTTATGAAACTCATCCTTTTCCCAATCTCCATTTTCAATATTATCTATTTTCCCTGAGTATTCAAACCATTTGCCATCTTTATTAATCCCTATTGGGTATATATCATATTTACTTTGATCTATATGTCTTAATACAGAAGAGGCAGATACTCTTGAAACTTCATGTTCTGTTGATTGTCCACCAAATAATACTGCTACTTTTCTCTTCATTTAACATCTCTCCTAAATTGAAATTCATATTATTATAATATTCTTTTGTTTTAATTTGGAATCTCTATCATAATTACTGCTACAATATAGTTTATTTATTTTCACTAACTTTATCAAGGAAAATTATTAAAATTGTATTTAACAATTAATACTTTTTAACTGAACTACATTATAAATTTACATATAATAACACTATTAAACAAGATTGTTAAATATTAATATATATAAATTAAAAATTACGAATGAAAGGCACAGCAGCATAATAACTAATTATTTTCTCAAATATGTGTAGCTTGCAATGTAAAAGAAAATAAGCCTAACTTTTTTTAGAAGATTAGGCTTATTTCCTATTTGTATTATTTATATTAAATTTGGGGAGTTTACTTAAACACACTTTCAAATATCTCAAAAACTTTAGATTTAATTACTATATTATTATCATTTGAGTTATCTATTAGATCTACACCTTGGTTGCCATTAACCAAATTATTTACTTTATTATACTCTTTTTCATTTAGAACCTCTTTCATTTGCTTTTCAGTTTCCTCATAAGCAATTGAACCTTTAGTAACATCTACAAAACAAAGCGGGGGAAACATTACACACCACCAATTTTGACCTTCTCCGCTGCCTATAATTATTCTATAAGCCTCATACTTTCCTTGTGGTAAAGTTATGTTTCCATAAGTTTTAATAGGAAAATATTCTTTTGATAATGTGCTTTCCACGTCATAATTATATCCATTCTCATTTATTACTTCTTTTGCTATGTTTAATATATTTTCATTTTCTATGTCTAATATTTCCCTTGACTCTTCAATAGATTTTGAATTATTTAATTTTGGTGATATATATTGTAAAACTCTATCTCTAATCTGAAGTTTTAACGCTTGGTCACTTTCATTATCACTATTTGCTATTACATGAAATCTTATAAGTTTATTAGAAATATCATCTATAGATACATCCGTTGCTTTAACAGAATTTGATTTATAAGCTGAAAATATTGTAATAATTATTGTTAAAGTTAATAAAATTGACATCATTCTTTTCATATTTAAATCCCCCTAATTGCTTTTTTATTGTTATATTACAATTATTTCCAGTTATATTTTTTCTATACAACCTTTTTTATTTTTTAAAACTTTATAGCTATTTGTCTAAATAAACATCTGCAAGGTAGTACTTTTAAAATTGTTATATATGTAAAAATAATTAATATTACTTAATATCATAACTGAAACTATTGATAATTATTCTAGGGGCGAACAGTGTCCCCCCTAGAATAATTCTTTTAAAGAAATTAATTTGAAAAATTAATTTCTACTATAATTGTAAATTTTGCATTGCGAATTGTAAATTTAATCCACTACCCCTACATTCATTATCTTATTATTTACATCTACAGTTATCTCAGCATTTTCATATAAGATATTCCATTTATCTTTTATTTCTGCCCATAATTTAGGTTTATATCTCTTAATATATTCTCTAATTTCTAGCGAATCAGCTTTTATATCTGTTTGGAGATTTTTTGCTACCTTCTCTAATTCCTTTTTCATCGACACATTTAAGTTTTCTTGAATCTCCTTAATATCTTTCTCATTTAAGAGTTTAGCCCCTTTATAATATCCCTTAATAGCCCCTTCATTTGTTATTTTGTAATTTACAAATAATTTCCCCTCTTTATAATCAACCTTAACTTTACTTACATTTTCATCTATATAATAATCAATTGGACGTCCATCTCTATACACAACTTTCTTCCCTGATCCTAACTTGCCTCTAATTATTTGAATATCTTGAGTTTCAACATCATTGACATATCCAATTATGCTAAAATCTCTAATTATTGCCATTCCTGAAAGGGATAAATCTTGTTTTGCTCTTAGCTCTTCTTTTTCATTTGTACTTTTCTTTTTCTTTTCTTGCATCATATCTGCTTTTTCTTTCTCTTTTTCTTTTTTCTTTCTTTCTTCTTCTGGTTCTTTTTCTTCTTCTAATACAATATAAGGCAGCATACTATCTTGCTTTTTTACATCCTCTAAATAATTATGTAAAGTAACAGGAATAATTGCTCCATATCTACTATTATTGCTCATAATACCTGAGATATAAGACTCTAAATTTTCTTCCATTGTAGGTTTGTAAGAAACATAATTTTTAGCCACATCTTTTACAATTACTATCATCATTGATCTATTTAAAATAGCATCTCTTTCTACATAATCAAATACTTCTCTTAATACTTCTGGATAACTAAATAGCCTATCACTTATAACTAATAATTTCGTATGTCCAAAATGTAATGCCCTACTGCTTTGAGCAATAGCTTTAAAATAAGTATCTGTCATAGAGTAACCACTAGTAGTTATGGCTATCTCCTCTGCAGTTCCTTTTTGTGGGTTCAGATTTCTTATATCAGGAAACCCATAAGTAACTTCAATAATCGATAATGGCTTTTCTGAAAAAGCTTCTTCTGATCCTATATGCTTTAGTTCTTTTACTCTATTAATATCTGCTCCTATATCTACTGCAATAGTTGATACAAAAGCTCTTCTATCTATTTCAACGTTATCCCAACAACCTGTTAAAAGTAAGCACATTATAAAAATTATGAAAAATTTTTTAACTCTCATTTTTTATGCTCCTTTTCTTTTTAAGTAAACTTATCAAATAAGATATAATAATAACCACAATTATAGATATTATAAAAATCATTTTAGACATACTAATATCTCCACTATGTGTTTCTATCATGCTCTCAGGATATAATGCAGCTATATAAATAACAGGTATAAATAATATTGATGAAATTCTTATATGTTCTAAATTTAAGACTTTCTTTACTATATAAGAAGAAAAATAATATGTATTGCAAAAAGTAGTAAAATAAAACAATACCCATAATGCCATAACCAATCCATCCCAACGCTCCAATATTCCGCTCCTTGTATTTATGGATTTAAGCATAGTTATTGTTGGAAATATTCGCTCTGCTGTTTGTTCAACAGATAAAGTAGAAATTACAAATATAAAAGTTACAGCATAAAATAATGCTATAAAAATACTACTACTTCTAAATATTTTAGTTATACTTTCTTTTTTTTTAACATGTGGAAGCAGTACAAACACTATGCAAAAACCATTGATTAAAAAAAGTATATCTAAAACTCCCTTTACATATGATATAGGCTTTTCCCTTAGCATTGGAAGTAACATAGTGAAATTTGCGTTTGGAATATTAAGTAGTAATATAAAAATAGTTGGAATAAACATAATCCAAAATGTAATTTCATTAAAATTTACTATATTCATAAGTCCGCCTCTTACCAAATAAACTCCTATGAAAATCATAATTACAATTATAAATTCCCTTGGCGTCTTTTGAAGTAAGTACATATTTATAACATCAGCAAAAATCCTAAGTGAAATAGATAATATATAGATCATTACCATTGCATAAGCTAGGGATATTATGTTTCCTAATATTCTTCCATAAGTATTATTTAAGATTGTTACAATATCTCTATAATCATTAAGTTTCATAAGATGGTTAATTATATAAAGAAGTAAAAATAATACTACTCCCATAATTAAAGCTGAAATCCAACCATCACGCCCTACAATCTTAGCAAGAGAAGATGGCCCATAAAATACTCCTATACCTATCATTGAAACTACTAAACTGGTAAATAATCCATGTTCTCTTATAAAATCATTATTCTTCATTTTCACTCCTCCAACCTTAGCAATTTATTTTTGCCTTATTTTATCTTGAGGCTTCATAAATTCTGGTCTTTGTTTAAATTTTATAAAAGGAAGTCTAACATATAAGTCTTTCATATCCCTAGTAACAAGATTTACTGCTGGTGATAAATAAGGTATTCCAAAACTTTCTATTCTTGTTAAGTGTATTAAAAAGAATATTATTCCAACCATAATTCCATACAAACCTAATATGGCAGACAATATAACAAATAACACTCTAAAACAGGCAAAAGCATTAGTTAAAGAATAGTTTGGTATTAAAAATGTAGTAATAGCTGTTATTCCTACAACTATAACCATTATAGGGCTTATAAGCCCTGCGCTTACCGCAGATTGGCCCATTATTAATCCTCCAACTATCCCTATTGTAGAGCCTACAGGTTTAGGTAGCTTTATAATGGCTTCAATCAAAAGAGCTAAACTTAACTCCATAAATATTACTTCAATATAAGATGGGAAAGGAACGCCCTCTCTGGAAGCCGCTATAGCATAGGCAAGCTTAGTGGGTATTATAGAAGTATGAAAAGATGTAACCGCCACATACATTGCTGGCATAATTAATGAAATTATTATAGCAATTAATCTTATAATTCTAACACCAGATCCGTTAAGCCATCTATTATAATAGTCATCAGGAGATTGTAAAAATGTAGCTAGTACTGCTGGAACTATTAATGCAAAAGGAGAACCATCTACTATTAAGGCAATTCTCCCTTCATATAGAGCCGCCGCTACTACATCTGGCCTTTCAGTACTTTGCACCTGTGGGAATGGAGTAAAACTATTATCCTCAACATATTGTTCTATGTAACCACTATCTAAAATAGCATCAAGATTTATTTTATCTAATCTTTTCTTTAATTTTTCTAATACATCTCTATTTACTATGTCATCTATATACATTATTACAACGTCTGTTTTTGATCTTGTACCAATTTGAGAAGATTCAATTTTAAATCTTGTGTCTCTTATTCTTCTTCTGACTAATGCAGTATTAAATCTTAAAGTTTCAGTGAAACCTTCCCTTGAACCTCTAATCGCCGTTTCACCTGAAGGCTCTCCTATGCCTCTATTAGGCCACGCTCTATTTGCTATAGAATAACAAACATTCAAACCATCTATAAATAAAATGGTTTCTCCAGCTAAAACTATATTTATTCCATCACTAAGTTTGTCAATTTCTTTCATATCAGAAATAGTAATCAATTTATCTTTTATTTCACTTGGAGATTGAATTTTTATATCTCCAGTCATAAGTGGCATCATGAGATATTCATTAAGAAGATTTTTTTCTGACATTCCATCTATATAAACAATAGCAGCTTTGTATTTATCATCTATATCAAATTCCCTATAAACAACATCGGTTGCATTTTTGAATAATTTTTTAACATACTCAATATTTTCTTTTGCACTAGTATATATGGTATCGTTTATAACTTCTTTCATGCTTTACCCTTCCTCTCACTATTTTTTAAATTTATAACTTATAAAACATTCTTATTAAGTATACTGATACCGCAAAAATCATAAGACCAAACCCTACATATTTTGCCTCCTTATAAGCTTTCATCTCATTATTATTTTTAAAATAAGCTGTATCAATAAATGCTACAATGCCACCATTTAAAATACATAAAATCAATATATATATATCGAAATTTTCTAATATCTTCATAAAATACCCTCACTTTTGCATTTTTATGTAATCTTATTGTCTACAGTAAAAGAGAAAAATATACTTTTCTCAAACTATATGAGATCTTAAAAATTAGAAATAAAAAAATATGAACTTAAAAAAAATTCATATTTTCAAGAATAGTTTAAAATGGATTTTTAGATATCTTCAAGAATAATTAGCCAATATACTGATGTGCTTTATACCATATTCTGTTGTACATTTCTACTGAAAAATCATTCTCATTGAAAACTACCGCCTTATCTTATACATAGTATTCATTCCATCTTTAATTAGCTATTTTAGGGACTTTAGATAAACTAGTTAGAAAAAATAAAACCGCGACTATCAGTCACGGTTTTATATAGTTCTTGTTATAAAACATTCTTTATATTTAATTTTTAACTTTTCAAAACATCTTTGAGCTTTTAACATATCATCAAAAAAACCAAATACTGTAGGACCACTTCCACTCATCATAGAGCCTAATGCACCTAATTTTATCATTTCTTCTTTTACATGTTTTAAAAAAGGATATTTTTTTATTGTAACATTCTCAAGTAAATTTCTCATATTTTTGCTCACAAATTCTATATCACTATTTTCCATGGCAGAGATTAATCCTTCTGTATCAGGATGTTTAAATATCTTTTTTATATCTAAAGCTTTATAAACGTCCTTAGTAGAAACTCCAAAGTTAGGTTTAACCACAACTAATATATGATTATTAAAAGACTTTAGCGGAGTTATAACTTCTCCTATACCTTCACATAGTGCAGTTCCGCCTAAAATACAATATGGCACATCAGCGCCTATTTTAAGCCCTACGTCCATAAGTTCCTCATCACTCACATCATTTTTATATAAATCCCTCATAGCTTTTAAAGTTGCTGCAGCATCAGCACTTCCCCCTGCCATTCCAGCGGCTACAGGTATATTTTTAGTAATATTTATTTTAACTCCTTCAGAAATTTTATATGTATTTTTAAATAATTCTGCTGATTTATAAACTAAGTTATTACTATCCACAGGTAGAAAGTGTTTATTACACTTAATGTGTATACCTTCATCACACTTTTCAAAATCTAATTCATCATATATATCTATATTTTGCATTATCATTTTTAGCAAATGATATCCATCTTCTCTTTTTCCTACTACATCTAAGGATATATTTATCTTTCCATAAGCTTTAATCTTCATTTAATTCACCACCATAAAAATATTTTTCATTAGTATAGTATAACAATTATAACAGATATATAAGCTTTTTTTAAAGAGCTAGCAAGTTTTTAAATATACAATTTTATCCAATAATTATAAATTAGAAAGTATCACATTTAAATTTTTATCCTAAATAAATAAAATAAAGCTGCAAGGATAATTCCTTGCAACTTTATTTTACATTACCGCTCTACCTGGGATAATCAATTTATCCATAGGTTTAATATCATTTTCTTCTTGTAATTCATTAATATTCATGATTTCTTCCTTAGTTGTATAATATTTTTTAGCTATTTGCCACAAAGTATCTCCTGGTTGAACTACATAAATAGTTATACTAGCTTTCTTATTAGGCATTTCGCCTTCCATCGGCATCATCTCTGTCAAGAATTTTTTCTTAACTGTATATAGCACCTTACAGTAATTCCTAACTATTGCTCTTACACAAATATTACCCGCTTCAATACTTGCCTCTAACATTTCAAGATACATTTTACATATAGCATTCATGTCTATCTTAGCGCCATTTACATCAGTACTTGTAGTAAATGGTATCTCATCACTTACAGAAGCCACATAATCTTTTTCATCGTTAGTAGAATATAATACATCTACCTTAAGCACTCCATCTAAAGCCACTTTATCTTCCATAATTTTTTTATCAGTAATATTAACAGTACCAGTAGACATTATAATCCTATTTGGCTTAGGCATATCGTTATCTAACTCAATATCACCCTTAACTAATGTTTCATTTCCAACATTTCCTTGGACTACGTTCATATCAAAGTCTTGCTTTTCCATTTTAATCATTTGACTTGGAGAATAAGCGTCTTCTATCATTTCGACTTCGTCCTTGCTCATAACATTAGTAGTAGTTTTAACTAAAAATTCTACTTCTAATATTCTATTTTCCCCCATATCATCTTCCTTAACTTCACATTCAATTGGATGAATTAAAAAGTCTGTATTATGTTCCATTCTTTGTGATATTTTTTCTACGTCTAATTCCTTTGTTAATAATACATTTTCACTTACACATATAAGCTCTCTAGAATTTTTAGCTTTATATAAGACTTGAACGTTAGCAACAGCTTCTATATGAATTCCACCATCATAGAGTCTAATATCTTTTTTTCCTAGTGTAATAAAGCATTTAACTATTCTACCTATCTCAGGCTTATCCATATCTATCTTAAAATCAGTTTTACCTATAATCTCTCCTTGGAATTGTCCTACAACCTTATCTACTATCATAGGATTTTTCAAGAATTGAATGTCATTATCACTATCAACATGCTTAACTATTTCAAAGCTATTTTTTTTAATAACTTCGCATTCAACATTCATAACACCTTGAATACAAATTTTTCTCTCATTAACTATTATACAATGAATATGTTCCATATCTGCCTTTGCTTCGCAGAGCATATCATCTGTTGCATCTGGAGCATCAAGATTAGTATTAAATTTAGTATTATAAGTAATTGCATGAGCTTCAGTATTCTCATCTTCCCTAGCCATATATAAAACATTAAACTGAATTTGGCCTTCTACTACTACTTTTCCATTCATTACTTCTTTATTGGTAACTAACGGCGTTGCATCAAGCATCAATATTTCAGTTACATCCGGAAGAGTATCTGGTACTACGTATTCTTCTTTTATAACTATATCTTGAGATTTTTCACCTAATGATTGTTCATAGTCTATATTGTCTTTAACTAGATTCAAATCCATAACTTAATCCCTCCTATAAATACCTACTAATAATTTATATATATCTCTTAATAAAAATATGACTTAAATACAAAACAATAAATTCATATTTTCGTCATATTACGATAGTTTAAATATTTTTTTTAATTTTTTTTATCATTTTTGTTGACATTTGTCGATATTTGTTCTATTATAAAGATGGTTATTGACCATATAACCTCTCATAAATTCTCAATACCCTTTTATACCATAGCTGAAAGATGGATACCCCATCTTTCATTTTTTTATTTATATAAGATGACTAAAATAAAATAGTTGTTCAAATATATAATGAATATGTAATAATATCAATATAATTTAAAATCTAATTTAACATAAAAAAAGAAAAACGATACATGAAATTTGTATCGTTTTTCTTTATTTATGTCTAAACCTTATCCAGCAAATACTAATTGAACAGTCTTTGTTAGTACATCCGAATAACTGTATGTAACAGTCCTCTGAGATCCGTTTTCTAATCTGATGACAAAAATACTATCATAAGTTTTTTCTAAAATTCCATCATTTATTAGTATTTTTCTTCTGCCACCATTAGCCTTTAATGTTACCTTCTCGCCAACATGACGTTCAATATCTTTTTTAATTGAAGTCAGTACATCCCTTCTTTGCATGGTAAACACCTTCTTTCATCTTATATTATACGCCCAAATTACATTTATGTCAAAATAAAACTTATAATTTTATCACTTTTAATTAATCGTTGTCAATAATAATTATACGGGAAATTCTTTGATAATTTTATAACTAAATTATATTTGCTAAGGATTGGTTGAATTTTCATGTGTTTTTAAATATGAACTCACTTGTGTAACTTTAGTATGGCTGTATTTGAAGATTACTATACTTATATAATTTTTATTCTTAGATTGTTAACAATTAACAAAGCTTATTTTAAAGCCTTCTTCAATATAAAAATGAAAGATAAAATTACAAATAAAAATTGAGAATGAAGGCCTCATAGATATTCCTTCAATAGTTCAACAGTTATTTCTTCAAAGTTATTTAGTAACTTCTTATAAAAAAGAAAAGTGACCCAGTCACTTTTCTAGAAATAAATTTATGGCATAAAAATTATTTTTGACTTTTTAGGCAATATCTTTTTTTTAATTATCTTATATATTGAGACTTAGGAAATCCTTCTCTATATTTTCCTCTAGTTTGAAGTCCTCCAACTCCTTTTATTCCTGTTATACTATTTTGAATTGCATCCTGAATATCTACTATAGTATCGATACTTGTATAAGCTATTCTTTCGCATATAAGTACAGGATCTAAACAATGAATTAAAACTCTATTAGGTGAACTAGCAAAATTTGCTCCTGCATCTAAAAGTGCTTCATAACATGATTGACAAGCACCTGCGAAAATAACTAAGTCATCATAATTTGATTTGTATTCTCTTAATATGGATACACACTCTACAAAGTTTTTAGAATTTCTATAGTTATCTAAATTCATATAATCTGTTACTCCTTTTGTCATACCATCATGACCTGTAATAACAACTATATCTGGATTTACTTCCTTAACTACCTCCAATATCTTACTTGGTTGTTCCTTTTCATTTATTATTCTACCTACAGCATCTATTGAAAGTTGTTTGTACGTTTTAAGACATACTTGAAGATAATTAGGATCTCCATCTACATGAAGTACTTTGCCTGGTCTTCCAAAAAATAATTCTCTATTTTGTAGCCCTGTTTTCTCTCTTCTTACATAATCATAATAAGATTTATCTAATACTTCAGCTGCTTCGCCTCTATAATTAGAAGTTCTAGATAACAATATTTTTTTAATAGAAGAATTTATTTTTTTATTGAAAACTTTATCTATTTCTCCTAATCTATCTCTAGATACAGGTTCTAAATCCTCTTTAGAACAATCCGCCTCAATTCTTATGTTTAATCCTTTTAATACATAAACCTCTTTTCCATTCTCTTCTTTAATATCTATAATCTTAAAAGCTATATCTCCATCATAAGACTTTCTTACTACAACATCTCCTATTTTCATATACAATCCTCTCCATTATAACTAGCTATAATTATATGATATGGAAATGTAAAATTAAGGTGATAGATTTAAAAATAACCAGACAGTATGTCCTCTGTTTTTTCTTATACTAGGTTGTCAGAGCTCTGTGATATAGGGTTTCATAATGAAAGTTTAACTTATACATGATTTTGATTTTCATAGCAATTTTTTCTATAAATTAAAAATTAAAGATACGAATTATGGTTAGAACTCCACTGACAAAAGCTTTGGAGTTTTTTAGAATAAATTTTATTTTAAGAAATTCACTAAAGGTGAATTTCATCCTAAATTCTTCATTCTTAACTATTAATTTTCAAAAGGTTAAGCTATTTTTTTAGAAAATTTATTTTCAAGAGTATATTTCGAGTTTTTACATTGTATCCCTACAGCTGTGCATCATAGAGATTTATTTCTTTGTCTAATGCAAAATATACTACCATCTTTGACTAGTCTTTTCTTTCTTATGTCTAACACATAAATAAATTAAAGCTATGTAATTAATATAATTACATAACTTTAATTAACTACAATGGATAAATTATTCCAAATTATAAATACTACTGAATTCTTTAATAAATGTTGTAAATTTTTCCTGTTCAGAGATTAACTCCTCCATCTTCTTGTTAAAGGTGTTCTGAATCCAATTTACTTCGTTATAATAATATCTGTTGCATAATCTCCAATAACGCTGAGGAAATAATAAAAATGAATATAAAACCTTATATTCTTCTTTTGTAAGTGGACTTATACTATTATATGCATCTATTATTAAATTAGCATATTTAATATCCCACTCTCTTCTTTTTAGTACCTTAATTAAAAAGTTTGATATGTCGTAAACTCGTACTTCTCTCTTACAGTAATCAAAGTCAATAACATTAACCTCATTATTATCACTAATTATTATGTTATGATATGTGTAATCATGATGACAAAAACTTTTACTCTCCTCTGTTTGTCTACAAATTTCAAAGTAATCAGAAGAGTTAAGATTGTCTAAGGCTTTTTTACTTAAATTTTTATAATAGTCTACTGTCTTTAAATAGTTGATGTCAAATTCATATTTATGATTTTTCTTTTTTCTCACCATTTCCTTCATCTTATCAAAGGATTTAATTCTTTTTTCAATAAGATGTGGCCATCTTCCTAAATCTGATTTTAATTTACTGTTTTCAGGTGGTTCATACCCTTTAGAAGCAATATGCATATGTGCTAGATTCTTTGCAGCTATAACTAAGTCGTCATCATTATAAAAGTCACACTCTCTACCATCAATCCACTGAGATAAAGTATAAATATCTTCATTTACCAGTGCATAAGGATTCCCTTCTTTATTTAAAAAATACCTATCTATATTTAGAAATCCACTCTTATATAAGTGCTCTTTTGCACCATATACAAATAATAGCTTTTGAGTGCCGTAATTAATTTTTTTAAGGCATTTTGCGCCATCATCGGTCTTTAAGAAATATACACCTTTATTAGGTTTTATACTCTCTATTTTAATATCAAATTGACGCTCAATCTCAAATTCTCTCATCATAGTTAACACCTCCCCTATAATTTATATGTATTTATATATGCGTTTAGAATATGATTATAGGAACTTCTCACTTATGCAATTGACAATTGACGATTGACAATTGAGAATTATCGATACTTCTCTTATAAAAGAGAAGTTTTTAATTGATTTCTTTTTGAAGTGACATAGTCACTTTTATTGAAAAACCATTTGAAGAAATTATTTGATAAAAATTAATTTCCACCATAATTCTTCATTCTTCATTATTAATTCTTAATTTTTATAAGTTATTCATTATAAATTTTTCGTTGATTAAAGTTATGAATTAAAATACTTAAATAAACAACTATATTAGTTTATATAGCTATCATATTAAGTAATATATGTATACTATAAAACCAATATTAATATTTGTTATACAACTTACCCGACCATAACATATTTTTCTATACTCAATTAATATAATTTATTAATAGTAATTTTTCTAAAGGTATCTGAAAAAGTATGTTTAAGGAGTTTTAATATGAAAATTGGAATAGATGCGAGAGCAGCTAAGTGGTACAGAGGAACAGGTATTGGTACGTATACTTATCAATTGATAAATTCATTAAATAAAGTAGACTTCATAAATGAATATTTATTGTTTACTGCTGAAAATTATAATAATCATATAGATTTTAAAAATAATTTTTTTCTTTCACCTATTAAAGAAAGTAACTCTTCTAACTTTTGGGATGAAGTTAATATACCTAATATGTTAAATGGAAAGGATATAGATATTTATCATGTTCCTCAAAATGGAGTAGGGCTTCCTATTGAGAAAAAGTGTCCTTTTATTATAACTCTTCATGACACTATTCCTATTCATATGCCTGAAACTGTAGGTGATAGATATTTAGAAATATTTACAACTAAAATGAAATCCATTGTAGAAAACTCCGATGGTATAATTACTGTTTCGGAGTTTTCTAAAGAAGATATATCTAAAGATTTTAATTATCCTAAAGAAAAAATTTTTGTAACTTATCTTGCTAGTGAAAATATATATAAATCTATAGATAAAGTTATCGCAAGTTCTATCTTAAAAAAACAGTATTCTCTTCCTAATAATTATATTTTATATGTAGGTGGTTTTAGTCCTAGAAAAAATATTTTAGGCCTTATAAAAGCATATAGTAAATTACCCAAAAATATAAGAGAATCTCATAACTTAGTTATAGCAGGCAATAAAGGTAAATCCTATGAACTGTACAAAGAATGTGCTGAAGAATACAATATAGATAATCATGTTATATTCCCTGGATTTATCTCTATGGAATACATGCCTTATTTATATAACGCTGCCTCATTATTTGTCTATCCATCATTTTATGAGGGTTTTGGTTTACCTCCTATAGAAGCTATGGCTTGTGGAGTTCCTGTAATAGCTTCAAATGTAACTTCTATACCTGAGGTATTAGATGATGCAGCAGTATTATTTAATCCTAATGACATTGATGAGCTGAGTAGTAAATTATATGAGGTCTTAATGGATGAAGATATTAAACAGGAGCTTATTCATAAGGGTTTCATTAAGAATAACTCCTTGTCTTGGGAAAAAACAGCTTTGGATACTTTAAAAGCCTACAAATCAATACTTTCACCATGATAAATTATTAAAATAATTTTTTTAGATTATTTTAGAATTGCATAAAAAAGCTGCTTTAGAATTAATTTGAAAAATTAACTCTAAAGCAGTTCTTATTTATATTCAATTTTGAACTCATTATAAATTTTTTAACGTTTATTTGAAATTTGTCTTTTATTAAAATCTTCCCAACACCACTTAATTGGAGTTGGATTTTCTATCACTATTATTGATTGAAAATAATCTGTAGTTACACCTTTATTAGTTTCAAAAAGCTTTTTATTTACATGTAAGATCTCATGACCTTCATATACATCAGAAAATGAAAAACACTCTTTAAAAATTTTCTTTTTATATGGACTTCTTTTATTATCTAATACAATTATTTTGCTTCCCTTTTCTATATCAGCTTCTTTTAAAGTATTTTTTAAATCTGTGGTAATGCTATAAAAATACTTTGGCCTCAACCAACCATAATCATAACATTGTCCTTCTTTATATATTATATTTATACTATATATTTTATCTTTAAAATTAGAGTCTTCTTTAATATTTGCGCCTAAAAATTTTACAGTATTGATTTCATTTTGATAAGCATTTTGTGTACCATAATGAAGATAATACTTGCCACCATCAAAATGTTCATATATTTTCTTAAAATTCTCATAATTCATTTTATCTCTTTGTTCATAACAATCTTTATTAACATATACTGGTGCATTAAACACTTCATTTATTCCAGAGTTGTTTTTTAAATTATTTACTATTAACTTAAGATCAAATACTCCTTCACTACCTAAATATTTTACATATATATTTTCATTTTCTTCTAAATCTTTATCTAGATCTTCAAGGGATTTTAAGAATTCACTGCTTTTTCTTCCTATAGTCCATTCTAATTCAGAATATTTTAGAACCTTTTTCATTTTATCCAATTGTTCTTTAGGAATTTCCTTATATTCCTCTAATATATTTTTAAAATAATAAGTTACACCACCTTGTTCTTCCGCAATATCTAACCCAACTATAGTTAATTTTTTATCCTCTGATAAACTTTTATTTTTTAGATATAATTTTTTCATAAATTCCTTTGCTTCTTCGGTATTTCTCATTTCTATAATTTCCCATTTAAAAATATCATCTAATAATTTTTCATCTCCACTTTGTAAATACTTATTAAAAATAACTCCAGACGCATGCCCCCATTCCACTAGAAAATATTTTAAATCCCAATTATCTATCAAATAATTTATAAATTTATATTGAATATATGAGTTTTCTTTAACTGCATGGTACTTATTTGTGAAAATTATGCTTTTATCTTTTATATTTTCCCATATTAAATCTAAGTCGCTATTATCATTAATATCATTAAGTTTTAAATCTCTGCTGTTTTTCTTAATATAATCAATGTTATTAATAGGACGATTATAAAAAACAAATGCTCCTACTAAAACACATAAGAAACATATAATAGATACAATTTTTTTCTTCAAATATCTCACTCCTTAATTTTTTTAGTATCATGATACAATTCTAATGTAAAACATTTCAAAGCAATTATTAATTAATAATTCATGAATGTTATTTCATTTTTTATCAATCTTTCATTTTTTCAATTTATTATAAAATTATTAAACAATATCCATAACTTCCTCTTGCTTTTTAACAATTTATGCAAAATTTAAAAATAGCAATAATAAAATGGGAAAATTTATTTCTAATCTGGGATCAAATTATATTAAATAAAGTTAATTTTTTATTTCGAATATTTAAACTGAGTTGAGTATGTTTTGTCTCATAAAGTACGTCAGTAATTGGTCTTGATAACTTTGTTATTAGTGAAATATTTATGAAATGCTATTATATATTTATATAATAAAAAGAATAGCTATAACCTCATCATAGCTATTCTTTTATGTTAATATTTTATATTATAATAACTTTTAAATTGCTCTAAGAATTCTTTTCTCTCCTCCTGATATTCTAATTTTCTTTTAAGTTTAAATAAAAACACTTCTTCTGTCCATATTTTTTTTCTTTTATAGTAATTCTTACTTACACTATAAAAATCCTCAGGAAAGTATAACATTCCGTATAATACTTCTAGTTCTCTATTATCAAGATTTATATTTTCTTTATAACAATTTATTATATTATGCGCTTTTTCAAAATCAAAAGCAAAATTCTTAATTACTTTATTTATAAAATTACAAAGGTCATGGACTCTTAAATCTATAATTGCATAGTCAAAATCTATAAAATAAACATCATCCTCTTTGATTAATATATTATGATATGCTAAATCATGATGACATAAAACTATTTTATCTTCTTCGCTGCAAAGTTTTAAATATGGAGATGAATTTAAAATTTCTATACTTTTATCCATTTCCTCTATATAATAATCTACATTTTTTATAAAAATTTTATCAAATTCTTTTTTATTTTCATAAGTTTTAACTAAATTCTTAAAAATTAAAAGTTCTTCCTTCTTTCTAGCTAAATTGTCGATCAGAGTTCCTACCATATATCTATAACTATTTTCTTTATATCTAAAACCTTCAGATGATAAATGAAGCTTAGAAAGTGCTCTAGATGCCATACTAACCTCTATGGGATTATTAAATTCGCATTCTCTTCCTTCAATTAAGTTCATAACTACGTAATAATTATTATAATGTTTAGTACATATTTTACCTTTTTTATTCTTCTCAAAACTAAAAGTGTTCTTAAAATTATTATTCTCTATATAATTAATAGCACTATCTATAAATTCTAGATGATTTAAATCATAATCTAATTTCTTTAATATTTTATTTCCCTTATTTGTAGAAATTATAAATAGCTTTCTAATCGGAATTATATCATTAACCTTATAATTATATTTCTTAAAAAGTCCTATATCTAAATCATATTTACACAAAAAGTCTTTATCTCTAAATCTTCCCTCTATCATTACTCCACCTCACCTATTAGGGAAAAACCATCCTCCTCCATAGCCTTTATTAGTTTGCTACTATAATCTTTATCACTCCAATTTTTTTTATTTTTTCTATATTTATCATATATTTTCATAAATTCATGAGGATATGATAGCATTGCTAATATAAATCTTTCACTGTTATTATCTAGCTTTTCTAAATCGCAAAATTTCTTAACATGTTTTTCCCAATTTAAATTTGCCCCTTTTCTTTTAAGCTTAGATAATAAGTAATAGGCATCCATTTCAACCATATTATAGGCTATGTCGTAAAAATTAACTATTTCTAAAGTTTCTCCCTTATCTAAATTATCAAAACCTACATCACTTAGACACACCTCAACATTTTTCATACTTCTTGAAATCAAGTCCATATAATTTGAACTATAAATATAATTCATGCATTCTTCAGCTCTTTTTAAATATTTATCACCATTAAAGATTAATAATTTTTCAAATTCATTCTTAGGTCCAACTTCCTTTATTGTTTCCATATGCTTAGAAAATCTCTTTATCTGTACTTTATATTCTTCAACTAGCTTACAAGTATCATTATTTATCCTTCTTTTTAAATAACCATTAAAGCCACAAGAATTAGCATGAAATTCAGAAATTAATTGTAGTTGATTAGCTACCCTTTCATCTAACCCCCTCTTGCTCAATGATTTATTATCTTTCAATATAAAATCGATCTTTTTAACTCCTTTTTCTTTTAAATATTCTCCAAAAGTATCATAGAAAAATCTTCTCATAGCACCACCCCTACTTGTGCTTTCTTTTTAGCCTTTTAGACATTTTATTTAATATTTCTTGCTTCTCTTGTTCCAGTTCTTGAAGCTTCTTTTGTCTCTTCTTAATCTTCTTAAGCTCTTTAATATTCTCCTCCATTTGTCTTAACTTTTCGTCATAGTCGTCAACTGTTTTTAATCCATTATCCTCTTCATAATCTTTTTCATAGTTCTCTATTTTGTTTTCTTCATCTCTTTTATATGACATAACACCCCTCCATTTAAAATGATAAATTTAGGCATCTGAAAGAAAATTATAAATCAAAAATGTTAGTATATTTTAAGCATATGAAATAAAATAGCTAGTTAAAGATGCGAAATATATTTTGCATCAGACAAGAAGACAGGTTTTCATGATAGTTTAACTATCATGGAGTTCTGACGACGCAGTATGATACAAAATAGATGAGCATACTGACTAGTTATTTTTTTGAATATGCTTCATATCAGACAAGGCATCAGGTTCTGTTCATAGTGCTTCTATGGGCGGGTTCTGACAACGCAGTATGATAGAAAATAGACTAACATACTGGTTTATTATTTTTTTTGAGGATGCCTTAGATTATGAGATTTCTAAAACTCTCTATAAATTCTTGTTTTTCCTCTCGATCATCACAGAAAAATTTTAATTTTTTAAGAAAAAACTCTTCACCCCATGGTTTCTCTTCCCAATAATATTGAATACCTCTTTGCCAATAATCTTGAGGGAATTCCATAAATGCTGCCATTATAGGAATATCATCTTGATTTAATCTATGAGTCTCCATGTAAGCATCTAGAATCTCCCTAGCACTATTTAATTCCCATTTGCTATATTTCATCCTTCTAATTAAAAGACTACTTAAATCATGAAGATAAGAATCTAATATACAATAATCAAAATCTATGATATTTATGTCTCCATTATGATTAATTAATACATTATGGTGAGCATAATCATGATGGCAAAAGCCTTTATTACAAACATGATTCTGCATTTTCTCCATATATTTACTACTCAAAAGATTTTTTATACTGTTATCACATCTTTTTAATTCTTCTTCCATAATGCTTAGATAAATCAAATCAAATTGGGATTTACATTCTTTCTTATCAATCCTTCTCTTAAAATCTACAATTTCGTTTTTTCTTATCTTGTAAGTTTCTATCCATCTAAACCACCCAATTCTAGGCTGCATATTTGGTTTTATAATAAAATTTTCACTTTTACTGTGAAGTTCTCCTAATTTTTTAGCCGCATTTTTAACATCAAAAGGATTATCATAATTACTTTCTCTTGCATTTATCCACGGAGTTAGATAAGCATAATTGTCATATACCTTAATATAATCTAATCCATCTATAGTTTTAATTATTTCAGGAACATAATTAAAATCATTGTTTTGAAGATGTTTAATTGCCCCCAATATAAACAAAAAATGCTCAAATTCATAGCCTATGACTTTTAAGCAATAGATATTATAAGGAGTTTCCACTCTATATACACTTTTATTTTTTTCTACATGAGTTATATCAAGATCATAATTCTCTTTAATTAATTGTCCAATAGTAGAAAGGTCCAAAAATCTCCCTCCAAAACAGTCTTCTATTTGTAATATATGAAAAGCATTTATAATGTGTGTTTTAATTTGTAAAGTTTGTAACATATATTTTTAATTAAACTAATATAGTAATATATAGTTTTGGTTTATTATTCCTTTATAGTGATACCATTTTTAAATTTGATATGTGGTAAAATAATTGCTATTTTTTAGTGTTTTAATTACCATCTACTTAATTAAAAAATTGTTGATTACTACTGAGAAATATTTACAGTTGTGAATTATCCATTTCCATTGTTAAATTAGTTACTATAAAGAAGAATACATGTTAATTTATATTAATTATAAGGGGTGAAATTCTATGAGGATTGCAATTGATGCTAGAGGTATCAATTGGTATGGAGGAACAGGAATTGGTACTTATACAGAGAATGTTCTACTGAATCTACTTAATATAGATAAAAATAATTATTATCATATTTACTGGTCTGGGGAGAATTATGAAAAATATGAGAAAAGTAATAGTAAAATAGTAATGGCATCAAAAAAATATCATAGATTTTTTCAAGATCATTATTTTCCTTATAATATGAAATCTGAAGATATTGACATATATCATATCCCCCAAAATGGTATAGGACTAAATTCTTCTATACATTGCAAGAAAATAGTTACTATACATGATTTAATACCTTATATTATGCCTGAAACTGTAGGTAAAGGATATTTACTAAAATTTTTAAAAGAAATACCTACTATTATGGAGCAAGCTCACGGTATAATTACTGTTTCTGAGTACAGTAAAAAGGATATATTGAAATTTTTTCCTGTAGATGAAAAGAAAATTTTTGTAACCCCTTTAGCTGCAGATATAAAGTACAAACCTTTAGACAAAGAGGTTTGCAAAGAGTTTATTAGTAAGAAGTATAATATAGACAAACCTTTTATATTATATTTAGGTGGATTTAGTGAGAGAAAAAATGTACACTCTCTAATTTCAGCTTTTACAAAGATATATAAAGATTTAGATAAAGAATTTAATCTTGTAATTGTAGGTTCCTATAGAGATGCTTCTCAAGAACTGGTAAAACTTAGGGATAAGTTGAATATGACAGATAAGATATTATTTACAGGTTTCGCCGATGAAGAAGATCTCCCTCTTTATTATAATGCCTGTGAAACTTTTGTTTACCCTTCTTTTTATGAAGGCTTTGGACTTCCTCCATTAGAAGCTATGAATTGTGGTACTCCAGTTATAACTTCTAATGTAACATCTATACCTGAAGTAATAGGTGATAGTGGTATGCTCGTAAATCCTCATAGCATAGATGAACTTTCTAATGCCATAGGTGAAATGCTCTCAAATGAAAGCTTAAGAACACACTATGGAAATCGAGGCTATGAAAGAGCTAAGTTATACTCTTGGGAAAATACAGCTAAAAACACACTAAATGTATACAACGAGATTTATTCTAAAGTAGATATATACTAGGTTTTCTCTTAGATTACTTTATTGTCCTATCAATAAAATATAAGTTTTCCCTAAAAATATAAAAATAAAAGTGTAATAAATTATATTACACTTTTATTTTTAGCCTAAAATTAGTATTAAAATATATTCCAAGAATTTACGCCTAGTTATTTTAATTTAAGCATCTGAAAGAAAATAATGAAGCAAAAATGTTAGTATATGCCTCATATCAGACAAAGCATCAGATTCTGCTCATAGTTATGTTATGAGCGGATACTGACTTGTTATTTTTTTTAAGATGCGTTATTAATATATTCTTAGCATATCATGGCTGAAAGTTTTTATCTATATTACTATTGTAACTCAAAGGATACAATAAAATTATACTTCTTTGTCGCTTTATTTAAATTATAACTTTAGATTTTATCAATACCTTTTTCCACTTTCTTCTCAAACCATTTAGAAAAAACTAGTTCTTCTTTAAAGCCATATTTATTATAAAAATTGTAAGCTACTTCATTTGAACTTATAACTAAAAGCTTAATTTCTATTACATTTCTCTTTTTTAGTAATTCAATGGATTTCTTAACTATAGCCTTTCCTATTCCATTTCTTCTAGAGTTATTTAATACTCCAATATTATCAATCCAGCCTTCATTATCTATATCCGCTAACATATAGATTCCCACATTGACACCATTATCTTTAACTATACCTATAAGTTCTTCATTTCCCTTATACTGATAAATAAAATTTTCTACCTCTTCCTCACTTAAAGTTCCAGCATTAGGAGTACCTTTAAATGCTTCATTGTGAATTATTCTAAATTCACTAATATTCTTCTCTGTCAAAGGAATAAATTCTACTTCTATATTATTTTGCAACTGTGATAATTTATCAAAATCATACTTCATAATAATGGCATCATGAATATATTTAAATTTATAGCTTTCTATATAAGGTGATAAATATATGATTTTATTTCTAATACCTAAAATTATTCTCTTACTAAAAGCCTTATCACAAGCGTCTTCTGCTTTACTCATCAACAAAAATAGTATATTAGGATTTTTCTGTAATGTTTTTTCTGCTATGTAAATATCAGTAATATATCCATCTCCAGAGATTTTAACTTCTCTTGTTATGGCAGATATTGACCCCTTTATATCTCCATCTTCAAAGATAGCAAAAACATTCTTTCCGTAATTAAAAATCTCACTTTCAAAAAGTTTTATCATATCTTCAAGAGTTCTATTATAATTTTCATCTAAATTAATTATAAAATTGTACAAATCTTCTCTATTCTTATCATATAATCTATCAAAGGTTAGTATTCTCATTACTTCCTCCCAGTAAGATATAAAATTTAACATTTATACTATATTATATCATTAAATTTTAGATAATGATAAGATATATATCAGTTCTAAAATTAATATATGTGAAAATAATCGTTGCTTTTTAGCATTATAATTAGAACCATTGAATTCATAACCTTTTCAATTCAAAGTTCACAATTGTGGACATTTAATACATTAGTTAATACTTTAATTGCATTACTTATCTCCATTGTTATGGTCAAATAAATAGGCGTTGCTCCGAACTATACTGTACCTTAGGGGAACCCTAAAGGGCTTCACTACTGTTCCCCTGAGGTGGAAACTAGCAATTGTATTGTTAGTAAAAAAATTTATTAAAGAAATTAGTTTCAATCAGACTAATTTTCACTATAACTATCAATTGTCCATTGATTAAAGTTGTAAATTGGGATATTTAAGGACGTAGCTATATTGAATTATATATTTCTTTACTAAATATGAGAAAATCTTAATTAACTATTTTTTATAAAAACATACAAAGAATTAATAGTGAAGAATTAATTCTTTTCTTAATTCCTCACTATTAATTATTGCTTCTTGTAAATTCTTTACCTTTTAATTCTTCCTTAAATTTCATATATAGTTTACCTAGATTCCAAGCATCATCAAGGGCATTATGCTGCTGACCTTCAAATTGGATATCATACGCTTTCAGAGCATTTATTAATGAAATTTGAGTCTTGTTATTTAAGTGTTTCGTTAAAACAGCTTGAAAATTACCATAATTATCTATCATTTTATTCACAATTGAAAGATCACATTTATTTAATCTTACATCTCTTTTTAAAGCTCTTATATCATCATTTCCCCAACTTATGAAAATCACTTCATCTTCTCCTACCCATCTTTCAAATCTAGAAAAAACTTTTATAAAATAGTCCGCATTATCTATTTCCTTCTGTTTTATATTTGTTAGTGTTTTGCAACGATCACTTAAAATCCAATTAAAAGATGGTTTTATATAAGAGTAAAATACTTTATTATCATTGTTACTATATCTTACTGCTCCAATTGAAATTATTTCATTATTTACACCTTCCGCATTGGTACAGTTCATTTCAAAATCAAAAAATATAATATCTAAATCATTATTTTCTAATATTTTATTTATATTTTTAGTATCATTATTTTCTTTATTTCTTCTTTTTGAATCTTTTATTTTTTTATTATTACCATAAAATTCTTTTAAAAACTTATACAGTTCTTTACTATTATTCTTATTAAAAACCAATTCCCAATTTTTATGCCATTGTAATTTTAAAGCTATTTTAGATAATTTTTTTATACTGCATTTATTTTCCTTAAATCCATTTAAAATTTCGTTTATTTTATCTATTACTGCTTTAGAATCAGTATTAATATAAACTATATCCTCAGAAGTTATCTTTCCTTTTATCTCTAATCTTTCAATTTCTGCCATTAAACATTTTAAGCATTTTATATGTGCTTCTCTTAAATCTTCAGCATTAAAATTTTCTCTTGATTTGAATATTAGCTTTTTTTCATTAATAATCAAAAATAATCCTTTACTATTACCATTATCAGCATTAAACTTCATGCTGTAATAACATATAATATGTCTCTGCTGATTTTCCAACTATTACATCTCCTTTAACAGTGTAATTTATAATAAGCATTCTAAAAAAATAATTAGTCAATATAGCTAATTTTATCTTATATTACATCTATAGAATTTACTGATAGCTAAACTGTTTCTAAAATACAGTAAATTATCTTAACTAACTTTTATGTATACAAAAATTTATAGTTTAAAATACATTATTATTTTATATATAATACCAATTTTAATAGCTTATACTTTAAAATATTTATAATTCCTACTGGCCATTTGGTATAACTTTATAAATTAAAATGAACTATATATAATTACTTATACATTATAATTTACAAGTTTATATTTTTATATTAAAATTATAAATCACTATTCAAAATCATAACTAAAATTAATAGATAAATCAAATAAAAATTATAAAAGTACTACATCCTTTTAAAAATAAACTATAAATATTACTTTATTGACTTTACAAAATTTATTATAAAAAAGAAAAGTGACTTCGTCACTTTTCTTAAAATATCTTAAACTTCTCAATATACTTGAGAAGTTTCTGTAATTCTTAATTCCTTACCCTTTATTTTATCATAAAATTACTCATATATATTTTTATAAGAATCCCCTTAAATCCTCTTCTTCTTTAATTTCATTTAATAAATGCTTTATTTCTTGATCTTTAGATTTGTCCATTACCAATATAACATCCCCAGCATCTACAATAACTAAGTCCTTAAGCCCAAAGCCAATAATTAAATTTTTACCTCCAAATACAGAACAGTTTTCACTACTATTCAAAAAAGCTGGTCCAGATATACTATTTCCTCTATAGCACTTTAAAAATCTCGTAAGTGCTGCAAAGCTTCCTATGTCATCCCAAGTAAATTCACATTTTATCACATAAGCCTTACGAGTCTTCTGCATTATTCCAAAATCTACAGATATTCCGTCTATAAGGTTATATTGTTCTTTAATAATATCCTCCTCATATTCTTCACCTATATGCATATAAATCTCCGTTATACAGCTATGCATCTTAGGAAGATATTTTTCCATTTCTCTTAAATATACATCTGCCCTCCATACAAACATACCGCTATTCCAAAGATAGGTTCCTTTTAATAAAAAATCCTTAGCAACTTCAATATTAGGTTTTTCAGTAAATCTTTCAACTTTGAAGGTTGGAATATTTCCCCCTATAGGTTTACCCATTTCAATGTATCCATAACCAGTTTCTGGTCTTGTAGGATTTACACCTATAGTAACCAATCCTCTCTTTTTTTCTGCTATCTCAATAGCCTGATTTAAAGTATCGATAAACTGCTTTTCACCTTCTATATAGTGATCTGATGGCAATACCACCATAACAGCATCTTTATCTTTCTTTAACAATTTAACAGCAGACAATCCTATACAAGTTGCAGTTTCTTTATTCGCCGGTTCTAGAAATACATTCTCCTTACTTATTTCAGGCAATTCTTCATATATCTTATCAATATATTCTTGATTTGTAACAACAAAGATATTTTCTTTACTTACTATTGGCTTAATTCTATCTACAGTATTTCTTAAAAAACTCTTATTGTTTACAGTTTTTAAAAACTGCTTGGGATTATTAGCTCTTGATAAGGGATACAATCTTGTTCCTTTTCCACCTGCCAGAATTAATGCGTACAACAAAATATCACCTTTACATATTGCTTAATTTCATACTATGATATCTTCTGTTTTTTTGTGATAATAACGGATAAATTTATATTTTATTCCATATAAAGTTATAATTTTTTTTATAATAATAAAACCTTAATGAGATTTTTAATCTATAATTCTTATTCAATTAGTTAATTATTTCAATATAATTAACTAATTGAATTATTTTTTATTTATATTTATAACTTTTTTGTTGACAAGGAAACAAAAAGCATATATACTTAAATTGTTTCCTAGGAAACCTTTTTTAAAATAAAAGGAGGTAATATTATTAATAAGTCACATGTTCTTTTCCATAATTTTAAACAAGTATATGAAAAACAAGATTTATTAGGTAAGCTTACAGACACTTATGGATACTTCAATGATTTTCGCCTTTCAGAAGTACACTGTATTGATTTAATAGGAAAAATAGAGGATCCCAATGTTACTAAATTATCAGAAGCTCTAGATATGACAAGGGGAGCTATTAGTAAAATGACTAAAAGAATGCTGGAGCAAAAGGTAATAACAAAATATCAAAAGCCAGACAATAAAAAAGAAATATATTTTGCGCTCACTGACCTTGGAAAAGAAATCTATATAAAACATGAAAAAGCACATAAAAATTATGAAAAAAGAGATTTAGAATTTTTTCAGCAAATAAGAGAAGAAGAACAAGATATTATAATTAAATTCTTAGAAGAGTTTAATCATCATTTAGAAAATAAAATTAAGGAGTTAGATATATATGAAGATTGATTTAACAGTTAAAATAAGTAAGGACATGTGGAATAAGCTTTGGAATGAAGCTTCAGAAAACAAAAAAATGACAATATTAGGTCATATAGGAACTCATTTTGATGTTATGGATAAAGAATTCTCATTGGATAACACTGAAAGAAATGGAAAAGTATTTGATGTAAGTCATATTAAGGATAGAGAAATAGAGCTAGACGATATAGATATAACATCAATAAAAGAAAATAATTTTGTAATGTTTTATACAGGATCTTTAAAAGAAAAAGGATATGGTACAAAGGAATATTTTAAAGACTATCCTGAGCTATCTGAAAAGCTAATTCAATACCTTCTTGATAAGAAAGTAAGTATAATTGGTATAGATACAGCAGGAATAAGAAAACCTTCTGAGCATGTAAAAATAGACCAATATTGTGCTGATAATAATGTATTTGTTATCGAAAATCTTGATAATTTAGAAATACTGTTAAAAGAAACAACAAATAAAGAATTTAAGGTTCATACCTACCCAATAAATATAGAAGGCATGTCAGGACTTTGTTGTAGAGTAATTGCTGAAGTTTAAAGTAAAAAATCTTAGAGAAAAACTCTCTAAGATTTTTTATTTAGGCATGTGAAAGAAAATAATAAACCAAATATATTAGTATATTTTAGGCATATGAAATAAAATAGCTAGTTAAAATTTTGCATCAGACAATGAAACAGGTCTTCATGATAGTCTAGCTATCATGGAGCTCTGGTGACGCAGTATGATGAAAAATAGGATAATATACTGGTTTATTATTTTTTTAAAGATGCCTTATATAGACTTTATTATCTCTATAATTAATTTAGTGGAATCTATCAAATCTTTTATGTGTAAATGCTCTTCTAATGTATGAGGTTTTCTTTCCCCTATTCCTAAGTTTACTGCTTTTATTCCATTGGCATTTAATACATTTGTATCACTTCCACCGCCTGTAGCAGCAATTGATATTGGAAATCCTAAGCTATTAGAAGCATTTTTTACAATCTCAACTATTCTATCACTTTCCTCTACAGAAAATGCACCATACATTCTTTGTACATCTATATCAACTTCTGCACCAAATTTTTCTGCAGCATCTTTTAAGCATTTAACCATATGTTCTGATTGTTTATCTAATTTTTCATTAACTAAACTTCTAGCTTCAGCCTTTATAGTTAATTCTGGTGATACTATATTTGTAGGGCCATCTGCAATCATTGAACCTATATTAGCAGTTGTATCTTCATCAATTCTAAGTAATTTCATATTACTTATAGCATGGGAAGCCACTTCTATAGCACTTATTCCTTCTTCTGGACAAACACCAGCATGAGCAGGTTTTCCTTTTACTACTGCTGTTATTTTATCTTGAGCAGGTCCTTTAACTATAATTTTTCCTGGCTCTCCACCACTATCAAGCACAAATCCTAGTTTAGAATTTAGCTTACTATAATCTAAATTTTTAGAACCAAATAGTCCACCTTCCTCATAGATTGTAAATGCTATTTCAATTGGTCCATGTTCTATATTGTTTTCTTTTATAACTCTTAACGCTTCAACTACAGCAGCTATTCCTGCCTTATCATCTCCACCTAATATAGTTGTTCCATCACTATATATAACATCATCCTTTATAACAGGTTTTACACCATTTCCCGGAGATACTGTATCCAAGTGACAGCTGAATAATATTGGTTCTACCTCTTTTGTTCCTGTAAGCTTAGCTATGACGTTTCCAGTATTTGAACCTACTTTTTCCCCTGCATCATCTATTGTCACTTCTAATCCAATTTCTCTAAGCTCAGTTGCTATAAAATCTGCAAACTGTTTTTCATTTTTAGTTTCACTGTCAATTTGAACATATTTTAAAAACTCATTTACTATTCTATCTCTATTTATCATAACATCCTCCATTTTACTGTAAAATTAAATATTTTAATCAACAACTTAAAATAATACACAATTCAAAATTCACAATGCACAATTAAGGTTGAAATTAATTTTATAAATTAATTTCTTTAAATAGATTTTTTGTAGGAGCGAACACTGTTCGTCGCTACAGTTAATCAATTCTAAATTTCTCAGCTTCCGCTGAGAAATATCCACAATTGTGAATTCAGCAGTTTAAATTATAACACTAAAAAGCATTAATTTTTTCACATAATTTTAGAACTGGTACATTTATATATGGTATATCTTATTTAAAAGAAAAAGGCACTTTATAGTGCCTTTAGTTTTTATTAAAAGAATAATGGTGCTCCTGGTCCTAAGTTAAATCCTAGTAGGTACCAACCTATTAATAATGCTGTCCATCCTAATAAGAATATTAATGTATATGGAAGCATCATAGATATTAATGTACCTATTCCTGACTCTTCATCATACATTTGAGCTGTTGTTACTATGAACGCAAAGTAACTCATAAGCGGTGATATAATGTTTGTTGATGAGTCTCCTATTCTATATGCAACTTGAGTTAACTCTGGAGAGAAACCAAGTTTCATAAACATTGGTACAAATACTGGCGCCATAATTGCCCATTTAGCAGAAGCTGAACCCATAAACAGATTTATGAATCCTGATAATAATACAAAGGCAACTATTAATGGTAGACCTTTAAAGTTTAATGCTTCCAAGAATGTTGCTCCTTTTACTGCTAATACTGTACCTAATTGAGTATAGTTAAAGTAAGCTATAAATTGAGAAGCCATGAAAGCAAGTACCAAATATCCACCCATGCTTGCCATTGCTTTAGACATAGCACTTACAATTTGTTTATCATTTTTTATTGTTCCTGAACCTATACCATATGCAACTGCTGGTATGAAGAAAAATAGCATTATTACAAATACTATTCCATTCATAAATGGAGAGTGTCCAAGAATTTCTCCTGTTTCAGGATTTCTTAATATACCGTTAGCTGGTATTAATAATAAACATAATGCTCCTATAAATAATAGGAATGCAATTCCAGCAAATAAAAGTCCTCTTTTTTCTTCTTTACTTATCTTATCTAGTTTTATTTCCGCTGAGTTTCCTTTGTATTCACCAAGTCTTGGCTCAACAATTTTCTCAGTTACTAATGTACCTAATATTGTGATTAAGAATGTAGATACAAACATAAATGCCCAGTTTGCCATTGGTCNNATTGGTCCTACTGTATAAGTTGGATCTATCATTTTAGCAGCTTCCGTACTTATACCACCTAATAATGGATCAATAGTTCCTATAACTAAGTTAGCGCTAAATCCTCCAGAAACCCCTGCAAAAGCAGCTGCAATACCTGCAAGTGGATTTCTTTTAAAACTTGCAAATATTAAGGCGCCTAATGGTATTAAAACTATGTATCCTGCATCTGATGCTACGTTTGACATTATACCTGCAAATACAACAACTGCTGTTATTAAACTTTTTGGAGTCGATAAAACTAATTTTCTAATTAATGTTGATATAAGTCCTGTACCTTCTGCAACTCCAACTCCTAGCATTGCAACTAGTACTGTTCCTAATGGAGCAAATCCTGTAAAGTTAGTAACAGCATTTTCAAACATGTATCTTATTCCATCTGGTGTCAATAAGCTAACTACACTAACTACTGTGTCTTTAACTTCAAAAGTTTTGTTATCAATTTTTGTGAAATTAACAGTAACTCCAGCTTTATAGCAAATATGCGATATTATCATAACAATAACACATAATATAAAGAAGATTGTTACTGGGTGCGGCAGTGCATTTCCAGCTTTTTCTACACCGTCAAGAAATTTTTGAAACAAACTTTTTCTTTTCTTTTCAGCCATAATTACCTCCTAATATTTTATTTTTTTGTTTGAATAGATTAAACATTCTTAAATGTAATCCATTACTTAATAGCTTGTACGAATTTTCGACAAATTTATACAAAAGCCATTGCTGATATTAGAATATTATCATATGACTTTGCCCCAGTCAATCCATTTTATTGTCAAAAAAATTTTAAAAATATAAATTATATTAAAAATAAATTAATTGTACTATAAATTAGATTAAATGTAAATTAGTAGTACATTTAATTCAAAATTTTAAGGTATTATGGCATATTAAATACTACATTATGCATACTACCAATACTGCATAAAAGGTAATATTATTTTATATTTTAAGATATATAAAGGTTGTATCTTTATCTTATTCTTTAGTTTGAATATTCTAATTAACTGTATTTTCAAAAATTTATAATCAAAATATAAAAAGCTACTGTAATATAACTAAAATATTACAGTAGTTTTTTCTTATAAATTGATTTTTATTTTTTCTCCATTTTTACTTGAAATATCAATAATATTTACTCCTCTATATTCTTTCAGTATCTTTACGAAACTTTTTACATCATTTTTCTCTAAATTTTCTATAAATTCAACGTTCTTACATGCTATTTTATTTAATAATTTCTTCCTACAAAAATCACTAAGTGCAACGCTCAATAACCAATAAGGACAATAAATAGTTATTTTCTTCTTTTCACTATGCTGAATTTTAATTTTTATCATTCTATATAAACCTGCACTATATCTCCATCTCCACTTTTTATATCGACAATAGTGCCTTCTAACCCTGAATCTATAGCCTCCATAATCATACCTACATCTACACCATTTTCTTGTAACTGTGGTATGTTTTTTATAGAATTTCCAAAAGCTTTAATTACCTTTAAAGGTATACTCATATTTACCTTATCACTGTTGTCTTTCTGAGAAGTAACTTTGATTTTTAAGCTTTTTTCCAATTTATCAAACTTATTAAATTTATCAACTTTATTTTGAATAATAACTTCACTTTTATCATTATTAAGTGATTGAATAAGCTTAGCCCCCTCCTCAGCAGTAATTTTGTTTTCAGAAATCATTTTTGTAATTCTTAATACTTCTTCATTCATAATTAACCCTCCCCAATTAGGCATCTGAAAGAAAATAATAAGCCAAAGATGTTAGCTTATTTTATATTAGACAAGGCGTCAGGTTCTGCTCATAGTGGCACTATGTGCGGGTTCTGACAACGTAGTGTGATAGAAAATAGGCTAACATACTGGTATATTATTTTTTGAAGATGCCTTACCTAATTATTTTTTTAACATTTCTATTGCCTGCTCTGCTGTAATTTCTCCTAGCTCTAACATATTTAATATGTCATCATTGCTATCATTCTTTCTAGCTAATTTGTATCCTAATGCTTCTACTACATCATCAAGTTTTGCTCTTACTGTTGGATAAGATATTTTTAATTCTTTCTCAACATCTTTAATACTTCCCCTACACTTTAAAAATACCTCCATAAAATGTATTTGTTCATCATTCAAATAGTTTATAGCTGGTAAATCAAATTCATTTTCTATTACTGTATTGCATGTGTTACATTTTAATCTTGTGATTTTAAGGTTAGAAGCACATACCGGACATTTACTTATAAGTTTGTACATAGTAATCACTTCCATTTGTTGTTTTATAATTTAATTATACTATACATTTTATATTTTTCAATATATATTTTAAATATTTTAATTATAATCAGGAAATAAATTAATATTATTAATTTATTTATTAATAATATTAATTTTTATAATTGGTATTTCATAATAAATTAATTTATTAAAATATCCTAATTACAATATATATTCTTGTACTGGAATAAGTTTCATAGCAAAATTTTATTATATAGCAATAATATATGTTTATTCATCAATTAAATACATTATATCCTAAATACTTACATTCTTTATGTAATCTGTATATTGATAATAAGTTAACAAAGAGTTATAATCTATATGAACTAGTTATCAAAATCATATTATAGGGGGGATATTTATGTTTAAAAAATTTACTAACGGTTGTGTTAAGTTAGTACAGAAGTATTTACCTGATCCATTTATCTTTGCTTCCGCACTTACTTTCATTGTTTTCATCCTAGGAATATTCTTAACTAAACAAAGTCCGTTAGATATGGTAAAACATTGGGGTAATGGTTTCTGGACCTTACTTGCCTTCTCAATGCAAATGGCTTTAGTACTTGTACTTGGACATGCTTTAGCTAATGCACCTGCATTTAACAGACTGCTTAAAAGACTAGCACGAATTCCCAAAACACCTTTTCAAGCAATTATAACTGTTACCATGGTATCTTTGTTAGCTTGTTGGATAAATTGGGGCTTTGGTCTTGTTATAGGAGCAATATTTGCAAAAGAAATTGCTAAAGTTGTAAAAAAAGTAGACTATCGTTTACTTATTGCTTCTGCTTACTCTGGCTTTTTAGTTTGGCATGCAGGACTTTCTGGATCAATTCCATTAACAGTTGCTGGCGGTGGAGAGGCTGTAAAAAAACTTACTCAAGGAGTAATTGATGCTCCTATACCTACTAGTGAAACTATTTTTAATCCTGTTATGCTTGGAATTGTAATCGTTTTATTTTTAACCTTACCTTTGGTAAATAGAGCAATGCATCCTAGCGAAAAGGAAACAGTACTTATTGATCCTTCTTTATTAGAAGAAGCTAAGGTTGAGGCTGCCAGCACTGTTGACATGACTCCTGCTGATAAAATTGAAAATAGTCCTGTAATTTCAATAATTTTGTGTTTGCTTGGTTTTTCTTATATAATTTATTACTTTATAGAAAATGGATTTAATTTAAATCTTGATATTGTTAATACTATATTCTTATTTTTAGGAATTTTACTTCATAAAACACCTAAAAATTATGTAGCTGCTATATCAGATGCTGCAAAAGGTGCTTCCGGTATTTTACTACAATTCCCATTCTATGCTGGACTTACTGGAATGATGATTGGAGCAAACTCATCTGGTGTTTCAGTTGCTGGATTAATTTCAACCGGCTTTGTTTCAATTTCAAATAGAGTTACTTTCCCTGTATTTTCTTTCCTAAGTGCAGGTATAGTTAACTTCTTTGTTCCTTCTGGAGGCGGACAATGGGCGGTTCAAGCTCCTATTATGCTACCTGCTGGTCAAGCTTTAGGAGTATCTCCAGCAATAACTTCTATGTCCATTGCATGGGGTGACGCATGGACAAATATGATACAACCTTTCTGGGCACTTCCAGCTCTAGGAATAGCTGGACTAGGTGCTAAAGATATAATGGGATATTGTATAGTTGACCTTATATATTCAGGATTAATAATAACTGTTGGATTCCTATTGTGTGGTATCATATTCTAAAATAATTGGCTTTTTTCTAACATTTAAAGGGATAGTATTAACTATCCCTTCTTTTTATTAAAGCTATGACTTTTCATATAAGGTATCTCATTCAATGAATTCATAAATTTATAATTCCATCTGCCACTTCAAATAAAAATATATTATGAGATACTATTTTAATAAATAATAAAACATACACTATCCTTTAATTATATTTTTAAAAAGTAAATATGCAAACAATGTTTGCATATTTACCATTAGAATTGCATGCCAATAAGATAGAGCCATGATAACCATTTATGTCCTTAGCAAATTGGTTTACGTTTTGGAGAACATAATTTTCCCCAACAGAAACTCCGACAACAACTGTCATCATCACTTATCGCAAATATATTTTTGTTTATAGATTTTACTAAATATTTCATTATATTTTCTCCTCCTTTTTTATTAGTGCAAATTAATAAAAAACGATTAAAATAATATAATTCTAGAAAATATTTAATAATAATTTTTTATTAGAAAATGAATAATTAGTAGTTTTTAGCATGGTTCAGCTTTAGCACCGCTGCATAATTTTCCCCAACAAAAGGTTGGACAACATGGACCAGGACTTGATGTAAATATCTTCATATTTTTTGGGTTTACTAAATATTTCATTTTATTTTCCCCCTTATATTTTTACTATAAATAATTAATTACTAAACTTGTTAATCTTTTAAATAGTCTCTATTTTTTTAGCATGGTTCAGCTTTAGCACCACTACATAGTTTTCCCCAGCAAAATGTTGGGCAACATGGGCCAGGACTTGATGCAAATATCTTCATGTTTTTTGGGCTTACTAAATATTTCATTTTATTTCCTCCTCTCCTAATTTAAGTTTTATTGATTTATATGGACATTGTTTTCCCTCTAATCATGATAAGATTACTTTAAAAGGAAATACAATGAACAATGCCAACAATAAATTTTACATCTTGCAGTTCTTATAAATCATTAAAAGATTAGCAAGAACTATGAATCATTGGCTACTGATAAGTAATGGTTAGCAGCCTTCTTTAAGTAATCTTCTAATACATATTTATATTCTGAACACCTAATAGAATCAAATTCATCTATTCTATATCTTGGGCATCCACCCATGCATATAGGTAGTATATTACAATCTTTACATCTTACATCTTCACTAGCATCATATAAAAGATATTTAAATATATTATTAGCATTTGCCTTTTCTTCATTTAAGCTACCTATGCTTAAATTTTCCATTCCTATATCACTCCAGCATTTATATAAATATCCTTTAGGGTCTATAACATAGCTATTTATCATATCTGCACCACAATAATTGTGAACTAACGAAGGGTATCTTATTGGAGTATCTTCTTCAAATCCATATTTTACAAGTTTATCCGCAAATTTAAGTTGTGCTTCTGAAAAAGCTTGTCTACTTAAACATTTCTTATTTTCATAGCAATTATTGGTTGGTTCCACAAATCCTAGATATACTAAAATATTATTTTCAGTATTAATATGATTTATTTCTTTAAGAACTTCCTCCACTTTTTCTTCATTTTCCCTATCTACATTTATTCTTACAGATATTCTATTGATGTACTTTTTAATAATATCTAAATTAGAAATTATTTTGTCATAAGTTCCTTGTCCACCTAAAAGAAATCTTCTCTTATCATGGGTATCTTTTGGTCCATCTAACGTTATCTGCATAGATAAAATATTACATTCCTTTAATTTCTTAGCAATATCTTCTGTTATACCAAATCCATTGCTAATCATCTGCCCAATATAAGTAATATTCTTTTCTTCACAAATCTTAATTATCTCTTTAGACATCTTTTCAATCACATCCATCGCTAAAAGAGGTTCCCCTCCATACCAAACAATTGATAAAGTATGTATACTTGATGAATGTTGTTTTATTAATTCTATTATTTGTTTCTGTATATCTTCATCCATTACAGTAGTATTTCTACTATTTTTTTCATAGCAATACACACATCCAAAATTACAATTTAATGTAGGCGCTATAGTAAGTCCTAGTGAAGTTGTCCCAAATCTACTTTTAAATAATGAATATCTTATTTCTTTTAGTTCATCATAATCATTCTGTACAATAAATCCCCCATATTCCAAATCATTAAGTAATTCTTCACTAATGCTATTTTTTTCTTTCTCAAAATCTAAAAATTTATTTAAATCTTTCTTATCCATCAAAGCTAATGAATTAGTTCTAGCGTTATACGCCACTACTTTTTTCTCATCTCTTTCAAAATCAAAGAAAAAATTGTATCTAGATTTTTTCATATTATTTTTCCCTCGCTTTCTGCTTTGTATCTATATATTCTATATTGTTCATTTTTTTCCTTCTTATGTAATTATTTTTTAATATTCAAAAGTAATTATTATAAATTCATCTTACTTTATTGAAAATTATTCAAAATATACAATTTAATAAGCTTATTTACTAAATTTAACTCTAA
The DNA here is from genome assembly GCF_002341865.1 of Clostridium sp. UBA2485. GTDB lineage: Bacteria > Bacillota > Clostridia > Clostridiales > Clostridiaceae > Clostridium_J. Next base: position 62,292 of record NZ_DDOV01000045.1, on the reverse strand, counting down.
ATTACATATTAAAAAAGTTAAATAAATATGAGATTTAAACCAAAAAAAATTTGAAGGGGCTGTTTTAGAATTAATNNATTAATTCTAAAACAGCCCCTTTGCATCAATACATTATAAGATTCCTTAAAATGAAGGTATTATACTTCCATTATATTTTTCTTCTATAAATTTTTTAATTTTTTCTGAAGCTATAGCTTCACATAGAGCTTTTATATCCTCTTTATCTTCATTTCCACTTTTAACTGCTATTATATTAGCATAAGGTGATTCCTTATCTTCAATTACTATAGCATCTTTAGTAGGATTTAAATTAGCTTGCAGTGCATAATTTGTATTAATTATAGAAGCTTCCACATCATCTAAAGTTCTTGAAAGTTGAGGTGCATCTATTTCTTGTATCTTTATATTCTTAGGATTTTCTACTATATCTAATTTAGAAACTAAATCTTTGTTTTGAAGTTTTATAATTTTATTTTCCTCTAACAACTTCAATGCTCTTGATCCATTAGTAGGATCATTTGGTATTGTTATAGTTATACCGTCTTTTAATTCATCTAAGTTTTTTATTTTCTTTGAATATAATCCTAATGGCTCTAAATGAACTTTATTTAAGGCAACTATATTAGTTTTGTGATTCTTATTAAATTCTTCGAGATATGGAATATGTTGAAAAAAGTTTGCGTCCAGCTCACCATCTTCTACTGCTCTGTTAGGTAATACATAGTCGGAAAAAACTTTAATTTCAAGCTCATATCCTTTTTCTTTTAATATTGGTTTAACTTCCTCTAATATTTCTGCATGAGGTACTGCTGTTGCACCTACTGTTAATTTTTTACTATCAGCTTTTTTCCCACATGCTCCTAATGTAAAGACTAATAAAACACTCAATATTATTGTTAAAATTTTTTTCATTTAAATTACCTCCCTATTATTTCAATTTCTTATAAACTATATTTCCAAAGGATTGAATGCATTGTACTAAAAGTATTAATACAATAATCGTATATATCATTACCTTTTCATTAAACATGTTGTATCCATACATTATGGCAACAGATCCTAATCCTCCTGCCCCTACTGCACCAGCCATTGCTGAATATCCTATGATAGTGATTGTAGTTAAAGTTATAGCTGATATTATAGAAGGCATAGCTTCCTTTACTATTACTTTAAATAATATTTGAAAGTTGCTGGCTCCAAAGGATTTGGCTGCTTCTATCAATGATTTATCTACCTCATTTAATGCTGACTCTACTACCCTTGCGACAAAAGGTGCTGCTCCTATAGTTAAAGGTACAATCGCTGCTTTTTCACCAATTATTGATCCTGTTAAAACTTTAGTCAAAGGAATTATGGCTATTATTAATATTATAAAAGGAAATGATCTTAAAATATTTATAACCACATCTAGAGCTTTATATATTAATCTATTAGGCTTTAATCCATCTCTATTAGTAACTGTCAATACTAATGCTAATAAAAACCCCAATATTACAGCAAATATTGTAGACCAAAATACCATATATAAAGTCTCTAAAAAACCTTTTAATAATATATCCTTTAGTAAGGTTATAATCTCACTACTCATTATTAATCACCTCCCAAGATATATTTCTAGTTGAAAGATAATCAATGACTTTTTCTTTATTACAATTATCAATATTAATTACGAGACTTCCTAGCACATCGTCTCTAAATCTTTCAAGCTTTCCCCACACTATAGACATATCAATATTTAACTCTCTTGCCATAGAAGTTATAATGCTTTCATTAGATGCTTCTTTAGGAAAAAATATTTTTATATTTACTCCACTAGCTGGAACAATTTCTTCTTCTCCTATCAATCTTTTTAAAGCTTTAGGCGGCTTTATAAAAAGCTCTTCAACCTCTCCCATCTCTACTATTTCTCCACTTTCCATAATTGCAACCCTATTACAAGCTTCTCTTATTACTTCCATTTGATGAGTAACTATAATTATAGTTATGTTAAGTCTTTCATTGATCTCTCTAAGAAGATTTAGTATATCCTTAGTTGTTTTTGGATCCAATGCAGAAGTTGCTTCATCACATAAAAGTATATGCGGATCTAAAGCTAATGCCCTAGCTATTGCTACTCTTTGTTTTTGTCCTCCACTAAGCTCTTTAGGTTTAGAATTAACTTTATCTTCTAAATTAACTACCTTTAATAATTCTAAAACTTTTGACTTTATATAATTTTTATCAAATCCCCAACATTCTAATGGTAACGCAATATTTTCAAATACAGTTTTCCTTTCAAGAAGAGAAAAATTTTGAAAAATCATTCCTAAATTTTTTCTAAATTCTCTTAGTTCCTTGCCTTGCAAGTTATTTATTTCTCTATTTTCTATTTTTATAATGCCACTATCATACTTCTCTAGTTTATTTAGACATCTTAGTAATGTAGACTTACCTACACCACTATGACCAACTATGCCAAATATTTCTCCTCTATTTATCTTTAAATTTATATCCTTCAGTACTTTTAAGTCTCCGAAGCTTTTTTCTACTGACAAAATTTCTATCAAAAGTATCACCCCTTTTTTTAGTACATAATTTGCTATACACTATATCTATTTCATAATTAAGAATAATTTTTAATATTACTAAAAACTTTTTTCTATCATAAAAGAAATCAATAAAGTTCTAGATATAAATTACTAATTACTATAATTAGTTGCTTATATTCTAAGATACTTATTTAGTATCTTCAAAAATTGACTTGTGAATGTATCACTACAGTTTTCATTTTATTATTTCATTAGAATATAGTAATAACTCAAACTTAAGTCGAATTTTATATCTTACTAGCAGGAAATAGATATTGTATCTTAATTAGTTGTTTTATCTTATATATTAGATAATAAATATTATATAAAAATAGTAAATATTGTATAATAAACATTATTCGCGAATAAATAAATTAAAGCCCGAGGAAATCCTCGGGCTTGATATACCAAAGTATCCTCATCTCTCAACATAACGTTGCAGGATTTAGCACCAATGTACATAATGTACTGGTTGCCGGGTTTCATAGGGCCAGTCCCTCCACCACTCTTAATAAGTGTTATTATTTTTTTATTATTTTTTTCTTACATACTATTCTATATCTATTTTAAATTTTTTTCAAGTACTTTTAATTTTTTTTCAATTTTAATTTGAGTTTTTTTAGTCCTTCTCCTAAATAATCCTTATATACAACCATTAACAGAATGATTTCACCTATTCCTATAAGTATATAAACTAAGTTAACTTCCATAAAAGTTGAGTACAATACATAGAGTGTTAATGCTACGGTCATTATAGAGAATTCCTTTATATGATAATTAACTTTAAAATGCTTTAAAGATATGAAAGTTCTCATAGCAAAGAATATTATATAAGAAATTCCTGTTGAAATAGCTGCACCCTTTGCACCATATATAGGTACTAATATAATATTACCTATTATATTAGCTATGCATGATACTGCTGCAATATATATATGTGATCTAGGATTTTTAAGGAAATTAATTCCCATAACAGTAGTTTCAGATATTGTGTACATTATTGGCATAAAACTTAAAAATGGAATTAAGAAAATAGCACTTCTATATTCTTTACCAAGTAATAATATTATTAAATCTCTAAATAATATTAAAAGTATACCTCCAAGCATCATTGTCACGGTTATTAATAAATTCATTTTCTCAAAAAACTTCGTATCATTTGGGTCTTTTTCATAGCGTTCAAAGGCTACTGGTACCCAAAATGTTGTAAAAGAACTTTGAATTATATTTAATATAGAAATAATTTTAAAAGCTGATCCATATATTCCAACTTCATTCAAGTCATTAAAATGTTTAATGGCTATCTTATCTGCTGATTGGAAGAGCCAAGTGATTACAAAAGTAAATAGCAATGGTATTCCATATTCTAATATTTCTTTTTGCCTTCTCTTATAATCTTTTTTATTTAAAGTAAATATGTTCCAATAATTAAGTTCTACCACTACCCCCACCAATGTAACTACAAGATTAGAGAAAAAGGCTGCATAAGCTAGTGTTCTAAAATCTCTGTTAAAAAATCCTGCTGATAGAAGTATAAATATTAAATTTGAAACTTTCTGTGCTATTAAAAGCGCAGAATATGTTTTTCCCTTTTGCTGCATTCTAATTAGCATAGTTGCAAATCTATTAAGTATTAGAAATGTTGTATGTACTATTAATAATATAATTATTCTTATACTATATTCTCCAAATAAATAGTTAGATATTTGTTTGCCAAATAAAACTAATATCAATATAGAAGCTATATTTAGTATAAAAGGAATTTTTAAACAACTAAAGAGTAAGTTCTTTCTGTCCTCCTCTTTCTCTTCATAAAAAAATCTAACAAAGGCTTGGTCTATTCCACAAATTATAAAAGCCATTGTTATATTTGTGTATAACTCAAACATTGAAAATTTACCAAATTCCTCTGGTGATAAAAGTCTAGTAGTTATAGGAGTTGTTACAACTGCTATAAGAATGCTAATCCAACTTCCAATGGAAAAAGATAAAAACTTACTTATCAAACTATCCTTCTTCATAATAGTTCTCCTTCATTTAACGTTCTCTTTATAGTTGTCTTAAAAGACATATAACTTTATTTTATACTTCTATATTATTATGTCAATATTTTAGTTCCCTTAACATATAGTCATAATGGTTAAAAAGTTATTGTATATCTAAGTATAGCTATGCCTTTAAATATTTTAATTAACAACTTTGTCAATGGAGAATTGACGAGGACAATTGACATTTGAGGTTGAATTTAATTCTAAATTTCTCAGTGTAATTGAGAAATGTCCATAATTGTCAACTATCAATTCTCAATTAGTTAAAGCATCTTAATCTTTCATATAATAAATTAAGATGTTTTTAATTTTGCTGTAGTATATATAAACTATTTCTTAATATACTTTTTAATAAATATTGATATTCCCCTATTTATATAATCTTTATAAAGTATATATAATAATAAAAGCTCTCCAATTCCTATAAATATATAAATCATATTAACCTTATTAAAAGTTGCATATAGTACATAAGATGTAAATGCCAATGTTATAATTGAAAATTTCTTTAAGTGATAATTTACTTTAAAATATTTTAACGAAATGGAAGTTCTCATTATAAAAAATATAATGTTAGAAAGCCCTGTAGAAATAGCCGCTCCCTTTCCTCCATAGATAGGAACTAATATAATGTTTCCTATTAAGTTTAATACAAAGCACACTACTGAAATATGAATATGAGCTTTAGGATTTTTAAGAAAATTAATTCCTATAACAGTTGTTTCAGATATGGCGTACATTATTGGCATAAGTGTTAAAAATGGAATAATAAATCTTGCTACTCTATATTCTGGACCAAGAATAAGTATTATTAAATCTCTAAAAAGTATTAAGAGTATTCCTCCTAAAAACATGACTATGGTTATAATTTGATTCATGTTCTCGAAAAATTTTACATTTTCCGGTTCATTTTTATATTTTTCAAAAGCCACAGGTGTCCAAAATGTAGAAAAAGAATTTTTAACTATATCAATTATTGTTATAACAAATCCTGCTGAAGCATAAACTCCAACTTCTGATTTTCCACAAAAATACTCTATAGTTCCTGTATCTGTCATTTGAAATAAAATTGATATTAATGTTGTAAAAGCTAATGGAACGCCATAATTCAAAATTTCTTTTTGAATTTTATCATTCTGATGCTTTTTTAAAGTGAAAGGATTCCATATTTCTAATTCTACTGATATAGCAATAAGTGTTACTACTAAATTTGAGAAAAAAGCTGCATATGGTAAGGTCATAGAATTACTTCCATAGCTAATACTATAAACTATTATAAAAATTAAATTTGAAATTTTCTGTGCTACTATTAATGCCGAAAATGTTTTTCCCTTTTGTTTCATTCTAATTATAGTGGTGGAGAATCTATTAAGCATTAAAAAAGTAGTATGTAGCGCTAATAATATTACCCCTTTTTTATTTCCTTCAAATACATATGAACTAACCGCATTTCCAAATATAATTAAGAATAAAATAGAAATAAAATTAACTATAAACGGTATTTTTAAACAGTTAAAAAGTAAATTCTTTCTATGATTTTCACCCTCATCATAAAAAAATCTAATAAAAGCACTGTCAGTACCACAAATAATACAAGCCATAGCAAAGCTTGTATACATTTCAAACATTTTAAAAACACCTAAATCGTAAGTTTTTATAAGTCTTGTGACAATCATTGATTGAACAATCCCTATTATAATAGCTATCCAGCTTCCAATAGAAAATGATAAAAATTTTTTAAATAAATTATTCTTACTCATAATTAAACCCCTTAAATCCTATCTGGTAAAATCCATTATAAAAAATAATGGAGAATTTAATTTTATAATTTAAAAAAATAAACTAAACTATAAGGCTTAGTTTAAACAAGATTATTCTATAACTTTTATACCTATATTCTACTTTTGTGCTTTAAACCCTTTTCTACAAAATTTTAAGCCTTATACATAAATTCTTTATATTTTGAACAATATATAGTTATAAAGAGTATTAAGGAGGTTTTCTCATGAAGAAAAAATCCATTCCTTTAGTTTATCCATTAGAATCTGAAAACCATAATAATTTTCATAGTATCTCCTATGATATTGAATTAACTTATGAAAAAAACGATACGGTAAGAGATTGGGCTTATCATTATTTACCTGTGGAAAATCAATGCAATTGTGATTTTAATGCTAATGTATATTTAAATGAATTTCACGAAGACCTATCTATTGATAGTAACAATACAAACTATATACATAATGATTATGAATACTATTCAAAGTATTAAGAATAAAAATTTCATTTCATAAATCCTACCTAATATATAAAAAACGTNNACGTTTTTTATATATTAGGTAGAATCAAAAAAAATTTATAAATGCTAAAACGCATTTTTAATTTCTAAAGTACAAAATTTATTTTCAACTATTAGCTTATATCTCTTATTCACTCTAACTTATTCATTACATATTGTTTTAAGTTACTCAATTTTTCTTCACAAGATTTAAGAGAATTTCCTCTAGCTGATATATAAATTTTTATCTTAGGTTCTGTACCAGAAGGTCTTATAACAATCCAAGAGCCATCCTCCAATATAAACTTGATAACATTTGATTTAGGTAAATTTATATTTTTTATACTATTATTCTCTAAAGTCTTAACAAATCCTAATTTATAGTCTTCAATTTCTTTTACATTGTATTTACTTATGCGAGTTATATCTTTCCTAAAAGAATTCATTATATTATTAATTTTATTTACTCCTTCAATTCCATTAAACTCTAAAGATATTAATTCTTCTTTATAATATCCATACTCTTCATAAAGCTTTGTTAAGGCTTCATATAATGATATACCTTTAGTTTTATAATAAAGTGCCATCTCACATACAAGTATTGCCCCAATTATTCCATCTTTGTCTCTTACAAAATCTCCACATAAATATCCATAACTTTCTTCAAAGCCAAAAATAAATTTTTTAATCTTTAATTCCTCGATAAGCTCACCTATATATTTAAAGCCTGTAAGAACTTCTAAAATTTCTACTTCAAATTCTTCACCTATAGGTTTAACCATGTCCGTAGTTACAATGGTTTTAATTATTACCCCATTAGAAGGAATCTCATTTATTTCTCTTAATGAGGTTAAAATATAATGACTTAAAAGTGTTCCTAATTCATTCCCTGTTAATAGTTTATATTCTCCTGTATGGTATTTAGCCATAACACCTATCCTATCACAATCAGGGTCTGTCCCTAATATAACATCAGGGTTAATATCTTTAGCTAATTCTAAGGCTATATTAAAAACCTTGGGATTCTCTGGATTAGGATAAGGTGCCGTTGGAAAATTTCCATCAGGTTTTTCCTGATCTTTAACTACAAAAGTATTTTTATAACCTAGTTCCTTAAATAACCTTCTAATAGGAACATTTCCTGCACCATGCAGCGGAGTATAAATAATATTTAATTCTCTACTATTTTCTTTTATTAATTGCTTTCTTATAGTTACATTTTTAACCTTTTGTAAATAAGAAGAATATATATCTTCTCCAATATAATTTAATAACCCTTTGTTTAAAGCCTCATTCTTTGAAATCTTTTTTATATCATCAAAATCTTTAATTAAACTAATATGGTATAGAATTTCTTCTGCTGCTTTATCAGTTATCTGAACTCCACTTTCATTATAAACTTTATAACCGTTGTATTCTTTAGGATTGTGAGAAGCAGTTATAACTATACCCGCTTTACAATTTAATTCCCTAACAGCATAAGAAAGAATAGGTGTTGAAGTTAAAGTATCAAATATATATACCTTTATATTATTTCCACAAAAAACTCTGGCTGCAAACTCTGAGAATTCATAAGACATATGCCTTGAATCATATGCTATAGCTATAGAAATATTTTCTTTATATTTTTTTGTTAGATAATTGCTTAAACCTTCTGTTACCTTGCCTATAGTATAAATATTTAATCTATTAGTACCTGCCCCTATAATTCCCCTTAATCCTCCAGTGCCAAAATCTAAATCCTTGTAAAATCTATCTTTTATTTCATTTTCATCAATGGCTTTAAGCTCAAATTTTGTTTTTTCATCTACTGAATTAGAATTCAACCATAAATTATACTTTTCTTTATATAGCATATTTCCTCCTAATTTTAATTAATAAAAAGCTATATTAAAAAACCGTTACTAAACTTTATTTACTATATAGATCTCTAAAATAACTATTCAAAAGTATAATGAATATTTTAGTATACTGGTTAATTACCTTTTAAACATGCCTTGCTTAAAAATAAAGGTATCAATTTCCATAGAGAAAAGAAACATGTACACATTGTAGTACATGTTTCTTATATCAGTATATGAAAAACCGTCAAAATATTGCATATTTTCCACAAAATATTATTTTAAACTATTCTACTTTCTCTTCAGTTTCTTCAACTTCTTCTTTTATTTCAGGATTAAAAAACTCTAATTCATCCTCATCAAGCTTTGCACCTGTAGTTTTTATTAAGTCAAAGATTTCTTCATCATTTAATAACCTTGCTTCTACCCTATCAGCAAAAGTTCTAAACATTTCTTCTCTAAAATACTCTGAATTTATTCTAGGTAGGTTTGGAAGTGGTGTAAATCCATAATCCATTGCTTTTTTTACGCCTTCAACATCATATTTAAAGTAAAATTTAGATTTTTTCTTTACAAGTTCTCCAACTTTAATCTTTTCTCCATCACTATTCTTAAACATTAACCATAGTATGTCTTCCCTATTATTCATATCTTGAAGCTCCTTTATTTCTAAATTAAAGAAAAGCAAGTATATTCTTACTCGTTTTTCTTCATTATATTTACATTAAAATTTTAAGTATCATATCTATATATGATTTATTCTAATCCTTTTAGTTATCCTTTCGCAATATTAATTATTGCTTTTAATGATACAACTTTTTTAAAATTAATTTCCAATATCAGCCATAGTGCCTATATATTCTTAACCTTTTAAGTCTTTTGCCAGTTATATCCTTTTAAATTCCAATACTCATCTTAATTATAAAGCACTTTTTAAGAACTAAATATATTTACTATAGATATACCAGATCTAAAATTAATATATATGAAAATAATTGATATTTTTTAGTATTATAGTTAAACTACTGAATTTACAATTCACAGTTCACAATTCACAATTGTGGAAATTTCTCAGCAAAAGCTGAGAAATTTAAAATTATTCATTTTTGAAGTGATATAATCACTTCTTATAAAGAACTAGCAATATATTGCTAGTAAAAATTAGTTTAAGAAATTAATTCATAAAGAATTAATTTCCACCATAATTGTGAATTTTGCATTGTGAATCGAAATACTTAAGAGTGTAACTATATTCAGCTATACATTAATTTTTAAAATAGTTTATCTATATATATAATATTATTGCCCCCCTAATAATAATCAATTCATAATACATATTCCATAATTAAAACTGCTAAATGCAATATATTTAAAATATATTGCAGATTTGATAAAAAGTTTAAATATATAAAAAGTGCTAATAATTTATACTAATTATTAGCACTTTTGTATTAACTTACAGAATCATATAGTCTTTTTATAGTTTCTTTAGGATTTAAGTAAAATTCGCTACTTCTAATCTTATAAAATCTCCAACCTACCCTTTCTAGAGTATGTTGGCGTTCGAAAGATTCTTTCCATGAATATTTTTCTTCTCTTCTCGAACCTAAACATTCAATAGCAATTTTATGTTTAGCCTTTATTACAAAATCTATTTCGTATTTACCTACTTTAACTTTAGGAATTACCTCTATATTGAGATCCTTAAGCTCCTTTAACACATCTTCTTCGAAGGTTGTAAGAATATAGTGTCCAGTTTCTTCTCTTTTAGTAGTACATTCTTCATACTCCATAGCATATTCTAATAAGTTATGTCTTACTCCCTTAGGATTTAAATCCTCGAGCTCTATAGAGTGGAATAACCACATTTGATTTCTCGCCCTACTTGCTGCAACATTAAATCTTCTTATATCTGAATCCTTAGAAAGCACTCCATATTTTACATTATCCGCTATAACAAAAGATAAGAACATTACGTCTCTTTCATCCCCTTGGAATGAATAAGCATCTCCACAAACTATTCTCCTCTTAACCATTTCTTCAATACCTAGTTTCTCAATTATAAGATTTTCAATGAACTCTGCTTGTGCATCTCCTAAGAGAGATACTACTCCCATGGTCATATTTTCATATTTAGAATCATTACAGCATTCAATAATCTTATCCACTATAGCATAGGCTTCTTTTATATTTATGGCCTTACTTTCATCTCTAAAAGCTTCTTCTACTTTAACAGTAACTATAGGCTGTTCTAATGGATTATCGTTTTTGCCACATCTTAGAGGTACAATTTCATTAGAATAACATAGTTTATTACTGAATCCTATAATCTCATCAACACTTCTAAAATGCTCCTTTAAAATTAGCCTGTTAGGGAAAATTCTTAATGCTGTATTATATAAACTTGTTTTTAAATCAAACCACTCTGCATGTGGAATTCCTTTAAGATGAGTTTCAATTAATTTTTCTACCATTGAGCTATCCTTGCCTATTGCTTCTGGACTTATTTGTTTTTCATCACCAACTATTACTGCTCTTTCTGCTCTCATCAATGCAGTTAATGCAGTAATGTCACTTTGACTACTTTCATCTACTATTATAACATCAAATAAATTTTCATTTATCTTTAAGTTCTCAATAACTCTGTTTATAGGCATTATCCATACAGGAATAACATCTTTACAATTTTCCATTTCTCTTTGAGCAATTTTTCTGTATTTAACCGCTTGGGTACCAGTACCCTTACCTATTCTTTTTATAGCTTCCATCCAAGTAAACAAACTTCTCTTCTGTAATTCAGTAGTTCTCAATATTTGATTATACCAACTTTGCTTACAAACTATTTCTTTAACTAGCTTATCTTCAATTGCCTTTTCTTCATAAAGCGCTCTTTCTAAACTTTTAATATCAACATCAAGCTCTGTAGTTATATAATCGTTCCATACTTTATGTTTAAAAGCCCCTTCAAAGTTTTTAAAGTTTGATTTTAAGGTTTCTCTTTGATGAACTAAAATGTATTTTGTAAATTTAGGGCAACTATCCATAAGCATATCTCTAAACTTCATTAACTTTTCTATATCTTGAGAGCTTTTATTTAAATAACTTATACGCTCATAATATTTTAATACAAAACTACTGTTATTTTCTTCTATTTTATCTGCAAGCTCCTCAAAACAATTATATTTTCTTAATGCTTTAATATTATCATCTAAGTACTCTGCTAAATCCTCAAATTCTTTAATTGCCTTTAAGCTAAGAAGAGAATCTTTAATATAGCTATAGCTCTCTTTTTCATAGAAATTTATTTCTCTATTAAAATGTTTAGCTTTAAGTAACCCTAAAATTTTATCTTTATAATTGTTTTCCCATTCAATCACCATAGTTATCTTTTCAATAGCATCTTCTATAATACTATTGAAATTCACATCAGTAGGGGTTATTATTCTTCCTCCATACTCTTTCATAGTATTATTATAATAATTTTTAAGATCACGCTCTAATTTATATAATTTTATATAATTATTTATAACTTCAGCATGTTCCAGTGTAGATATAGGTTCATAATCAATCTTCACACTGTCTAATATATATTTAACATTTCCATGAAGTAATTTAAAGATAGCACCTATCTTACCTTTTTCTCTAAGAACCTTTTCCACTATTTCAAAGTCCTTTTTGAAATTATTCATATCAACATTTTCAGGAAGTTGAACTTTATGCTTATTAAGCTCACTTTTTAATCTTGAAACTTCTTTTAAAGTATCTCCACAGTGCTCTATAAATTCTGTCCATATATCTCCTTTAACTTTACTACAATAATAATTTTTCATTATAGTATAAACATAAGTATTCTCAATTTCTTCTATATTTTTATAGGCTTCATCTAATAAATTTAATAAATGGTTATTAGAATAACTGGTAACTTCCTTATCACTCCACTGACTTACAACTTTTCTATGGATATAAATATCACTTAAAAGCTCTCTATATTTATCTATTTTTTCTACCAACTCTATTAATTCAGGAAGTTTGTCCATATATTCTTTAGTATTTTCATAGTTCTCTACCTCTATTAAAGAATATATTTCCAATAGCTCTAAAAATTCTTCAAATTCTTCATTGGTTAAAGGAGATTTGTCCTTTATAGAAAGACTATCGTCTATATAGCTTAGTTCTTTGCTATTTTCTCTTATGTACTTTGCCATATCCATTAAAGTATAATTTTCATTATTATAGGTAACATTATGATTTTCACTATACTCTATCTTTCTTAAACTTTCATAAATTCTATCCTGATTATCCTTACACTGTTTTAATTTAAATTTTAGAAGTTTAAATTGTTTTTTAAGTTCAGTAGTGTCTAAAGATAAATTTTCAGTAATTTTGCGTACTGCATCATCTAAATCTTCCATAGCCTTTGCATCATCACCTAATATACTCATACAAAGAGATCGAATTTCTTCTGGTATCTTGTTATTTAATACTTTAAGTGCTCTATCTGTTTGACTTGTAACTAATACTCTCTTACCATGAGCTAAAAGATGACAAATTAAATTTACTATAGTATGACTCTTGCCTGTACCTGGAGGCCCTTGTACTACCACTCCAAAATTTTCTGATAATCTCTTTGTTATTTCTTTTTGATCTTCATTATATGGTAGTGGAAATAATAAATCTTCACCTATCTCTTTCCATTTTTCTACTGTAACTTCATCTATTTCAAGTTTTTCATTATTAACTAACGCTTCTATAGTCTTAGGAATCTTATAACCCTTTCTTATCTCCTCAAGCATAGAGTTTAATTCCATATTCCACAGTCTTGTATCAACTTTTCTAAAGATTATAACAGGTTCATCATAAAAAATTACATCTCCAGTTTCTTCCATATCTAATAAAGAATCTAGTTTTTTATAATCATTACTATTATTTTGTATATCTAAAATATCTATAATTTTATCAATTGCCTCAGTTACTTCATCTTTATTTCTAGCATCTATACCTAGAGAATTTATTTGTGAAGTAGCTTCAATTATTTTTTGTAATGGAAAAGCCTCAAAACCACTTAAGATATCGAGTTCTATGTTAGTTAAGTTATTATAAGGTTTTAATGAGAATACACTATTTTTATCATTAAAACTCAAATCCATTTTTGTAGTAAAAATAGGATGCATTATTTTAACATCTTCAACTTGTCCAATTAATAATCCATGAGCATATATAACTTCTAAATTTTCACTATTTTTCTGTAATTTTAAATATATTTTAGAAAATTTATTGTATATATCCTTAGTATTTTTATTTATCTCCAACCATTCATCTCTATTTTCACTGTTAATAACATTACAACCATCTATATCTAATATATGAGATTCAAAGAATACTTCCTCATATTCATTTATATTTCTTATTCGCTTATCATTGATATTTTTAATACTATGCAAATAAGTAAATATCTGCTCTACTTTCTTATTACTGCTCAAATCTAAACCCTCCAATTTTACTATTCACTCTATGTAAACTACTTTAATTTTTTATAATAAATCCTTTAAAACAATCATTTAAATATACTACAAATATTTTTATAGCAAGCTCATAACTTCCATTGATAGTTGTATTATCAATGACTCCTCTAACTTAGTATGTCATAAAATAAGTTAGAATTTATTTTTTCAAAATTTCTAACTTTAATTACATTATAATTTATGTCAATAATATTGTAAAAGATTTTACAATATACAGTACTATCTTAAAAATTAATGCACAACTTAGTCAATTGAGAATTGACGATGGACAATTGACAATTATGGTGGAAATTAGTTTTAATCAAACTAATTTCTTTAACTGTTTTTTGCTAACAATTTTATTGCTAGTTTTCCACCTCTGGGTAACAATAGTGAAGCCCTTTACGGCTCCCCTGAGGTACAGTATAGCTCGGAACAACACCAATAAATTTAACTAGTACTATGGAAATACTACAACTGCTAGTTTCTTTATAAGAAGTGACTACGTTACTTCAAAGAGAATCAATTCTAAATTCCTCAGTTTTACTGAGAAATATCCACAATTGTGAATTGTGAATTGAATTAAGTTGTGAATTAAATAGCTATAATTAGAGAACTAAAAATAGCAACTATTTTTATGTATACGTTAGTTTTACAACTAGTACATCTATAATATTGTACTACTTTTTTAATTATAAAAAAACTTATAACAATAATTCGTCATAAATTCCCTCTATTCTTGCCTTGTATTGCATTATCCTTCAAATTTTATTACTTGTTTTATGCTTTAACTGAACAGTTCAGAAAAATGAAAATTTTCCGTCAACTCTAGATTTTTTTCATTCAAATTTTGTTATTTTTTTAACGATTTTATGTTATAATATATCTAGAAATCTTGAGGGTGAAATCCTCATTACTAAAACTATATGGGTATAAAATTATTTAAAGGGGATTAGGTATATGTTTATTTTTGAAACACATTTAAAAAAAGTTAAACATGATGTTTTAAAAAGTATTGCTATTTTAGCAAAAAAGAACAAATTAACACTTGAAGAATTAGGAAAAATTCACGAATGTATAGTAGACAAAGATAAACCTCAGTATAGATGCTGTATCTATAAAGAAAGAGCTATTGTAGGACAAAGAGCTAAACTCGCTGCAGGTTATTTACCTTCTGGTGAAAGCCTTGATGATCTTGTAGACATAAAAAATGATGATCAAATTATATATGTTATAGAGGCTGCTTGTGATAAATGCCCTATTAACAAGTTTACTGTAACTGAAGCCTGTAGAGGATGTATTGCACATAAATGCATGGAAGTCTGTCCTACTAAAGCGATGGTTCGAGTAGGTGGAAAAGCTTATATAAATCAAGAGCTTTGCAAAGAATGTGGCCTTTGCAAAAAACAATGCCCTTATGAAGCTATTTCTGAGGTCTTAAGACCATGCAAAATAGTTTGTCCTACAGGTGCACTTTCTGTAGCAACAGATAGGCAAGCTATGATTAAAAATGAAGATTGTATCCAATGTGGTGCCTGCATGACTGCATGTCCTTTTGGTGCTATCTCTGATAAAAGTCTAATTGAACCTGTAGCAAGAAGAATATCTCATGGTGAAAAAATGTATGCTATTGTTGCTCCAGCAATTGCAGGGCAATTTGGCGCCAAAGTATCAATGGGCCAAATAAAGACTGCACTTCAGAATATAGGATTTATAGAAATGTATGAGGCTGCTTGTGGAGCAGATGTAGTAACTGCCCATGAAAGTAAAGAATTTATTCATAAAATGGAGAATGGTGATAAATATATGACCAACTCTTGTTGTCCAGGCTTCTTTAGTTATATTGAAAAAAAATTTCCTACTGAAACAGCTCATATATCTACAACGGTTTCACCTATGATAGCCACTGGTAGATATATAAAATCTTTAGATAGTGAGGCTAAAATTGTATTTATAGGACCATGTACTGCTAAAAAGTCTGAAATAAGAAGAGAACCTATAAAAGATATTATAGATTATGCTCTAACCTTTGAAGAATTATCTGCACTATTAGATGCATTCGATATGGATCCTGAAAAATGTGAGGATTCTAATGTAGATGGTGCTTCAATTTATGGTAGAGGTTTTGCCGCTGCTGGTGGATTAACTGCTGCTATAGAGAATTATATTAAAAGTCAAAATGTAAATGTAGAATTTAAACCTGTAAAAGTTAGTGGCCCTATGGAAATAAAAAAGGCTATGTCATTGGCTAAAGTTGGGCGATTACCAGGAAATTTCATAGAAGGTATGATGTGTGAAGGTGGATGTATAGGCGGTGCTGGAACAATTCTTCCACCACTAGCAACAAAATTAACTTTTACAAAGCAAAATAACCAAGCTACTAGAAAATCAGTAATTGAAAATGAAAAAATTGCAGAGTTTGAAGCTTTAAATTTAGAAAGATTATAATATAAAAAAGTTCTATATTATACCAATAAAAATTTAAATTCTACGAAATAGAAAAATGGATAAGAAAATTTTCTTATCCATTTTTCTATTTATTAAAAGCCTAAGTCAAAATGTAATAACTTTAATGATGCCAATTTTTACTCAATATAAAGTACTTTTATTTTGCTTTTTAATGATACAAATTCTTTTGAGATTTTAGTTAATATGAATTCTCCTGTTACTTGCTCAATTTCATTTATACCAGTAACAACAGCAACTGCAATGGAAGCAGATCCACATGAAGTTTCATAATAAAAGGTATTGACTTGATTTACCCAAATAATAGGATGAATTTTCACTTGTTTATTTTCTCTCTTTGTATACCAAACTACACCTACAGCACTTCTGCTTAAAAGGCCTAATTCACTAGTAACTTCCTTATGAATATCTTTATAGTTACTAGGTAATTCCCCCTCAATAACGATATGAACGATTCCACCAAGATCAACTAAAAATGCTTGTGTACCATTAGAAAATTTAACTTCTTTTGAAAGTATATTCATTCCATTAAATATACTTTCAACATTATATTCATTATCGGAATATTTATTTACAGTTGAATGAACAATACCATTAAATCCAGAAACAGTAAAGTCAACTATTGATTCTTTTCTTAATATTGAAAAAACTGCTGCTGCAGCTCGAGAAGCATTTCCACAAAACTCACCTCCAGCCATTTCAAAATGTAAATCCTTTGGAATAAGAAAACCAGACTGTTCAACTTCAAAATTATCATACTTTTTTATTAATTCATTGCCATTACTGCTATACCATTCTCTAGTTTGTGAATTTTCAATAAGTTGAATTACTGTAGTATTTCCTCCAGCTGCACTTACCAAATACTTCATATTACCATTCCCCTTATACAATTTTTTTACTGACCATATTTATATAAACAAATTATTTAAAAATATACTTAATTGAATTAATCATAAAATTTTTATAGGTTTTTAATTATGATAAATCAGATATTTCTTATAACTGGATAACTAGAGCTTTACTGGATTGTTACAACTAACATCTATATAGATAAACTACTTTAAAAATTAGTGTATAGCTGAATATAGCTACACCCTTGAATGTTTCAATTCACAATTCACAATGNNAAGTGATTGTATCACTTCAAGAATAAATAATTTTAGAACTGGTATATCTATAAATGTGCTACTTTAAGATTTTGTTTGTAAATTCTATAAATTCTTAAAATTGTGTTATTAAATTATTTAAGCTTACACTAAATTTAAACAAAAACAGGATTTGCTTGCGCAAATCCTGTTAACTTATATTGTCTACTGCAAGACTTTCATTTATTTTCTTAAAACATTTAAAAACTTTTAAAATATTTTTTTGTAGAAAATACTTTTTAAAGGAAAGTCCTTCTATTTACAAGAGTTTCTCTCTATTATTTCATAAGGTAGAACGAAGTATTTTTTATCTATTTCTTCCTTATTTATTATTTTTATAAGTAATCTCATACTTATTGATCCCATATCATAAAGTGGCTGAGATATAGTTGTTAAGGTTGGATAATACATAGAGGCTAAATCCGTATCACTAAATCCCATAACATCTACGTCACCAGGTACAGATATATTTCTTTCTCTCAACGCATTAATAACACCTACTGCTACTTCATCGCTTCCACAAAATACAGCATCTACTTCATTATTCTCAAGTATAGTGTTTATACCTTTATATCCTTCTTGAGCATTTAAGGAAGAGAAATAAACTAGAGACTCATCAAATTCAAGTTTTTCTTCTACTGCACTTTTATAACCTTTGAAAAGTTTCTCGTAATTTCCACCATACATTGATGGGAAGAATCCTATAAAAGCAACTTTTTTATTTCCCTTATCAATTAAATAATTAGTTGCATCATATGCAGCTTTATAATTATCTATAGTTACACTTGGGTATTTACCCTTCTTATCACCTGTACCTACAGATACAATTGGTAGTTCAAGTTCATTAATAAGCTCTTCAACTTCATCTACAAGAGCATTACCTATATAAACAACCCCATCTACCATCTTCTCTTTTAGCATTCTAAAGCTTTCTTTTTCCCTTTCTAAGTCCAGATCTGTATTGCAGAGCATTATGTTATAGTTATAAATATTTGCAACATCCTCTGCACCTCTAACCACTTCTGGGAAAAGAGAATTTGCAATATCAGGAATTATTATTCCTATTGTACTTGACCTATGTGTCTTTAAACTTCTTGCTAAAATATTTGGTCTATATCCTAGTTTGTCTATTGCATCTAATACTTTTCTTTTCGTATCTTCGTTTACAACATTTATTCCGTTTAAAACTCTAGAAACAGTTGCTATTGAAACTCCCGCTTCTTTAGCTACATCTTTTATTGAAGCCGCCACGTTAATCACTCCTATTATAAATTAAGCTTTATTATTTATAGTAAGTTATAGAAACATAATTTACAATAGTTTTTCCTAATAAAATGTATTCTATGTTAACTATTAGCTTAATCTTTCAATTTCTTTTTCTTTAAAATAGACTGTTGAAAATGTATAGGCTAAAACTGAAATTACTATTGTAGAAATAATTAATAGTTCTGACATATTATCCTCTCCTTACACCCAATCTTTAACTTAACTATAATATATTGGGCAATTTATTTGGTTACAAATGAATTACATTTAAATAAATATAAATTTAAACTTGTAATTTTTCTTCTCTATAATATAGACGCTTTTTAAAGATAAAAAGTTTTATTGTTTATTAAATTTTAATCAAATTCTAATAAAACGCTCCTATATTTTTTTATAATTGTTATAATTTTCTTATTTTGCCTGTTAATTTTGCATATTAATAACTACAATATTATTTTTTCAATATAAAAAAGAAAAGTGATCAACCACTTTTCTTAAAAATCAATTGGATATATTTTATATATACTATTTTAAAAATTTGTTTATTTTATTACCTGTAATAGTTTATATACTGATATAAACTCTATAGCTAATATAATTATGTATGTAAATATTAATAATAACAAATGTCTTTGGGTCTTATTCCTGTGTTTTCCTTTGCCTCTTCTATTCTTCTTTGAAAAGAAACTAAAATATATGAATACAAATAATGGTATGTTAGCTATAAGTAGTATTGCTATAAATTTTATTGGGTCTTGCATATCTTAGTCATCTCCTAAAAATTCAAATTCATCGTCTATCCATTAATTTTATATTACTTTTAATTCTTTAACAATTTTTTTAGCTTACATTTATGTTCATAGTACTTACACTTTTGTAATATATAGAATTTACTACTAGCATACCTTATACAATGAAGAATTGACAATGGGCAATGGAGAATTATAGATACTTCTCCTTTATAGGAGAAGCTTTAAATTGATTTCTTTTTTGAAGTTACACAGTAATTTTCTATATTGAAACTAGTTCTACAGTTGTTATTTAAATTAAGTGAATTAAATTCAACTATAATTATCAATTTTTCATTATTTTATAATTTATATTACTATGTAAAAAACCTTATTAATCAAATTTGAATCTGATTAATAAGGTTTAAAGCGTGCCAAATAAAATAACTTATTTTAATTTCTTAAGCTAACTTTTCTACAGCAAGGTTTAAGCTTTCTCCATTTATCTTAACTTCTTGATAATTAGAGTCTGCATTATACACTATCTCAACAGCTAATGTATCTTTAGCAATTTGCTCTTCAAATTTTCTAATAATATTTTCAAGCATTTCATTTCCAGATACATATATGTTAATCTTATCTGCAACCTCAAAGCCACTTTCTTTTCTCATATTTTGAATTTTACTTAATATTTCTCTTACATGACCTTCTTCTCTAAGTTCATCTGTAATATTAGTATCAAGTACAACTCCTATATCTCCTTCACCTGCAAAAGCATATCCCTCTAAACCTTGCATTGTCACAAGTAGATTTTCAGATGTTAACTCTATCTCTGTTCCATCTACATTAATGTTAACAATTTTACCATTGTTTATAGCTTGTGCAAGCTCCATTTGATTCATTGAACCGATAGCTTTTCTTATACCAGGTATTAATTTACCATAAGCTTTTCCGAGTATAGGTAAGTTTGGTTTTATTTGAAAGTTAACATATTTTGAAATGTCAGCACCAAGTTCTACTTCTTTTATATTAAGTTCATCCTTAACTATATCTCCATAATATTCTGGAAGTGTTCCTATTGAAACAAGCATCTTAGATAACGGCTGTCTATTTTTAATATTAGCACCATTTCTTGCACTTCTTCCAAGCTTAACTATTTTATATGCTTTATCCATTTCCATCTCTAATGAGTTATCTACTAAATCTTCTCTGTACTCAGGCCATTTGCATAAATGAACACTTTCTTCAGCATTTTTATCAAAATTAACTACTAAATTTTGATATAACTCTTCTGTAACAAATGGTATAAATGGAGAAGCTACTTTAGCTAAAGTTGTTAATACTCTATATAAAGTCATATATGCTCCTATTTTATCCTCTGTTAGATCTTCAACCCAATATCTTGCTCTATTTCTTCTTACATACCAGTTAGAAAGCTGATCTACAAAATCTTCAAGTTCTTTAGCACCTTGAGTGATTCTATAGTTTTCTAAATGTTCATCTATGTTTTTAACTAAAGTATTAAGTTTAGACATCATCCACTTATCCATTATGTTTTCTGATACAAAGTCTTCATACTTAGTTGGATCAAATTTATCTAATTCTGCATATAGAACATAGAAAGAATAAACATTCCATAATGTTCCTATAAATTTCCTTTGAGCTTCTATAACTGCATCTTCATAAAATCTTGAAGGTAGCCATGGTGCACTAGCTGTATAGAAATACCACCTTAATGCATCTGCTCCTTGATTTTCTAGTACAGTAAATGGACTTAATACATTTCCTTTATGTTTAGACATTTTTAATCCATCTTTATCTAAAACGTGTCCAAGTACTATGCAATTTTCAAATGGATTTCTCTCAAAAACAGTTGTTGATATAGCAAGTAATGTATAGAACCATCCTCTTGTTTGGTCAACTGCCTCTGATATAAATTGTGCTGGGAAATTAGACTCAAATATTTGTTTATTTTCAAATGGATAATGATATTGAGCAAATGGCATTGAACCTGAATCAAACCAACAGTCAATAACTTCTTCTACTCTCGTCATTTCTTTAGCACATTTTGGACAATTTAAATGTACGTTATCTATATATGGCTTATGAAGCTCTATTCCTTCTGGTACATTTATTCCCTTTTCATGAAGTTCGCTAACACTTCCTATCATTTCTCTGTGACCACACTCACATTCCCAAATTGGAAGTGGAGTTCCCCAGTATCTATTTCTTGAAATACCCCAGTCAATAACATTCTCTAAGAATTTTCCCATTCTTCCTGTTTTTACGTTATCTGGCATCCAATTAATTTTATTATTATTCTCTAATAATTGATCTCTAACAGAAGACATTCTTACAAACCAACTCTCTCTTGGATAGTAAAGAAGTGGTGTATCACATCTCCAACAATGTGGATATGAGTGTAGGAATTTTTCTCCTTTATAAAGAATATTGTTCTCTTTTAAGTAAGCAACAATCTTCTCATCTGCTTTTTTAACAAAGATACCAGCCCAAGGAGTTACCTTTTCAACAAATTTTCCTTCTGCATCAACCAAGTTTATCATTGGAAGATTGTAACGCTTACCTGTTTGGTTATCCTCATCCCCATATGCAGGCGCTGTATGAACTATACCTGTACCATCTGTTAATGTTACATAATCTGCATGAACTATATAGAATGCTTTTTCTTCTGGAGTTTCAAATTTAAACATTTGCTCATATTCTTTTCCAAGTAGAGCTTCTCCTTTGAATTCCGCAACAATTTCATATTCTCCCTCAAGTTTATTTAAAAGTGTTCTTGAAAGTATTATATTTTCTTCATTGTGCAGTACTTCTACATAATCATATTTTTTATTTACCGCTAATGCTACGTTACTTGGTAATGTCCAAGGAGTTGTTGTCCAAACTAATACATATTTATTCTCATCTTTTAGTTTGAATTTAACATATACGGAGCTATCTTTAACATCCTTATATCCTTGTGCAACCTCATGAGATGAAAGTGTAGTTCCACATCTTGGACAATATGGCATTATCTTATGACCTTTATAAATTAAGTCTTTATCCCACATTTGTTTTAATGCCCACCAAACTGATTCAATGTAATCATTGTGGAAAGTTACATATGGATCATCCATATCTACCCAATAAGCTAATCTTTCAGACATTTGTCTCCACATTTCAACATATGTAAATACACTTTCCTTACATTGTTTAACAAACTCTTCCACACCATACTTTTCTATTTCTGGTTTACCTGAGATTCCAAGCTTCTTTTCTATTTCAAGTTCTACAGGAAGACCATGGGTATCCCATCCTGCTTTTCTTAAAACCTTGTAGCCCTTCATTACCTTATATCTTGGAATTATGTCTTTCATTACTCTTGTTATAACGTGTCCTATATGAGGCTTACCATTTGCTGTTGGAGGACCATCATAAAATGTAAAATATTCACCATCTTCATTTGAATCAAAATTCTTTTGAATTACGTTTTTTTCTTCCCAAAGTTTTAATACATCTAATTCAATATCCATAAAACTCTTTGAAGAATCAATTTTCTTATACATAGTAAATCTCCTTCCTAATATTTAATCTATATTTTATTGTAATCTATACTAACGATAATAAGATTAATCCTCATTATTATCATTAACACAATATATACTTCCTATAATGAAATATATTTTAAAAAATAAAAAACTCCGTCCTAAATAGGACGAAGTGAACTTCGCTATACCACCTATGGTAATATCATAAACTCAAACACTAACATGTTCTATCCTTTAACGCAGAAATACGGACAAACTTACTAAAATTCAGTCTTCAGCTCCTAGGTGATTTTCCCTTAACCATCACTATGAGGTTTCACCAAATCCTCACTCTCTGTAAGTTACTTGTTAAAGTACTTTTCCTAATCTTAGCCTTTTAAAATTTTCTAAATTAATTTTATATCAATTATAGTACAGTAAATTTTTATTGTCAATTTATTTCTATCCTTTTTTTATCTTAAATATTCAAGATATTTAAGAAAGTATATTAATGTAATACTGTAATTACTTTTTTCATAAAAAGACTACTGACATATACGTCAATAGTCTTATATTAAATAGTCAATTGTCTAGCTTTGAGTGGATTATAATTAAATTTTATAATTTTTTATAAGATGATTTTATAACTATTTTTAAAATTAATAATTTTATAATACTTAATCTATACTCAGATAATCCATTCCATCATAATATTTCTGACAGCACCTATGCTCTTTTCTTCTATGATGATAATCGCAGTGTTCTTTTTCTTCACATTTTACGGTAATTTGTGGTGCAAATATATTGATTGGATTGAACTCATTTTCTATCTTATTTTTATTACCATAATTATTCTCATCACAATCATGATGTTCATGATGTTTATCACAGTCACAAGGCTCACTATTTCCAAGTGGATTTGTAGATCTTGTTTGTATAAAGAAAACATCTGGATTGTTTCCATTAATAGGATCATGCCTATTATCACTCCAAGAATGGAGTAGCGTATTTCCAGGTCCTATAATAATTTGATTATATTCACCCATATAAAATGGTCTTACACGTGGATCAAAATTAGTATATATATTTCCTGTTCCACTTGGACGTAATCCATTATCAGGTACTCGTGAGAAGGAAGTGCTTACCATTGTTTCTGGACCTAATCCATTTTCAAGAGAGAATGTCTTTTTAAATAATGCAAAAGTACTATTTCCAAGACCAATTGTGCCATTAGAAGCATCAAAACGAGTATATTGAATATGAGCACCATGACAATCAACAGCAACTGAAGGTTGAATTTCATGTGCTATATTATCAGTTACTCTTACCAAAGTCCAATTAACTCCCTTGTTTTCACTATAGGCCATATAAATATCATCTCCAGTAGTAGGTTGATTTCTTCCGTCATTCCAAACTACATAAATAACCCCATCTGGTCCTATAGCTGCTGAAGGAATTTCAAAAGTTCTTATATATTTCCTATTTAGTTCAACTATAATTACTTCTCTATTTACTAGTACGCCACTTTCTATAACAGGAACTATATTTGTAAATGCAGGCGTAATGTTTTCCACTGTAGTAGGTGAACTAAAGTTAAATCCACCATTTGTAGATCTAACCATTCTTAGAGTTCTTGGCGTTACAGCACGATTTTCATAA
The DNA here is from genome assembly GCF_002341865.1 of Clostridium sp. UBA2485. GTDB lineage: Bacteria > Bacillota > Clostridia > Clostridiales > Clostridiaceae > Clostridium_J. The sequence goes on along the minus strand of NZ_DDOV01000045.1, from coordinate 37,266 downwards.
AAAACATATATTGTTCCATCTTTATCAACTACAATATTAGCACCAAAATTAACTTCATTAGCTATTGCTTGTGGTGCAATAAGCACTTGTGGATTGGTACCAGTTGATAGTTTTGAAAACATTAATTGATTAGTATTAAAATCAGTCCAAGCAACATATAATGCTTCTTGTCCAGGTCTATTGAAATCAGCACCGATGGTTCCCCACGGTTTGTCATCATTTGTGCCGTTACTTATTCTTATAGCTGTATTGAAATTTACAGCTTTAGTAGTTTCATTAATAATGCCAATAGAAGTTTGAATAAAAGTGTTACCTCCTGTGGTTCCTAAATGGGTATAATAGAATCTTCCCTCAGAATCTACTGACAGAACTGGATCACCTGCAGTAGCACTACCTGCTACAGATGATACTTCACCACCATCAATCCAAGTATTACCTCTATCATTAGAATAAGCATAACCACTAAATCCAGTAACTCCAGAATTATTAAATCCCATTACTATATATCTTTTAAAATATGAGATAGTTGTTTCACTTTGAGTAATATTAGGGCTTGTCCTTATATCGTTAGCAGAACTATTTGACTGCCTTTCTCCTACAAGCCTAAGGCTACGACATCTACGCTTTTTTCTATTATCTATCATTATATTTTCCCCCAAAAATATTTATTTTATTATTTTAAGAATTAAATACATTGAAAATATTTAATTGTACTTTATAATATTCTTAAAATATTTAAGGGGTAGTCAAAAACTCCCTTGCAGTTTTTATGTATCATTTTCACTAATTTTAATAAGAATAAAGTTATATCTTTTTTAGAGTTTTATGCAAGTATAATATTTAAAATAATGCTAATAATTAAATGAAATATGGTTTAATCTTTAATAAAACTGATATTAAATTACATATTTAGTTAAATTTTTCAATTAATACAGAAAAACTTTTTATTTATAAACTTAAAAATCTTTTACCTAAATATTTATAATAATTCCAATTATTTATATCCTATACTATAATTAAGATAAATTTAACAAGGAAATGTAAAATAAATAATTTATAAGGAGAGATGAAAATGAAATTAACTTGGCTTGGCCATGCTTCTTTTTTACTTGAGGATAGTGATGGTAGAAAACTTCTTACAGACCCTTTTGACGAAACTGTAGGATATACTGTTTTTAAAGGTAGAGTAGATGTAATTACCATAAGTCATGATCACTTTGATCATAATTACATTAAAGTAATCGGTAATGAAGCTAAAATCATAGATAAAGTAGGCTTTTTTAATGAATGTGATATTCCCATTAGAGGAATACCATCTTTCCATGATGAGGTTAAAGGAGCAAAGCGTGGAGAAAATATAATTTTCATAATTGAAATGGATGGATATAAAATTTGCCATCTAGGAGATTTAGGTCATCTATTAACAGCTGAAGACTTAGATATGATTGGTGATGTAGATATACTTCTCATTCCTGTAGGTGGAAACTATACCATAAGCGGCAGTGAAGCTGCTAATATCGCAAACTCAATTCAAAGTAAGATAACTATACCTATGCATTATAAAACTCCTCGCCTAACTTTTCCACTAGATGGAGTTGAAACTTTCTTAACTCACATGAAAAGTGGAGAGAGAATTAATAGTAACTCCATAATAGTTGAAGATATATTGAATGAAGATAAAAATAAAGTGCTAATACTTACAACATAAAATTTCAACTATAATATAGTCATTACATTAAAGCTTAATCCTTATACAAATATGCTTACTTGCTAAAATATTTTTAAATTACAATTACAGAAACTTATCTATTATACAATTTACAACTTAAAATAATGCACAATGCTCAGTTCATAATTATGAACTTGGCACTGTGCATTTAATAGCGCTAATTAGAATACTTAAAAATAACGTTTATTCTAAAAAATATAATAAGATCAACATGGTATATCTATACTATAGAACGTTTATATAATAGATGATAATTATAGAAATAATATCATACTTAAAAACATATACTAATGTTATAATTTTTTAACTTCTTTAATTTTATTATTTATTATAATGTATTGGGGGTAAGTTATTTTATCAAAATCACATTTTCCATAAATAAATTTATATGAGATATATAATTACACCATAATAATATGTAAATAAAAGAAGGTGAGAGTATGATATTAAAAAATATCTTAATAGGAATAGAGTACTTATTAGTTCAAGGAACTTTAGATATATCTATAAATGAATTAAAATACGACTCTAGAAATATAATTTCTAATGATGTGTTTATATGTATAAATGGAACATTAGATGATGGTAATAAATATATAAATGATGCTGTACTAAAAGGAGCAACTGTTATAATAACCAATAAAAACATTAAAATTTCCCCTCATATTACAGTAATTAAAGTAGATGATACAAGAGAAGCCCTTGCTATTATGTCATCTAATTACTATGGTAATCCTAAAAATTATATTAAGATAATAGGAATAACCGGTACTAACGGAAAAACTACTACTAGTTATATGATAAGAAATATTTTAAAAAATGCAGGATTTAAAACAGCATTAATAGGTACTATATGTAATTATATAGGTGATAAAAAAATTGAAACAGATAAAACAACCCCTGAATCTTTAGAACTTCATAAACTTTTAAGAGAAATGGTAGACAATAATATTACTCACTGCATTATGGAAATCTCCTCTCACTCCTTAGCTTTAAAGAGAACATACGGAATTACTTTTGAACATGGGGTATTTACTAATATAACTCATGATCATTTAGATTTTCATGGAAATTTTTATAACTACTATCACTCTAAAAAAATTCTATTTATAAATTCTAAGAATTCAATTATAAATATAGATAATGAGTATGGTAAATCACTTTTAATTGAATTTAAAAATCGTTACACTTACTCACTTAAAAATAACGCTTCAATAAGCGCTAAAATATTATATTCTTCCTTAGAAGGTTCCTCATTTTATCTTAATTATAAAGAGAATTCTTTACCTATTAATTTAAAAATAGCAGGATTATATAATATTCATAATGCTTTAGCTGCTTCTATGGTAGGAATTTTGGAAGGCGTAAGTTTGGATTTAATAAAATTCTCTCTTGAAAATCTTCCTATAATTGAAGGTAGATTTCAATATGTATGTGAGGAATATCCTATTGATTATAAAATAATAATAGATTTTGCCCATTCTCCTGATGCTATAGAAAAAATATTAAATACAGTAAAATCTTATACCGATGGAAGAATAATAACTGTATTTGGATGTGTAGGCAATGGTGATAGAGATAAACGCCCTATTATGGGACAAATTGCTACTGATTTAAGTGATTACGTTATAATTACTACAGACAACCCTAAAAATGAAAATCCAGAAGAGATTATAAATGACATTAAAAGTGGTATATCTTCTGATAATTATTCTGTAGAAATACATAGACCTGCTGCAATTAAAAAGGCACTTTCAATTGCTAAAAAGAATGATATTGTTCTAATTGCTGGTCGTGGTCATGAAAGTTCTATGAAAGTTAAAGATAGAACACTATATTTTACAGATGAAGAGGTTGCAATAGACTTTCTAGAAAGAAGAATATAAGAAATCTATGTAAAAAAATTATTAAGACTACTTAATTGCAATTAAGTAGTCTTTTATACTCTTATTTTCTTACATATATTTCTTTACCAACTTTGTCTATATGCTCTTTTAATTTTTTATTGGATATTTCATTATAATTTATGATATCAAAAAAATAGGGTAATGGATATATTTCATTAAGATATTCATCTAATTGAAGTATTGTATCTTTAGTAATATTATTTCCCATAATAACCATATCTACATCTGAGCCTTTCTTATAATTTCCCATAGCTCTACTTCCAAATATAACGGCTCTTTCAATTTCTTTAAGTTTACTCATAGCTTGTAAAATATATTTAATATCTCTATCTAATAAACCAAACATACTTACAATTCCTGTGATAGTTTATCATACATTTTTTTTAATTCTGGGAAATATAATTCTTTAATTTCTTTTACCATATTATCTGCTAAAGCTTCGTCATAAGTATGAGTTGTTAAATTTCTATTTGAAAGGGCGTCAATCCATATATGACCATTATCTATTAATCCTATTTGGAATGCTTGCTTTATTGTTTCTCTGGGGCTTTTTACCATAAACTCCTCAGACTCTAAATAATCTTTTAATACCTTCCAAGCTAGTTCAAATGTCATCTCGAAAAACTGAATCATACCAGCTTTCTCTAACTCTGTTTTTATTTCTTCTTTAGAGTATTTTTCCATAAGTTTATATGATTTTTCAAAGTTTTCAAATCGTTGCCTCCATCTAATATCTTTTAGATTCTCCAAATTAATTCACCTCTATTATTTATGATATCTTAATTTTATTTCTTACTAAAAATTGTATATTATAGATGCATATTTTGTAAAGCTAAATTATACCTATATATTATTACCTATATATTATGTAAAATTACATGCTACTATTACAATCACTTAACATATTTTTAGGTTTTGGTTATCTTTATTTATATATGACCTTTGCATAAGTACGTTAGAAATAAAGAAATATACCTAAATCCAAAATTACACCTCTTAAACTAACTATATAACTTCTAGTATTCTTCGAATATAATAGTTTTTCCTTTTGATAAACTCTCTTTTACATCCACTATTCTTTGATTTGATGATCCTCTATACTTTAAATTATCATCTTTTTTACTAATATCAAATTTTCCATCTACAAGTACATCAATATTTTCAATTAATTCTCTCAATCCTACTTTTTTATCACTATTATTTAAAATTTCTTCAAAGGTATATCCTGTATAGCACCATATATCTTTATTTAATTTCTTAACTTCCTTCGCTATTTGTGAAAAAGCCTCTGCTTGTTCTACAGGATCTCCTCCACTAAAGGTAACTCCTTTAATTAATGGATTTTTCTTTATATCACTAATAATATTATCAATATTAAAAGCTTGACCATCGTTAAAGCTATGAGTATGAGTATTAAAACAACCTTTACAATTATGCATACATCCTTGAGCAAATAAAACTCGTCTCATACCTGGTCCATTGGTTAAACTTTCATGTATTATTCCTGCTAATTTTACCGTTTTATTCATTTAATCACCTATATACTTATAATTTCTGTCTTTCCAAATTGTTTATATATCTTACTAATAATATAATTTAGTCATTAATTTTAACTTTATTTTTTCATTTAAGTAATCTTAATAAATATTTTATCATAGATAAAAGTTACTAAACAAATATACAATTAAAGCTTTTTATAGACTTAAATATTGGAAATAAGCCTTCTTAAAACAACTATTCTGCTATATCTTGTTTCTAGTTAAAAGCAAGACATATTAATTTTAGAAATTAAAAGCACCAAGAAATATTCCTTGGTACTTTTAATTATTTATTATTTATATTATAAACTTTTTTATGGTCTTCTGTATGAGAAATTCTATCTTCTCTCTCATGATATTTTCCTGGCCCAAATCTTTCATCTAGACTTAAATACCCTGTTACTCTAGATACACCTTGAATGTTTGTACTTCCACAAGTTGTACATTCAAACTTTTCACTATCCAAATAAGTACCACATTCTCTACAATATTTTATATGAAAATTAATTCCAAGATAGCTTATATTGGTATTTTCATAGGCATACTTAATTATATCCATTATATTGTCACCATTTGGGTAATCATCAACCTCTAAATAACTTATATGGCCTGAATTACAAAGTTTATGATATGGTGCTTCTATATGAATTTTATCTATTATAGATATTGGGAATCCTACAGGTACGTGATAACTATTTGTATAATATTCCTTATCCGTTACCCCCTCTATTTCTCCAAATATCTTTTTATCTTGTAATATAAATCTTCCACTTAATCCTTCTGCTGGTGTTGCATAACAACCCCAATTTAAGCCAGTTTCTTTAGTTAGCTTATCTGTAAAGTTTCTTATAAAAGTTATTATTTCAACCCCTAAGTTTCTTGAAGCTTCATCTTCTCCATGATGCTTTCCAGTCAAAGCCACTAAAGTTTCAGCAAGTCCTATAAAACCTATAGCAAATGTACCTTGCTTTAATATTGGTTCAATTGAATCATCTTGTGATAATCCTTCTGATCCCTTTAAAAGTCCTTGACCTGCAACAAAAGGTAAATCTTTTATTTTAAGCTTTTTAAGTACATTATATCTATGCATTAATGCTTCACTTGCTTGTTCTAATCTATTTTCTAGTAGTGAGAAAAACTTTTTCACATCACTTTTTGCAAGTATTCCAACTCTCGGAAGATTTATTGTAGTTGGTGCTATATTTCCTCTACCTTTTGTGCCTGGCTCTCCATTGCAATTACTCATTACATAAGTTCTACATCCCATAGTAGCTGGTACGATTCCTTGATCATAATAAACTTTATTAAAGTCAGAATCTATATTCATGAAAGTAGGATTCATTCTCTTACTAGCTACTTCACATGCAAGCTTAAATAGATAGAAATATGGATCATCCTCTTCCCTATTTACACCTTTTTTAACTCTAAATATTATATTAGGAAATATAGGTTGTTCTCCACGACCTAATCCTTTTTCGTATTCTTTTAAGAATATTTCACATATAAGTGCTGCATCTTTACTTTGAGGTATTCCTATATTCATAGAAGAAAAAGGAACTTGACTACCTGCTCTAGAATGCATTGTATTCAAATTATAGACAACTCCCTGCATGGATTGCTCTATTATTCTTCTTAATTTTTTTTCTACTGCTTCTTCTAATACTTCTTCTGATATTCCTAACTCTTTTAATTCTTTTCTTATTTCTTCTCTTGTTGGTTCTACAAAAGTAGCTAAGTCATTATCAAAATCTGCATGGGATTGTCCTCCAAACATATCGTTTTGAGTAGATTGAAGTAATATACAAGAAAGTTCTGCTGCTGAATCTATACGTTTAGCCTTTCTTAAATAACCATATCCAGTATTAAAACCTCTTTCTAAAATTTCTTTAGTAGGGATATGCAAGCAGTTTATAGTTAAATTATAACTATCTAAATCGTGGTAGTATAAATCTCCATTTTCATGGGCTTTTGATAGGTGCTTAGGCATAGTAGATAAGTTATACCATTTATTAGATTCACTAGCTATTCTGAGTAGTTTAGAACTAAAATTGTTTCCAACATTAGCATTGTCTCTATCAGTTTCTACTCCTATTCTTTCTATAGCTTTCATCAAATCAGATTTTATTTCTCTAATTCTAGTTCTCTCTTTTCTATAATTTCCATAAGCAACACCTATAGGCTTATGACCATTTTCAAGTAAAGTACTCTGTACTATATTTTGAATTTCTTCTACTGTTAATTCTTCTACATTTAAATTCTCTATTCTTTTTATTATCTTTTGAGTTAACTCTATTTTTTCACTTTCTAGTAAATTATAAGATATTTCCTCTGCTGATCCTTTAATAGCATTAGTTATCTTAACAGAGTTAAATTCAACCCTTCTACCATCTCGCTTAACAACATATAGCATAAATTACCCCCCTAAAACACAACATATTGCACTCGGATAATTATACTCTACTAAAAAAATTATATCAATTTATAAAAATATCTATGAAAATGGACTATGGTTTATTAATTACATTTAACTTGTAATTGTTCCTTTTTTCATGTGGACATCATAATTGACATAAAGATTTATTTAAAATATCCATTAATCTAAAGTATAAAACTATCTAAAAATGCTCAAGCTATATTTATAATGAAAATTCAATGTTAACTATAGCCATATTAAGCTTAAACTTTATTATTATAGTAAATATGGTACAATCATAACAAGTGAAATTTTTTTATTCAGGAGGAATTTAGATGAAAACAGGTACAGTTAAATGGTTTAATTCTGAAAAAGGATTTGGTTTTCTATCAGTTGAAGGCGAGGAAGATGTATTTATTCATTTCTCTTCAATTCAAGGAGAAGGATACAAAACTTTAGAAGAAGGTGACAAAGTACAATTTGAAGTTGTAGAAGGTTCTAGAGGACCCCAAGCAGCTAATGTTGTTAAGTTATAATTTAGCTTATATAATTAAATATTTTTATTTCTTTATAAACAGCTACACCCTTCACATTATTATGAAGGGTGTTTATAGCTTAAGTAATATTCAAAAATTAACTAGTCAGTATACTAGTCTACTTTTCATCACACTGAGCCGTTAGAACTTAATGATAGCTTGAAGCCTCTGAGCCTGTGTGATGCAAAATATATGCCTACCTTTGACTAGTTGTTTTTTCATATGCCTAAACTATTTCTTTATTAAACTTTTTATACTTATACATCTTCTTATCTGCACTACAGATTATAGTCTTAAAATCATATTTTTCTCCTCCAGCTATTTCAAAAATTCCGTAACTAAAATCTAAAGTATAGTCTTGTTCTCTATGATTTTTACATATCTCTCTCAAATTTTCCATAATTTCAATTGCCTCATCTTCTCTACACTTATCTAATAATATTAAAAATTCATCTCCGCCTAGTCTACCATATAAATTATTGCTATTGATATGAGATCTTAATGCTTGAGAAAATCTTATCAATAACTCATCACCTATAGTATGTCCATAGTTATCATTGACATATTTAAAATTATTAATATCTATAAAAACTATAGAACTTGTATAGTTTTTATTATAAAATTCGTTAAGATAATATTCTATTATCTGTTCTAAATAACCTCTGCTATAAAGGCAAGTCAGACTATCATAAGTTGCTTTTTCCCTTAATTTTCCTTGAATCAAATGACTTCTAACTGCCAATCTAAATTCATTCAGTATATATTTTACTGTTCGTATATCTTCACTTGAAAAAGCCTCTTCTATAACAGTACTATCTAAATTTAATATTGCAGTTAAAACTCCATCTAAATATATAGGTGCACTTAAAGTATTGTGTATATTTAAAGATTCTGTTGAAATAAGTATATACTTTTTTGAAGGATCCATATAAACTTCATTAAAATTTCTAGGATTTTCTATTATTGCAATATCCTTAAAATTATTTATTTTATGAAGATATATTTCCTCTTTTTTTAATATTATTTTTTTTAAATCATCAGAATATCCATGAAGAGATATAAACCTAAATTCACTTCCATCTTCTGTTATTTTAAGTAAGCTACCTTTAGACGCCTTAGGTACCAATTTTATAGCTGTATTTAATATTAGATCATAGACCTCTTTTTCATTTTTAAGGGAAATTATCTTTTCACTAACAGCATATAGAACTTCTTTTCTTTTTTCTCTTTCTATTAAGCTTTTTTTATAGCTATATATTATGCAACCCTCTATAACACATATTAGTGTTAATACCCCAGCCAACGTTACTAGTAAATTATTTGTCAACATATTAACCCCACTTTTTAACATATATGTTTATTCTTAATTATACAGAATAATTGTGAATATTTGCTATAAAAAAGATAAAAATAATATATATGAGTATTTGTTTTGTAGAAAAATAATTTAAATTTTATATTTATGTAAGATTTTTGAAAATTGTTTTGTATATCTTTAAATTAAATCTATTTATTAGTCTAATACAAAATTTATAATACAGTTGAAAGGGTGATTTAATGTTTGGCAAAGTAATAGATATGAACAATACAGATGCATTTGTAGAACTTACAGAGGGTATAACTATAAATGTATCTGTAAGCAAACTCCCTAATCATATAAAAGTCGGTGACAAAGTAGATGTATCTTTTTCTAATTCTTCAACTATGCTATATAATAAAATAATAGATTTCCTATAATTTTTATTGTGTTTTCTTTAGTTACATAATATAATGAAATTGTAGTAAAAACCTAATAAATTGCTAGGGGTGCCTTATGGCTGAGAGATGAACAATTCATTAACCCTTGTACCTGAACTGGATAATGCCAGCGTAGGAAAGCGTCTATATTAAAATGGAAATTAATATACCTTATGCCTATATTGGCATAAGGTATTTTATATATTTAGCACTTTATAATATGCAATTATTAGATTTATATTTCTTTAATATACACTTTTAAAAGTAATTTTATTTTTAACATATATTTAAAGCATCTTTGATTTATTATTTTAGATGTCTAAAATAAAAGGGGGGTTCAACTATGTTAAATGCATTACAAGAAAACTTATCAAAAATTTTAAGTAGTAGTACTACAATTTTTACATTAATAGGAGCTCTAATAATAATTATTGCTTTTACAAAAATTAAAAAAATTAAATTTTCTACATCCATGATAACTCAAATTGGTGTAGCTTTAGGTGTATCCCTAGCACTTAGCTTTATAAAGCCTTTTAATGCACCTTATGGTGGAAGTGTTACTTTGGGAAGCATGGTTCCAATTATAATTATTTCCTATATTTATGGCCCTGTAGTTGGAGTTTTAACTGGATTTTTAAGAGGAGTATTAGACTTTATAATTGGTCCAGCTCAGATACTCCATCCTATACAAATATTATTTGACTATGTGCTACCATTTATGGCAATAGGTCTTTCAAGCTTAATTAAGAATAATAAATTATTAGGGACAGTTTTTGGTACCTCGCTAAGATTTGTATTTCACTTTATTTCTGGCTTTATATTTTGGTCAGCCTATGCACCAGAAGGTATGTCTCCTTTAGTATATTCATTCTTATATAATATTTCATACGTATTCTTTGATGGGTTAATCTGCGTATTAATACTAGCAGTTCTTCCTCTTGAAAGATTACAAAGAGAATTTAAAAGAGCCTAGGGAACTCCCTAGGCTTTTAAATTTAAAAATCATCTGGTTTTTTTTCGTATATTCCTATTTTCCATTCGCCTTTTTCATATTTATTAACTACATAATAGTTAGTTTCATACTCACCAGCATGTCCCTTAAAAGTAATTATCGCTTTATATTTTGTAGAAGTATATCCTTCAGTATTTATATTCATTACTATATCAAAACCTTCTACCTTTGCATCCTTCACTAAAGTTACATCAGACATCTTATTAAACCTTTGCTCAAAGTTCAATAAATCAGTAGATAAAATAAATTTTGACATTTCTAAATCTGAACTCATATTAATTCCTATTTTAGGATTGTCTTCTTTACTCTTTTTATACATGTCGACTGCTTCGTATATTGTATCATAATAAACATTTTGAAAATCTATAGGTTTTCTTATATTCCAGAAATTTTTAATTATGTCATTATCAAGTCTTTTTGATACTATATAGTTTTTATCATCATTATAAAAATTTGCACCATCATTTTTGTCTAATCCAGCAATATAGTTGAATTTATGAACCTTATCAGGTCCTTCATAAATTTCAAAAATATAATCTGCTTCTAGTGGACTTTTTGTATCAACTTCTTTAGCACTTGATAAGATTTTATATATTTCCTGTGCTACTCCAACATCAGTAACAGTAAATTTATAACTTTTATCTCTTGTACTTTGAATAGTGATTTTAGTTGCTCTTTTTTCTTTCATAAATTCAAAAGCATTGTTATTGCTCTTTAGCATACTACAACCAGTAAATATAAATACATTTACTAGAAATATTAATAATACCGTTGCATACTTCTTTAACTTATACACAATTTTCCTCCACACTATAAAATTAATAAAAGAGAAGCTTATGATACTTCTCTTTTATTTTTTATATTTTTAATTATAGTACTTATATGATATTAAATCAAATATTAATTGGCTTTAAAAGTCTTCATTATATTTTCAAATATTATAGGAATATTTTCTTTGTGACTTTTATCTTTTATATAGAAACTTGATTTTATTTTATTTCCATTCAAATTTAAAAAATAATCATATGTTCTATAAAAATCTTCTTTAGAAAGAGAAATATTATATTGCATTGAATAAACTTCGTCTTTCCCTATGTTTAACTTAACTAGTTTATAATCATCAATCCCTATATCCTTTATATGTTTTTTATTTTCCTTAATTATAGACTGTATGTCCTCATTTTCGTCCCAAAGTTCTATATGCCCTTTAATTATATTGTCATCAGAAATAAAATCACTATGATATTTAACTTTTTCATTGTTTACTTTAGTCTCACTATTAATCCAAGATTCAGGTAATCCATAAGTAATCTTTTCTTCTATTTTATATGTCTTGAAGGATCCTATATTATTTTGAGTCAATGTAGCAATTTTTAGCTTTTCTTCAAAGTAATTTCCAAGGCCAATTATTAAAACCATAAGACCAACCATTATAATGGCTAAGCCAGTTTTTCTCTTATTTATCGTTAATACCTTCATCAAATTTTCCTCCATAAATTATTATTAATATAATATATGAGTGCTAATATTAAATTATTAGAAAAGATTGTAACTTTATTAAATTTTAGCTATATCTTAAGACTTATAAAATAAATACTTAATTAAAAATTAGAAGAATATTTTGTATCATATAAAAAGCTACCCTCTACGTATTGAATTGTAATATACATAAAATATTACAATTCAATATGTTTTAAAATCTTAACAAATTATTTTTCATATGTAAAATAAATGTATTTACTAATTTACTCAATATCAAAAATTTGTTGATACTAAACGATAATAAAAAATGAAGGGAATTTTTCCCCTCATTTTATTTTTTTATATTATCTTTTAACTGGTACTACTACTGTAGAATTTTTAAAATCATAGAACATTAGCCAATATCCCATTTCTGTATCATGCCTATGTGGCATCCATGCTACAAATCCTGTCTTTCCTCCATATGGTTGATCAGACTCAGATTTTTTGCCAGGTAACGCATATACGATATATTTTAAAATTCCATTACTATCATACTTATGACCTATCATAAAATGCTTATGCTTTGCAATATAAGGATAATAACAAATCATTGGATAATAAATCACTGTATACTTTTTATAATCATGCATGCAATACATTTCTTCCATTTTTTCAACAGGAACTTTATACCACACACAATTTTTAATATCATCATATTTATCCATTTTTTCAAACTCTTTAACTATATCTTTAAAGAATTTAGTCATCATATTCTTCATGTCTTTTTTGTAGTTATCATCTTTATTATACATTTTTTCATGTTCTTCATAATAAGGATAACACTCATGTTTCATTTTGTGATCATAATCTTCTTTCATATGCTCATAATGCTTTTTCATTTCATGATCATACTCTTTATTCATATATCCATAGTCTTTTTTCATATGATCACAATCTTTTTTCATGTGATCGTAATATTTATTTATATGATCATAATCCTTTTTCATATGATCATAATGTTTATTCATATGTTCATGATCTTCCTTCATATGGTCACAGTCTTTTTTCATATATTCATATTCTTTCTTCATTTTATGATCGTGATCTTTTTTCATGTGATCACAATCTTCCTTCATATACTCATATTCTTTTTCCATGTAATCGCAATCTTTTTTTATTTTATAATCATAATGCTTGTTCATATACTCATATTCTTTTTCCATGTAATCACAATCTTTTTTCATTTCATGATCGTGATCTTTTTTCATGTGTTCACAATCCTTTTTCATTTTGTGATCATCACAATGCTCTTTTTCCTTATGATGTTCTTTTTTCTCTTTATCATCATGTTTATCGTGTTCATAATCTTTGCACTCATGCATTTTTTCTTCTTTCTTCTCTTTCTTCTTCTCTTCTTTTTTATATTCTTTCTTTTCTTCTTTCTTATGATCATCTTTTTCTTTACATTCACAATCAGACTTATGTTTTTTCTTTCTCATTTCTTCATCTAATTCAGAGTTTTCGATATCTTTCTTAACAGTAGCTATATTTTCTTCTATATTACTTTCCTCTATATTAATTTGTGCTATATCACTTTCTTCTATATTACTTTTTTCTATGTTACTTTGTGCTATATTACTTTCTTCTATATTATTTTCTTTTGCAGCTTCTATTTGTTGCTCATATTCATCAAATTTAACTTCTCTTGGCATAGGTTTCATATCTTCTTCCGAAATAACCTCATATTCCTTCCAATCCTTAGATACATCTGAAGTAATAAATCCATGCATTGCACATGTGATTTTGCTACCATCAAACTTAACAATGGCTGCTCCTGCTATTTTATCAGCACCTATACCACTATTTGCTATATTATCCATGTCATATTCATAAGTAACATCGGCTCTGCCATAATCATCTATGTTCATTTTAGCTATTTTCATTATTTTTTTAGTATCTTTCTTATCGCAAATAAGTACCATATAGCAAGGTCCTTTTTGTTTATTCATGTTTTGAACATAATATGACAATTTACATTTATTATTTTTCATTTCTAATTTAGCATAACCTGATGGAGCTTTATCTTGGTCTAAAGAATATCCTTTTTCATCTTCTTGCAATATAATAAAGAATCTACTATAACTTTTTTTAGGTGTCACTTCACGTTACCTCCATTTAAATTTATACACTATAAATATATGAGAGGGAACTTTAAAAAATGATAAAAACCTATACAAGATAAAGTTTAAACTCCTCCCATTTTGTCTTATAGTAGATTATATTTATACTTATTAAATAATATTCTATTTAATGTTAAAAACATTTAATTTTTAACTAGCTATTAATTATGAAAAATACCTCTTCGCTTTCTTAAAATATTTTTAGTCTTATACAAGTAATCTCTAACTAATTATTTTTTTTCAAATATTTACAAATTCTTTTAAAATAAAAAAATCATTTTTACTAACTAAATTTTTAATTAGCAAAAATGATTCTTCAAACTAATTTTTAATTCTTTTTTTCTTCTAATATATTATTACTTAATGTAGCAAACTCTTGTATCGTTAAAGTTTCTCCTCTTCTATTAGGGTCTATACCTGCCTTTTCAAAAGCCCTTTGCAGTTTCTCTTTATCCATACTTAAGTTTTTCATTCCATTCCATAGTGTCTTTCTTCTCATATTAAATGATTGACGTATTATATTAAAAAATAATTTTTCATCTTCTACATCTACAGGAGGCTTATTTAATTTATCCAATCTTATAACTATAGAATCAACCTTAGGGGATGGTATAAAGCATGATGGTGGCACTCTTCTTATTATTTTTGTATTACAATAATATTGGACTAATAATGAAAAAGCTCCATATTCTTTAGTACTATGCTCTGCATCTATTCTTTCCGCAACTTCCTTTTGAATCATTATAGTTAAAGATTTAAAATTATAATCACCATTTAATAGATTAACTATAATAGGAGTTGTTACATAGTATGGAAGATTCGCAACAACTTTTACGCTCTGTTCATCACCTATAAGCTCATTATAGTTTACCTTTAAAGCATCTTTATGTATAAGTTCAAAATTGTCATATTCTTTAAGCTCTTCTTGTAGTATAGGTATTAATTTATCATCAAGCTCAATACTAGTTACTTTTTTAGCCTTTTTTAAAAGTTCTTTAGTTAAGGTTCCTACACCTGGCCCTATTTCTATAACATAATCTTCCTTTGAAATCTCTGCTCCATAAACAATATCCTTTAAAACATTATCATCAGTTAAAAAATTTTGTCCTAAACTTTTAGTAAACTTAAAACCATACTTATTCACTATATCTTTAGTCGTTAAGTTTTCCATAATCCATCTCCTTATCTATTTTTTTAAGTGCTTCTACAAACTCTTCTTTAGATATACCATAGTTATTTAATCTAGTTACAAATTGAGATGCATTACAATATCCTATGCCTAAAACTCTACCTAATGCATCTCTTCTTTCTTTAGATTTGCTATCCCCTGTAAGCTTAAAGAAGTACATATCTTGAATATCAAATTCTTTTCGAACTTCTTTCATTTCACACTTAGCATTTTGTAATGCTTTTATTATAGTTTCCGGTGATGCATTTTCAACTCCTATATCCCCATCTTTAGTACCTTCTTTTTGACTTATATATGCATGTTTAACATTGGGTACTCTTTTCGCTATTATCTTTCTTATTTTCTCTCCAGCAAAATCAGGATCTGTGAGTACTATAACTCCCTGCCTTTTTTGTGCTTCTTTTATCTTATTTATTATACTTTGATTTATACCAAATCCACTTACTGCTATAAGCTCTGCATCTACAGCTCTTTTTACAGCAGTAATATCATCTCTTCCTTCTACAACAATAACTTCTTTAATCATCTGCTCCTCCAATATATTTCCATATTCCTTTATGTCATTTATAATTTTCTTCTATATATTTATTAATGTCAACTGAAAGTTATATACAAATTTAATTTATATAAAAAACTATATGTAGTCGTTGGGTGGGTATTATCTCTATTATATGTTGAAAAATACTTTTTAATATAAAAATAAGCTTTTAATTCTCAGTTATACAATTAACAATGAAGAATTATTGATACTTTTCCTTTATGGAAGAAGTTTTTAATTGATTTATTTTTAAAGTGACATAGTCACTTCTATTAAAAGATCTATTTAAAGAAATTAATTTACAAAATTAATTTCAACTATAATTGTCAATTATCCATTCTTAATTCTCTATTGATTAAACTGTTCCCTAGCGGTGGAAAAACTAGCAATTGTATTGCTAGTAAAAAAATCAGTTAAAGAAATTAATTTGATAAAATTAATTTTCACCTTCATTCTTCATACTTAATTCTTAATTTTCAAAAGTTGTCCATCGTCAATTTTCCATTGACTAAGTTGTACATTAGTCTTTAAGGTAATTTATCTACATATATTCTAGCTCTATATAAATTCTGACAAGAAAAAAATAGGAGCATAGCTCCTATTTAATAATATAAACATTTACTGTTCTTCTACCCCAATTGATCATTTCATTATAAGTATTAAAATATACATCAATTATATTTCCTTTGATAGCTCCTCCAGTGTCTTGTGCTATAGCATATCCATAACCCTCAACATATACTTTTGTTCCGAGAGGAATAATTCTTGGATCTACAGCAATTGTACTGTAGCCATCTGGGTCACGAACACATTCTACCCCTATAGCAGCAACGCCATTGTCATCTCCTCTATCAGCTGTATAAGCCGTAGATGACATAGTTAACATTTCCGTATAATAATCCTCGCCACCACGAGAAGGTCTTAAGACCCCTAATGTTCCTACATCAACTACTTGATTAACAGGTTGCTTTTTAACCTTTTCATTTAAAACTTTACGAGAAATTTCTTTACCATCTTCATACACAACCTCTGTTGTGATTAATTTCTCGCCTTTTTCTCCTTTTTGGACTACATTCTGGGTTCCTTGAGGCAAGTCTTCATTTTTTCTAACTTCTGTTCCAAAATCTAAATGCTTAACCTCATCTTTAACTTTTTTATTTACTCTTGTTATTTGAACTTTCAATCCATTCTGTAGAAGTTTTGACTTCTCAGGTATTATTTTATCAAGCTTACTTAAAGCTATATTCTCTGCTTGTAGCATTTTTTCTACATTATCCTCTGCAGACTTAATCTTTAACACCTTTCCATCAACATTCACTTCAACATCTATAGCTTTATTTATATATATATTGTCTCCATCTTTCACTTCACTGTCTAATGCCACAGATACTTTATCAAATTTACTTACTACAATACCCTCATTTTCTAGTATTGTATCTAAATTATTTGATAATGTTGTAATTTGTACTTCCTGGCCATCAATAACTATTGATATGGTTTTTCTCATGTTTATTATAGTAATAGTTATTCCTAATAATACTAACATTACTATAAATAGTGCCTTCTGCCAAGTTGAAAAATAAGTATTCAACTTCAGTTTTGCATTCATAATCATAAAATTACCTCCCTTAGACAAGAGTACTTCGAAATTATAACCTAAGTTTTGCAATTGTGTCAAATTTCAAGTACCTTTACATTGAATTGATTCTGTAAATACACGTAGTGTTCATACCTACAATGATGTGGTCAGCACTTATAATCGCAGAAAAATCAATCCTTAAGGGTAGATTTGTAGAAGACCATATTAAATATTTTTTGATGATGTTATGATTAAATATATTTAATAAATTATATAAATATTACTTTGAAATAAGATTTGTTCATAATTTATTAACATTTTTACTGCTGCTTTTTTCATGGAAATCATAGAATTATATATATTAAAAACCATTTAACTCCATTAATTCCACTGAATTTCCTTATTCTTTTGTGATTTTTAGGAACTTTTTTCAACAAAATGGATTTTATATATTCGTATTATACCCTATTATTTTATATTAAACAACCTTTTAGTGTTATTTATGGTATTTATTTCCACGGATTCTCTATTTAAATTTTTAATTTCCATTATCTTTTCTATTATATATTCTATATAATCGGATTGATTTCTCTTTCCTCTATAAGGTGCAGGCGCCATATAAGGACAGTCTGTTTCAACAAGTAATCTATCTAAAGGGACTTCTTTAACAACTTCCTTTATTACTTTTGCATTTTTAAATGTAACTACTCCTGTTACACCTATATAGTATCCTAATTTCAAGCACTCTCTTGCAAATTCTACACTGCCTGAAAAGCAGTGGACTACCCCCTTAACTTCAGGATATTCCTTTAGTATATCTAAAGTATCCTTATGTGCCTCTCTATCATGAATAACTACAGGCAAATTTAATTCTTTTGCAAGTTCCATTTGCATTCTAAATGCTTTTTTCTGAACTTCTTTTTCAGGATTTTCTTCCCAATAATAATCCAGTCCTATTTCTCCTATAGCTTTAACTTTAGAATTTTTAGATATTTTTCTAAACTCCTCAATTAATTCTTCATTTACAATGTCCGCATATGAAGGATGTATACCTATAGCAGCATACATAAATTCATATTTATTAGAAAGATCAACAGAAATTTTAACCCCTCTTAAATCTGAACCACAGTTTAAAACCCCTATAACTCCTTTTTCTTGTATATCTCTTATAATATTTTCTCTATCTTTATTAAAAGCTTTATCATCATAATGTGCATGTGAATCAAATATCATTTTTCCTACCTCTCCCTTTGTTTATAATGATGAAAGTAGTGGTGATAATAATCCCATTATCCCGCCTAATAATGCACCTAGCCATGTAATAGCCTTAAGCTCTTTACTTGCAATATCCAATATTAACTTTTCTACGAACATCACATCAAAACTATTTATTTTATCCTCTATAATTCTAGCTATATTAAAGCGCTCAATAAGCTGCGGTGCTTTATTATCTATGAATTTCTTATATAGGTCTATTAATACTTTGGAAAGTTTATTTACTGTTTCCCCATTAGTATTTATTAATAAACTTCTTGATGATTTTTTAACCACGCTATTAAGTCCATATTCAATTATAGTTTTAATTTTGTCCACAAATTCTTCTTTATATACAGTGTTGTCCACAATTTTTATTATCATATTATTAATAACTTCATCATAAGAAAAATCCATATTTTTCAGTACTTCTTCTAAAGTTTCCATACTGCAAAATTTCTCTTCTAATTTATTTAATAAATTTTCTACTATATTACTTTCCTTTAATTGTTCTATGAAAAAATTAGATATAGTTTCAACGGCAGAATCTTTGCCTTCTTTAGATGTATTATTAACTATCTCGCTTAATTTTGTTTCCAAGATTTTGTCTATAATATCGTTTATTACCATTACTATATCAGTAATATTTTGTTCTTGTGAAAGTAATTCTTCTGCTCCATTAACTATTTTTTCATATATGCTATCTGATTTAATAAACATAGCAATCATAGGGCTCATTCCACTTAAAACTTCAGTTATTATATCCTTTATCTTGGCTTCTGTTTTCTCACTCTTTATCCCTGTCTTAATATAAGATGAAATATCATATCTTTTATTATATGTATAGATTTTTAAATTGCTTGTCAATCCTTTGGGTATAATGTCATTTAATGATTTATCGCAATTATCTAAGTCTTTCATCCTATCATTTAATATTTTTTCAATGTTTTTCTTTAACTCATCACTATCTATATAATTTTTACTCTTAACTACTAAATTTCCTTTTGCAGTATTATAAGTATTATTATTTAAAATCTCCCTCGGATTACTTTGAAGTTTATTTTTAATTTCTATAGTTATAGCTTCACAAATTCCTTTTTTAAACTGTGTACTTCTAACATTCTCTAATAAGGATTTAGATAAGCTATCTCTTATTCCATAATAGATTTTATTATAGTTTTCATTTAGTAGCTCTTTTGCTTTATCCCCGATTGTGATATCACTAATCTGTAATTCTTTAAACTTCTCTCCTACATAATTAGAAATTCCTTCATTGATATTATCGTTACAAAGAGCTTCTAATATTGTTTCTTTAGTTAGTAAATGATCTCCTACTGTTTCTCCTACACTTTTTGATATTCTTTCTTTCTCTTTAGGAATAAGACCTGGGGTAAAAGGCATTTTAAAACTACCTATTCTCAATTCCTTATGAGGTCTAAACAACATTTTTATAGCTAACCAATTAGTTAAGTATCCTATTACTGCACCTACCATTGATCCAATAATATACTTCATTTCTTCACTCCCTTTTAATATATAAAATCATAATTCAATATACAAAATATAATAACATAACTCTTAAGATATAGGCACTTAATATGATAAATTTTTTGGATAATTCTAAATAATATATGGTAAGATATGGTTGTTGTCGATATATGTATGATGGATATATGTTAAAAAAATCTATTTGACTAAATTTTAAGTATTATTATATAATTCAAAATATGAAGTTATCTATATAAATAATTACTAGGGGGAAATTATTATGACGTTAAAATTGGACATGATTCAAACTCTAGCCTTAGCAATAGTTGTCTACTACATAGGTAGATGGATAAAAACTAAGGTAACTATTCTAGAAAGATTTTGTATACCTTCACCAGTAGTAGGTGGTCTTATTTTTGCCATCTTAAATTTAATACTTACTGAAAGCAATATAATGACCATCTCTTTAGATTCAACTTTACAAAATCCTTTTATGCTCGCTTTCTTCACTACTATAGGTCTTGGAGCAAGTTTTAAACTTATAAAACAAGGTGGAATTCAAGTTGGATTATTTTTTATTGCAGCTTTATCATTAGTAATATTTCAGGACATACTTGGTGTTTTTCTTTCTAAAGCTATAGGAGTAAGCCCACTATTAGGACTTATATCTGGCTCAATAACAATGACTGGTGGACATGGTACTGGTGCAACTTGGGGGGCATTATTTGAATCTAACTATGGTCTAGCTGGTGCGACAACTACAGCTGCGGCAGCTGCTACTTTTGGACTTATATGTGGTAGCTTAATTGGTGGACCTATTGCTAAAAATTTAATTAATAAAAATAAGCTAAAAAACAATGCTGATGCTTTTGTAGCAACAGATACAGAGATTAAAGAAAAAGTAAATTACGAAGAATTATTTAAAACTACTTCTATTGTCTTTATATCTATGGGTCTTGGAACTATCTTAGAAATGATTTTCACTAAAATAGGTATTACTTTACCTGCATACATTGATGCTATGATTGTAGCAGCGATAATATTAAATACAGGAGAAAGTACAGGAAAATGGAAAATCAACTCAAAATGTGCAGATATTATTGGCAATATAAGTTTAAATGTATTTCTATCAATGGCTCTTATAAATTTACAACTATGGGAATTAAAAAGTACAGCAGGTCCACTACTAATTTTACTCATTGGACAAGCAATATTAATGGCTATATTTGCTTACTTTATAACCTTTAGGCTTATGGGACAAGATTATGATGCAGCTGTTATGGCAGCAGGTCATTGTGGATTTGGAATGGGTGCTACACCAAATGGAGTGGCAAATATGGAGGCTATAACTTCAAAGTATGGAGCTTCACCAAAAGCATTTTTTATACTCCCAGTGGTAGGTGCTTTTCTTGTAGACTTTTCAAATTCATTGGTAATAACTCTCTTTGTAAACCTTTTTAGTTAATTAATTCCAGTATATGCTTATTTTTTAAATTTTTTTAATTTTTCACTTTTTTAAATTTTTGAATGTACTTTGCAAAAGACATGATTTTTATCATGTCTTTTTAACTGAAGATTTAAAATAAGCCATCTAAAAAATATTAAATCAAGGATATTAAATTATTATTGTTTTCAATAAATCTATCACAATTTATCATCTTCTACAATAAATTGCATATTATCTGCATTAAACAAGTTATAGATTAGTAGTACTATATTTTTCTTATACTTTTACTGATATAATGTACTTAATATGCTTTAAGGATGGTGCAAATATGTTTGATACTCATATTCATACTGACTTTTCTAGTGATTCAAAGATGAATATAAAGGATGCTATTAATTCAGCTAAAAATTTAAACTTAGGAATAGTTATAACGGATCATATAGATTTAAATTATCCTGATAAAACAAAATTTAAAGTAGACTTAAAAGAATACTTTAAATGCTATAATTCTTATAGAAGTAATAATATATTAATAGGCATAGAATTAGGAATGGATATGCACTATAAAAAAGAAAATGAACTAATTTCCTGTCATCCCTTTGACCAAATAATAGGTTCTCAACATTCAGTAAATGGAATAGATGCTTTTGATCAGTCATTATATAAAGAAAGAAGTAAAAAAGAAATATTCTCACTTTATTTTGAAGATATGATAAACTCTATAAAAACTCATAACTATATAAATACTTTAGCCCATATAGACTTTATCTCAAGATATTGTCCTTATGAAGATAAAGAGCTATATTATAATGAATATAGTGATCATATAGATGAGATTATAAAATTGTGTTTATCTTATGAAATCTCTTTAGAAATAAACACAAGACGGTTAAATAATTCGCTAAGTACTAAAAATCTTATAGATATTTATAAGAGATATAAGGAACTTGGAGGGAAATATGTAACTATAGGTTCTGATGCTCATATTCCATCGTCTATTGGTTTAAATTTTAAACAAGCTCTACAAGTTTGTGAGTATGTAGGATTATCTCCTATTTATTATAAGGAAAGAAAAGCTGAATACATAAAAAGGTGTGACTAATAATCACACCTTTTCTAAGTTATTTTACATTATTAAAAATATCTATCTCAATTATAAATTTAGGCATCTGAAATAAAATAGCTAGTCAAAAATGCGACGTCTATTTTGTGTCAGACAAGGAAACAAATTTCGCTCATAGTTTAAGCTATGAGTGAGTTCTGTTAACGCAGTATGATGGAAAATAGNNTATTTTTTTGAAGATGCCTTATCTAAGCTTTAGTATCATACATAATTTCGAAATATCCCTGTGGATGTTTGCAAGCAGGACAAACTTTAGGCGCTTCATCCCCTTCATGTATATATCCACAATTTCTACATTTCCAATATTGTTTCTCTTCTCTCTTATATAATCTACCTTCTCTTAACGCATTCATTAAATCTAAATATCTTTGTTCATGAGCTTTTTCAACCTCTATTATATGGTTAAAAGCAAACTCAACTTCAGGATATCCTTCTTCTTTAGCAATTTTAGCAAACTCAGGATATGCTGTACCCCACTCTTCTTTCTCACCTTCTGCTGCATATTCAAGATTTTGTAATGTATTTCCCACTCCTATAGGGTATTCTGCATCAACCTTTATGTGAGCTTTTCCTAATCCTTCTGTTAATAGATTGAAAAAAACCTTAGCATGAGCTCTTTCATTATCTGCTGTTTCTTCAAATATCGCAGCAATATGCATATGTCCTTCTTTACGTGCTATGTTAGCATAATAAGTATACCTATTTCTAGCTTGAGATTCTCCTGCAAAAGCTTTAGCTAAATTATCCGCCGTTCTGCTTCCAACTAAACTTTTCATAAAACAACACTCCTTCAAAATTTCTCATTTCATATTTTTACCTAAAAGCTCAAAATTAATTCATAATGAATTAATTTGGTAATTGAACCTTTATACAATAAGTGTAACAAATAAATATATTTTTTTCTATATTTTCCAAATATTATAAAAACTTTTTTTTCAAAGTACTTCAGCAATTACGTGTTACCCTAAATAATCTACTTTTATACGTCAATAAACTTTTATAAAATAAGAGTTATNNGAGTTATGATATTTGCATGCTGTACTTTTCCGTATTCATAATTTTTTCAAAATAATGACATATTAATATAGTGCAAGATAAAATAATAAGAGCGTAATAATTATTACACTCTTTTTATTTTAAACATCTTAAAAAATAATAAGTTAGCATGTTATCTTGTTTTACATTATGATAAATTGTCAGAGCTTACCCATAGCAACGCTATGAGTGGAACCTAGTGCCTTATCTTATATAAAATAGACTAACATATTCAACTTCTTATTTTCTTTCAGATAACTTATCTTACTATACTACCTGTTGGTAGTTGACCTGGATCTACTGTAAATAACTTGCTATCATCATCAGTTGCTGCACATAATATCATACCTTGAGATAATTCTCCTCTCAAAGTTACTGGTTTTAGATTAGCAACTAATACCACATTTTTACCTATTAGTTCTTCCGGTTTATAGTTCATTGCTATTCCTGATACAACTTGACGAATTTCTCCACCTAAATCTACCTTTAGTTTAAGTAATTTTTTAGCTTTTTTAATAGGTTCACACTCTATAACCTTAACAACTCTTAAATCTATTTTATCAAAGTCATCAATTGTGATTTCTTCTTTTATAGGCTCCATTACTGGTGCTTCAGTTGCTTTTTTAGCTTCTTCAGATATCTTATCTAGTTCAGCTATTTTAGCTTCCACATCTATTCTTGGGAACATCACTTCTCCCTTAGAAACTTTAACTCCTGATTTTGTTCCATTAAATGATGATAAGCTTTCCCATGTTGTTTCTGCAATATTTAATTGGCTATTAATTTTTTCACTTGTACTTGGTAAAAAAGATGATATTAATACAGAAACTATTCTTAATGACTCTACTAAATTATATAAAACTGTTGCAAGTCTTGGCTTTTGCTCTTCATCTTTTCCAAGTATCCATGGAGTTGTTTCATCTATATATTTATTTGTTCTTCTTATTAATGCCCATACATGATCTAAAGCATTAGATATATTTAATTCATCTATAGCCTTCTCAACTAATATAGGAGTTTCAAGAGCTAATGAAATTAATTCTTCATCTACAGCTTCTTTAATATCTGGTGAAGGTATTACTCCATTGAAATATTTTTCTATCATTGTAGCTGTTCTTGAAACTAGATTTCCAAGATCATTAGCTAAATCTGAATTTGTTTTCTTAATAAATATTTCATTATTAAATAAGCCATCTGAACCAAATGGTATTTCATGTAGTAAATAATATCTAACAGCATCTACTCCAAAATGATTAACAAGTACTACTGGATCTACTACATTACCTTTGGATTTAGACATTTTGCCTCCATCAACTAATAACCATCCATGGCCAAATACCTGTTTAGGTAACGGTAATCCTAAAGCCATAAGCATTATAGGCCAGTAAATAGTATGGAATCTTAATATATCCTTACCGATTAAATGAACATCCGCTGGCCAAAATTTATTATAAAGCTCTGTGTCTTCGCTATTATATCCTAATGCAGTTATATAGTTTGAAAGGGCATCAATCCATACATATATAACATGACTTGGATCAAACTCTACTGGAATTCCCCAAGTAAATGAAGTTCTTGATACACAAAGGTCTTGTAACCCTGGCTTTAAAAAGTTATTAACCATTTCATTTTTTCTTGATTCTGGTTGAATAAATTCCGGATGAGCTTCTATATACTCAAGTAATTTATCCGCATACTTAGACATTTTAAAGAAATATGCCTCTTCCTTAGCTTTTTCAACTGGTCTTCCACAGTCTGGGCAGTTTCCATTAGATAATTGTGTTTCTGTCCAGAAAGACTCACAAGGAGTACAATACCATCCCTCATAAGAGCTTTTATAAATATCTCCCTGCTCATGAAGTTGATTAAATATTTTTTGAACTGCTTTTTTATGATAATTCTCAGTAGTTCTTATAAATTTATCATATTTTATATCCATAATATTCCACAGTTCTTTTATCCCTGCTACAATTTCATCAATATATTCTATTGGTGTAACACCTTTTTCCTCCGCTATTCTTTGTAATTTTTGACCATGTTCATCTGTTCCTGTTAAAAACATTACCTCATGACCTGTTAATCTTTTAAATCGTGCTAAAGCATCTGCTGCAACAGTTGTATAAGTATTTCCTATATGAAGATTTGCAGATGGATAATAAATTGGTGTAGTAATATAATATGTTTTTTTGCTCATGCTTTTTCCTCCTGTATTTTAAAATATAAACTTTCACTCTACCTTTTAAGAGATTCAAATTGAAAAAGAAATTAATTATTAATCTCTTTTTATAATTTCATAATAAAAAAGTCTCTATATAGAAATTTTTCCATATAGAGACGTTATATACGTGTTACCACCCTATTTTATACTTATTTCGCAATAAGTACCTCATTAAGTGACTGGCAAAAAGCTTTTATCACCCTGCAATATATCGGTTGCTCCCGTACCTTCCTCACTCTTGCTCAAAAGGTCTGCTCCAAGGCCATATTCATAAAGCTTTATGCTACTAGCTTTCACCTAATCTAGCTCTCTTTAAAACACTTAACTTTATTACTCTTCTTTTCATAGCATTATCTTATTATTACTATTATGATATGATAAAGTAGTTTTTATGTCAATATAATAAAATTTCTAAGTATTTTATTAAAGTAATTCATTTTTTATCTATAGATACTGCTCCAATAAAGATATCTACATTATAGCAAATGTATTTACTATTTTATAAAACTTACATATAACATTAAAGTTACAATACTATCAACAATCAATGCAGATGGAATTCTTAATGCTATAACATTGTGTTCTAAATCTTTTTTATATTTGCCATATCCATATAGAGCACAAAGTAGGCTTATGGTAAACATAAATAAAAAGCCAACAACACTATTATAATAATTAGGTAACAAATTTGCTCTACTAATGTGAAAAGCTTTATTTATAAAATAAAATTTTATAGTAAAAATAATACCATATATCACAAAATACATTATTTTTCTTAGCCTTTTACTCAATCTATATTCTATGAGAGCTACAAGAGATACTATAGACATACCTGGTATGATCCATATAAGTCCCATAGAAACTATATAAACAGCTCCGAAAAACATTCCCTCTAAAGTTTGAATAAATGCACTTATTGCCTCCTCTTTTCTATTTCCAGAATTTTCGTTTATAAACTCTGAATCTTTTGATGTAATATAAAGTTTTGCTTTACCTTCTTCAACAGAATCAATAAAAATTACTGAATCTTTATAATTTACTGGATTTATAGATACTTTTTTACTTCTTGATAATGGTTCTTTAAAGTCTCCTCTATACAAAACTTCACCAGACATATCCTTTTTATCTTTTGATATTTTCATCTTAACTATATCTGTTTGATTTTTTAATTTTTCTGCTGTTCTACTAGTACTAACTAAAAATGTACCTAGCTCTTCACCATAGGTAGCTACAGTACCTATATCAACATCATAATCCGAAGCAATTTTATTTTTATCTGTTCCTATTTTTACTCCAAATGGTCCATAACGACTAGCTTTTTCACTGTTGACAGGAAAATTCAAAAGGTTAAATCCAAATTCCTTACCTTGAAATATATACTCTATTAAAACATAAACATTTTCTTCATCAATTGCCATTGTAGCATTTCTAAATTTTACCTTTGAGATTTCATTTAAATTTCCACCTAGTTTAGGCTCTGTAACTTTACCATCTTCTATCCAAATGTAGTAAAATTCATCTAACTCCATTATATAACCAAGTAGATATTTATTCTTATATTTTGCACTTACCGGTAACCTTATATTATCACCTATATTCACTCTTGAAACTTTATTTATTAAATAATCCCTTATTTCAACATATCCATCATAAAAAACTGCTACTATATTTTCTGAAACTTTTGTTTTATTAATTACATTTTTTATACTTGTTTTGTCTACTAGATTTAAATCATCATCTAACTTTAATATTTCAATAGTGTTTTTATCAGCACCTGTTAATAAGAAGTTTATATAAATATTCTTATTGTCTGTAATAATATCAATATCTCTTGGTTCACTATCAGACGCTATAAATTGAGACTCTTTAATTTTTTTCCCTAATTTATCTATTAGCATTACCTTGATACTATCACTATCTTGATGGGCAACCACATAATTGCCCTTATATTCAATTATATCTGGAAACTCTGTTATGTTTCCTTGTGACAAAAATACTTCCTTACCCCATTTTTCACTTGGTGGCTTTATAGCTTCTTTATAATTTAAACTATAGTGAAAACAAAATATAGCTATAATTATCCCAACTACAATTGTGTAAAATTTTCCCCTCTTCACATATACCCCTCTACTTTCTATAGTTCTAAAGTATACAATTATATATAAATTTCTAATAAAAATTTTTCTTTTATCTTAATATTCAATAGCAATCTTAATTTCTTTATATAAAAGTCATATCCTACAATATAAAGCTTATGTTTTTACATAATAAAACCAACAAATAATATTAAAGTTAAAAGTGAGTCTATTAATATTGGTTTTGAGAAACTTAATACAATTACATTATAATCTAAATTCTCACTATAGCTTTTATATCCATAACTTAAACAAACTAAGCTAATTAATAATGTACATGCTATTCCTACATTTAAGCTAAAAAAAGATGGTATAAGCATCGCTTGGTTAACATAGAATAGTTTATTTATAAAATAAAGCTTTAATAGATAAGCTGAACTATAAGTAAATATAAATAATATCTTTCTTATATTTTTATTAAATTTAAATTCAATTATTGAAATAAGAGAAATTAAAGAAAGAGATGGTATAATCCATAATGAGCCATAAATTACTACATAAGCAACACCAAAAAGTATACTTTCAGAAGTACTCATAAGTGAAGAAATAGCTTCACTTGGTCTACTCCTATTATTAACTAACTTAAATTCTTCATCTTTTGAAGTAATATATACATTGCTTCTATCATCTCCTATAGGTTCACAAAATACTATTGCATTTTTATAGCTAACAGGGTAAATGGAGTTATTCCTACTATTTGATACAGGATTTTTTATAACAGCGCCATATTTATCATCAAAATGTCCACCTATTGAATTTTCATTATCTTCAATAGAAATTTCCACTATATCAGGTTGTTCTTTCATCTTAAAAACCTTTCTTCCACAACTCCCCAGAATCATTCCCTCTTGATTTGGATAATTAGCTAAACTAGTTACATCTACATTAAATTTCCTCATTTCATCTATATTATCACTAAAATTTTCCATTAACCTAAAATCACTTATATAAAGATCATTTTTATCTAATGAAAATTTAAAGTTTTTTACAGTATATTCTGTACTCTTATATACATACTCTACAATTGCATATATATCATTTTCTTTATAAGTAATAGTATTTGAAATGAAAGAAGAATTGGATCCACCCTGTACATCAAATGCAATTTTAGGTTCAGTTGTTTGTCCATTTTTATCTATAAAAAAATACTTATATGCACTTCTATCAGATATATATGTTATTAAATATTTATCTTTATAAGGAATACTTGTAGGCATCTCTGCTTTATTATTTAAATTAATTTTAGAAGAAGAATTTTTAAGAAAATCAATAAATTCTATATGATCATCATAAAAAATACATAATATATTTTCTGATAGATCAAGTTTACTTCTCATCTTATCAATTTGTTTTTCTTCTATTAATTCTAAGTTATCATTTAATTTTAAAATTTTTACTGTATTATAATACATATCTGTTAGCATATAAGTAATATATATATTTTTATTATCAGTAATCACTCCTAAATCTCTAGGTTCTTTCCCATCTGCTTTAAAATTACTTTTCCTTAACACTTTACCTAGCTTGTCTACTGTTATTACTTTTATATCATCTCCGTTCTGATGAATAACAATATAATTATCATTATACCCAGTTAAAGCAGGATATTGCTTAATATCTCCTTTAGATATTAATACTTCCTTTGCCCATACTTCTGAAGGTGGTTTAATTGCTTCCCTATAGTTTAGATAATAATGAAATGCAAATATACATACAAATATTAATATAACTGCAGTATAGAAACTCTTTCTTTTCATACTTTATCCCCCCTATCACAATATGGATTCTTGAGGATTTAATGCATCTCTTAAAACATCCCCTATAACATTAAAACAAATTATAGTTATGGTCATAATAGAAGCTGGAATAAATACTTGATATGGATAAAACATAAGTGAAAACCCTGTATTATACATAAGTGATCCCCAACTTAATAGAGGATATCTCATACCAAATCCAACGTAACTTAATAATCCTTCTAGTATAATTACGTTAGGAATTTCCATAGTTATAGTAACTATTGCTACGCTAATTACATTTCTAATTAAATGATTACAGATAATTCTAGAAGTACTAGCGCCTAATGCTTTTGCAGCTAAAACATATTCCTGTTCCTTTATTTGTAATAGCTGTCCTCTAATCACCCTTGCAACATTTCCCCATCCATTAATTGTCATAGCAAGAATCAAACTTAAAGGCCCAGGTCCTAAAATAAGATACATTAGCGTTATTATTACTATAAGTGGCACACTGGTTACTATTTCTAGTATTCTCATTATTATGTCGTCAATAATACCACCATAAAAGCTGCAAATACCTCCATAAACTATTCCTATAGATAAGTTTAAAAATGCTATAATAAAACTAATACCTAATGAACTTCTAGCTCCCTGCCATACACCTGCAAAAATATCTCTTCCTTCATCAGTAGTACCAAAATAATGAATACTATTTGGCCTTAAATTTTTCTCTTTAACAGGTTCGAAGTAATCAAATTTTGTAAAAAGCGGAGAAAAAATGGTCATTAAAATTACAGCTAATAAAATAATTGTAGCTAAAATTGCAAATTTATTTTTAAAAAATTTTATTTTTACACTTTGCCAATAACTTAAATTCCTCTCCCCCATTATTTCTTTTTCTTTAATCTTACAACCAACAACCTCAAAATCTTTCTTTTTTAATTCTTTCATAAACTCTCCCCCTAAAGTTTAAAATACCCGCCTCTTTAAAATATGTTATACCATATTCTACATATTTTTTAATAAATATAGAATTAATTTACTAATTATTAATAATATTCATAATAATAACAAAAATATTGTTATTTTGTCATTTGTTATTAACAGTATAATTTGCTTCTGATATAATTAAATAACGTTGATATTTAAAGGGGGGAGGTAATTATATGTTAAACAAAAAAGAAGTTAAAAGTGTACTTACCATTGCACTGCCTGCCGTTGGAGAAATGGTTTTGTACATGATGGTTTGGGTTTTAGATACTCTTATGATTGGACAATATGGAGGACAAATAGCCGTTAGTACTGTTGGTATTTCTGGAGAAATATTATATACCTTTGCTAATATTTTTATAGCTATGGGTGTATCTGTTGCCATAACCTCTATTGTAGCAAGACGTTATGGCGCTAAAGAATATGATACTGCTGAGGAATATGCTACTATTGGGTTTGTAGTAGGTACTATAATTAGCATAATTTGTACTGTTATAATTTTTATTTTTTCTAAACAACTCTTAACTGCTGCCGGTTGTGAACCTGAGGTCTTAGAAATTGCTATGAGATATATAAGAATTGTTTGTTTTGGAATTGTATTTAATATGATAACTAGCCTTTACTCAGCAATACAAAGAGCTTATGGAAATACAAAAATTCCTCTTATAACATCCTTCATAGTAATATTAATAAACATGACTTTAGACTATATACTAATTTTTGGTAAGTTTGGTGCTCCTGAATTAGGAGTTACTGGTGCTGCATTAGCAACTATAACTGCTCAAATTTGTGGATTTTTATTTTCTACATACTATACCTTTAAAAAGTCTAAGATTAAAATTAAATTTAAATATTTAAAATCCTTAACTATAGAAAAGACTAAAACCTTATTTAAGTTGTCTATACCTGCATCACTTCAAGAAGGTGCTTTTAGTATTAGTAGGTTATTTACAACTTTTATGATAATGAGGCTAGGAACTGTTGCTTTCTCTGCTAATACAATAACCTCAACTCTAGAATCACTATCTTATATGCCTGGCTGGGGATTTGCTGTAGCATGTACGACAATTGTTGGAAATAAATATGGCGAAAAAGATTACAAAGGTGCCATGAAATACGCTTATAACTGTGCAATTTTAGGATTAATTTCAATGATTTGTACAGCTTCGTTGTTTATAATTATGCCTAAATTTTTGATTGGTCTATTTATAAATAGTAGTGAAGCTGAAGTTATTTCCTTAGGTGCTAAATGCTTAATGATAGCAGCACTTCAACAACCTAGTATGGCAATTTCCATGATATATGGAGGCGCTCTAAAAGGAATAGGTAATACAAAAATACCATTTAAGGTATCTCTNNTGGTGTATTAGATTACCATTAGTATTTTACTTCATTTATATAACTCAAAGCTCAGTAACATACTTTTGGTGGATTTGTGTAATTCAATGGATAGTTGATGCTGTACTAATTTATATTGCTTATAAAAGAAAATTTAATAGCCTAATAAAAGAATATCCTATTGAATCAACGCAGAATATTTGATAAAAATTTATAGACACACCTAATCAACTTAAATCCTTTTAAGTTATATGAAATAGAGTAATCCTTCAAGGCTGTGAGCTAATTGTCATAATACAAAACAGATTTTTTAGGATGTCTAAATCAGTGCACCTCTAAAATATTTAGAGGTGCTTATTTAATTTATTTTGATCTTATAATAATATATCAACTTATAAAACTAAGGACTAATAATTAAGAATGAACGATTTTAGTATATTATAAACTTTGCTACATTTACTGCTATAAGTACTGCACATATATCTACTAATACTGCCACCCATAATGTATGTCTTATCTTTTTAATTTGTACTGCTCCATAATAAACTGCTAAAGTATAAAATATTGTTTCTGTAGACCCCATAATTATAGAAGCACAAGTACCTATAAAGCTATCTGGCCCATACTCTTTTACGATATCTGTAAAAATTCCTATAGCTCCGCTTCCTGATAGAGGTTTCATTAAAACTAAAGGTACGACCTCCGGTGGTACTCCTACTACATCTACTGCAGGCTTTATTAATGAAATTAAAAAATTCATAGCTCCTGATGCTCTAAATACATTAATAGCTAAAAGCATTGCTAAAAGATAGGGAAATATTCTAACGCAAATTCCTATTCCATCTTTTGCACCTTCTATGAAACACTCATATACTTTAACCTTTTTAGAAATTCCATAGGTTGTAATTAAAATTATTATTATAGGAATAATAGCTTTTATTATATATTGAATTAAGACTCTCACATCCATAGTACTCTCCTTATTTTAATTGATAACTAGAATTGATTCTACTTTTTAAAAATGCTTTTGTAATAATTTACAAAGAACTATCCCTATTATAGATGCACAAAATGTTGTAGTAAAAGCAGCCAAAATTATTGCTCCAGGATTTTGAGAGTTTGCTGCTGCTCTTATAGATATCACTGTTGTAGGAATAAACTGAATACAAGCGGCATTTAAAATTAGGAATAATACCATGTCATTGGTGGCTCTACCTTTCTCCACATTTAGTCTGTCCATCTCCTCCATAGCTTTTATACCAAAAGGTGTAGCAGCATTTCCAAGCCCAAACATATTAGCAGTAAGATTCATAGCTATAGCTCCCATTACTTTTTCATCTTTACCTGCATCTCTAAATATTAGTTTTAATATAGGAGTCAATACTCTAGAAAGTTTTGAGGTTAGTCCACTTTTCTCTGCTATTTTCATAACTCCACACCACAGACACATCATTCCAACAAGTCCAATTACTAAGTCTACTGTTGAAGAAGTAGTTGATACTATTGCTTTAGAAACTATCTCTCCATCTCCATTTAATATGCCGAATCCTATACCTATAGCTAGTATAAGAAACCATATTACATTTATCATGCAAATTCCCTCCATAAAATTAATTTTTCTAATCTATAATGCAACATTTAGTCATATAACCTGCACACTTTTATTAATAGATTAATAATATATATGAAGAATGGAACTATAAAATTTCACTTTGTACAAACTTTTATAATATGTAAAAAGTTAATGTAAATTATACTATTGTGAACTTTAGTACGAAGCATCCACAATTTTTTTATTTTTAAATATTAATTTTTATTTAAAATTCTAAACATATCCGTTGTTTAAGTTATAAATGAAACTTTAAATTTATAGGAGGAATTCATAGATGGATACTAGTAGGCTTTTAGAAATTCAAGAATCTAATGAAAATATCCCTGTATATTTTAATAACCATATAGTTTGGATAAATCATATAAATACTAAGCAAGAAATAGCTAAAATTATAGATTTAGATATATTAGAAACTTATGTAGTTCCTATTCGTAAATTATCTGAAGAAAATAATATTTTATAGTATATAAATTATTAATTAAACTTATTTTTAACTTGAAATTAATGCTATCCAATGCTAACATTTTATTAAGAAATAATTCGTAAAAAACAAGAAGATTAATTTAAAAGGAGATTTTTATGAAGGAAAACAATTTACAACTAGCTCAAAAAGATATCGATGAGGCGCTATATACTATTGAAAAACTAGAAAAAAGTATAAAAGAAGATGCTCTTTCAGAAGATTTTGTTAAGAAAAACTTTTTAGAACTAACTAGAAAAATGCAAGAAATTGAAAACCTATTAAAAGAAGAAGGAATATTATAATAAAAAGTCGTGATTTTTTAATCACGACTTTTAAAATTATCCCCTTTTTTTAGTTATTATATATAACTTCTTTTAAGTAAAGTCCTTTAGCTTGTGCAATAGGACCTGCTTCTTCTCTTTTCTTTTTATCTAATATAGTTTCAACCTCATCTACTGATATTTTTCCAGTTCCTACTTCTAAAAGAGTTCCTGTTATAATTCTTACCATATTCCATAAGAATCCATCTCCATTAAGTTCTATCTCTATTAAATCTTCATTCTTGTTTATATTAATATAATTTATAGTTCTCACTGTAGACTTTTTCTTTGGCTTTAGTGTAGTAAAACTTTGAAAATCATGAGTTCCAACTAATATTTTACTTGCCTTTATCATATCTTCTAGATTTAATTTTTCATCTATATGGTAAACATACTTTCTATTAAAAACATTTCTAAATCTACCATTATTTATCCTATAAATATAAGTTTTAGCTTTAGCATTATATCTAGCATGAAATCTTTCTTCTACTTCTTCTATCTCTTTAACTACTATATCTTCAGGTAAAAATTCATAAAGATAATCAATCATCATTTCTTTGCTTAACATACAATTAGTATGAAAATTTGCTATGTAATTTTCCGCATGTACTCCTCCATCAGTTCTTCCGCAACCAATAACCTCTATTTTTTCATTAGTCATTTTAGAAAGTACTGTTTCTATTTTTCCTTGTATAGTATTATCATTATCACCAAGCCTTTGCCATCCTTTATATCTACTNNTTAAAAAGTTAATTCTCAAACAACCCCTTTATGCTAGATCTCTACATATTCTTATGTAATTCAAAAAAAATTTGCTTTTTTAGAACTTAATGTTATCTTTGCAACCAATGCCATAATCAAGGTAAATGCTCCAGCAATTAAAACAGTTATGTAAACCCTATCATTAAAGCTGTCCAGCAATGCACCGTAAATAATTTGACCTAATGGAGTTGCGCATGTAGCTGCTGCAAAAAGAATTGCCATAACCTTACCAAGTAATTCGTTGGGCGTTTCTTTTTGTATGATTGTGGTAATGAAAATTGATGCAATTGTTGTTGCGAAAAGTATTAGCATAGCTGATACTGTGAAAATGATAAAAGGTATCCAAAATCCCAAATTTGATCCAAATAGGCTAACTGACAATGCCATTGGAATGAATAAAAGTCCACAAGCAACAAACCACAAATACAGATTATCTATTCTTAGTTTTTTACCAATAACTCCAATTCCTATGGCTGCTAAAATCGTACTAAATGATATTGCACCTTGTGTTACACCAAATAATGTACTATCAGCACCCATTACAACCTTCACAATATAAGGGACACCTACTAAAATCATTGGAGATAAAAATAAGTTTATCCCAGCAGCAATGAACATGATTTTTAAGACAAAACGGTTTTTATTCAATATATAGCCTAAACCTTCTTTAATATCTACAAAAATTGCCGTTACAATATGTCCACTATATGACTTCTTTATAAAGGGTATTTGTATGAATATTTCCATTACCGCTGACAGGAAAAATGCACTACAGCTAACAATTACAATGGCTTCAAGCCCTATAAGTCCATATAATAAACCGCCTAAAATTGGACCGATGATTCCCGTTAGTGCACTTACACCGGATACAATTCCATTTGCCTTTATCAGGTTATCTTCGTCAGCCAATACTGGAATTGAGGCTTGAACAGCAGGTTGATACATAGTGCTTATAACAGATAGTAACGTCATTATCACACCTATGAAAAATACCGAATTATTCCCATAGAATAAAGACAGCATTAAAGCTAAAACAATGGCGCTACTTAAAAAATCAAAAATTACCATTAGGTTTCGGCGATTGAATCGATCAGCGATAGCGCCACCGATTGGTGAAAATATGATAATTGGTATAGTCGAAATAGCTAGGATTGTAGCAAAAATTTCTGCTTTACCTGTTAAATCAAGTATATATAGAGATAAAGAGAACTTTAATATTGACGCTCCAAAAAGTGATATAATCTGCCCTAAAATCATTAATTTAAAATTTCTATTAAATATTTTCATTTTTGACCCTTTCCCCCCCATAAATTTGATAGAATTACTGCTACACCAAAACAAATTAGTAGCTCAATTTTCCTAAACGTACCAAATAAAATAAGGAAAAATCCCACTATGGTACTTACAATTGAACCGAGCAATATTATAGATGGACTCGGCAAATCTATTGATACATGAAAAAAGCGGTTTAATTGATTCACAAATTTATCCATATACTAATCCTATCGAATATCATGCAA
>NZ_DDOV01000092.1:479-25384 GCF_002341865.1 Clostridium sp. UBA2485 | reverse complement strand
CATGCATCTTTTAATTTATATATCTTTATTTAATGGTTATTAGGATATATGAATAGCCGTGCCTTCTGGTATATTATCATATATCCACTTAGCATTTTCTAGAGCTAAACGTACACATCCGTTAGAAATAGCTATTCCAAGTCTTCCATCTCGTATAGATCCATCAAGGTTATATAAAATTGAGTGAAAGAGGTAATTACCTTTTATTTGTGTGTAATATCTAGCTATATATCCATGACTAGCACCAAAAGAAAGTCCTTTAATTCCAACAGTGAAATTTCCTTTAGGGGTAGGGGTAGATGGCTTTCCAATTGAACATAAGTAACTTTTGATAAGTTTCCAATTATTTTTTGAACCTTGAAATATATTTACTTTAAAATTTTTAGTATCCACCCAAATGAAATAATTAGTGCTACTAGCAAAATTATTTTTATTTACAAAATCTGTAGCTGTAGATATATAGTTAGGATCTTTTCTCAAAGCATCATTTAGGGCTGTTACTTTATACTTAATTAGACGATAAGGTCTACGTAATAAGTTTTTTAGTGTATCTTTCATTATCTTCTCCTATAAAATACTAACTTAGGCATCTGAAATAAAATAATAAACCAAAGATGTTAGTATATTTTATATCAGACAAGGCATCAGGTTCTGCTCATAGTGGTGCTATGGGCAGGTTCTGATAACACAGTATGATGTAAAATAGGCGAACATACTGGTCTATTATTTTTTTGAAGATGCCTTACTTATATTATATAAAGAATGTAGTAAATATTTCATATTATGTTATAGCAAATTATGTCATTTTTAATAATATAGTATAAGGATAATTACGCAAATTTTATTTATTTGCCCAAGTATTGTATTGGGAGGTGGGTTAATGTCGGCTATTGTAAAAGTTAATAATGTTAATATGAGCTTTTATACTTTAGAAGGAGAGCTTCAAGTTCTTAAGGATTTAAATTTTTCCGTAGAAGAGGGTAAAATTTTAGCCCTTTTAGGTCCTTCTGGTTGTGGTAAATCTACAATGCTAAATATTTTGAGCAATCTTTTAAAACCAACTTCTGGAGAAGTTCAGATCAATGGTAAGATTGGTTATATGTTTCAAAGAGATCATCTTTTAGAGTGGAGAACTATAATGGACAATATAACTATTGGTCTTGAAATACAAAAAAAACTTAATGATGAAGCTAGAAAAAAAATAGAAAATCTTTTAAAAGTTTATGGGCTTTGGGATTTTAGAAATAGGTATCCAAAAGAGCTATCCGGTGGAATGAGGCAAAGAGTTGCGTTGATTAGAACTCTTTCTGTTGATCCAGATATTTTACTTTTAGATGAAGCTTTTTCAGCATTAGATTATCAAACTAGACTTTTAGTTAGTGACGATATTTATAAAATTATAAAAAATGAGAAAAAAACCACTATACTTGTTACTCACGATATATCTGAAGCTATATCAATGGCTGATTTTGTGGTAGTTTTATCAAAAAGGCCATCAACTATAAAAGGCATATATGATATTAACCTTACAGTTAATGAAGAAAAAACTCCTTTATCTGCACGGAAGGCGCCAGAATTTAAGGATTATTTTAATCTTTTATGGAAGGAGTTAGATATTTATGAAAAATAATTCTTTAACCCCATATGAAAATTTTTTAAGGAAAAGAAAAAGAGAAAAACGAGTGATTTTATTTTGGCAAATATTTATTCTTGTATTACTTTTAGGATTATGGGAAATTTTGGCGAGAGTTAATGTTATAGATACTTTTCTATTTAGTAAGCCATCAGATATACATGTACTATTCATGGACTATATGAGGAATGGAGAATTATTTAAACATATAGGCATATCTGTATGGGAAACTGTATTAGGATTTACTATAGGCACGATTTTAGGAATTTTAATAGCTATAATGCTTTGGTGGTCTAAAACTGCTTCTAAAATTCTAGATCCTTATTTGGTTGTTTTAAATGCTCTACCTAAAACTGCACTAGCTCCAATTCTTATTGTTTGGGCAGGAGCAGGAATTAAGGGAATAGTTGTAATAGCAATAACAATATCAGTAGTTACAACAATTTTATCTGCATACAACTATTTTGTAAATGCAGATGAAGAAAAGATTAAAATGCTGCAAAGCTTTGGTGCTACTAAAGGACAAATCCTAAGAAAATTTATACTTCCTTCAAATATAGGTAACATCATAAATATAGTAAAGATAAATATAGGTATGTCTTGGGTAGGGGTTATTGTTGGTGAATTTTTAGTATCTAGATATGGTATAGGCTATTTAATAGTATACGGTGGACAAGTGTTTAAATTAGATTTAGTTATGATGGGTGTTGTTGTTTTAGCAATTTGTGCATTAGTTATGTACCAAATTGTTAATGTGATAGAAAAGCTTTATAGGGAAAAAAGAAATTGAGGTAATTCTCAAACTTAGAAATAGGAAAAAATAAATAATAAGATATTTCTTATATAAAAATTTTATTGTGGTGGTGAATTTATGAGCAAAATAAAAAAAATAGCATCAATTTTAGCTTGCTTATCAGTAGTTGCTGTAATTTTAGGTGGCTGTTCTAAAAAGGATGATTTGGTTAAGATAAAAGTTGCAGAAGTTACTCACTCTATATTCTATGCTCCTCAATATGTAGCCATTAATGAAGGATTCTTTAAAGATGAGGGGTTAAACGTAGAGCTTATAGCAGCTCAAGGAGCAGATAAGACTATGGCTGCCCTTGTTTCAGAAGAGGTACAAATAGGACTTATGGGACCAGAGGCTTCAATTTATGTTCATAATAAAGGAAGTAAAAACTATGCTATAAACTTTGCTCAAGTTACTAAAAGAGATGGAAGTTTTTTAGTTGCTAGGGAAGCCCATGAGAATTTTAAAATGGATGACTTAAAAGGAAAAGAACTACTTGGTGGAAGAAAAGGCGGTATGCCTGAAATGAGCTTAGAATATGCAATAAAGAACGCAGGGCTAACTATAGGTGAAAATGTTAAAGCAGGAGAAGTGAATGTAAGAACAGATATACAATTTAATGTAATGGGAGGAGCATTTAGTGCAGGAGAAGCAGATTATGTAACCTTATTTGAGCCATTGGCTACAGCTATGGAAAAACAAGATAAAGGTTATATAGTAGCATCTGTAGGAGAATTATCAGGAGAAATTCCATTTACAGCATATTCTGCAACCAACACATATATGGAAAAGAATCCTGAGATAATTCAAAAGTTCACAAATGCTTTATATAAAGGACAGTTATATGTTCAAAATCACAGCTCTGAAGATATAGCTAAATCCATACAACCATTTTTTACTGATATTAAGATGGAAGATTTAATAGTAGTAATTGAAAGATACAAGAAAATAGACGCTTGGTGTGAAAATCCAATGCTAAAAGAAGAAAGTTTAAATAGATTAATGGATGTAATGGAACTTGCAGGAGAACTGGATAAAAGAGCACCATATGATAAAATAGTTACTACTAAATATGCAGAAGAAGCTATAAAAAATATTGTAAAATAAATTTATTTAGAGAAATCTCCTTGTGTTTTACATAGGGGGATTTTTTAATCTTTTTCAATAATTTTAGGTATAATTAAGTTTCTGAAGTTTAAA
This sequence comes from Clostridium sp. UBA2485, assembly GCF_002341865.1. Taxonomy (GTDB): domain Bacteria; phylum Bacillota; class Clostridia; order Clostridiales; family Clostridiaceae; genus Clostridium_J. The sequence goes on along the minus strand of NZ_DDOV01000092.1, from coordinate 21,761 downwards.
ATAGCAACCATCATAAAAAATAATCTAAAAACAATCATAAGAATGAATGTTTTCATTTGTTTATTTTTTGCTTAATCATTTAAGTATTAAAAATAAATAGCAAGAATATTTCCAATTTACAATATTTTGAATAAGGTATATAATTATATTGTAAAAACATACAAATTAGTATTAATATATATTTTTTTGTTATTAATGGAATGGTGGTATATATGTTTTCAAATGAAAATCCTAAATATAAAAGTAAATATCGTAAATTTATTATATTATTTATTATTGTTCAGCTTTTAATAGGATCAATAAAACAACATTTTCACCCAGAGGATAGTATTAGATTTTACTTCGATATTGAAAATATAATAGCTACATTTTTGTTAATCATTTTATATTTTATGGAAGTAAGGCAACAAAGAAAATTCAATATCCAAAATAAGAATTTGATTCAAAAAGATTGTACAAAGCGACAATTTTCATTCAGTATATTAATAGATATTTTTATTTTAGCAAGTCTACTTTATAATATTTATAAAGTATTTTCTATTTTTATTTAATGATAAATAAAATGAATAAATTTTAAAAAATATCTAGGTGGCTTTATAGCTTAGGGTGTATAGAAATCTGAAAGGATTAGTTTATTATGAACAATAAATTCTTATATGAATTACAAGAAGATATTTTAAATGAAAAATCACTTTATATATTATATGAATTTGTTTTTATTTTATCTTTTTTTATTACAGTTGAAAATATAAGACTATTTCTTGATGTATTTAGAGTTATTATATCTGGAATAGCACTAGTATTTTTAATTTTAATTTATTTTAAATGTAAAGACTCTAGAAATCAAAAGGAGAATAAAAAAATTATTAATTATATAATTTTTTTTATTGTGTTAAGCTTTGTATGTATATGCGCTTTTATAAAAAATTTAATATAAAAAATTAAGGTTATATTTTAAAATAGTGCTGAAATCATATAAATATTTACTTGAATAAAAATAAGATTTTAACTATCTTACTAGCACTTGTTATAAGAAATTAAGGATTAATAATCAAGAAAAATTTTATTATGGAAGTTAAAACCATATATAAGTTTTTAAAGTTATATATATAAAATGGTACTGAAGAAATTCAGCACCATTTTTAATTTTTAAAAGAATAATTATAAAAAAATTATTATTGATAGAAAATCTCTAAAAGAAACGACAGTATAAGTATAAGAGCTCTTATTAAGGAGGATATATATGAGAATAAACGATGAAAATGTTGTAAGACATTTGAGAGGTAAAAATGAAAAAGCGCTGCATTATGTTATAGATAGATATGGTGGTGTCGTAAAAGCTATAGTAAAAAAGCATCTATATAATTTGGAGCAGATGCAAGAAGAGTGCATAGATGATGTATTTCTTGCAGTTTGGAATAATATAGATCAGTTTTCAGGTGAAAAAACCTCTCTTAAAAATTGGATTGCAGTTATATCAAGGTATAAATCTATAGATTATAAAAGAAAATATTTAAAGCTTTTACAAGAGGAAAATATTGAGAAGATGGGTTTAAAAAGTCCCTTAACTGCAGATGGTTACCTTATGGAGAAGGAACTCAGTTATGAAGTGGATACCTTACTTAATAATTTAAAAAAGGAAGATAAGGAACTTTTCATTAGTTATTATATTGATGATAAAGGAATAGAGGATATAGCTAAAGAAACTGGAGTTAAGAAATCCTCCATATATAATAAACTGTCAAGGGGAAGAAAGAAACTTAAAAGCATTAACCTAGGTAGTGAATTTGAATAAATTTTATGAGGTGAGAATATGAAAGATAAGTTTGAAATGATGAATGATATGGTTGTAGATTTAAGTGAATATGAAGTATATGAGCTAAATGATATAGAAAAAAAACAAATAAAGAAAAGATTAAAGGCTAAGATTAAAAATAGAAATAGAAATAGTAAGAAGAAAATAGCCGTCATTGTTATAGCATTAGGACTTAGTTATATTGGAATTGTGAGTAACATTAGTGTTTTAGCAGATATACCTATAATAGGAAGCGTCATAGAAGAGTATGTGAATTCTAAAGGGAAATCTTTAGAAGACTATAAAACAATTGTAGGTGAAACAGAAGTAGATAGTGGAATTACGGTAAAGCTTAATGAAGTAGTATTAGATGCAGGACAACTTATAATTAGCAGTACATTTAAATCAAATGGAGTAAATCTAGATGATGTACATGTATCGCCAACAGTTTATATCAATGGAAGTGAGATTAGTAAAAATGGAAGTGGTTCTAATAAGAAGATTGATGATAATACGTATAATATGTTTACAGCTAGACACTTAGAAGATATAGAAATGAAAGATAATCTTGATATAAAAATAGTTTATGAAAATATTCAAGTTAGCACAATGCTAGGCAAATATAAGCATTTACCTGGAAAGTGGAGCTTTGAAATTAGTTCTTCTCCAGAAAAGCTTATTTCAGACATGAAAACTATAGCAATAAATAAAGAATTTAAATTGGATAATGGACAAGAAATAAAAGTAGAAAATTTAATAATTACCCCAATATCAACAAAGTTAGATTATAAAATGACAAAAGAGAATAAAGATGATATAACCTTTAAGTACGATGTACTGTTTAAGGTGGAAGATGAAAATGGTAATGAGTTCAAATTTATATCTGGGACAACTGCAGTTGAAAATAGTCATTTGAGGTTTGAAACTTTAGATGATAATATAAAAAAACTTAAGGTAACACCCTATGTTATATCTGGTCAAGAAGGAAAGAAAAAGACAGATTATTATAAGGTTTTATATAATGAAGCTTTTTATATAGAAATAAAATAATTATATTAAAAATATTGACTTAATACTAAAAGTAGGGGAATACTAACAAATATAGGTTTACAAAAATAATTTTCAAAGATATAATTAAACAAGGCATCTAACTAGAGTTATTTTTTAAGATGCCTGAAAGTAAAATTAAATAGTTTTGCGTTGAAGGAGAAGAGTACATAGATGTAGATTTTAAAGAGAGCTAAGGATGGTGGAAACTTGGTAAATTAAGCTATGGAAGGAAGCTCTGGAGCTATTAGTTGAAAGAAATTTTTTGAGTAAACTAATGGGATTCTTCCCTTAAAGAGAAATGAGTGGGTTAAATTACTGATAAATTAGCCAATATAGGTGGTACCACGGAAGTATGTCTTTCGTCCTAAGTTTTAGGATGAAGGACTTTTTTATTTAATTCACAATTGTGAATTGTGAATTGAGTCAAGTTGTGAATTATATAATTTAAAAATTATTAAGTTTAAATTAAGTATATAGAAAGATAAGGTGAATAATATGAATTATGAAAATTTAGCAGAACTTCTTTTTCCTACTATTGATAAAACACCACAATATTATATTGAAAAGTATCCAGCTAGAAACCTTAAAGAAGGAGCATGCGTTACAAGATATGCACCTAGTCCAACAGGTTTCCAACATATAGGTGGAGTATTCTCAGCACTTATTGATGAGAGAATAGCAACTCAAAGTGAAGGTATTTTTTACTTAAGAATTGAAGATACTGATCAAAAGAGAGAAGTAGAAGGTGCTATTGTTGATACCATTTCAACTATGAAAAGTTTTGGTCTTAATTTTAATGAAGGTATGATTGATGAAACTAATGATATAGGAAACTACGGTCCTTATAAACAAAGTTTAAGAGGAGAAATATATAAAACTTTTGCTAAGGATTTAGTTAAAAGAGGATATGGTTATCCATGTTTTTGTTCAGAAGAAGAAATTAATGCTATAAGAGAAGAACAAACATCTATCAAAGCCAACCCAGGATATTATGGAAAATGGGCAAAATGTAGAGATTTAAGCTTTGAAGAAATTAAGGAAAAAATTGAAAAGGGAGAAAAATTTATTTTAAGATTAAAATCTCCAGGAAACATTGAAAATAGAGTGGAAATTCAAGATTTAATTAAGGGTAATATATCTTTCCCAGAAAATGATCAAGATATAGTTATAATAAAATCTGATGGACTTCCAACTTATCATTTTGCTCATGCTGTAGATGATGGATTAATGAGAACTACTCATGTTATTAGAGGAGAAGAATGGTTATCATCACTTCCAACGCATGTTCAGCTATTTGATATTGTTGGATTTGATAAACCTAAATATTGTCATACACCAACTATAATGAAGCTTGATGGAAACTCTAAGAGAAAATTAAGTAAGAGAAAAGATCCAGAAAGTGCTGTTAGTTATTATAGTGAAGAAGGATATCCAATGGTTTCAGTGGTTGAATATCTATTAAACATCATTAACTCAAACTTTGAAGTATGGAGAGAAGAAAATCCTTTTACAGATTATAAAGAGTTCCCAGTAGAATTAGGAAAAATGAGCAAAAGTGGTGCACTATTTGATATCATAAAATTAAATGATGTAAGTAAGAATGTTATTTGCAGATTAAAAGCACCTGTAGTTTATGATTACTATATAAATTGGGCTAAAGAATATGATAAAGAGATGTATGATTTAATAATTACTAATGAAGAAATGGCTAAAGAAATCTTTAACATAGATAAAGAAGGTCCAAAACCAAGAAAAGACTTTGGAAAATGGAAAGATGTAAGAGAGAAAATTTTCTTCTTCTTTGATAAATTATTTGAGGAAGATGCTATAGAAAATATAGAGTTTCCAAAGAATGTTGAACTAGAAGAAGCTAAAAGGGTTATAGAGGCTTATAGTAAAGCTTATAATTTCAACACAGATAAAGATACTTGGTTTGAAGATCTTAAAGCTGTAGCTGTAGAATTAGGCTATGCTACAGATAGAAAGAGCTTTAAGAAGGAACCAGAAGCTTATAAAGGTATGGTTTCAGATGTAGCTGGAGTGGTTAGAGCTGCTTTAACTCATAGAGCTAATACGCCAGATTTATATACTATAATGCAAATTATGGGTGAAGATTTAGTTAGAAGTAGATTTAATAAATTTTTAAATCTTTAATAAATAAGAAAAGTCGTGAGAAATTCACGACTTTTCTTATTTTATATCAAATCTTAAGAAATCTTAATACTTTTTTAAGCTGTATCTTAAGATTTATATTTTATACTACTCTCATATGAAAAATAGGGGGTATTATAAAGTGGAATTAAGCAATTTTATAAAACAATATTTGAAAAATCCCAAAACAGTAGGTGCTGTAGCTCCAAGTTCAGAAAAATTAGCATATAAAATGATAGAAGATATTAACTTTTTAAATGCTTCTTGTATTATTGAATATGGTCCTGGTACAGGAGTTTTTACGGAAAAAATATTGAATAAAAAGAAGGATAGCACTATATTTATAGCTATAGAGTATAATAAGGATTTCTATGAAATATTAAAAGATAAATTTAAAGAAGAAAATAATTTTATACTTGTGAATGATTCAGCAGAAAACTTAAAAGAATATATTCATAAATATAATATTGATAAGATAGATTATGTAATATCAGGTATTCCATTTACTAGTTTACCAGATTCTATGGGTCATAAAATATTATCTGCTACAAAAGAAATACTTGGAACTAAAGGAGAGTTTATAACTTTTCAGTATACTTTGCTTAAAATGAAACTTTTTAAAGATTATTTTAGAAATATTAAAAGAAAAAGAGTGTTTTTAAATCTTCCACCTGCTCACGTTTTAAAATGTAAAAATAAATAAAATGGAGTGATTGATTTGAATGAAAAGGTGCTGATAGTTGATGATGATAATGAAATTAGAAATGTTGTATCCATATATCTTAAAAATGAAGGATATGAAGTGTTACAGGCTGAAAATGGGTATAAAGCTCTAGAGATTATAAAAGCAGAGTCTATAGACTTAGTATTATTAGATATAATGATGCCTAAAATTAATGGGATAGAAGTTTGTAATGAAATAAGAAAAAATTATGTTATGCCCATAATTTTTTTATCTGCTAAAGACGCAGAAATTGATAAAATATTAGGATTATCTTCAGGAGCAGAAGACTATATTACTAAGCCTTTTAGTACAGTAGAACTTATTGCAAGAGTTAAATCACAACTTAGAAGGTATAAGAGATATAATCAAACAGATAAGAATGAGAAAATAATTGAAATAGGAAATTTAAAGATAAATTCTGATACAAGGCAAGTTTTTGTAGGGAATAGAGAAGTATCACTTACTTCAAAAGAATTTGATATTTTAGAGCTTCTTGTTAGAAATAAAGGGATAATTATGAGCATTCCTAGAATCTATGAAACTGTATGGAAGGAAGAATTCTTTAAATCTGATAATACAGTAATGGTTCATATAACAAATATAAGGCAGAAAATTGAGGAAGATCCGAAAAATCCAATATATATTAAGACTGTGTGGGGAGTGGGGTATAAGATGTGAAGAACTTTATTAAGAGTAAATTAAGCATAAAACTTTTGATTGTTGTAATTATTAGTTTTATTATAGCTGTATTTAGTGCCGAAATTTTTTCAAGAAATACCTTTTATCCTTACATTACTAATAATAGAGAAAATATAGATGCATCTATGTTCAATTTTATTGCATCAATGATATTTCTAGAAGGTATGCTAACTTTTATTATTGTTTTTTATTTAATTATTAATAAAAAGATAAACTATATTAAGTATATATCTGAAAAAGTAGGAGAAATAGCAAAAGGGAATATAGGATATACTATTGATGTTAAAGGAAATGATGAAATTGCTGAGCTTTGTAATAGTATAAACATAATGTCTTTAGAACTTAAAGAAAAATTTGATAGTGAACGAGAGAATGAAAGAATAAAGAATGATTTAATAATAAATGTTTCTCATGATTTGAGAACTCCGCTCACATCTATTATAGGTTATCTTGAAATTATAAAAGATAAAAAATATAAAGATGAGAAATCAATGGAAGAGTATATAAAATCTGCTTATAATACTTCAATAAAAATGAAAAAATTAGTTAATGAACTATTTGAATATACAAAGCTTTATAATCCTGATTTTAAATTAAGAAAAGTTGATGTAGACTTATCATCATTAATTAATCAAATTGTAGGAGAATATATACCAATATTTGAACAGAATAATTTAATATTAGAGCAAAAAATTGAAGATATAGAACTTAAAGTTAATATAGATGTAGATCAATTTATGAGAGTTTTAGATAATTTTCTAACTAATGCTTTAAAATATGCCTATAAGCCTTCAAAGGTTTTAATAGAAGCAAATAAAGTAGAAAACAAAGTTAAAATAATAGTAAAGAACAAAGGAGATAATATATCAGAAGATGAGATAAATAAAATATTTGATAAGTTCTACAAGATTGATAAATCAAGAAAGGACAGTTTAAATGGTAGTGGCATAGGACTTTCTATAGCAAAAAAAATTATGGAGCTTCATGAGGGAAAAATATGGGCAGAATGTAAAGACAATATTATAAGTTTTAGTATAATAATTTAGATGGTTAATAGTTTAAAAGACTTGCTTATGGTAGGTCTTATTTTTATGTATTTATAGAATAAGTATCAATAATTGTAAATTGTTCATTGTGAATTTAATACTTCTAATTAAAGTACCAAAAATAATATTTATTTTGATATATAGATAAGCATTATGCTATACATAGTAAGTTTTAATTAATTCATTTATTTCATATATAAAATAATATTAAGGAGTGAAATTAATGGATATATTACAATTACTTATGCTATTAATACCAATAGATGAATGTATAAGAACTAAAAAGTTAAGAAAATTAATATATGTACCTATAATGTTATATTTCTTCATAGGAATACCGTTCTTAGAATTTGTTACTGAAGACAAAACTATTCTTTTAATATATTCAGTTATAGGATGTTTAATTACTTTTTTATTTGGATATTTAGATATATATAAGTTTGAAGCAATACAAACAAAAAAGCAGTAGAAAATTACTTTCTACTGCTTTTCGATTATTTTAATTTGAATGAACTTTTTAATGAAACAATTCTATTAAACACTATTTCATCACCTGTAGAATATTTAGAATCTACATTAAAGTAACCATGTCTAAATAATTGATATTTATCTTGCGGTTTAGTTCCCTTAACACTTGGTTCAATGAAACCTTTAAGTATTTCTAAAGAATTTGGATTGATTTGCTCTAAGAAATGTTTATCTTCTCCATCTTCATCATCAAGTATTAGTGGTTCATATAATCTAAACTCAGCTGGAATACTGTGTTTAGCATCTACCCAGTGAATTGTTCCTTTAACTTTTCTTCCAGTGAATCCAGTACCACTTTTAGTTTCTGGATCATAAGTACAGCGAATTTCTACAACGTTTCCATCTTCGTCTTTGATAACTTCATTACATTTTACAAAATAAGCACCTTTTAATCTTACTTCGTTTCCAGGGAATAACCTAAAGTATTTTTTTGGTGGTTCTTCCATGAAGTCTTCCTGTTCTATGTATAATTCTCTTGAAAACGGTACTTTTCTAGTTCCTGCATTCTCATCATCAGGGTTATTTTCGATATCTAACATCTCTATTTCATTTTCTGGATAGTTAGTTATAACTAATTTTAATGGTCTTAACACAGCCATAGCTCTTGGAGCTTTTGGGTTTAAGTCTTCTCTTATGAAGTACTCAAGCATTTGAGCATCTACAGTAGAGTTAGCTTTAGCAACACTTATAGCTCTACAGAAGTTTCTTATAGCCTCTGGCGTATATCCTCTTCTTCTTAAACCAGCTACTGTTGGCATTCTTGGATCATCCCATCCATCAACTACATGTTCATCAACTAACATTTTAAGTTTTCTTTTACTCATAACTGTATTAGTTATATTTAATCTTGCAAACTCAATTTGTTGAGGAACAGACTCCATTTCACATTCTCTAACAAACCAATCATAAAGTGGTCTATGATCTTCAAATTCTAAAGTACAAATAGAATGAGTTATGCCTTCAATAGCATCTTCAAGTGGATGAGCAAAGTCATACATTGGATAAATACACCATTTATCGCCAGTATTATGATGAGTAGAGTGAGAAATTCTATAGATAATTGGATCTCTCATATTGATATTTGGAGAAGACATGTCTATTTTAGCTCTTAATACTTTTTCACCGTCTTTAAATTCTCCACTTTTCATTTTTTCAAACAAGCCTAGATTTTCTTCAACAGTTCTATTTCTGTGAGGACTCTCTTTTCCTGGCTCTGTCAATGTACCTCTATATTCTCTAATTTGCTCTGGATTTAAGTCGCAAACATAAGCTTTACCTTTTTTAATTAAAACAACTGCTCTATTATACATTTCTTCAAAATAATTAGAAGCAAAATGAAGATTATCCCAGTCAAAGCCGAGCCATTTAACATCTTCTTTTATAGATTCTACATACTCAGTATCTTCTTTTATAGGATTAGTATCATCGAATCTTAAGTTAGTTTTTCCTTTAAATTCGTCAGCTAGCTCAAAGTTTAAAACTATTGATTTAGCATGACCAATATGTAGGTAGCCGTTTGGTTCAGGTGGGAAACGAGTTATTATTTCCTTATGCTTACCACTTTTTAAATCTTCAATTACTATGTTTTTTATGAAGTTAGATGAATTAAATTCGTTTGACATAATGCATACCTCTCTTGTTAAATTATTTAAGCATCTGAAAGAAAATAACAAGGTAAAGATGTTAGTCTATTTTATCTCATATGCCTTATATCAGATAAGTCGTTAGGTTCTGTTATAGTAGTAATATAGGCAGAACCAAACAACGCAGTATGATACAAAATAGGCTAACATACTATCTCATTATTTTTTTAAAGATGTCTAAAACAAACATAGTTAATAATTATTGATATCTCTACTATATTTATTTACATTTACCTTTAATCATAAACCAATTATGGAAAAAAATAAAGACTTTACTTACTTATTTGCAGATTTATGAAATATCATATAGGATTTCGTAATGAAAATTTAACTTATGCATGNNATTTCCATAACAAAAATTCTTTTCTATGGATGAAAAATTAAGAATGAAATATGAAGAATTATGGTTAAAACTACACAGCCAAAGCCTTTCGAGTTTTCTTAAAATAGATTTTATTTTAAGAAATTCACCTTTAGTGAATTTTTCCTAAATTCTTCATTCTTAATTGTTAATCCTTAATTTTCAAGAGTTTAAGCTGCTTTTATATAAAATTTACTTTCCATAATATATTTAAAGTTTTCATATTATATACTTATAGGTTATTATAGTTTTCCTTATTAAATTTTTCTTATTATCTTTTTCTTATTCCTAGCTACTTAGTGTCTTATAATAAAAGTACTTAATGTCATGATCAATATTATCTTTGACGTATTTAATGCGACAAAATATATTCATTCTTTCTTAAAATAAAGAACTCTATTGAGAAACAGGATAATTTATAACTTTTAAAAAAATATACTGCAAGGGTATAGTAAATCTTAATAAAATTTTATTAAATAAGTAGTTTTCAAAAAATACAAAAAGACCTATTCAAAATAGGTTTAAAAAATAGTTTTTTCCATGTAAGATTTATATCAATAGAAAAAATATTAAATCATTTATACAGGTTGAAGTTACTAAATTCTATTTCTCCAAGAAGCATTTTTTCTAAGGAATCAAAATTATAATTTCTGCTAGGTATCTTATTCCAAATACTTTCTTTCTTAGTTTTGATATTTTTGCTTTTAATATTTTTGTTCTTTTTAAAAAGTGAATTTTTTTGATGTTCTATTGGGTCTACTTTTAAAGTTATTGTATAAAGATTTGAAGTACTTCCTCTTCTTTGCTTTTTTATAATTCCTGCAGCTATCAACTCATTTAAGTATCTTTGAATAGTTCTTACAGATTTTCTTAAAATATTAGCTAAATAGTTTTGAGAAGGGAAACATTGAAGCTTGTCTCCATAGCACATACTTTGAAGTAAGAAATGAAGTTTAAAAGCCCCATCAGAGATATTATAATTTAAAACTTTATTATCAATTTTAGTATATGACATAGCCATTCCTCCTAAAATATATAATTCCAGTAAGTAAATATGCAATTAAGAAGAAATTTTATAAAATATTTTCAGAAAAATAGCTAATGTATTGGTATATCTATAAGTGATTGGAATTCAATAAAAAGCAAAACTTTAAATGATAAGTTAAAGAATAAATTCTATTATTAAAGGAAAAAATAATAATAAATAAATTTTTTATATGAAGGAGAATTTTTATGAGTCATAGAGAGCCAAAAAAAGCTAAAAAGACTAATAAAGAATATACTAAAAATGAAAAACCAGAAATGATTAAAAGTGGAGATATGAAAAAACAAAAAAGAGGAGGCTCTATTGATTTAGAATAATATTTTCTGAAAACTTGGAGCAGAATGAAAAAGCATTATAGATTATTAAAATTATTTAATAAAAAATCGTGATTAAACATCACGATTTTTTTATTATTCCTCTATATTTTAGTAATACTTTATTAATTCATTAATATTATATTAATGTAATAAATTTTAAGAGGTAATATTAATGGCTGTAGAAATGCTTAAATTACATCCAAGCAATCCTACAAATGAGCAAAGACATGAGATGGTTAAAGAATCATTAAATGAAGCTGGAAGACCAGAGGATTTTTATAATGTAATTAACTTATTAAGTCCTCCACCGGATATTACAAACTATGCTCCACCATTATCCTTAAAAGGGATGAAGATAGGAATTATAGGTGGAGGTGCTGCAGGATTAAGTTCTGCTTTCGAATTAAGAAAATTGGGTGCAGATATAACCATTTATGAAGCATTAAAAGATAGAATTGGTGGAAGAATCTATACTTATTATTTTGATAAGGCTAAAAAATTATATGGGGAACTTGGGGCGATGAGAGTACCAGCATCCCATGAAACTACATGGCACTATATAAATTTATTTAATCTAAAAACTAATCCTTTTATTCAAAATAACCCTATGGGGTTTTTACTTGTTAGAAACAGAAGAACAAGAAATACCAGTGAAAATATAGAGAAATATATCTATCCTTTATTTCCTTTAAGAAAATGGGAAAGAGATACACCTTGGGATGAGCTATATAATTATGGAATGATTTCTTCTATGAATAATCTAACTCCTGAAGAGAGAACAGACATTTTAAAGATACTTCCTAGGTACAACTTACCATATGAATATTTAGATAACCTTAGTATCCGTCAAGTATTGCAAAAGAATAAATTAAGTCAAGGTGCTATAGAGTTAATAGCTGGAATTGATGTTTTAACATCACCGTTATTTAACGCTTCTTATAATGAATTAATGCAGGAAAATTACCCAGTAACTTTTACTTATTTATACCAAATTGATGGCGGTATGGTTAATCTCCCACTTGCATTCCATAGGAGCTTAACTTGTGAAGAACCAATAGAATATGAAAATATACCTCAATATATGCTAGGAACATGTAAATGGAAATCAGGTTGTGTAGTAACTGGAATATATAAAACTAGTAATAAACATGAAAGAGTATCTATTGAATATAAGGATACGGACAATAATAGAAACTATATGGAAACTTTTGATTATGTAATATGTGCTATTCCTTTCAGTACTTTAAGGGAAGTGGATATAGCTCCAGTATTTAGCACCAGAAAAATGCAAGCTATTAAAGAATTTACTTATGAAGACTCCCTTAAAACTTATTTTTACTGCAAAAGACGTTTTTGGGAAGATGACGAATATTATGGTGGTATATTAGGGGGAGCATCGTATACTGATGAAGCAATTCAAGCAATTGTTTATCCTTCTGATCATGCAGTTAGACAGGTTTATTGCCCAGAAGAACCAGGAATATTATTAGCTTCGTATAGTTTATCTTTAGATTCTATTCGTGTAGCAGGTATGAAAGAGGAAGCAAAAATTGAATTGACTAAAAGGCAAGTAGAAAAGGTACATGGACTTCCTGCTGGCTATTTAGATAATATAGTAAAAGAGTATAAAAGTGTTAACTGGAATACAGAGCCATATTTTAGAGGTGCTTTTGCTGTAAATTCACCAGGACAGAAACAATTATTTACCTATGATATTTTACAACCAGAGTACAATGGAAGAATATTTTTTGCGGGAGAACATGCTTCTACTAACCATGCATGGATACAAGGTGCTCTTTATAGTGGTAAGTTTACAGCTAATAATTTAGCAAAATATGCTATGAGTCATAAAAAGCAATGTTAACAAATATATTTTTATTTCCACTAATCCATCATTTTATTTTATAGGAAATTATAAAAAGTTAAATCTGTGGATAACTTTAAACAACACACAACCTTAAATAATGCACAATTCACAATTAAGGAGGAAATTATTTTTCGGAAAAATAATTTCTTTAATGTACTTTTGACTAGCAATGCAATTGCTAGTTTTTTAGATATCTAATAATTCAATAATATATGGCGAACACTGTTTGCCGCTACAAAATCAATTTTAAATTTCTCAGTGACAACTGAGAAATGTCCATAATTGTGAACTGTGAATTAGAAAAAGGAGTTCAATGAACTCTTTTTTCATGAATCTGTTATCTTTCATATAAAAAAAGATAGCAGGTTTAGTTATATAGATAAAATAGCAAAAAACTTACTAACTTTCTAAAGGTTAATAGGTTTTTAGTTTTAACAAAATTTTTTAAAAAATATTTTAAACTTCATTATTTTATTGTTCAGCATGATGAGCTTTATCAAACTTAATTTCCCAATGAATAACAAAGGTTAATATTGCTCTTAATAAAATTATTGCAGCTAAAATGTACATTTCATCAAGGGTTCTTATAAGTACAGTTTTTAATATCTCACCTGCTAATTTAAATTCCAAAGCAAGTGCTAAAGCTTCAGCAAAATCTACTTTTATTAAATTAGTACTTGGATTAAATAAGCTTTTTATATACTGATAAAATCCCTTAAGTGCAGAAATTACCACTATAATAATTCCTATTAATTCTAAAAAATGAATAATATAAGGAAGTATTAAGTTAATAAGATGTTCTAGACTCACTTTAATCATCCTCCTATGATTGTATACATGGTTAAGGGTAATATATTCCACCAACCAATAGGAAAATCCTTTATTCTACAAAATATATTAAATAATATAGTGATTTATTCAATATATTTAAGATTTTTTACATTAGCTAACAAATAAGTATAAACTTTATATCTATTATAGTTAATCTGTCAAATCTAATAGTGGTAATTTTACTTCAAATGTGGTTTTTCCTTCATCACTATATGCAGTTATTTTTCCATTATGTAATTGGATGATATTTTTTGTTATAGCTAAACCAAGTCCTGATCCACCAGTTTCTTCTGATCTAGATTTTTCCACTCTATAAAAACGTTCAAAAATATGTGGTAAATCAAGCACAGGTATAGGGTCACCATAGTTAATTACTTTTATAACCGCAGTATTATCTTCTTTACTTGTAACAATATCAATATATTTGCTATGTTTACCATAAGTTATACCATTGGAAATCAAATTTTCAAATGCTCTCACCAATTTATCTCCATCACCAAGAACTATAAGTCTATCCTCTGAAAAAAATAGCCTTTCTTCCATATTAGCATTTTCAAGTTGAAAACGAAATTGTACAATTAATTGGTTTAATAACTCCACAATATTAATTGGATTTTTACTAATTTTAACGCCACCATTTCCTATTCGGGTAAGTTCAAATAGGTCATTGATTAAAAGATTTAATCTTTTAGATTTTTCATAGGCAATATTTACATAATACCGTAATTGAACTTCATCCCTATAACGGTCTTCTTCAATTACTCCAAGATATCCAATGATTGATGTCAAAGGAGTACGTAAATCATGAGAAACATTTGTTATTAATTCGTTCTTAGATTGTTCTGCTATACGTTCATCTACTGAATTATTTAATCGTTCAATAATAATGTTCATATTTTTAGCAGTTTCACCTAATGTATTTTTTGCTTCTATAGTAAGCTTTTCATTAGACTTTTCTTTAGCAACAAGATCTATAGCATTAGTGATCTGAATAAAATGCTTTACTTTTTTATGAGTAAATAAAAATAAGATTAATATAAAAATAAAAAACCACAATATATAGGATACAAAACGTAATTTGCTCAAAGGAATATAAGTTGATACCCTTACTGGAAGCTTTAGAAATCGCCATATGATTGGCTCATATCCAGAATCAATAAGAATGGGATAGAACATATCCTTAAGAATAATTAAAATTAAGTAAGAGAGAAACATACTTAGAATAACTACAGATATATATTTTGCTTGAAGTTTATAGATAGTGCTTTTTTTCAATTTTATAACCTACTCCCCAAATTGTATGAATTATTTTTTCTCCACCCATAGCTTTTTCTAACTTATCTCTAAGCTTACTTATATGAACCATAACTGTATTGTTAGATTGATAATATTTTTCTTTCCATACCCGTTCAAATATCTCTTCAGCACCAAAAACTCTTCCAGGGTGGCTTGCTAAAAGGTGCAAAATTTCAAATTCAGTAGAAGTTAAAGTTATATTTATGTCATCTACAAGCACTGAATGAGTGGATTTTTTTATAACTAGTGAGCCAATTCTAATAATATCTTCATCTTGTGAATTCATCATATTTTCATTAAAATAATAAGCTCTTCTCAATAGAGTTTTTACTCTTACAGTTACTTCTAATGGATTAAAAGGCTTAACCATATAATCATCAGCACCGGTGATTAATCCAGTAATTTTATCTGTATCTTCATTTTTGGCACTTAACATAAGAATAGGTATATTTAATGTCGTCCTAATTTGTTTACATACTTCTATGCCATTCAGTTCAGGCATCATTATATCTAAAATAACAAGTTGTATATTGGTATTTTTAATTATTTTTAATGCTTCTACGCCATTGTAGGCTTTAAATATTTTATATCCTTCATTTTTAAGGTAAATTTCTAGTAAATTTACAATTTCATGATCATCGTCTACAATAAGTATATTTTTGTCCATAAAATCCTCCTATATTGATTTATCTAAAGCTAGAATATATTGTTAGTAAAAAGTAGCTTAAGAAATTAGTTGGTAAAGAATTAACTTCAACTATAATTGTATATAGTTCATTGTTAATTCCTAATTATTTAAAGTAGTTGTTTTGAGATGCGCGTACATCTATAGATGTATACAACACTATTATAGGATAATTTTATATAAACACATATACTATTGATAAACTACTTTAAAAATTAATTTATAGCTTAATATGATTACAATATTATATATTTTAATTCACAATGTACAGTTTACAATTTACAATTGTGGATATTTCTCGGTAAAATCTGAGAATTTTAAAATTATTTATTTTTGAAGTGACAAATCATTTCTTATAAAGAACTAGCAAGATATTACTAGTAAAAATTAATTTTAACATAGATTCATAACTATTAATTCTAGATAAAATCAATTATTTATTTAAATATTCTTCTAAAGTAATGCCTTGTGTCGTTATAATTTCAGCTACTTCTTTTCCAACGTATCTTATATGCCATGGTTCATAACTATATCCTGTTATATCTTCTTTACCTTTAGGATATCTTATTATGAATCCAAATTTATAACAATTATCCTTTAACCAAATTCCTTCAGCAGTAGTTTCAAAACTTGTACTAAAATCTTTATTGGTTATGTCCATAGACAATCCTGTGTTATGTTCACTATATCCAGGTTTAGCAACAAAGCTATCTGCCAATTCTTCTCCTTGACGTTTTACTCTTTCTTCATAGGTATCCTTTTGAGTTTTATAAGAACGATAACCAGACAGTGCATATAAATTTATTCCTTCATTTCCTGCTGCTTTAAATAATTTTTCTAAAGCCTCACCAGCTTCTTTTCTCATTAGCTTTTCTTCTTTTGTAATATTTGAAAAAAATCTTACATTAGGTTTTATTAAATCTTTAGGCTTATAATTTTTACCTAACGAATTTTCTCTATTTACCAATACTAAAATATTATCGGAATTTTTTTCAGCACTTACTTCACTTGAAATGTTTGGTTTATTTGCTGCTTTAACCATTCCAACAACGCCTAAAACTATAATTATTATATATAATACTCCTCTAAATAATTTTTTCAAAACTATTCCTCCTTAAATTAGATAATTTTTATTTAGCACTAATAGCAATATTTAAGATTATTTCTTAAAAATAACTTTAAATATTTGGCTAAAGGCTAATATACTTTGATTTTAAGAAAAATAGTTTAAAAAAATTATAATAAAACCTTAAGAATTCTTAAGATTCAGCATTTAAACAAATTGAAAATTGACGATTGACAATGGACAATTATTGATACTTCTCTTTTGTAAGAGAAGTTTTAAATTGATTTCTTTTTGAAGTTACACAGTAACTGGGTATAAAAAATTAGCAATTATATTGCTAGTAAAAAATTTATTTAAAGAAATTAATAGATGATTAATCCTAGTTTTTCTAATATAATAATTTATATGTATTAAAAGTATTCTAGTGAAATTTTAAAAAATTAAATGTATTTATTACTTTAAAATCTTAGTAAGATAATAGGAGAACAGTGTATGACAAGTAAGAATATTGAAATGATGAAAAAAATTATTGAAGAAAAGAAAAATAATAGTTCAAAACAAAATGGTATGCAAAGGGCAGAAAAATCAATGGGACAACTAAGAAAGGGAAAAAGCAGTAAAAAAACTGGTGGATTATTTGATAAATAGAATATTAATTGATATTTTATTGATAATATTAAAATAAAAAAGCATTAAGTTTAAATAAAAACTTAATGCTTTTTATATATAAATTTAAGAAAATAATTATTTCTAATGGTTATACACTTTATTTAGCATAATTTTTCTTTTCAGCAATTCCAGAAAGCATAAGAGCTAAAGCGCCATCACCGGTTATATTACATGCTGTTCCAAAACTATCTTGTAGAGCAAATATTGTTAATATAAGAGCTGTTCCTGCCTCACTAAATCCAAGAACACTTATTATTAATCCAAGAGATGCCATTACGGTTCCACCAGGAACTCCAGGAGCCCCTATAGCAAACACACCAAGTAAAAGAATAAATAGTATCATAGATGAAACAGAAGGTAACTGTCCATAAAGTATTTGTGATACTGTCATAACAAAGAATACTTCAGTTAATACTGAACCACAAAGATGAATATTTGCACATAATGGAATTGCAAAATCCACGATATCCTCTCTTAACACATCAGATTTTTTAGCTGATTTTAAAGCCACTGGTAAAGTAGCTGCTGAGGACATAGTTCCAACAGCTGTTAAATATGCAGGTCCATAATTTTTAAGTACTTGCCATGGATTTTTTCCTGATATAAGACCAGCAATAAGATATAATACTGCAAGCCAAATAAAATGTCCAATTAAAACTATAACTATAACTTTTATAAATACCGGTAATTGCGTTGTTATAGAACCTTCATAAGCTAAAGTAGCAAATGTAGATGCTATAAATAAGGGAAGTATAGGAATGACAATTCTATTTACTATGCTTAAAACTATACCTTGAAATTGATCAAGTAATTTTTCAAATAAATCAGCCTTAGTCCAAGCTGTTGCAAGTCCAATCAATATTGAAAGTACTAAAGCACTCATTACTGACATAATTGGATCTATATCTAATTTAAATATTAGTTTAGGAAGTTCTTTCAATCCTTCAGTAACGGGAGTTATAGATAATTTCGGAATTAAAACATATCCCAAAAATGATGAAAATGCCGCTGCTCCAACAGATGATAGATATGCTAATAATACTGCAAATCCTAATAATTTTGATGCATTACTTTTAAGCTTTGCTATTGATGGAGCAATAAATCCTATTATAATTAGTGGCACAACAAAGAATATTATTTGCCCTAATATATATTTTAGGGTAACAACAACGTGTATAAAATTAGCTGGAGAATTAAGTCCAACTAAAAGGCCTATTATAACGGCAAGAATTAGCTTAAATATTAAGCTGTTAAATAATTTTTTCATAAATAAGTCCTCCTATATAATTTAATTATAAAATATAAAAAGCTCTTTCTTTATATATAAAGATAAAAGCTGTTCTTAAACTATATTAATATAATAATTATACTAATTCAAAAAAATTACAATTATAGTTAATTATATTATAAAATCTGTAGTATTTAAATATAAATTTGTATTTGCTATAGAAATTATAATAGTGATTATTAATTTTAAATGTTTTACCTATAACTCAAATATAGAAAATTTATAATTATAAAAGTGACTATTTCAAAAGATATAGTCACTTTTAATTTTGGGGATATAAGATTGTTATTAAAGAGAAGGTTATAACATTGTATGTGTACTTTAAAAATTAAAATAGGATTTTTTATTAAGTTTAAACTTTAAATACTTTTATGGTAAACTTGTAATATGAAAAATATTGGTTACAAAACTCAGGAGGATGGTTATGGAATTAAAGATGTTTCAATTTATTGATGATTCTATTATATATTTTAAAGATATAGAAACTCATTTAGATACCTTATGTGAAGATATAGAGTGTTATTTTGAAGAAATGTTAATGGAAGAAGATCAAGGGGTTTTAAATATTAATTCTAGAGTAAAATCTATTAGTAGTCTAAAGGAAAAGATTATTAGAAATAATTATTATAAAAAATATAGTACTGTAGAAGAATTTTTTTCTAACCTTTCAGATTTAATAGGAATTAGAATTGAATGTAGATTTATTGAGGATGAAGATAAAATATACAAGGTAATTAAAACACATTTTACGGAAATAGATGAAGAAGGGTATTATTATAATTCATCGAAGAAAAATATAAAATTAAAATTATCAGATAAACAACCTCAAGAGCAGAAAAATGGATTTAAGATATTTAGAATAGATGGTTTCTATGAATATAATGATAAAAAATTCAATTTTGAACTTCAAATTAAATCTTTAGTTAATATATTCTGGGGTGAAATAGAACATAAAATAATATATAAAAATAATAATTATATGTTAGTTGATGAGTTTTATAAAAATATAATGGGAGCAATTAAGAAAAATCTTTCTATGATAGATAATCAGCTTTTACTCATATATGATCAAGTAAATAAATTTAATGCTATTGATCCAACAGTTAGGAAATCTCAATTAGAAACTGTACTGTCTAAAATAATCTATGATATATTTTCTACACAAATGAAAAAGAGTATAGGGCTAATTGTAGATTTTAAAAAGTCCTGTGATGCCATAGTAAAATACATATTTAGAACTAATAATGCAGAAGATTTAGAGGACTATAATGAAACTTTATTAAAAACTTTATCTAGATTAAATGCCATAGGAAAAGATGATATGAATTTTAATTCTCAAATAGAATTTGAAAGAGAAGTAGAATTTAAAGATGAATTCTGTAATACTGTTGGCAGTGCAATATTAAAGTCAATCAATACTGACTTTCAGTGGAATTTGTTTTTTAGAATGTTATTTCAAATAGAATTAGGAAATAACTCAGAGGATTTTGAAAGTTTTATAATGTACTTTAAAAATATATTTTTAAAAAATATCAGTTTTTCAAAGTTAAATTTTCTATTTAATGAGGAGCAATCGGAGAATATAAAAAATTCTATAATAAAACAACTGTCTATATGTTTTATAGAGATAGATTCTATTACATTTATATATGAAGAAAATATAGAAAAAATTAATCATGAAATAAATAATATTATAAAAGATATATTTACTAATATAAATACTTACGATCAGTGGGAAGATAATAAAGATATTTATTTAACACTGTTCAATTTAAAGATACTTTCCATATTTGATTATAAAATTAAAACTGTAAAGGTTAAAAGTTTTATAGAAAGAATTAAAGTTTCATCTACTACTAACATTCAAATAAGTGAAAGTATTTTAAAATATGTTGATAAATTAGAATTGGTAACAGAAATATCAGCGAAAGATGCATTAAAGCTAATAAAAATAAACAATATTAGTGAAGGGATTAAGAAATTTTAAATTATATAAATATCACTAGAGAAAACAGAAAACTGTAAATTGTGAACTCCACCTTAGAGAAGCTTTTAAAAATCTATCTTCTTAAAAAAGGTGGAGTTTTATATTAGAAGCAATACATCTATAGATAAACTACTCTAAAAATTAATGTATATCTGAATATAGCTTAACACTCTGATATGTTAATTCACGACCTTAAAAAATTGACAATTGATAATGGAGAATTGACAATTATTG
>NZ_DDOV01000092.1:0-274 GCF_002341865.1 Clostridium sp. UBA2485 | reverse complement strand
TAATTTGTTAACACAATTTTATAAGTGTATAGATTAAATCTAGCAGTGGTACATCTATATACATACTTACCTATCTTCTTGATTTAAATTCTTTAAATTCTCAATTTTAAATTAAAAAAACATTTTATCACTAATTTTATGAGGACTTTTATCTATTAAATGTCGCATTTTGTAATATATGCTATTGTAAATTTATATATATTATGGGAAAATATTTTTAGAATGATAATCCTATAATTGGAGGTAAAATGATTAAAAAAATAAAAAAATTAAA
>NZ_DDOV01000028.1 GCF_002341865.1 Clostridium sp. UBA2485 | reverse complement strand
TTTATTACTCTATCTCTAAACCATTGTGCCTGCTTAATTCCTAGCTCTGTTAAAGGAGAATCTCCCCAGCCCTGCATCCTGCCAAGTTTATTCCATTCTGTTTCTCCATGCCTTGTTATATATAATGTTGTCATCGCTACACCTCTTTTACTTTAGTTTAGTTAATACTATTATTCTGGAATTACTTTCCTTATATAAGATTACATTCTATTTATCTATATGAAAATGTTTTATATACTTATATTTTTTGTTAAAATATCTTAAAATAACTAATTATCGTATTACACTATTTTATCTAAGAATCTAAATATGATTTTATCAAGTAATATTCATAAAAATCAAGTAAAAAATAAAATATTGAAAATTTGTGTTAAATATTTGTATAAAAAATATCTTTATAAGAATATATGAGATAAAAACACTTATGAAAGTATTTAGCATTTTTTCAGCCAAATGACAATATACTTATAAGGATATATCACCTTATTATTGCAATTCATGCATGAAAATTGTAGTGAATTTTAATATTGAAAGGGGGAGAAATAGTGAGTAAAGAAATATTTTTAAATTATACTAGCTCAAAAAGTGTTCTATATCCAGACTGTATTCGTAAGATAATGATATGCTCTGATCCTCGTTACGTTTCCGCTGCAATACCTCTTTAGTAAAATTACTAAAATAAAAATTGCTTAGTAAAAAACATGCAATCAAGTAATCTCACTTGATTGCATGTAATTTTAAGGAGTGAACATATATGTATCCATATATAAAAGAAGATTGTAATTATCATTTAATTGAAGACCATGGAATTATATTTACACCCGATGGCACTTATATATTAAATAATGTAGAAGCTTATATTATGGAATATATAAATGGACTAAACTCAATGGAAGAAATAATTGAAATTATATCTAATGAATTAAATATAGAAGATAAATGTAAAATTAAGGATATAATTTTAGAATTTATAGATAGTAAACCAAAAGCTTTAGGTATAGATGTAAGCAAAAAAAATTATAATATTATGAAAACTGGAGAAAAAGGTATTAAAATGCCTTTAAATTTAATTATAAGCTTAACAAATAAATGTAATCTAAAATGTATCCATTGTTTTAAAAGCTGCTCATCTAGTGAAAAGGCTTTTATAGATTATAGTAATTTAATAAATTTACTTAGTCATTTTAAAGGAAAAGTTAGATCATTGCAATTAACTGGTGGAGAACCTCTGTTGCATGATAACTTTTATCAAATATTGGATTTCAGTAAAAAAAATTTTTCTACAATGATAACAACTACAGGTACATTGATAAATGACAAAAATATAGAAAAATTTGTTGGTGTAAACAGCATTCAATTATCTTTATACTCAAATTATGAGAAAAAACATGATGAATTCACCACATTAGCAGGTTCTCATAAAAAAACTGTACAAGCAGTAAAACTTCTAAACAAATTTAATATAAATTCCGTTGTAGGTACTATACTAACTAAAAATACAATAAATGACATAGAAGACTTCATTAAATTTTCTATAGATATAGGTGTAAAAAATTTAAGATTTGGAACTTTGTCATTATTAGGTAGAGCAGAATCATTAACTAATATAATATTAGATGAAGAAGATCTAGAAAAAGCTAACTATGACATAAAAAATTTTATAGAGAAGTATAAAAAAGATATAATAATAGATAGTTTTGATAAAGAAAAAATACAAAAAGGATTTCAAGAGAACTATAAATGTATAAATTGTGGTGCAGGAATTTTAAATTGGTGTATAAGCGAAAATGGTAATATAAAACCCTGCGAATTTATACCAGATGATGTTTTCTCTATGGGTAATATAAATAAATCACCTATAGAAAATATATTAAAAGATTATAATTTTTCTAGTCTGCCACTCTCTATGAAAAAATGGCAAAATAATTTAAATAAACGTCAATTTAGTATTAAAGATATTTGTACGGAAATGGAAGATTACTATTTAACCTTTTGTGAAGGACTTTAATACAAATTATGAAAAAATATTTATTTAAATATAAAAAAATATTTATAGTAGCAATAATTTTTATTGCACTGAAATCTATATCAACTTCTATTATGTCTTTTACTATAAAAAACTTAATTGATTCTTGTACTTCTAAAAATTTAACTTTAGTGTATAAAAATTCTATCATTATACTCCTATATATATTAACTATAGTAATCTCCTCATATATCAGTAATATCCAATGGATGAAGTTTATAAGAAGCGTGATGATAGACTTAAAAAATGATGTCTTTAAAAAATTATCATATAGACAAAAAAAAGAATTTGATAGTACTAATACAGCATCGTATATGTCTTTAATTAATAATGATTTAGAAATGTTGCAGGGTTCATATTTTATGAACTTATTCGCATTATTTCAAGTAATTATATCTTTTCTAAGTGCCTCTTTATCTATAACAATACTTAACCCATATCTTGGTATTATAGCTATAGTGTTTAGTTTTTTACCTATATTAGTACCCTATATATCTACTAAAAAATTAAGTATTTACAAAAAAATTTATTCTCATTCATTAAGTATATTTATGGAAAAATCTAAAGATTTATTTTCGGGAATGAGCATAATAAAGAGTTTTAATGCACAACCTCAATCTTATAATATCTATAAAGATAAAAATATTGATGTAGAGCAATCAAGATATACATTTCATAGATTTTCCTTAATAGTAGATATATTAAGTATAATCGCATCTTATTCTGCATATTTCTTAACATTGGCATTAGGAATTTATCTTATAATGAAAGATAAAATAACTATAGGGACATTCATAGCATCTTTTCAATTACTTAATTTAGTTAGTTCTCCAATATTAGCTCTAACAAGTCAAATAAGCTCATTTAAATCGGTAAAATTAATAAAAAAGAAAGTAGAAGATATCCTTAATGAAAAAGAACTCATAGATAATGGAAAAGTATTGGAATGTTTTAAAAAGGAGATTAAATTTCATAATGTAAGCTTTATGTATGAGGATGAAAGAAAAGTTTTAGATAATATAACATTTACTTTTAAAAAAGGTGGTAAATATACTTTAGTCGGTAAAAGCGGAAGTGGAAAATCTACATTAGCTAAACTACTATTAAAATATTATAATGATTACGAAGGAACTATTGCTATAGATAATAATGATATTAAAGATATCAGCTTTAATAGTTTATATAACAATATTTCTATAATTCAACAGGATATATTTATGTTCGATGCATCAATAAGAGAGAATATTACACTATTTAATAACTATAGTACTGATGAAATATATAATTCTATAGACAAGTCTGGCTTAAAAGATTTCATAGATATATTACCAAACAAAGCAGAAAGTTATATAGGTGAAAATGGCAGTTTTATATCTGGTGGAGAAAAGCAAAGAATTTCTATAGCTCGATCTATAATAAGAAATACACCTATAATAATATTAGATGAAGCTACTTCTTCTTTAGATAAGGAGACTTCCTATAACATAGAAAAGACCTTGCTAGATATAGAAGACTTGACAGTGATATTTATAACTCATAAGCTTTCTGAAGATTTATTAAATAGCTGTGATGAAATTATAGTTATGGATGATGGAAAAATTGTAGAAGAAGGTACTTATCTACAACTATTAAAAAATCGTAATTACTTTTATAATTTGTATAATGTTGGTTAAAATGCTAAAAATACAGAGTAATAAAATAATAACACTCTGTATTTTTTATGATGAAAAATAGACTACGAAAATCATAGTCTAAATCCTTTTCTTTCTTCATGATTAATTTCACCAACTTGAACCCAATTCTTTACTGCTGGCATTAAATTATTTGTTATTGGATAATTGTGCTCTACCTTACAATGATTAATATCTGAACCATAGGCTTGTTCAATAAGTCTACTATTAATAGGGTCATTTTTTCTTAAACGCTTGTATGAAGTATTTCCCATCATATATATCTCCTTTTGAAACTATAGTGAATTTATCACTTTCTAAAATACTACATAGTACTTTGGCATCTTCCTCACTAGCAGACTGCAAAACAATAGTGAATTTGTCTTCTGGCCCTACTATACCCATATAATCATGGATACTACTATAATCACTAAGGTTTATGTCTCCTCTTATATCCATTCTGTAGTCTGACATATAAATCCCCCTCGATACTATTTAGCTATATTTTGTACAAAATACATAAATTTATTCATTCACAAAAATAAATCCATAAATTTTTAGCTTGTAATCTATAATTTATATTCCCTCAAGAAAAATATTATTATAATGGTCTTTCTACTTCTACAATCGAGTAGGAGCTGAATAAT
>NZ_DDOV01000055.1 GCF_002341865.1 Clostridium sp. UBA2485 | reverse complement strand
GCAAAAGTATAATTTAATTTAATCTCTGAATTTTTACTAATTGGATTAGACTGGCTGTCAATAGGTTCTCCTTTTGCATCTGTGAGGCTTATACCTGTAATAAATTGAAATGTGTTTGCAATTTCTGCTGCTTTGATCTCAATTGCAGGTGCAATAATTGAAAGTTGAAAAAACAAGGTAATCACCATTGCAATTATAGAAATTTTTTTCTGTTTCATCTTCCTCCTCCTTGTAAATTAGATCATGCATTGATGCCTTAATTCCCTAAACCTCTCTAAAAGTAATTAAGACATTAACAGTAATTAATATGAATTAAATCATGCTAATATGAAGCAAATCTTCATATTGCTAAATTTCAACTCATTATTTTTATGGTAATATTTGAGCCTCACAAATTTATCACACAAAAAAAGCAGAGAATTTTAATTCTCCGCTATAAATTCATTAATAAAGTTTTATAAAGTTTCTTAGTTGACTCTTTTGGCTCTATATCAANNTTTTAATAATTTATTTAAATTATTGTAATAGCTAACCAATCTAATTTTTTGTCTCACATGAGAATATACTTGCATTATCAATTCATGAGCTTCTTCATCAAAAGGATCTTTTTTAACTGCCTTTTTTAAATATTCTTCCGCTTTATTGTAAGATTTATTTTTCATATAATATTTAGCTATATTCTTCACACCATTTACATAATATCTATCAAACTTCTCATTTAATTCTATAGTCCAGAGATAGTCCTCACTTCCAAATAATACTCCTTTATATAAATCTATGATTTTTTCATAATTAACTATATTTTTTTCATTAACTAAAGGATTATTTTTAATAAAAGTTTCAAACTCCCAAGCATCACAATAGAAATCATTAAGGTCTATTCTATACTTTCCCTTTTCGTAGCTTACTATATCTTCTATACCGCCATCTCTAAAAGCAGTTTTTAATCTATATATAGCACTATGTAGATTATGTTCTGCTTTTTTAGGTGGTGAATCTGTCCAAAGTATATCGCAAAGATGCCACTTATCTATTTCTTCTCCCTCACTATATATAAAATATGCAACTAATTCTTGAACCTTTATAGTAGGCCACTTAATTTCTTTCTCTAAATCTCCATAAACTTTAAAACGACCTAAAGAATATATTTTATTTTTTTTATTTGACGTTAATAAACTTTTCCTTGCATTATAATTTTTTAATAGTCTATTTACCGTTATATTTAACTCTTCTTCCGTAATAGGTTTTAATATATAGTTTACTGCATTAACTTGAAAAGCACCTAAAGCATATTTTTCATAAGCACTTACAAAGACTATTTGTATATTTTCATCAATACGCATTACTTCTTTAGCTAACTCTATTCCATTCATACATGGCATTTCTACATCTATAAAAATTACATCTGGTAAAAGTTGCTCTATACTCTCCAATGCTTCATTAGGATCAGTAAATTCTCCTATTATATCTAAATGTTTGTTTTTATTAATAATTATTTTCATTAATTCTAAAATTGGTCTTTCATCTTCTATAATCACAGCTCTTATCACTTCTATCCCCCACAGCCATATTATATTAGGCCTCTGAAAGAAAATAATAGACTACAGATATCATCTATTTTTGTTATACAAAAAATCTGCTCCCACACACAATTCACCTACATTAAATCTGATGATATAGGTGAACATTAAATATCCATCACTATTGTTTATTATTTTCTTTAAAATGCCTTAATTATAAATTTTTAATAGATATAGCTACAGTAGTTCCTTCCCCTTCAATACTGTAAATATCTATATCTGCTTTAGTCAATCTTCTAATTCTTCTACCTATGTTTGAAAACCCTATCCCATTATTTTTATCTTCAATATTTTTTAAATTTTCAACTTTATCAGCTGACATTCCCACCCCTGTATCTTTTACTACAATATAAATTAGTTCTTTTCTTCTTTTAACAGATAGATATATAGTTCCACCTTCCTTTTTTTTGCATATACCATGCTTTACTGCATTTTCTATCAATGGTTGAATAGATAGCGATGGAATTTTCTCATCCATAAGCTCTTCTTCAATGTCGTATTCAATTTTAATTTTATCTCCAAAACGAGCCTTTTCTATCTGTACATATGCATCCACCAATTGTAGCTCCCGACTTAATGGTATAATCATCAATTTATTATCTATATCAAAAGCAAGCCTTAGGTATCTACTAAAGTCTGTAAGAAGTTCAGCTGCTTTTTTACTATCTGTATAACAAAAATAAATTATAGTACTTATTACGTTATATAAAAAATGTGGCTTTATTTGTGCTTGCAAAAAAGCTAGCTCATTTTTTAATACATCTTCCATAGATTTTTTTAGTGTAATTAAAGTTCTTACTCTTGCTCTTATTTCTTTTTCTTCAAAAGGTTTAGTTATAAAATCATTTGCACCTGCTTCAAAACCTAAAAACAAATCATAATTGGTGTTTCCTAAAGTTGATATTAATATTGGTAATTCAATAACTGAGTATTTCTCCCTAATTTTTCTGCATACATCTATACCAGAAATTCTTGGCATCATTATATCTAATAATATTAAATCAACTTTATTATCTTGAATTTTTTCTAAGACTTCTTCTCCCGATAAAGCAACTAATACATTATATCCTTCTCGCCCCAATATATTTAAAGCTGTTTGAATATTAAATATTTCATCATCTACTATTAAAATTGTGCTCTCATATGCCTTTTCATTATCTGCTTCTGAATAATCTATTGAAGTTGGTGTATGGAAATATTTCAATTCCTCTCTATTAGCTACTCTACATAAATTACTTTTTCCCTCCCAGTAAGGTATTGAAAATACAAACCTACTTCCTTTATTGGTCTCTGACCAATCTAAATATATTTGCCCTTCCATCAATTCAACTAACTGACGGCTTATATATAGTCCTAAGCTAGCTCCTTCTGAATCTAAAACCTCGTAAGGTTCAAATATTCTTTTCTGTTTATCTCTAGGTATTCCACACCCTGTATCCTCCACTGATATATAGATCATATTATTAACTCTATTACTACCTATTTTTATAATACCTTCATCCATACTTGCAATAGAGTTATTAATAAGATTAAATAAAATCTGTCTTACTCTATTTTCATCAGCTTTTACCATTATTGATTCTTTTATGTTATTAATAATTTCTATATTTTTATTTTGCATCATATATTTAAAGGCTTCTATTACTATATTGGTACAAACTTTAATGTCTACTAAGGATATATTAATCTTTAATTGACCATTCTTTAATAAAGTTACATCTAAAATATCATCTACAATATTAGATAGCCTTAAAGCTATGTTTTTTATTATTATTATGTCTTTAATATTTTTTTCTTTTAAATGATTACTATTTTCCTTAATTATAGTTTCAGCAATATTAATTATCCCGTACAAGGGAGCTTTTAATTCATAAGATGTCTTGGTAATAAATTCATCTTTAGTCTTGTCCATTTTTATAAGTTCTTCTGACATCTTTTCCATAGTTTCATATGCCTTAACGAAATTATATGCCAATGTATCAGCTGTAAATATTATGAATCCGAAAACCCCTATTGACCCTACTATATTTGAATGTATTATATTAAAAAAATATAAATAATTATTTCCTAAACAAATACCTAGACAGATTATAGATTTTGACAGTAAAAGTATTCCTTTTCTATCTAAAGCTCCATAGGAATTTTCTAAGTACATAATTATCAACCTGGAAATTATCATTATTATAAAAACTATGTTTAAAATAGACATACTCAAATTTAAATGTGAATATATTGAATATGGAGCTATTAAAGGTATTACTATATATGGGATACTGACAATATTAGCTACTTTGACTATTGAATTAGGTAATATTTTCTCATCTATACCTTTTATAATCCCCGCTAATGGTATTATAGTTAAGGCATTTACAGTTTGCTGAACCCTACAAATTAAGTTAAAAGGTATACTCGGGAAAAATTGTAATATCGCCCTTTCTCCATTTACAAGAAGTGTTACCGAAAATATTAAGAAATATATACCTGAGTATAGAAAACTTTTATCCTCATTTCTCATAAAATATATACTTAAATGATAAATACCAAATAAGAGTACTAGCATAGCTCCTGTTAACTCAGCAGACAATATTGCTATAGTTATAAAATTGATATCTTTTTGTAGTCCAAAATGTATTTTATGTAGTATTCCTTCATAGAGATAATCAAAATTAGCTGTTTGTAAAATTATTTCAATTTTATCTCCGCTGATGTTAAAATAGGTACTATAAGGGGTATTTCCAGGGTAATATCCCTTATCTTTTTCAGCTGGATTACCGCTGGAGCCTTTAAGTATCCCATTAATATATACTCTATTGCTCATTCTAATATTACCTATCTTCATCCCAAATATCTGATCAGAAGGATTAATCTTTATAGTTAATCTATAAGTACCAGTACCTTTTGATGATATATTTCTCCCATTTATTTCTCTTTTTCCAGTTGATGAGAGTTTAGTGTATCCAGTTAGTTCAGGTTTTTTATTACTTCCTTCCCTAAAATCTTCTGGTATAAGTATCTGATTATCATAATATTCCCATTCTCCATTTAATCTTATGGCCCCATTTTTTACAAAATCCCATTGTGAAAGATCTATCTTTCCTTTTTCTTCAACAGGCACATTTCTAGAAAAGATTTTTTTTCTAAAATAACTTGGATCTAATACAAAAAATTGAATTGTTATCATTACTAGGACTATAATTACTTTTAATATTTTTTTCATTAAATCTTATTACTCCTTTTATATGATCAATAATAGCTACCACAGTAGATTATAACAATATATGGTTATAATATAAATATTTACCATAACTTTTTCAATTATATTACCAAATTACTTTTATGAAACTTATATCTTATAACCATATTCTCTCAAAGCTCTCACAAATTTCTCACAAAACACCCACAAAAAATTTAATATTTAGAATGTAGTTCCTAATTTTAAATTTATTTTTAAAATACTTATGGACATCCTACAAACTAAACATTCGCTCAATTACTATATTTATTACTTACTTAATCCTTTTATTTTAGTAACTTATTTACCATAGTTAATTTATATTTCTTAAAAGCATTTATATTCTATTTTAAATATAAATCTATAATCTTATCTAAAAATAATAGCACCCCCCTATTACCATAATTTTCTATATTAAATTGTAATCAATTTAAAATTATATTAGAATATCGCTAAGACTTAAAGAAATAGTTATTAAATTAATTAAACTTTTATAGTGTAACTGAAAATAATTTTTAAAGTTGATACTATGAGAATAGGTAAATTTTCAAATATTAATAATATAAGTATTGATACTATAAGGGATTATATGGATTTAAGGCTAATAATTCCTGAAAAGATAGGTGTCCAATATTTTTTTAATGAGAGGTGTGAAAAATCTTTAAAAGGCATTTTTTACATTAAAAATATGAAGTTTTTTCTTAGAAATATCTATGAACATTTACTAGAGGATTGACTATGCACTGCGGTGGATTACAAGTATAGGTAAACTTAGATTTTTATAAAATGTGCTTAAAGTCCAATAAGAAAAGATAGGACTAACCCTATCTTTTCTTATTTTTAGATAATAGAAACACAGTATTAACATATTGATGTAGTGTAAAAGCTATATCTTAAGATTAAATAAAACATCTTTTAAAAATAATAAGTCAGTATCTTAGGTTATCTTGAATTGTATTACGTTATCAGCACCAATCCGTGATATTCTATTATTGTTTTCAGTAGGAAAATTTATTTCCATATTTTGAACTTCAATATATACATTTGATATGGAATTATGTGCTTTAAAAATTACAGAATCAGCATTAAACTTTGCTACTACATTTGTACTATTTTTATTTAATGTATGGATTTATATTAAAAGAAAATAACTCCTTCTGTAAGAATACTTTCTTTTATACATTGGTTATGTTTTAAAAGAATATTGATGCTATATAATTTTAAGGGAAGCTATTTTTCTAGCTTCCCTTAACTCTCATTTTTAAAAAATATTGCAGTAATTAAATCTTAAAAGTTTACTCATTTTCTTATGTGAAAATCACAGTCAACGTCCACTAATTCATTAGGTAACTTTTCATTTAGAAATTCTACTATTTTATCATAGTCTTTAATTTCAAAGTAAAGGCTATGATGAAATCCATCTCCAGAGTAGGAAACTTTTATATTTTTCCCCTTATTTATATGAACTTCCTGTATCTTATTCCAAGAGATAAATTGTAAACCACGATATACAGATGCAAATCCATTTGAAGTTATACCAGATTTGAAGTAATCAATCACATATAAGATTATTCCTAATATCCCCAGTAAATAATGTATCCATGTCCTTGCATATGCATAGGTAATGTATATGATAACCCCACTACCTATTAAAAGAAATATTTTTTCAACAAGATTTTTCTTTGTAGTTATTACTAACTCTTTTAAAATTTTAAATTCTTTAAAAATGATACTAATAAATAAAACAATCAAAACCCAATTTATCATATAAATCATTTCCCCTTAAATTAGCATAAATGATCTTTATTACACACATTAAAATATAAGATTGTAGTTAGCCTATCTCTCAAATCTTTAATTGAAATTTTCCATTTTATCTAATTCTTTTATAAAGACTTTTACATCTTCAATGTTTTCAGAAGGAATTATATTATACATCACATCTCCTTCTAACCAACCAATAATAGATATGCCAGCCTTAAGTATAAATCCTTTCTCCCCTCTTATAGTAATCTCCTCACTACCGGGAACTTTTTCATCTTTTGAATAAATTTTATTGCTTTTACTAAGTGACATTTTAAAGTAAGGTTTATTATCTTTTTCATATTGTATAGTTATTTCATCATTTACCGACTCACTTCCATACTGAAGAAGTTTAATATCCTTAATTTTATAAGATGATGAATCAGAAAAATATATAAAGGATTTTCCCAAAAAATCTTTTACTTCTTTTAAAGTCATAGTTTTTGTCTTTGGTCCAGTGGTATCAAAATTTTCTATTTTTACGTCTTCTGGAGTTTTTTGCGTAAACATTTCATCTTCAATTTTAGGTGAGAAATCAATTTTAGTATATTCGCTCTCAACTTTTAAATCTCCATCATAGGAAGTACTCTTAATTACAAACCAATTTTTCTTGTCTATCCACATGTCCTGTTCTGGAAATATGCTATTCTTTTCTTTAGGTACTGCTTTTATATGATAAGCATCCATACCATTTATCTTTTCTTCTCCAACAGTACTTATATTGTGGCTTTCCTTTATATTTTCTAAAAATATTTTAGTTTGTTCTCTTTGAGATCTTATAGGCATTCCTAAATTATCTAAACTTTTCATAGTTAAGACTTTTTTATCACCAATATTATATATCATGACAATATTTCCATCATTTGTAGATACTATTTCAAGTTCATTCTTATCAGAATATGATTCAATTCTAACCCTCATTTTATCTTTAGAAATATCTTGCCATTCCTTTGCAATCTTATCTACAACAATCTTATTATCTTTATCATACATACGAGTTCTTGACTCCCCATAATAAGATCTCGCATTAGTCTCTGATTCCATTGCATATGATACTATTGTTTCTGGTAAAATACTATTTTTTGTCCCACAACTAGAAAATACAATTAAACTTAACAATGCCCCCATAATTCTAGAAACAGCTCTTTTTTTCTTCATTATAATTCTCCTCTTTCCCTAATTATAAAACAAGCTATTAATGTACCACTCTCCTTACTTGATGAAATAATCATTCTTCCATTATGCTTATTAATAATTAACTTTACTATACTTAATCCAAGACCAGTTCCAACCTTTTTATTTCTTGAATTATCAACCTTATAAAAAGGTTCTAAAATTCTATCTATATCTTCTTTTGGTATTTCTTCTCCTTGGTTTTTAATTAATATAACTGCTGTATTTTTTCTAAATTCTTTAAGCTTCTTTTCTTCCTCTTCACATATCCAATCTGGAAGTGAAAACTCCTCTGAAAAAGCTCCCATATGAATTGATTTTCCTTCGCCTGTATATTTAATTGCATTACTCATTAAATTATCAACTATTCTTATCATCTGCTTAACATCAACCTTATAGTTTCCCTTAACATTTATCTCTGTATTATAATTTATATTACTTTTTTCACAAACTTCCTCATAACCTGAAAGAAGCATCTGAAAAAATTCTTCTCCATCTACATTAACAAAATCCATAATATAATTTGAAGAAAGTATTGTATACATCAATAAATCTTCTAACATATTACTCATATAGTCACATTTATTCAATATGCTAAGAGCATATCTTTTGCTGGTTTCTTCCGCCTTAGAAATGATTAATTCAGTATAAGCTCTTATTGATGTTAATGGCGTTTTTAAATCATGAGAAATTGCTGCTATCATATATTCCTTTGATTTTTGCTCTTTTTCTATTTCATAATCCTTTTCTTTAATTTTTTTCTTCATATCATTAAAATGATTTATAAGTTCTCCAATTTCATCCTTTGATTTATAATTTATACAAGTTTCTTCACCTTTTGCAAAATCCTTTATGGAATCTATTAGCAAAAGAAGTGGTTTATTAAACTTCCTGTCCATTAATTTAATCATCCATATTAAAACTGCTATAAATACAATGATAAATATGCTGATTACTACAATAGTACCACTATTCACCCCTTGAATTATCTTGGTTCTTAATATTGTTACTTCATAGAATCCAATTATATTTCCTCTATCAAAAACAGGCTTTTTCAAGGTATCTGCTCTAAATCCGTGTTTTATTTCATAGAGGTTTGAATAAAGCTGTTCTTTAGAAATTGACTATAATACACTCTCATTAATAGATGAATATAATCTAATTCCATTTTTATCATATATAACTATCTTAGTGCTATTTCTATCCCCTTCATCAATGAAATCTACTTCCTTAAAAGGATAAGCATAAAATTCTTTGCTGCTTAATAGCTTATCGTATTTTTCAAACTTTTTTATACTATTGATATAATCATCTATTTCTGTCTGTTCGTTGTAACTTTTCATCCAAAGAAAAAGCATCATACCAGTTAATATGGGGATAAGCACCACCGTTATATATGATAGTGTAAGCCACTTTTTTATCCTCATATTAATTTTTCTCCTACAAATCTATACCCAGTTCCCCATACAGTCTCAATAAACTTTGGCTTTTTAAGATCATCCTTTAATTTATCTCTAATTTGCTTTACATGGACAGTTACAGTATTATTTCCATCTATCTCTTCTTCTCCCCATATAATTTCATAAAGTTCCTTTTTACTAAAAGATCTCTTTGGATTTTGTGCCATTAAAATAAATAATTCAAATTCTTTAGAAGTTAAATGTACATTAATGCCTTCAATTTCTACGTATTTATCTTCTTTATTTATACTAAGTCCATTTTTATATTTTAAAAGATTATTATCTTCATTTATGCCATTGTATCTCTTATATCTTCTTAAATTAGATTCTATTCTTGCTTGAAGTTCAATCAAACTAAAAGGCTTAGTTACATAATCATCAGCTCCTAAATTTAATCCCTTTACCTTATCATAATCTTCACTTTTTGCACTAAGAATAATTATAGGTATATCACTGGTGAGTCTTATATTCTTACAAAGAGTTAGTCCATCCATTTCAGGCATCATAATATCTATTATCAGTAGTTGAAATTTACCTCTTTTAAATTCTTCATACCCCTCTCTTCCTGTAGATGCCCAAAGAGTGCTATAACCATTATTTTCAACATACTCTTTTATACATAAAGCTATTTCCTCATCATCTTCAACAATCAATATTTTTTCTTTCATAGAAAGATCCCTCCTACGTTTCCAATTATAAACTATATTTATAAAACTTTATAAAACTTTATAATCCCCTTATAAATTATATTTTTAATGGCATTTACCTTACAATAATAAAATGAAATCTTTTTATAAAACTTTTCATATATTAAAAGTTAATAAATAAATTAGAGCATTAGATTTCTCCAATGCTCTAATTTGTTTCTACTTTATTTAAGTTTCTCTGCCCACTGTTCTTCTTTGAATCCTACTAAAACGAAATCTTCTCCTACAACTATTGGTCTTTTCACAATCATTCCATTGGAAGATAATATATCTAAAAGCTCTTCTTCACTAGAAGTTTTGACTTTGTCTTTAAGATTCATCTCTTTATATAACTTTCCACTACTATTAAAAAACTTATTTATAGGCAATCCACTTTTATGTAACCATGCCTTTAATTCTTCTTTTGTAGGATTATTTTCAACTATATGTCTATCTTCAAAATCCACATTATTTTCAACTAACCACTTTTTAGCTTTAATACAAGTAGTGCATTTTGGGTACTGTACAAATAATATTTTCATAATAAACACCTCCATTAAATGTTTTTATATTCTTATAATATCAGATAGTTAGGCATCTGAAAAATAATAATATCCCAAAGATGTTAGTATATTTTATATCAGACAAGGCGTCAGGTTCTGTTCATAGTGCGCTATGGGCGGGTTCTGACACACAGTATGATGGGAAATAGACTAACATACTGGCATATTATTTTTTTGAAGATGCCTTACATAAATCATTATGTATTAAAGGGACGGTTCATTTTTATTGTTATAAATACTATAATCATGAATCCATACCTTAAATTAAAAAATAGTATTTAAATCTATTGGAGCATAGCTGTAATAATAAAACACTATCAATTTAAATATTTTTATAAATTGATAGTGTCTTATTTGTATATTTTTATTGAATCTCTGCTATATTAATTCGGTTTATAGCCTTTTTCAAAGCTACTTCCGCCCTTTCGACATCAATGCCATCAGGATTTCTTAATCGTTCTTCAGCTCTTTCTTTTGCTTTTTTAACTCTCTCTATATCTATCTCATTCGGCCATTCAACAGCATCGCAAACTATTAATACATTTTCTTTATTTACTTCCACATACCCGCCAGCAATGGCTGCTTCTTTAAATTTTCCATTCTGCTTAATCCTTAGTTTTCCGATACCTATAAGAGATATTAATGGAGCATGACCTTTTAATATTCCAAGATCTCCATTTACACATCTTAATATAACCATATTCACATCTTCGTCAAAAAAAATCCCATTAGAAGTTACTACTTTTAGTGAAAATAAAGCCATTTAAATCCTCCTAATTTTTTATTTTTTTAGCCTTTTCTACAGCTTGGTCTATGGTACCTACAAATAAAAATGCTGCTTCTGGAAGATCATCATGCTTTCCTTCAAGTATCTCCTTAAATCCTCTTATTGTTTCCTTTAAAGGTACATATTCTCCAGGTATTCCTGTAAATTGCTCTGCTACGCTAAATGGTTGAGATAGGAAACGTTGAATTCTCCTAGCTCGAGCTATGGTTTGCTTGTCCGCTTCTGATAATTCATCCATACCTAATACCGCTATAACATACTGCAACTCCTTGTACCTTTGAAGAACTCTTTGTACTTCACGAGCTACATGATAGTGTTCTTCTCCAACAATTAGAGGATCCAAAATTCTAGATGTTGAATCTAAAGGGTCTACTGCTGGATATATCCCTAGTCCCGAAATCGTACGTGAGAGAACAGTAGTTGCATCTAAATGAGAAAATGTTGTTGCTGGAGCTGGGTCTGTTAAGTCATCCGCTGGTACATAAACTGCTTGAACAGAAGTAATGGAACCTGTTTTTGTAGATGCAATTCTTTCTTGTAGTTGTCCCATTTCTGTTGCTAAAGTAGGTTGATAACCAACAGCACTTGGAATACGTCCAAGAAGTGCTGATACCTCAGATCCAGCTTGAGTAAATCTAAAGATATTATCTATAAATAGTAGAACATCTTGCCCTTTACTATCTCTAAAATATTCCGCCATAGTAAGTCCTGTTAGTGCAACTCTCATTCTTGCTCCCGGTGGTTCATTCATCTGGCCAAATACCAAGGCAGTTTTATCTATAACTCCTGAATCTTTCATCTCATGGTAAAGATCATTACCTTCTCTAGTTCTCTCTCCAACACCAGTAAATACTGATAATCCTCCATGCTCTTTTGCAATGTTGTTAATAAGTTCTTGAATCAAAACTGTCTTTCCAACTCCCGCTCCACCGAAAAGACCAATTTTACCACCTTTTGCATAAGGCGTCATTAAATCGATAACTTTTATTCCAGTTTCAAATATTTCAGTAGCTGTTTGTTGTTCTTCAAGTAGCGGTGCCCCTCTATGGATAGGCATATATTCATCAGCAATTAATTCACCGCTCTTATCGATGGTTTCTCCAAGTACATTAAAAAGTCTTCCTAAAGTTACATCACCCACTGGAACTTTGATTGGTGCCTCTGTATCTATTGCTTCCATACCTCTTATAAGCCCATCTGTCGAGGACATGGCAATGCACCTTACTGTATCTTCACCTATATGTTGAGCTACTTCTGCTAATACTTTATTATTAGCATCTTTTATTTCAATAATATTTAAAAGCTTAGGCATATTATCTTTATTAAATTTTATATCTAACACAGGTCCAATAACTTGAACTACTTTGCCCGTGTTCTTTTCTAACATCCGATTTCCTCCTCTGCTTATTTATTTAAGAGCTTCTGCACCACCTACAATTTCTGTTATTTCTCTAGTTATTGAGGTTTGTCGAGCTCGATTATATCCTAATTCAAGATTAGCTATCATTTCTTCAGCATTATTAGTTGCTGATTCCATAGATACCCTTCTTGCTCCTTGTTCGCTAACAGAAGATTCAACCAAAGCACCATATATAGAAATATGAATAAATTTAGAAATCAAATAATCTAACACTGCTTCCGGTGATGGTTCGCATTCTAACTGAATATTTTTATTAGTATTTTCAGATTCCACAGTCTCTACTGGAAGAAGTCTTACTAAAGTAGGTATTTGAGATAATGCATTTTTAAAAGTAGTATATACTAGATTTATCTCGTATACTTGGTGCTTTTTATATAAATCTATAGCAAGATTGCCTATATTGACTGCATCTGCAAATTGTGGATTCTCTGATATAAGGTCAAAACTTTCTACTATTTCATAATTATTTCTAGTAAAATAGTCTATACCTTTTTGGCCTATAGGTATAACTAACGCCTGTTCTTTATCTTCAATAATATTTTCAGTAAGTTTTAACACATTATTGTTATATCCACCTGCCAAACCTTTATCAGAAGTTATTATAATAAATAGCTTATATTTTGCTTCTCTTTTTTCATCCTCAGGATAAGCTAACTTAGCTACGGAGGTCAGAAGTCCATTAATACTTTTAAGCACGATTTTTTGATATGACTCCAATCTTTCTAAGCGCTTCCTAGCCTGTCTGAGTTTAGATGATGAAACAAGCTCCATTGCTCTGGTTATTTCTTTTGTGCTATTCACACTTTTTATCATTCTTTTAATTTCTTTCATCCCTTGAGCCATACTTCCACCTCTCTTCTTACATCATTTTCATTTGAAGAGCCCCAAAAATTCCTCTATAGCTTTTATAAGCTCAGATTCTATTTCTTCAGTAAGCTTTTTAGCACTAGCTATTTCTTTCTCTACATGTGAATAATTATTTTTCATAAATTCTAAAAATTCCTTTTCAAAAACCTTAATTTTTTCTATAGGAATATCATTAATATATTTATTACATACCACATATAGAAGCATTACTTGTCTTTCCATTGACATAGGACAATACTGAGGTTGCTTTAATATTTCCATTATCCTCTCCCCATATGACAATGTTTTTTGGGTTTCCTTATCAAGCTCCGATCCAAACTGTGCAAAGGATAGAAGCTCCCTGTATTGCGCAAGCTCAAGTTTTAGTCCACTAGATACCTCTTTCATAGCCTTAGTTTGAGCAGCACCACCTACTCTTGATACTGACAAGCCAGAATTCACTGCTGGTCTTTGTCCTGAGGAAAATAATTCTTGCTCTAAAAATATTTGACCATCCGTTATAGATATTATATTTGTTGGAATATAGGCTGAGATATCTCCTGCAAGAGTTTCTACTATTGGCAATGCCGTTATAGATCCTCCACCATTTTCATCATTAAGCCTTGCCGCCCTTTCTAGCAACCTGGAATGCAAATAAAATACGTCCCCTGGATATGCTTCACGTCCTGGTGGCCTCCTCAAAAGAAGAGACATGGTACGATAGGCAACTGCATGTTTTGATAAATCATCATATACAATCAACACGTCCTTCCCATTGTACATGAATTCTTCTGCTATAGACACGCCTGAATAAGGGGCTATATATTGCATTGCATCTACCTCACTTGCTGTAGCAGATACTATAATTGTATATTCCATAGCTCCATTCTTTTCCAAAGTATCTATCAATTGAGCTACTGTAGATCTTTTTTGTCCAATGGCCACATAAATACATATAACATCTTGATCTTTTTGATTTATAATTGTATCTATTGCCAATGCGGTTTTCCCAGTTTGTCTGTCACCTATAATAAGTTCCCTTTGACCCCTACCAATAGGAATTATAGAATCAATAGCCTTTATTCCTGTTTGCAAAGGTACAGCTACAGATTTTCTTTCAATAACTCCAGATGCCT
This sequence comes from Clostridium sp. UBA2485, assembly GCF_002341865.1. GTDB lineage: Bacteria > Bacillota > Clostridia > Clostridiales > Clostridiaceae > Clostridium_J. The sequence goes on along the minus strand of NZ_DDOV01000055.1, from coordinate 73,457 downwards.
CCGCTTCAATAGGTCTAAACTTGTCCGTATTAATAGTTCCTTTACCATCTATTGGTTCGCCAAGAGCATTAACTACTCTTCCCACCAATGCGTCTCCTACTGGGATTTCTACAATTCTTCCCGTTCTTTTTACTATATCTCCTTCTCTTATATCTTCACTAGGTCCTAATAGTACACAGCCTACATTATCTTCTTCAAGATTGAGAACCATACCATATACTTGATTTGGAAATTCTAATAATTCTGAAGCCATACATTTTTCTAATCCATGAATTCTTGCAATACCGTCTCCAATTTGAATAACAGTACCTGCGTCTAACACATTAAGTTGTTTTTCATATTTTTTAAGTTGCTCTTTTATTACTGAATTTATTTTTAATGCATTTATTCCATTAGATTGAAAATCATAGTCTGCTTCAGTTAAATTTAGTTTCTTTTCATACTTCTCAATTTGCTCCTTTATGATAGAGCTAATTTCATCTTTTCTAGAATTCATTAAGTTTACTCTCCTATCATAATTTAATAATTGAATTATTTATAGACGTATGAATATCATCTAGTCTTCCTTTAATACTTACGTCAATGAGTTTATCTCCTACTTTAAGAACAACTCCACCAACTATAGACTTATCAACTTTATTGGAGAGAATAACTCTTTTTTGAAGCTTTTTAGTTAAAATTTCTTTAAGTTTTTTCATACTATCAGCATTTATGGCAAGTACAGTATAAACCACTGCTTCAATAACTCCATATTTGTCATTTATCTTATCATCAAAATCCTTACCAATTCTATTAAAATAGTTTTCCATACTATTGTCTATTAAATTGTAACAAAGGGTTAGCACTGATTTTGACACATTCTCCTCAAAAACAGAAGTTAACATATCTTTTTTATCCTCTTTTGAAAGCTCTGGATGTTCAAGTATAATTTGAAATTGCGGTTCTTTTTTTATCTCATCTGATATAAATTTAAGCTCATCTCTAAATTCATCAAGTTTATCTTCATCAAACATTAACTCATTTAAAACTTCATTATATTTTTTATAAGTTACTCTATCCATTCCACTTCACCTACCTCATCGATAAACTTGTTTATCATTTCTTGGTGAGTATCTTCGTCTAAATTTTTGTCAATGGCTGCTGAGGCTACTAACATGGCCATTTCCACTATGTCATGTTTTAAACCTGCCATAGTTTTTTCTTTCTCCCTTTCAATACTTTCTTTAGATTTTATAAACATACCATCTACTTCAATCTTTGCCTCTGCAAGAACCTCCTGCTTTATTTTATCTTCCCTTTGTTTAGCTAAAGCTATAATTGTTCTTGCTTCGTTTTTCGATTCTTCTATTTTTTGCTCATATTGATTTTTTAAAACATTAGCTTCCTTAGCTTGAATTTCAGCTTCAAAAATATCATTTTCAATTTTGTTTTTTCTAGCATTAACCATATCGGAAACTGGCTTAAATAAAAAATGCTTAACTACAAGAAATAGAACCGTCGTTGAAATCAACTGAGATATGAAAATAGGCCAGTCTGGCATAATATTTATTTGAAAATTCATGACTTAAATACTCCTTTCTATGCAGTAAACATGGATGAAATCACATATCCATACATGAGCATTGCTAAAATACACTACACGCTATTCTATATTTTATAATGCTTGCATTAAAGGACGTACAACTATTAGAATAAGAGCTATAATTAACCCATAAATTCCACTTGTTTCTGAAACTGCTTGTCCTAATATCATAGTTTGAATAATATCTGACTTTGCTTCAGGTTGTCTTGCAACTGCTTCCGCTGCTTTACCTGCCGCATACCCTTGTCCTAATCCTGGTCCAAAAGCTGCCAATACAGCTATACCTGCTCCTATCGCTGAACAACCTAATACAAATGCTTCGCTTGAAATTCCTTGCATATTTATATTCCTCCTTAAATAATCAATTCTTCATTTTAATATTACTTAGTTTTTTTCGTTTTATTGCTTATAAACACCATGGTAAGCATTACAAATATAAAGGTCTGAACAATGCCTACAAAAACATCAAAATATGCGTTTAAAAATGGTGCTATAAAAGGTATAGTAATCATAGATATACTATTTAATGCACTAAAAACTAGAGCTATTATTATAGTTCCGCTTATCATGTTTCCAAATAATCTAAAAGATAATGCAATTGGTATTACCATTTCACTTATTAAATTAATAGGCAACATTATTGGCGTAGGCTCCGTAAAGCTTTTTAAATAATCCTTTATACCATTACTATTTATACTGTTTAAATGTATCAACATAAAAGTAATCATTGCCAATGCTAAAACTATACTGTAATCAGCTGTGGGAGCCTCTAAGCCTAAAAGTCCAAGCAAATTAGCGAATACTAAAAATAAGCTTATCGTTCCTATATAAGGGGCAAAACCCACTCTATTTTCACCCATAGTATTTTTTACTAATGATTCAATCGCCTCTACAAAAAACTCTGCAATAGTAACTATGGAACTTGGCTTCTCATCAATTTTTGTATTTTTTATCTTTCTACCAACAATAATTGAAAATATAGATAACAGTATAACTATTATCCAAGAATTTATAGCATTACCATTTAAACATATTTCCTTGCCGAACAATAGGAAATTTATGTTCATATTCACGCTATTCACCTCCTATATTACGGTGAATCTATATCATTTTGACAATACCGCTCAAAATATTTAATTATATAAACTTTATTGTTTTTTTATAAATTTAAACAAGCCCTTTTTATAAAAGACACCAAAAATTATAGTTATCTTCACAGAAAATAAACCCAGTATAGCAGTATAAAAATTTAAATAATCTGCTATATACGAAATAAATATGACAATACCATAAATAAAAGTTCTCATGGCATAATTTCCTAATATAAAAAATTTTATTTTTTTCTGTGCCATATATAAAGACCTTTCTATGCTAATGCACATAAGTCTAAAGTTTAAAACCGTAATGCATGTACTAAAAAGTAAGCCATATATATATTCCTTTGGATTTGAAACTATAATAAGAATTAACATGGATAGTATTAAGGCAATCGATAATGTTCTTTTTATTATCCACAGTTGATAATTTTCTTCTGTAATAATCATTGGATTAATACCTCCCACTTACTTTTATAGTTTAAATTAGATAAATTTCTTTATAACTACTCCCGTTAAATTTACTTTTTAATAGATTTCTAATTTTATTCCTATGATCTAAAAATAGAATAAGTGGACTAAATAATTGGGTAATATTGTATTTATTTAAATCATTCTGAAAAAATGTTAAATGACTGTATAATAATTCATAATTTTCTCTATAATGATTTTCTTCCTTAATAATAAATTCTATATTTTTATATCTATATGGAATATTTCTCATCTTAAACTTTAATAAATTAATTTTAAAATTGTTATGTTTATATGGAATAACTTTACTCTTAGATAGTAGGTAGGAAAATTCTCTATAATTTTCTCTATATAAATTGATTACATTTTTAATATTCAAGGAAGAAATTTTGTGTTTAATTTCAAATAATCCTAAATTTAAGATTTTTAGCGATATTAAAAGAATTATATTAATTATTACTAAGTATTTCTTTATTTTTCTCAAAATTTCTCCCTCCTTTTCATGATAATTTATTATAACATAAATTAAGTAACTAATATAAACTTAATTTACCTTTTAAAATCAATTATTAATTTGTCAATCAATTCTATTATATTTTAGAAATATGTCATTTAGATTTCAAATCATTTTTTTGTATTATTGTAAATAATGATAGCATATAATGCAACTTTATGCTATTATCAAACAAATATTGGTGACATTATTTCATTTACAAGTAGTTTTTCTTTAATTTTTCGTTAAATTTTATTATTTAATATGATATTTCTAAATAATCATCATTCTTGAATTCAACTAAAATTTCATTTAAAAGCATAATTATAAGTTTTTTTAAAAACCAAATAAGTATTTTACCAATTATCTAAAATATGAAAATTAATTTTCGTCATAGCTGCTAAGAAAACAAAACATCATAAGAAATCTTTAGGATAAGTTATCAATTGAGGGAATTAATTATGGTGAAATTTACGTGATAAATTTGAGGACAGTTAAGTAATGAATCTAAAATTTAAATAATTAATTAATATTAAATACAAAAAAAGCGAAAGGTTTGATGTCCTATCGCTTTTTCTTTATTTATTTCTTAATATTTTTAAATGCTTCAGTTTGATTTTTTATACCAACCTCAGTGGCAAATCTTTCTATACTTGATGCTCCAAAGAAACCTTCAACACCATGAGTTTTTGACATTATATATTGAGCATCCTCTGGTTCTGCTATTGGGCCACCATGACATAAAATTATAATATCTGGATTTACTGACTTACCAGCATCACATATCTCTTGTACTTTTACAACACAATCATCTAATGTAAGTGCTGTTTTAGCACCAATAGTTCCTTTTGTAGTTAATCCCATATGAGCTACTAATATATCTGCTCCTGCCTTTGCCATTTCAATAGCTTGTTCTTTATCAAATACATATGGTGAAGTTACTAGATCTAATTCATGAGCTTTTCTAATCATCTCTACTTCTAAACCATATCCCATTCCTGTTTCCTCAAGATTTTGTCTAAAAACCCCATCAATAAGCCCAACAGTTGGGAAATTTTGTACTCCTGCGAAGCCTTGTTCTTTAAGTTGTTTTAGAAATGGTTCCATTACTCTAAATGGATCTGTTCCACAAACCCCTGCTAATACAGGAGTATCTTTAACAACAGGTAGCACTTCGCTTCCCATTTCAACTACGATTTGGTTAGCATCACCATAGGATAATAACCCAGCAAGAGATCCTCTTCCTGCCATTCTATATTTTCCAGAGTTGTATATTATAATTAAATCAACTCCACCAGCTTCAGCACTTTTAGCAGAAATGCCTGCTCCAGCACCTGCTCCTAAAATTATTTTTCCTGATTTAATTTCATCTTTTAATTTATTTAGAATTTCACTACGTGATTTTGACATTTTAAATTCCTCCTAACTATTTTTCATTTAATAATTGAACTAATTTTTGTGCTGCAGCGATAGAAAATTCTTCATCATTAATATTTGAATTTATTTCTATAATCTCTACTAATGGATTAGTTATATTTTCTTTCAATGTTTTAAATAACATAGCATCTTCTTCAACTCCATAGAATTGTTGACCTTCTGAATCTAAAAGAGAAACCCCTTTTAATGGAAGTAATAGTGCTGTTTTTGTTTGAGCCATATTCAACTTCTCAGCAATGATTAGACCCAATTGCCTATTTTCTTCCACTGTAGTACGCATTAATGTAACCGTTGGATTATGTTTATAAAAATTACGTCCTACATATTTACTTGGAACAGATGATATGGGGCCAAAATTAACCATATCTAATGCTCCAACTGAAACAATTTGAGGTATTTTATTAAGTACAGCTGCTTCAAGTCTATCTTCTCCTGCTGCCATATTTCCCCCAAACAATTGATCACACCATTCCGTTGTTGTAATATCTAAAACACCTTCTATATAACCATCCCTTATTAAGCTTTCCATAGCTTTTCCGCCAGTTCCTGTGGCATGGAATATTAAAACCTCATATCCAAGTTTTTCTAAATATTCTCTAGATTTATTTATACAAGGAGTGGTAACACCAAACATAGTTGCAGCAATTAAAGGTTTTTTATTTAAATCAATTTTGCTTTCAAATTTTACCATGCCAGCTATAGCAAAAGCAGCATTAGTAAAAATTTTTGTTGAAATAGAATTTAACCCTGCTACGTCAACAATAGATGGATACATAACTATATCACTAGTTCCTACATACATAGATATATCTCCAGCTGCAACGGTAGATACCATAACCTTTGGTACCCCTATTGGAAGTGCTCTCATTCCAGGAGTAACGATTGAAGTACCACCACTTCCCCCAAAGGAAAGAATTCCATCAAATTTTCCTTCTGAATAAAGCTTTGGTAATAGCTTTTCCATTCCTCTTGACAAAATATCTGTAGCTAATGCTCTATCTTTTTTTGCTACAATTTCTTTAATGTCACCACCTACAGCTTTTACCACTTCATCATTAGATACATCTGGTGTAAACTTAGGTTCAAAAACCCCTGTGTGAATCATAAAGGTTTTTAACCCTAAACCTTCAATTATGTCTTTAACATAGCTGAATTCTTCACCTTTAGAATCAAAAGTTCCTGCGATTGCAATTGTCTTCATAGTTAACCTCCTTAATAATTTTTTTCTTTACTTTAACTTGATAATACAACTAACAAATTAAAATATACATGTTATCTTGTAATATGTTCATGTGATTTTGTAATACTTGTAACCGTTTTATTCTTTTCCCTATACTCTTTAGGAGATAAACCTGTCTGTTTTTTAAAGGATTTGCTAAAATGAGCATAATCACTATATCCTACAATATGGGCAATTTCGCTTATTTGAATATTTTCTTTTTCTAAAATTTCCTTTGCTCTATTTAGCCTAAACTGAGATAAGTATTCTGGGAAAGTACAACCTACTTCATTCTTAAAAAGTGTACTTAAATATGGCCTCGATACATGTAACACTGATGCCAAATCACTTAAAAGTATTTTATGCATATAATTATTTGAAATATATTCTTTAACAAAATCAACATAGCTATAATGCTTTTTTATTCCTTCAATCATTTTTATTAATAGCTCATCTTTTTCATGAATTCCAGCAAACTTAAAAGATTTTGTAGTATTTGTTATTGTTGACTCAGAGGGAGTTCTTTCAAAAGCTGATCCTCCAATATACCCTATTGTTTGAGTATTTTGGTACATATAATCAATATCTATTGGTGTTTTAACAGGTCCTCCATAAATCATTTTAAATACGTCTGGTCTAATGTCATCACAGACCTTAAATATTTTTGATGTAACATTCTTTGCCGATTCCAAAGATATCATTTTCTTAGCCCCTATTTCTCCTCCACCTGTTAATCCTAGATGCACACATATAATATCCGCCCCTGCCCTTAGCATTTCCACAGATTGTTTTTCATCAAAAACAAAAGCTATGGTAAACAAATTCTTTTCATGAGCAATTCTAATAGCTTCAACCTCTTTATCAAAGCTAATCCCTTCATTTTCTAGAGCCTCACGAAACTTCCCTTCCAGCATTCCTACCGTTGGGAAGTTATTAATTCCAGAAAAACCATTGCTTTTTATTAAATCAATATATTCTTCCAAGTTTATTGTGGGGTCAGTTGCATTAATGCCAAAAATAACTGGTATATTTTTTATTATTGGTATAATTTCACGGGAGCCAAATTCCATAACTAATTCATTTGAATTTGAGAAAGGCATCCATCCAGCAAGAGAGCCTATCCCTATTTGTCTAAATCTTCCAGAACTTAAAGCTAGTATAATATCTGCTCCACCTTTTTCTGCATATTTGGCAGATAATCCAGACCCAACAGCAACTCCAATTATATGCTTATTAATCAGTATTTGATTTCTCAAATTATTGATTATATACTCTTTTTTAAACATAGAATTAACCCCTTTATCTATTGTGTATCATTTTTTATATTATACCCCTTATAAGTGGTATCTTATAATAAATTTTTATTACAATTTGAATCATCCTAATCTTTTAATTATAGAATATCAGATTCCTTGTGCATAAAAGGACGGTTCACTTTTATTATAAATAATGTAATTCTATTTATAATAAAATTATGAACCGTCCCTAATTAAGAACTGATATCTCTTAATGATTCTTTAATATTTTTAGTATATATACCACCATGATAGCAAATAATTCTGTCTATTTCATAATTTAATAATTTCTTTATAGAATTTTTTGCCTGAGCAATATCTAAAGTGTAATTTGGATTTGCAATACTTAATTTATCGTCTTCTATTACCAATGCATCTCCAGAAATTAATGTTTTACTATCTTTTACATAAATTGAAATATGACCTGGCATATGCCCTGGAGTCGAAACTATTTCAACTCCTCCACACCATGGAAATGAATCTTTATCTTTTAAACATATATCAACATCTGTAGTTTCTATCGACTCAAGCAGCTGATGAAATTTTTTCGAATTTTCTTTTTGATCTTCTGGAAGAGTATCATATATACTTTCTGCTTGCTGTAATCTTAAAGATTTTTCTTTACCACTAATATATTTCTCTTCATCAATTGATGAAAGAATTTCTATCTGTGGATACTCTCTTTTAAATTCAGCTAAAGATCCCATATGATCAAAATCATGATGTGTTATAATTATTTTTGTTAATTTATCAAGATTAATACCATTTGCTTCAGCAGCATTTTTTATTAAAGGTAAAAAATTTGGATATCCGCAATCAATTAAAACAACTTCCTTTTCATCACACAATATAACTGGGAAAATAGTATTTTCAACGCCATCAATATCAAATTTTATTTCTAAGACTGTCACTTTATTCATTAGTTTACTCCTTCATAATTAATTTGTATAATATATTATTAAAAATATCTTTTAGCCAATCTATATAATTTTCATCAATATAGATTATAGGTTCATTTATTAATAGTATGTCTAATTCTTCTAAAAGAAATTTATCTAATCAAGTGATTATTTCACTATATTAATACAGTGTACAACAAAATAGTAACATCCTCTTCTCTCACTTCTCAAGTTCATAAATGATTCTGTGTTAAAGTTGCTTATATGTACAATACAAAAAAGAACCTTGATTTCTCAAAGTTCTAACTGGAAGATCTTTAACACATTCATCATCTTTATACTTTTTTAGATTAGCTTCTATTGCATCATATATGAAGTAAAGATTATATATTCTACATATGTAGCTATATAAATCTTTTCTTAAACCAATCTATTTATACTTTCCGCATGTTTCTTCATATCGTGTAATTTTGAACTATTTATCCTTAACCTTTCATAATGCTCACATTTTTTATTTATTTAAAATCACCATTTATTATTGATAATACTCTAAATTTTAGAATTAATATATGCATAAAATATTTAACATATAATTTATGAACCGTCCCCTAATTGAACCGTCCCCTAATTTAAAATAAGCTTAGCAATAACTGGTTATGTTTGTTCATAGTTAACTTCTTAAAAATTCTAAATAACCATTCTTCCTTAACTTACAAGCAGGACATTCTCCGCATCCGTCACCCTTTATTCCATTATAGCAAGTTAATGTTTCTTCTTTAATAATATTAAGAACATCTAAATCCTTAGCCATTTTCCAAACTTCTGCTTTATTAATCCACATTAAAGGTGTAAGAATTTCAAATTGATAATCCATGGCTAAATTTAAGGTTACATTTAAAGATTTAATAAATACGTCCCTACAATCTGGATATCCGCTAAAATCACTTTGTGACACCCCAGTTATAATTGTGTTTATTCCTCTTTGCTTTGCAAATACAGCTACAAAGCTTAAAAATAGCATGTTTCTTCCGTCTACAAAGCTGTTTGGAACTCCCTCCCCTGGTGCTTCTTTATCAACTTCTATATCTACTCTTATTAATGAGTTTGGTGCAAGTTGGTTTAATAAATTCAAATCTAAAATATGGTGCTCTACATTATATTTTTTGCATATATCCTTTGCACACTCTAACTCTAATATATGTTTTTGATTATAGTCAAAGGATACTGCTATAACTTCTTTAAACTTCTTTTTCGCCCAAAATAAACAGGTTGTACTATCTTGTCCACCACTAAACACCACTACTGCTTTTTCTTTGTTCATTGTCATCCACTCCTATTATTATTGATAAAGCATCATTAATTTGTTATTTAAAATTGGGTCTGTGTTAAATCTTCCCTCCAAAGTAGTTGATATGGTTTTTGTCCCTGGCTTTTGTATTCCCCTAGAAGTCATGCATCCATGCTCCCCTTCTATAATAACTGCCACATCTTCTGAACCGGTTACCTTTTGTATAATTTCTGCTATGTCACTTCCAATTCTTTCTTGAAGCTGTAATCTCCGCCCTACCATATCGGCTATTCTAGCTATTTTACTTAATCCAATAACTTTTTTATTAGGAATGTAAGCCACTGAAACCTTCATGTTATACATCAGTGCTAAATGATGTTCACAGTAGCTAAATATTTCTATACCCTTCATAAAAACCATATCCTTATTATTTTCTTTTATATCTAAGTCATTTTCGAAGGTAGTGTTAAACATTGATACAATTTCATCATTGGTATAGTTCATTCCTTCAAATACTTCTTTATACATTTTAGCCACTCTCTTTGGTGTATCCTTTAACCCTTCTCTATCAGGATTATCTCCTAGTGCTATTAAAATACCTCTTACATGTTCTTCAATTGCCTTTGTATCAATTGCCATAATTTATACACCTCTCTTATTTGCGTCCCATATAACTTTATGAAGCTGTACCTGTAGTGTAACTCCATTCATATTATTTTTCTTCATAAATTCTACAATACTATCTAAGGAAATTCCCCCAAAAACAGGGCTCACATATACATTAGTTTTACCTATAAGGTTAAATTTATCTATTATATATTTTGCTTTCACTAAATCATCAAGGCCACCAGATACAAATTTAACTGTATCTTTCTTTGTTAAATATTTAAAATTATCTAACTTCATGCTTTTCTCCATATTACTTGAAGGAAGCTTATAATCCATAGTAAAGCTTGGCGGCTTTTCTGTTTTTAAAAACTCTTGGAGCAATACACTACCGTTAGTCTCTATTTCCACATGAAGTTCTTTGTCCTTAGAAAGCCTTTCTATTAATTCTATTATCCCTTGCTGCATTAGAGGCTCTCCTCCAGTTAAAGTAATGTTTTTCACCTTTGTGGATTTTATATATGAATATATGTCCTCTATAGACATATATTCATATACTACATTTTTTTCATTAGCCCAAGAAGTATCGCAATAACTACAATTCAAATTACATCCTGCAAATCTTATAAAAACTGCTAATTGACCACAAAGAAGCCCTTCTCCATTGATACTAACAAACTTTTCTACAACCTTAAGTTTCACTTTAGCTCTCCTCTCTTTCTTCATAGGTAGCGCTATTGGTAGGAGTCTCAAAAACTGTAGCTCTTAATACATTGAATCCTTGAACTTTCATAGTTTTAAAGAAAAAGGCTGCAAAATTTTCTGCTGTTGTTCTAAAATCTACTTCTATTATTTTAAATCCATCTAATAAAAGACAATTTAAAGTTTCTTCTCTCATAGTTCCTTTTTCAATAATTAATCCATGATCATAATAATCTACCATATCTTTTACAGCCTTTTTTAAATCCCCAAAATCTATTACCATACCATCTAGTTGTCCATCTTTTATTAAGCTTTGAGATTTTATTTCAATTTCAACCTTCCATCTATGTCCATGAATATTACTGCATTTACCCTCATATCTTGCAAGAAAATGAGCACTATCAAAACTCTGTTCCGCTTTTAATATATACATATATTTTTCCTCCTTACTTTAAAATCTTACTCCCATAATAGCAACACCCTATTGCTCCATTAAATTGTGGTTCCTCTATACACACTATCTCTTCGTAATCCTTTTGTAGATATTTTTTTATAGCAGTATTATTAGCCACGCCCCCTGTTAAAATTAACCTTTTCCCTCTAAACTTATTAAGTAGTGGACGAAGTCTTTTATATAATGAATAGTTAACTCCTGCACAAAGTCTATCCATCTCCACTCCTTCAGCTATTTTCCCTATTAACTCTGACTCAGAAAACACAGCGCAGGTTGAGTTTAACTCCACAGGATTTTCACAGTACTTGCTCATTTCGTCAAGAGATATTTCAAGCACATTTGCCATATTCTCTAAATATCTGCCACAGGATGCAGCACATTTTTCATTGAGCTCTAAATCTGTAATAATTCCCTTTTCTACTTTAACCACCTTTACATCTTGTCCACCTACGTCTAAGAGAATAAAGTCTTTTAATCCAGTTTGATAAATTCCTCCATAAACATGAGCTTTTATCTCATTTATTGGGGTAAAAAGCAATAAATCAGTATTGTTTTTTCCATAGCCAGTAGATATTGCTTTATCAACTTGACCTAAGCCTAACTTTTCCAAATTCACAATAATTTTGCCCTTATAGCTACAATAATCTCTATAAAAACTCATGGTACTTATTTTTTTCTTTGCTACTATATTGTTATCTTCCATAGAAACTATTTTAACTTCTCTACTTCCAAGGTCTATGCCTAGCACTCTCATACTCTACTCTCCTTTAAATCCACTAGCATATCAAGGAAAGCTTCTAACCTTAGCTTTGTCCTTGCATCCAATGTATTTAACTTATCCCCTTCAATATTAAGCATTGGAATATCTAATTTTTTCTTTAGTATAATATCTTCCACAGCCCTGTAGCAAAAAGCTTGGGTGTAGTGAATTATACCATCTAATTTTCTTTCTTTTATTTGGTTTTTTAATTCTATAATTCTATAATTAACATCATAGGGATAAGTGTAATCATAATACTGATGAAATATATTTCTTGCTTTATCTCCTCTAGGAAAAGCAAATTCCCTTTGCACTTCATTGTATACAAAGTGGGCATTAAATTTTTCAACAAATTCATATATATCACAGGTCATAGGCGGAACCCCTATGTATCCTAACCTTAACTTTTTATTTAGCGGTTCTCTTTTCTTAATTTCTTCAATAGCTTTTTTAAGACTCTCTTCCAAGCTATCAATATCTCCATTTAAATCACTTAAGCTTACGGAATATAAATGATTTTCAAAGCCTGTGGTCTTATTTTTCTTATATGTTAACTCATCAATTTCCTTAGATAACTTTCTAATCTTTTCTAATCTTTTTCTAACCTCTTCTACTGCATCTTCAGTAACATTAAAACTATTCATAAATTTTCTTATTTCATTTTCCACATCCTCTATTTTATGGCTCTGTGGATATGAAAAAGGATGTATTTTTACTCCTCTTAAACTGAGCACTTCTATAAGAGCTTTTGTATTGGAGCAGTCCCCTTCTACAACACCAACTATTTCTCTAATATTTTCCTCTATGCACACTCCATAAATTCCCTTTATCCAAGCACACAAGCTTTTAGGAAAACCATCTCTTTCGGCTATATCTATGTATTTTAAATAATCCTTTGAAGTTATAAAAATATTATTTAAATCTACTGGAGTATATCCTGCTGCAATAACAACTTCCACTGGTACCGTAGTGGTTAATCCTATTTTCTTCATTATCCTTCCTCCTTACCTTTGAAGGTTTTTTGAAAATAAAAAAGGGCGTAAAACGCCCATAAACAAAAAACTACCTAAGCCGGTAGTTACGTCCTAGTTTTGTTTATAGACAGGATGGTTACGAACTGTCTTTATTCTTTTTTATATTTATATATTTTACTATGGCTCATTTACAATGTCAAATATAAACAGTAACTTTGTTATTCATGTAGTTAAGTTAAATTAAACTATTGTTTCTTTTAAAAGTACACATTCCCAAGCGACTCCTATTAAAGGGACGGTTCATTTTATTATAAATAGTATAATTTTATTTATAATAAAATTATGAACCGTCCCTTTAATATAATTCTATAATTTGCTGCAATTTTTGCATATTCCGTAAAACTTAAGACTATAGTTAATTATCTTAAAATTAGGCTCTGTTTTAAATAATGGTTGATATGTGTACTTTTCTGAAAATAGGTTATAATATAGTTATAATGAATTTTCGGAGGTAACACGATGAACAATGTAACATCAGTATTGGCACAAGCAAAAGCCTTATCAGAACAAGAACAACAAGAATTATTAACGCAATTAGAGGAATATCTTGTTTTAGGTTCTCAAGTCGCACAAGTAACTAAGGAAGTCAAAGAAATGAGATTTTCTAAAGGTAGAATTTGTTGTCATTGTAATGGTACTGATGTAGTTAGAAATGGGAAAAGAAATGGTGTGCAAAGATATTTATGCAGAAATTGTAAAAAATCATTCTCCGATTTAACTAACTCTGCTACTTACAGAAGTAAGAAAACTTTAGATAAGTGGCTTAGATATGCTAAATGTATGTTAAATGGTTACTCTATAAGAAAATCTGCCGAAGAAGTAGAAATTAATATAGCCACATCTTTTTACTGGCGACATAAGATACTTAATTGCATCAGTGAGTTTCTTGGTGTAGGCTCTGTTGATGGTGTGGTTGAAGCAGATGAAGTTTTCTTTGCTTATTCATATAAAGGTACTAAACCTGCTAATATGCCAAGACCTTCTCGTAAGAGAGGTAAACAAGTCAAGAAGAGAGGGATAAGCAAAGAACAAGTATGTGTAGGTACTGCTCTTGATAGGCAAGGAAATATAATAATTGAATTGTTATGTACTGGTAGAGTTACTGCTAATGAGTTAGAACGCTTATATGAAAATCGCATAGGGGAACATTCTATTCTATGCACAGACTCTCATAAGTCATACATTCAGTTTGCTACTGATATGGAATTAGAACATAAGAGGATTAAAAGAGGACGACACAAAGAGGATATATACCATATAAACCACATAAATAGCCTACATTCTAATTTAAAGAGATGGATGACAAGATTTAACGGAGTGGCTACAAAGTATCTTGAAAACTACTTAAAGTGGCACAAGTGGATAAATACATTTAGTACAGAAAAAGATATAGTAAGAACTAAAAATTTGATAGTTCATAGCAATATAGCACTTAGTTATACTATGGTTAAGGAATTTAAGACCAGAGTACCGAGATTTGTTTAAATTAGATTATATTTTAGAAAATACTGGATTACAATCCGTAGATTATGTAAAATACTAATATAAAGTTTTGGACAATTATATTATAATACGAACTTCAAAACAAATTAAGGAGGTAAATATGGATTGTATATTTTGTAAAATTGTAAAAGGGGAATTACCTTGTAACTTAGTTTATGAGAATGAGTTAATTATGTGTTTCTTAACTATAGAGCCAATAAATGAAGGACATGTACTTATAATTCCTAAAGAACATTATTTAGATACTGATGAAATTCCAACTGAGGTAGTAGCGTCTATGATGGTATTATCTAAAAAAATTGTTAAGGTAATTAAAGAAAAGTATTCCCCAGATGGTTATAGTGTAATGCAAAATGGTGGAGAATTTAATGATATTGGACATTATCATATGCATGTCTTTCCAAGATATAAGGGAGATGGATTTGGTTGGACATTTAGTGATAAAAAGCATGATTTTTCAAAAAATATTGCTAATGAGTTAAAAGAGATGGTTGATAAAGAACTTTAATATTATTAATTGTATATTATGATTTAAATAAAAGTGGACAAATCATTGTCCACTTTTATACTATCCATTATCAACCTTGGTTTAAAACAGAGCCTAAAATTAAAGTTCTTATCAATTTTATTTTTTATTTGTTCTAAATTAACATCTTTTACAGGATATACTTTATTACAGTTTTTACATATAAAATGAGGATGCTGATATTTATCATTTGGTTCCATTAATTCATACCTAATACCCTCTTCATCAGAATCAAATTTGCATACTATATTGATTCTCTCTAATAATTGCATGGTTCTATAAACCGTTGAAATACCTATTTTAGGATAATCTTTTTTTATAAGCACGTAAATTTCATCAGAAGTTAAATGTTTATATCGATTTTTAATAATAATATCTAATACCTTTTCTCTTGGTTGCGTTATTTTATAGCCTTTTTCTTTTAAACTATTTCTTATTTCTTCCAATAACTCCTGCATAAATATCACTCCTATCTATGATGACATTTATAATAGTGTTTATGATCGCAATTATAATTTTTATGACAATAAAATTTTGAATTTTCTCTTTTGCAGACTTCTTCGGAATATCTTTGAAGTTTTATTTCTGCACTCTTTATTTTTTCAACTGCTATTTCTCTTTCTGATATATTGTAATAATCTCTCATAACTATTTTTTTAAACCAGCGTTTAATTTTTTCTAATTCTTCCTCATTTTCTTCTAGTTCCGAAAATTTAAACTTTTTATTTTCAATCTCTCTATTTATTTCCCGAATAATTTTCTCACACTCTTTTGATAATTCTTCATACTCTTCCTTTCGTGATTTTTCAAACTCAAACATGATATCATTTTTATCATCTTCATTTATAAATGAAATTTCACTAACAGTAGCCTTACCTTTTAATTTTATAACTTCATATCTTAATTCTTGTAATTTATTAAGTATCTCCTCATTTTTAGGAAGCAATATTATTCCATGTTGAAGATACACTGCACCTAGCTCTTTAATTGCTCTCCAAAAATACACCCTATTTTTAGATGGCTCACTTGGTATTTTATAGCTAAAAGCTAGAAATTTTGTTTTCAATTTAATCGCCTCTCTCCTACAGTGATAAAAAATCATCAACATATTTAAATTCAACTTAACATTGAATTTAACCTTTGATATTTCTTCTATAATAAACTGTTTATTATTAGGAAACATACACATCTTTAAGATTTTCATCCTACTACGTACGTAGTTATAAGCTTATTTTTGCTCAGTTAAATCCACGTGTATATTAATATTCAAATTTAATTTTTTCACAATATCATTCTGTATGTTATCCATTAATTCATCGATTTTTGATAAATTTCTATCTGAGACTATCTCTACATGTACAGAACCCCATCTTTTATCTGGCCCATAATCATGAATAACTAAATTATGAATACCACTTATATCCTTATAAGAAAATAGTATGTTTTTTATCTCATCCATAAGTTCAAATGTAATATTTCTTCCAAGTAATAAATCTATACTATTAGCTGCTGATTTAAATCCTGTATATAATATAAATATAGATACAATAATTCCTATAAATCCATCTATGGGAAATTCTGTAAAACCTGATAAAGTTAATGATATAATTGTCGCTCCTGTTGAAAGAATATCAGTTAAACAATCTAATACATTCAATTTCATTAAAGGTGATTTTATTTTTTCTCCTATTTTTCTATTAAATTTAACCAAAAATACTTTTATTAAGATTGAAATTATTAACGAAATCAGTGCAATATTACTGTATTTTATTGGTTTCGGGCTCAATATCTGCATTAAGGAGTTTTTAATAAATAAAGCACCAAATAGCAAAATAAAAATAGAAACTAATAAAGTAAAAATATATTCAATTCTTCCATAGCCAAAAGGATGTTTTTCATCAGCTGGTTTATTGGCAACCTTAAACCCTAAAATTATTACTATCGATAAAAGTGAATCAACTAAGTTATCAAATCCATCAGCCATAATAGATATACTCTGAGATAAAAGGCCAATCATAAGTTTTAAAGTGAATAGGAAAATATTCAAAAGTATATTTACAATGCAAGCAATAATGCCATATTTTTCTCTACCCTTTATATTCTCAAATTCATTCTTCCTGAAAAATTTTCCCAATGTTATCCTCTCCTAATATTTCTAATTATCATCATGAAATATATATTAATTGTAACAGTTGTTACATACAATATATGCTAATTGTAACACTCGTTACATTTAACGTCAATAACATTTTATAATATAAAAAAATAGAAATTCCTTATAATCTTAATTTCATAAAGAATTTCTACTTAACTTTTTCTTATATATTATTTTATTATTATTCCTCATGCCTTTTATAAACTTCATCGGAATATTCTTGTAATCTTACTTTTGCTTTTTCAAACACTTCTTCTGCTTTATCTTTACCTTCCGAATTAAAATAATCTCTTTTAATAATTTTATCATACCATCGTTGGAGCTTTTTTAGTTCTTCCTCATTTTCTTCAAGTTCAGAAAATTTAAATTTTCCATTTTCAGTTTCACGGTCAAGTTCGTATACAAGTCGTTGGCAGTTCTCTTGAAATTCATTATATTCTTCATTTACTTGTTGTTTGAACTCCAATATAATATTTTTTTCATCTTCTTCATTTATAAAATTAAGTTGACCTAATGTTGATTTTCCACCTAATAAATTAACTTCTTCACGAAGATTCTGTAAAATTTCATATAGGTTTTCTTGATATGGAAATAAAGCTACACCATGTTGCAGATAAATTCCTCCTAGATCTTTAATTATTCTCCAAACATAGACTCTATTCTTAGAGGGTTCACTTGGAATTTTATATGTAAAAGTTAAAAAATTTGTACTCATAAATTATATACTTCCTCTCTATTTTCTAAAAAATCTCTTTTTAAAGAGTATATCATAGAAATAAAGAAATTCTGTTTAATATTTTCCACATTATTAACATCTTTAGCTTTAATTACAGTTACTTCATCAGCTTTAATATTTGTAGAAGCTATATAGAAAATAAAGCTCTCCACTTCTTTATCATTGAAGTTATATAGTTTTTCAAGTCTATTAATATCCTCTTTCTTTCATTTCACTCACCTTAACAACCTGCTTGGCTTCTTCTTTGATAGAACCTCCAATTAAAGTTGTGAAAATAACAGTGCATACAATCATCATAATAAAAAGCTTTTTATTAATTTTTTTGAATATTAAAGAGACAGTTCATTTTTATTATATTATAAATAATATAATCTATTTATAATATAATTATGAACCGTCCCTTAGATTAAAAGTTCCTTTATTGCAGCAATAACTGCATCTGGTCTACTTTCATTAATACAATGATCACTATTTTCTACAATTATAAGTTCACTTTTATTTGATAACTCTTTTAATTCCTTGGATAATCTCTGCCATAGTTCTTCCACTCTTTCAGCTTCTTCTCTAGGTACTCTGTATGTTTCTATTATTTGATTTATAGAATATTCAGGATCTCTTATTAATATCTTTAAAGGTACATTTGGAAATTTACCTGCACTTTTTATTTCTTTTCCACCATTTCTTAAGTCAATTAATTCTGATAATTGTGTTCTATAAAATTCAGGTCTTATATTAAATTCTAAAAGTTCCTGTTGAATTTCATAAGGTAGCTTTAGTTCCTCTTTGGATAATGTCGGTTTTATTTCATCTTTTAATTGTTCTTTAGTATATTTAGAATAGGTTGTCCATAAATTTATATATGCTTCATCAGATTCATTTTCATCAGATACAGGTAACTCTAACTCATTAAATTTATAACCATCTACTGATGAAGAATCAACGAGAACTGCTCCTTCTACCTTTTCTGGATATAATCTAGAAAAATGCTGAACACACAAACCTCCATAGGAATGCCCTACCAATATAATCTTCTCTTTGATATCAAGTTTTTTTATTAAAGAGTATAAATCTTTGGAGGCTATAGCAGTTGTACTTCCTTCAATATGTGGCTCACTATTTCCAACTCCAGGTCTATGAATTGCAATGACGTTGGCATATTGTGATATATCTTCAATAATATTTAACCAATCGTAAATACTACACCCCATTCCTACCATAATAGCTACTGTTTTTTCTCCATTCCCTTTAATTAAATATTCCACTTTTCTTCCTTCAATCTCAGTTAACCTTATCATATTTTCCCCCTCTCCCTTATTTAGTAGTACTTTAAATTATGTTGTTACAAAATTATTATGTATCTCTATCCCCTGAAGACCATAATATTTCCTATATCATTAATAATATATATTTTCCATGCATTATATATTTCCTTTTAAATTTTAATAAAAGAAAACGTCAGCTACTCTTGTACCTAATACTTTATTATATTTATAACTTCATATCATTAAATATATTTCTAAACTTCTTCAATTT
Organism: Clostridium sp. UBA2485; assembly: GCF_002341865.1. Lineage (GTDB taxonomy): Bacteria > Bacillota > Clostridia > Clostridiales > Clostridiaceae > Clostridium_J. The sequence goes on along the minus strand of NZ_DDOV01000055.1, from coordinate 53,670 downwards.
TTCTAAAAATAATTCACTTCATAAGAATAATCCTTTTTCCGTTATTTTTAATCCTTATATAAGTAGAGAATGTATAGTACATTCTCTTATAATTGATAAAGATAATCATTCTTAAACTTCTTAGAGAGTTTATCTATTTATTTGAAAGGAGGGTAGAAATAATTTAAATATCAGTATAAATAATCACTTAAAATTTAAAGTTTCAAATCTGATTTAAGGTTATAGATACTAAGTCATATTCCCAAGCTTTATTAAAATACCGAGTAAAAAAACTTTATAAAATCAAAATTGCAATTATTATATATAAATTAATTTAAGAAAAGGAATGATACTTATGAATAAAAATCGTGAAGAATTAATTAATGGTAATATGTTTAAATTACTTTTAAAACTTTCTGTTCCAGGAATTATAGGAATGTTGGTCATAGGTTTATATAGTTTATGTGATGCTATTTTTGTTGGAAAATTAGTAGGAGAAACGGCCTTAGCTGCTGTAAGTATATCTTCTCCCTATACTTTTATAAACAATTGTATTGCTGTACTTGTAGGAGTTGGTTCATCTTCAATTTTATCTCGTGCTATTGGAGCTAAGGATGATAAAGTAGTAAATAAAATTTTAGGTAATTTAATAATATGTGTATTAGTATTATCACTGTCTGTTACTATATTAGGATGTATATTTGCAGAAAACTTGCTTAGATTTTCAGGTGCTAAAGGGGAAATATTAAAGCTCGGAGTAAACTATTTAAGAATATCATATATAGGCTCCTTCTTTGTTAACTTTTCACAAAGTGCCAATATGCTCATAAGAGGAGAAGGAAAGATGAAAGAAGCTATGAGTATTATGGCATTAGGTGCAATATTAAATATTATTTTAGATCCAATATTTATAAAACCTTTAGGTCTAGGTATTGAAGGTGCAGCTATAGCTACAGTAATAGCTCAAATGATTCAAGCTCTAACTACATTTATATACTTTAAGCGTAATAAATCAATAATTCCACTTAATAAATTAAAATTTGCCTCTGATTTAGCACCAGAGATATTATCCGTAGGAGGTTCAGCAGCTATGATGCAACTTATGTACCTAATACAACAAACTGCATTATATAAGCTTGTATCAATATATGGTGGAGATGAACAAGTAGTATTAATGGGTGTGGCCCTTAGAATTTTAATGTTTACATTTATACCTATATGGGGAATAGGACAAGGGCTTCAGCCTATAGTAGGCATGAACTTTGGTGCAAAAAAATATGATCGTGTTAAAGAAGCGGTTAAAATCTTTAGTGTAGCTTCTGTAATATTCATCGGAATATTATGGGGTTTCTATATGATTAAACCTAAGATTGTTTTAAGCTTGTTCCTTAATGATAAAGCTTTAATAGAAAGTGGCTACAATTTATTTAGACTTATGTTTTTAGCCTTCCCAGTATCAGGTGTTATAGTTATGTGCATGACATTCTTCCAATCAATAGGCAAAGGTGGAAAATCTGCAATAATAACTCTTTTAAAACAAGTAGTACTTTTCATGCCTATAGCTATAGTTCTTACTAGAGTTGTTGGAATTAAAGGAACATGGATAGCTTCTACAGTTACAGACGTAATAGTATTCTTATACTGCCTTGTTCTTTTAGCTGTAGAATTTAAAAAGTTAGATAGAGTAGATTTAAAAGAATTGAATATTTCAAAATAAAATAAAATTTAATAGAACTTTTTATGAAACTCCCATAAAATTTAATAGTAGCAAATAAAAAAGGTATGAAATTTAAATAAGTAAATTTCATACCTTTTAATATATAAACTATCCTAAAATTTTAAATTACATCAGTAGCATTTTTAAATTGGCTTTTATAGAGCTTGGTATAAAAACCTCCCCTATTTATTAGTTCTTCATGGCTTCCTCTTTCGATTATCTCACCATCCTTCATTACTAAGATTAAATCAGCATCACGAATAGTGGAAAGCCTGTGAGCTATAACAAAGCTTGTTCTACCTTTCATCATAGAAAGAAATGCATTTTGTATTTTTATTTCAGTTCTTGTATCAACACTACTAGTTGCCTCGTCAAGTATAAGCATTGGAGGATCTATAAGCATCACTCTTGCTATAGTCAATAGCTGCTTTTGGCCTTCTGAAAGATTTGCTCCTGCCTCTGTAATAACTGTATCATACCCCTCTGGAAGTCTTTTTATAAAACTGTGAATATGTGCTGCCTTAGCTGCATTTTCAATTTCACTTTCAGTTGCCTCCTGCTTTCCATAGGCAATATTCTCCCTTATTGTTCCTTCAAAAAGCCAAGTATCTTGAAGAACCATTCCAAATAAAGATCTAAGATTATTTCTTTTAATTTCATATATATCTATTCCATCAATTAAGATCTTACCCTTGTTTATATCATAAAATCTCATAAGCAAATTAACCATAGTAGTTTTTCCTGCACCTGTAGGTCCAACGATAGCAATAGTGCTCCCCTTTCTTATTTCTGCATTAAAATCATTAATTAAAGGTACCTCTTTTACATAAGAAAAGGATACATTATCAAAAGTTATATTTCCCTCACAATTTGTAATCTTTTTAGTATTTTCTAAATCTGTTGGTTCTGGTGTTTCATCTATTATTGAAAATACCCTCTCACAAGATGCAAGTGCTGCTTGAAGCTGTGTTGCAACACTAGTTATATTGTTTATAGGTTGTGAAAATTGTGTTGAATAGGTTAAAAAACTTGATATTGTTCCTACACTAAGACCACCTAAAACTGACAGTAAGCCACCAATTACTCCAACTAATACATAAATAATATTATTAACAAATCTAGTTGATGGGTTTGTAAGTGATGAATAGAATTGTGCCTGTTGACCACATTTATAAAGTCTTCTATTAATCTTCTTAAATTTTTCTTCTGAACGTTTTTCATAACCAAAAACTTTAACTACCTTTTGATTGCCTATGATTTCTTCAATATATCCATTTAATTCCCCTACAGTTTTTTGTTGTTCTTTAAACATTTTATTTGATCTATTTGTAATGAAGGAAGCTATTACAAAACATAATGGAGTCATAAGTAATATAACTAAAGTTATTTTTACACTTAAAGCAAACATCAATACAAGAGAACTTATTATAGTTACAATTCCAGGATAAAATTGAGTTATACCTTGAAGTAATCCATCGGAAATAGCCTCAATATCATTTGTGAGTCTACTCATTATATCTCCATGTGCATTTTTATCAAAATATTTAAGTGGAAGAGTACTAATCTTATCAAAAGCTTCATTCCTTATATCTTTAACAGTTTTAAAAGCTATGATATTTGCTATAACTGTAAATATCCACATAAATAATGAACTAATTAAATATACCACTGCTAAAATAATTATTATTTTTAGCAAATTATCAAAATCCACTGTTCCTTTTCCTACAATTTTGTCTATTCCCTTTCCTACAATAAAAGGAATAAATGCCATTAAAATATTACTAATAAGTGCACATATAAGAGATATACCCATGTATATTTTATGATTTCCAATATACTTAAATAATCTAAATAAACTATTCTTTTTCAACTTCATCACTCTCCTTTGAAAGTTGAGAATTACATATCTCTTTATATACACCGCAATTACTAATCAATTCTTCATGATTTCCAACACCTGAAACTGTTCCATCATCTAAGACTATTATTTTATCTGCAGCTTTTATTGTGCTCACTCTTTGACTAACCATAATAACAGTCATACCTTTTGTATTCTTTTTAAGATCACTTCTAAGTGCTGCATCAGTGGCATAATCCAATGCACTTAAACTATCATCCATAATTAATATTTCTGGGTTACCTACAAGAGCCCTTGCTATGGTAAGTCTTTGCTTCTGCCCTCCTGAAAGATTAACTCCTCCTTGAGATATATTGGTTTCATATTTTAGTGGAAGCTTTTCAATAAATTCTGCAGCCTTACTAATTTCAGCTGCTTTTTTAACCTCCTCTATACTTGCGTTTTCTTTTCCCCATCTTATATTTTCCGAAACCGTTCCTGAAAATAAAATTGCCTTCTGTGGTACCACCCCTATTTTCTCTCCAAGTTCTTCTTTAGAATATTCCCTAACGTCAATTCCATTAATTAAAACTTTTCCTTCACTAACGTCATACAGTCTTGGAATTAAATTTATAAGCGTTGTTTTACCAGAACCAGTACCTCCAATTATTCCAACAGTTTGTCCTGATTCTATTTCAAAGGAAACATTGCTTATAGAATATTCCTTTGAACTTTTATATGCAAAAGATACATTTTCAAATTTTATTAAACTAACATTTTCATCTGACTTTCTATCCCTTAGTAAAACGTCATTATATTCTATACTTGGATTTGTATCGAATATTTCATTTACACGTGAAGCACTTGCAGCAGCTTTAGTAAATATTATGATGAGATTAGCAACAATAATAAGTGCTGATAAAATTAAAGTTGTATAATTTATATAAGCTATAATCTTTCCTGTTGTAATAGCACCGTTATTTACTCTAACGCCTCCAAACCATAATATAAATAAAATTGAAAAATTCATTATTATACTTGTAATTGGACTCATTAAAGCTGAGATCTTACCTACTTTAATTGAAGTATTTGTTTGATCTTCATTTGCACTTTCAAATCTCACCTTTTCATATTCCATTCTTGAAAATGCCCTTACAACTCTTACTCCAGATAGATTCTCTCTTAATATCAATGCTAATTTATCTAATTTCTTCTGAACTGTTTTATATAATGGTAGGGATTTATTCATTATCATATATAAAACAAAAGCAAATATAGGAATAGATAAATACATTATTGTTGAAAGCTTAACATCTAAAAACATTACCATTATAATTCCACCAATACATAAGAAAGGAACTCTTATAGCAAGACGAATAAACATTGCTAAGGCTAATTGAAGCTGATTTACATCGTTTATTACACGATTAATTAGTGAAGCTGTACCAAATTCATCTAGTTCATTATAAGATAAAGCACCTATTTTCTTAAATAGTTCATCTCTTAAAATCGTTCCAAAACCTTGGGATGCTATAGACGCAAAATATTGACAAGTAAAAGAAGATATAACTCCCAATGTAGCCATGAGAAACATTATACCTCCTATTTTCAGTATATACGATGTACTCCCAATTTTTATCCCCTTGTCTACAATTAAAATCATAATTGTAGGTATTGATATTTCGAATATAGCTTCTAACAATTTAAAAATCGGTCCTAAAATAACTTGTTTTTTATAGGGCTTAATAAATCTAAATAATTTAAACAAATTTTGACCTCCTTATAAAGCATCTAAAAAATTTATATTATATAATTCCCTAGAATTTGCTCACAGTTAATTATAGATAATTGTGGTAGATTATTGCAATAGAAAATACACTAACATACTAACTTACTGCTTTTCAAGATGCTTAATATAATTTATATTGAATTATTTTTATATTTATCCTATTATTATATCAAGCATAGATATATATTAAAAATACATAATATATATAGGCTATATACAATTTTTATATGGGAAGTGGATATTATGGATATAAAGCAATTAAAATATTTTTATACAATTGCAGAAGAAGGACAAATAACTAGTGCTGCAAAAAAACTTAATATTGCTCAGCCCCCTTTAAGTTATCAATTGAAAAATCTTGAAAATGAATTGGGAGTAAAACTTGTTGAAAGAGGAAGTCGTAATATTAAATTAACAGATGCAGGACTTATGCTTTATAATCGCGCAAAACAAATATTAGATTTAACAGAAACAACTATAGATGAATTAAAGGATTTTAAAAAAGGTACTCAAGGAACCCTATCTATAGGAACAGTGTCTTCTTCTGGTGCTTCATTATTAACTAACAGATTAGCTACCTTTCACGATAAATATCCATTTATAAATTTTGAAATTCATGAGGGAAATACTTATGAATTATTAGAAATACTAAATAGAGGTATAATTGAAATTGCAATTGTTCGTACACCTTTTAATACTGCAGATATAAACCATATTTATTTATCTTCTGAACCAATGGTTGCCGCCATGGTAGAAAACTTAAATTGGGATAATAATAAAACTATTGATATAAAAGCCTTAATGGATAAGCCTTTAATAATATATAGACGATTTGAGAAATTAATCTTAGAGGAATGTCATAAATTGGGTTTTAAACCTAAAGTTTTTTGTAAAAATGATGATGCACGAACTACTTTATTGTGGGCAAATGCTGGTCTTGGTATAGCTATTGTTCCAAAATCAGCACTTAAGCTTATAGGTTCGTCAAATTTATTATATAAAGAAATTGATAACAGTTCTTTATGTACTCAAATAGCTGCAATATGGATGAAAAATGGCTATCTTTCATCTGCTGCGAAGAATTTCTTAAGTACTTTTGGTAATGTAATAATCTAATTCTGATGGCAAATTTATTTCACCCATGTTACAATTTAAATACATAAATAGCACTCCTTTTATGGTTTAGTTTCGTCGCTTTAATCATGTCAAGGTGTGCTATTTTTGTGTAGTCAAAATTTAAAAGCGGTATATAAATAAAATCTAACTATCTACCTATGCCTCACCCTCTTTGTCTATATAAGAAATTTAACTTTAATTATTTTTTTGAGAATAAAGGCTTGACAGTTTATCTTAAGAGAAGTAAGATAAAGAAACATTCAAATGTATGTATAGGAGGATTTTAAATGGCTCGGAATAAATATCCAGAAATTACTAGGTTCAACATCTTGGAATCAGCTGTCCGTTTATTCACAATCAACGGGTGGGACAATGTTACAATTCAAGACATCGTAGATGATGTAGGCGACATTACTAGAGGAGCATTTTATCATCATTTCAAATCAAAAGCTGATTTAATTGATGCCGTAACTGCTGAGTTTTTTTCAGAGAATAAGTCATTTGAAAATCAACAAAAAAGTGAGAATTTGACTGCAATTGAGCGTTTAAGAAAAGGCCTTTCCTTTTCACTTAATAATCATGTAGAGCATGGTAAGATTATAAGGATCCCTCACATGATAAATTCTCCTGAGTTTATTTTGTGTATGGTAAATGATGGCGTTCATGTAATTGCTCCAGATATTTTAAAACTTATTTTAGCTGGGAATCGAGATGGATCTATGAAAGTGGCCTATCCAAAACAAGCAGCAGAAACCTTTACTTTACTTTTAAATCTCTGGACTAATCCAAGTATTTTCCAGGTTTCTAAGGAAGAGTACATGCAAAAAATCGAACATATTAACTTAATTCTTTCAGGAATTGGCATACCATTTGTCAATGATGAAGTACGAGTTACTTTTGAAAAGTACTATGACAGTATTCAAGATTCAAGTAAAAAATAAAACTACAAAATAGTTTTATTTTTTTAAAGATATACATACATTTGAATGTATCTAAAGTTAAGGAGTGAAAAAAATGCGTATTATCGAAGGAACATATGTCTTAGTTCAACTAATAGTGTTGTTTCTTTTAATCTTTAAGGAAAAAGGTGCAACCAAAAAAAATTATAGCTTATTAGTAATAAGCGGTGGATTAATGTTTACCCATCTTTTAATTGAAGGTGCTCGTTGGCAGATGATACCAGCTTATTTAATAACTTTATGTTGTATTCTGTTAGTTTTTATTAAACCTAAGGAGAAGAGTGTTTCGAAAAAAACTATCTTTAAAGTTTTTAAAATTGCTTCTTATCTGTTAGTTATAGCGATTGTTGTTAGTTTACCAACGCTTTTTCCTGTTATAAAATTCCCTAAACCAACTGGCGAATATAAAGTTGGGACAACTTCTTTTCACTTAATAGATAAAAGTCGTAAAGAGGAATACGAGTATAACGATAACCCTTATCGTGAATTGATGGTCCAAGTTTATTATCCAGCAAATAGTGAGAATAAACAAAAGGCTCCATATTCAGATAATATTACATCTTTACGTGAAGCACTTTCGGCTACTCAAACAATGCAATCTTTCATTACTTCACATTTAGGTCTAATTAAAACACATTCATTTAAAGATGCTAAACCTTTAAATGAAAAAGAGAAATTTCCATTACTTCTATTTTCTCATGGCATGAGTTTATACAATCGCCAAAATACCTTCCAAATAGAAGAAATGGTTAGTCATGGTTATGTTGTGGTTGCAATAAACTATACAGGAGATGCAGCAACTTCACTATTCCCAGGAAAAGAACCTGTTCCCTTTAGACCAAGAGAAACTGATTTAGAATTCCTTAATTCTGAAATTAAAATCTGGGAAAGTGATGCCTCTTTTGTTTTAGATGAGGTAGAAAAAGGTACTAATGATGAAAAACTTAAAACTATAGCCAAAATGGTAGACTTTAATAAGATTGGGATGTTGGGTCATTCATTTGGTGGAGCAACTTCAACTCAAGTTTTAATTAAAGACAAGAGAATTAAAGCAGCTATTGATATGGATGGCGGTTTATACGGAGAAGCAATACCTGATAAAGGTCCCGAAAAACCATATATGTTAATTAATGCATCTGATTCAATCCGTAACATGGAAGAAGCAAATAAAGCCGAGGTTGGAAATAGAGATGAACTTTTTGCTGAATCTTATAAGAGAAATCAAACCATTAAAAAACCAGGCGTCTACACTATTGTTTTACCAAACACTGATCATGGTAGTTTTACCGATTTAGCAGGTTTTTCTCCGTTAATAAGNNATAAGAAAACTTTTAAACTTATCAATGAACTTTCTCTCGACTTTTTTGATAAATATTTGAAAGAAACCAACATAGATGCTCTTGATAAATTTAAAGAAGATCATCCGGAAATAGAAATGAATAAATACTAAAATGTAGCAGCATTAACTAAGAAATAAATTAACTGTTAATTGTTATTACTAAAATGAAGCCTGGACAAAAGATAATATAAACCCTACTTTTGTCCAAGCCTCATTTTTTATTCTAACTTTCTTATAAATTAAATATATGTTTCTGCTACAACTTTTTCCTCAGCATACCATTTACTTTGAGCTTCATACATTTGTGCATATTTACCTCTCTTCTCTATTAAATCTTCATGATTTCCTATTTCAGCTATTTTTCCATCATCCATAACTATTATTCTATTAGCTATTTTTGCTGAACCTAATCTATGAGTAACAATAATAGAAGTTTTTCCTTCTGACATTTCAGCAAACTTCTTATATATTTTAGTTTCTTCAACAGGGTCTATAGCTGCTGTAGGTTCATCTAGAACTATCATATTATGCTCACGATAAAATCCTCTTGCTATAGATATTCTCTGCCATTGCCCACCAGATAAATCTACTCCGTCAAATTCACGTGAGAGCATAGTTTCATATTCATTAGGGAACTTTTCCTCATCAATAATTAAATCTGATTTCGATACTGCTGTTTCTAAATCTGCTTTAAGTTTTTTATTTCCTTTTTCCTCCATAGAGCTTATGGTTATATTCTCCTTAAGAGTAATCTTATATCTTTGATATTTTTGAAATACTCCTGATATTCCGCTATATAAAAACTGGGGTGATATTTTAGAGGTATCTATTCCTCCAATTTTCACATCACCTTCTGTAGGTAAATATATCCCTGTCATAAGTTTAACTAAAGTGGTTTTTCCTGCCCCATTTTCTCCAACAATAGCAATAGTTTCTCCAGCTTTTACTTGCAAAGATATATCAGATNNTCCTGGATAAGCAAAAGATACATTATTAATAGATATATTTGGTGTCCCTTTAATTTCTATGTCTTCTCCACCTCTTTCAGGAATTTCAAGAAATCTTACAAAGTTTCTTACAGTACCTAGATTTCTAGTCATCTCACCTATATGACGACATATTATTTCTTCCATTATATTAAACATGCTGCCTATAGATGAAAATATTGCACCAAAAGCTCCTACTGTTATTTCACCTTTAAGTAATGCATCAAATAATAAGTAAAGAACTCCCATATACCCTAAAATAGTTATTATCTTCATACTTAACTCCATAAGTGCAGAATTTCTTTCCGCTTTCCATATTTTACTGTTCAAAAGTCTTAATGAAGATATATAAAGATTTTTAAAGTAATCAAAAACTCCTAAAAGCCTGGTTTCCTTATAATATTCTCTATCTATCATGCATCTTTCATAATATTCATATTCCCTTCTTATTGGAGCAGAGTCATCTGCTAGCTTTCCAAAAATTTTAACTCTTATAAATTGAGTTAAAGCTACTGGTACAAATATTAATATTAAAGATACAATTAAAATAGGCTTTAGTTTGTAAAGATATACTCCCATAAAAATAAAATAAGGAAGATAGAAAGTAAAGATAGTTGAAGCTAACAAAATTAAGTAAATACTGTTGAGCATTCCTTCATCAGCTTTACTTATATCGTCTAAGAATCTAGGATTTTCAAAATCCACAGGATATATTTTCCCAAATTTTTCATTTAGCTTTTTACCCATTTGACCATATATTTTTTTACTAAGATTGTCTCCCATAAAATTATGAATTCCATTTAATACTTGAGACCCTATTACAGTTAAACCTAAAGCAATTGCCATTAATATTACTTTAGAACCATCTCCTCCAATTGATATTCCTTTTGTAACTGAATCAAAAAATTTTTGAGTCATAAAGGTTATAGCTCCAATAGAAGTTCCATGCATAATCCCCATTAAACTATATAATAAAAAATATATAGGTGAAGCTGTTAAAATTATTGGAAGAATTCTTCTAATTATCTTAAAAACTGATATATCTTTATTCTCATTTTCCTTTATCATAGATACCAACTCCTTTGGCTTTCATACATATCTGCATAAGTGCCGTTAATCTCCATAAGCTCATCGTGAGAACCTTTTTTTAATATAGTCCCATTTTCTATAACAAAAATCTCATTAGCAAGTTTCGTTGACCCAAGTCTATGACTTATGAAAATTGTAGTCCCGCCTCTACTTATTTCTTCAAATTTCTCATATATATTACTTTCACTTATTGGATCTAAAGCTGCTGTAGGCTCGTCTAATATTCTTAATGGTGCATCACTTATAATAGACCTTGCCATACCTATACGTTGCCATTGTCCTCCAGAAACATCTAATCCATCACTTTTTATTTTACCTAAATAAGAGTTTAAGCCATTCGGAAGTTTCTCTATAACATCTGTTAAATCTATAATATCTACTATCTTATTTATATCTTCATCACTAAGATCCTTGTCCATTTTTCTGATATGCCCTAAAGCAATATTGTCCCTTAAAGTTATAAAATATTTTGCAAAATCTTGATATACTACAGAACATAAAGATTTTAATTTACTATGACTATATTCTTTAATATTTATTCCATTTATTAAGATTTCTCCTTCAAATTCTTCATATAATCCAGTGATAAGCTTAGTAATAGTAGTTTTTCCTGACCCATTAGCTCCAACAAAAGCATAATGCCTTCCTTCTTCTATATTAAAAGAAATGTTTTTCAAAATATGATTATTGGTGCCTGGATATTTAAAAGATACATTTTTAAACTCCAATGACTTTAATTTTATTTCATTTTCATCGGGCTTATCAATTGCACCTTCTCTTTCTTCTAAATTAACAAAATCTGTTAAATCCTTTAGGCGCTCTTTATTAGTGGCTAGTTCTTGTGCATAATATGCAAGCTGCCAAGACATCATTTGAACTAAAGAAAAAACCCCATTAACAACAGATATAAACATTCCTATAGTTAGCAGACCTTGTTTTACTGGATTTATAAGAACTATTACTATTAATATAGATATAAGTGCAGTAATTATGCTTCCCATTTTCATCCTTATATACCATTTTACGTTGGTTTTATACTCAATTTTTCTTCCGTGCTCATACTCCTGCCACCATCTTTTATTCATTTCATCTGTATAACTAAATAGTGCTCTTTCATCAACAGCATCTCTTCCAGTGATAACCTCTTTAAGATATTCATATTTTCTTTTATACTTTGATACTTCCCTATTTACCTCATAGTTTGCCTTGCCGCTTTTTAATGCCAGCGCAAATAGTGGTATGGATACTGCTAATATAATTACAGCTGACCACCAAACTTGAGTAATCAGCACAAGTAGTATTCCTAATATTCTGATAATAAGTGCCGCCATATCTAACAGAGCTTTATATGCATTTGCATATTGTACTTCTGGATCCTTTGCAACTCTCGATATCAAGTCCCAAGTATCCTTATTTTCAATGTGCTTATACTTTAGCTTGGCTCTTTTTTCTGTAATAAAAACTCTAAATTTTTCTCTGAGTTTTATCTCTAGCTTTACCTCAACTAGTTTTATAAGCTGTGATGAAATCCAGTTATAAGCAATAAATATTATCACTAAAGTTAATGGTAAGAAAATTTCATTGTAATCAGCCTTTCCACTAACTATTGCCATAGCCACATCTAAAAACTTAGCTGTTGCTATTACCTGCAGGGTTGGCACCAATCCTTGCAGAATTTTTTGAAACATTATAACTAAAGCGTACCTAAAATCACAGTTGAAAGGAATTTTTATTATATCCCCTATAGTATACTTCTCTTTCTCCACCTCTCTAATCCCCCTTTATTAGCATAAAATTCTATAAAGTTTCATTTAATTTATAAACTTATTGTAACATAACATTGTTTCGCTATACAATATCTTATTTAAATTTTTTAGAACAAATAGTTGTCTTTTAATTTGCAGTTCATTTTGCTGTTTACATATAATATTCTCTTAAAACACTGTCTTTTCTTATGTTTCCATTTAACATTAAATTCTTTCATCATGCTCCAAATAATTACATTATATCATATATAATAACAACTGTTCCATAAAATTCAAACCTCATATTGCTTGACTATTCTCATATAATAATTAAATCTATTATATTTTTAAGTGACTATATTCCCCTTAGCATTGTGCACAATTGCCTTTCTAATAGCAATTTTAAAATTTATATTAGTGGAATATTAAACAATTTAATAATGCAATTCTAGTGACAGTTAACTTTACTTAAAAAATAGTACCTAGTATGTTTTATAAAACTCAATATTCAATTAGATAAAAAATTTGGTTAGAGCAATTCCCCTAACCAATATACTCATATTATATTTAATATTTTTAGCATGATAGTAATATTATCGAATTTTAAATATTACTATGAACCGCCCCCAACTTTTTATCCACAACTGCTAAAGCATAGTTTATATTTTCAAAAGCATGATAATAATCATCTCTTTCTTTAAAATATTTTTCTTCAATATCCTTTGGAGTAAGATGTTCATAAATCAATAATCCTGCTTTATCTAAATCACTTTCCAGTTCTAAATATTCATATCCTGTTTTCATAGGTTCACCAGCTACTTCAGCCATTTTCACCATTGCTTGGACACGACTTGTGGTTCTTTCACTATTGAAAATATCCTTATCTGGGTAATCAAATACCAATGAACTTCCTTTACAAGCAATACTAGAAATACTTTTAAACATATTAATTATTTCTTCTCTACTTAAATAATATGTGACTCCTAACCAACTAAAAAAGCTAAGACTATTTGAATCAAATCCTGAATCCAGCAATGCTTTTTTAAGACCATCCTTTGAAAAATCTACAGGAGCAAATTTAAGTGAAGGACTTATTTCCCAACCTAAGTCTTTAATTCTTTTTAATTTTAGTTCTTGAGTAGCAGGGTGGTCAACTTCAAAGACTTTTATTTTCTTTAATAATTCAGGTTTTCTAAATGCAAAAGTATCAAAACCTGCTCCAAGAATAACATATTGCTTTACACCCATTTTAATAGCATTTTCTAACATATCTTCTGTGTATCTACTTCTTGCTAAAGGTGTTGGTGATATTTGTGTTTGCACAATCCATTTAAGCATGGATTCTTCATTCTTATATATATTTTCATCTTCAGGATTAAAAAATTTAATTCCTTCTATCATGTTCTTAGAAATATTTTTAAACTCCTCATCTGTAATCATTTTTTCAGCTAAGTAATCATTAAATATTTTGGGCTCATCATTTAACGAATGATATGCTCGTCCAAATGCTGATACAATAGCCGTAAGGCTTGCTTTGTTAACCTCCATAAAATACACTCCTTTAAATTTAAAATATTTTTAAATAGCTATTGACAAATATATTGTTATATGATATAATGATATATTATGGTCTATTCATAAAAATATATCATTTAAAGCTAAAGTTGTCAATGTTCAAAATCTAAAATACAAAAGCTATGAAGTTTAGTTATCTTAACTCTGCTTCATAGCTTTTTTATATTCTATATTCAATTTCCTGCTAACTTGTTTCTCTACATAAATAAAAGGATAGTACCTATTATCGGCATAAGCTTCTATATAATTATGAACCATCTCCCAAATACAAAACAAAAGATTATGAAAACTAGTATAGGAAAGTACTTATTTAGGCTCCCACACGGATAAAGTCAGTGCACCAGAGTAGAAAAGAGCTATACTTTCACTATTTACTTAACAACGAAAAATATTATTATTTTAATGCTAGATGACATTATACCTTTCTAAACTGTGATAAGGAGCTTTTTCAGATAGTGTCTAAATTCTTAGAGAACAATAATAACTGTTCTGTATAATGAATTTTAGTATTAAAAACTTCACTTTATATTCCATTTTGTATTATAGCTATAAATTTGCTTTTATTTTACATATTAAATTTATCGTAAAGTGACATCATAGATATACTATTTTTACTATCGCATGAAATAGAAATCATTGATGCCCTTTTCTAACTATGAATTCTATATTAATTACTCTATTTTTCTTAGGACTTTTATTATTGTAAAAGTGATATAAGCTTATTTAAAATACAGTTATGAGCTGTTGCTTATATAAAAAAACCTTCTTCTCTAAATTAATAGTAAAGATTTTAGCGAATTTACGAAATTAGAAGAATGCTTAAAAATAGATAGCTATTTTGTAAATTATTGTCACTCATTCAGAAGACAAAATAATAAAGACACTAATAAGCTTCTAAGATAATGTGCATATAAAACTATAGATGTATTCTTATTTAGTATAATACAGTTATTTCTAATATATGTAGCTGATATGTCCATATATACTTCAATATCATTTATGTGCTATTTATTTTTAAAGCTATCTTCATCCTTAGTAAAGTTAAAAACTCACAAATCACTTAAATATATAAATTTTCATTATTTCTTTGTGGTATTATTATTCACTTCATATAGTATGTCCTAATAAATCACATATCCTAATTAAACATAAATAATACTACTGCACATATACTAGTTAGCAAGTACCATGGTTCGATTTCCACACGAAGATATAGATTGTCTATCACATTTTCTACGGTCTTTACATTCTCCGTATACTTTACATGTCCTAAGTAAAAATGATCTCAAAGAAGCTGTTTCAGGCAGCCTAGGAGCAAGTATACTCATTGCACTATTATAATTCAAATCACAAAGTCGTTTTGGCTCTTTACCATTATTATCATATAGCGAAGGTGCGAACTCTCGACCATGTTTAAAAACATACTGACAACATTCTATCATAAAATATAATGCCCATTTACCTCTAACATAATAATGTTCAGATTCAGTAACAAATCTATCAATAAAATAACTAATTTGAGGCATATCATCATCTGTAAGTTCTAATTTTGACATAATATAATTTTTAGTTGAAATATCTGAATATTCGTCTATTACAATATTGTCTTTTGACAAATCTATAAACCTTTTAGGCTTAATTTCTTTTGCAAGATGTTTATTCGTTTTCTTCAAACTTACAACAACACATGCCATAATAAATCTCATATTTTCATTAAAAATAGAAAGTCTATCAATAAAAAATTTTCTTATTTTATTAATCTCTATTTCAGTCGCATTAGCAAAACCAAATAAGTCTTCTAAACACTCAATAAAAACAGAATCATTAACAGCTTCATTTTCAAAAGAATAACCATCTGTTATATATATATTATCTGCAACTGTTTGTTTTTCTTCACACCAATATGTTACATCCCTATCTATGAAAAATAAGATTTGTTTATTGCAAAATCTATTCCAATCAAAATCATCGTGTAATCGTAATACCTTATTTCGTCCATCAACAAAAAAACGATATAAGCTGCAAGTGGATGGCAATTTACTTTTGACATGTCCAGAATAATAGCTTAAATCTTCATTACCCTCACAAAAAATAAAAGCTTGATCCTCGTGGCTTTTATATGCTAACAAAAACCTATGATAAGGTATGTTTATACCCTTAATTGCAACTTGATGTTTCTCTAACATATTCATTATAAATTCTCCTCTTGATTATTAAATGAGAACTCTTCTAATGCTCTAGTAAATTGTTCCATATTATTCGAGTATATAAATGGCGAATGTGTAACTGCAATTAAAGATTTACATGACCCCCCTTGAATAATATCTTCTAAAATACTTTCTTGCCAAGGTACGGAAAGAGATAATTCTGGTTCATCAATTAAAAGCATTATGTCTTCAATAGGAGATAAATATATATAATTAAATAAAGATACAATTTGTTTTTCACCCGATGATAGTTGTTCTAAATCTATAATTCGTCTCGTACCATTAAATCCATCTACTACTAGCTCATAAGTAAATTCACTTGATTTATACTCAAAATGCTTATTAACTAAATATTGATTACATGCCTCAAAATATCTCTCAATAGTTTCTTCTTTCTTCTTTAAAGCAATAAATCTTTGTACAAGCATATGATAAAAATAGTATACAATTTTATCATATTCCGATAGAGATTGAGTTTCTTTCATCATTTCTAAAAGTCTTTTTTTTATCTGTAAAATATCATGCTGTGGTAAGATATTTTCATTAATACTTCCAAAAACTTTATCAATAAATTTAGGATTTAAATTTTCACGTGTAAAAACAATATCTTTATTAAATGATTGCGTAATAATTCCTTTAAAACATTCAAGATTCAACTTAGATGCCGTGCTATTATACTCTTTTTGGATAGAATCAATTGTCATTGTAATAGATAAGTGAACATCATCCATACCGGTTTGAGATATTTCCATAATTCTTTTAGTTCTTTCATCGAATGACATCTTATTTCTATAATAAGATGGGGGCATTCTTTTATTTCCTAAAAACTCCTTTTCTTTTATATAACCAATTTTTCGTTCAATACGTCTATAAATTGGCATATAAATTATGCTGCAATTTAAAGAATTATTTATCCAATTTGATAAATATTTAATATTTTCGGGCAAAGCTTCTGTACGATTACGAAGTTCGTCAAGCGCTCTGGAATAGTAATATTCTGGGAAATCAAATTCAGAAATTATATCCATAATTTGATCTAATGTCATCTCTCGTCCACTATACTCAGACCTATCAAATATTTTTCTTCTTACTAGAGGTGGAAGTTCCCGTATCGCATCTTCATTCATACTAACTAAATAACTTTTACTATTTTCAATATCGCTCTTATATAAGCTTTTCACTTCATTATTTATCTCTATATCGATACTTTCAAAGTCTTCTTGAGATAACATTCCCCACCTACAAGCAAGTACTTCATACAGTATTCTTAGAATAGTTGTTTTTCCGCTTCCATTTTCACCGACAATTATCAATTTGTTATCATTAAATTTTAATTCATAGTTTTGTTCCCCCCACAATTTATGAATAACAAAACGATTTAATACACCGCTCACATTAACACATCCTCTCCGTTGAAAACATTATGTTTATTATACAATAGCATAAGACTTTTGTACATATTTTTACATATTATACAATGTATAGAGGCATACTCTAAGTGATGTTAGCAAACTATTGAAATTTTATTTCGACCCATTGTAAAATGAAGTTAGACTAAAATAATTCATAATTGATTATTCTATGTTATGATTTAATCACCAAATAAAATCTAAACGGAGGAATAATTACTATTTCTACAAAGTTGTAAATATGCCTTCCTAATTCCCCCAAATATTCTAACAAATTTTTCACTATTTAAAAAAACATATAAATTATTAACATTTTTTTAATTTAATTTATTATTTATCTATTTTATAAAACAAAGAAGACCATGAAGTTAGTTAGCTATAAAAGCTTTCTTCATGGTCTTTTGTATTTTATATTTAGTTTATTCTAATGCACTAATTGTATTGTTTCTCTCCATTATTTCAGTTAAGTAAATAGGTATTGCTGAGAACTATACTGAGCCCTTATACAATACGAATTGATAATTGATAATGTAGAATTATTGATACTTCTCTTTTATAGGAGAAGTTTTAAGTTTATTTATTTTTGAAGGGATGCAGTCACTTTTATTAAAGAATCTATTCAAAGGAATTAATTTGTAAAATTAATTTCAACTACAATCGTCAATTTTCCATTCTCAATTCTCCATTGATTAAGCTGTTCCCCAGAGGTGGGAAAATAGTTATTTTATGCTCTTATTAAAAGTTAAAGCTACTCTGAGTAATTTACAGAATTGAATTCTTTATATACTTCACCTTTATTTACAAAAGCTTTTACTGCTTCAACTATTATTAAAGGAGCTATAGATAATACTGTTACAAGCATCCAGTGATTCCAAGATAGAGGAACTACGCTAAACAGATTTGCTAGTGGTGGTATGAAGCAAATCATGAACATAATTGCCATAGATCCTGCAACTCCTTTTAAAACTGCCTTATTAGAGCTAAACTTAATTTTAAATATTGAGTATTTACTTCTACAATTAAATACATGAACTATTGATGAGAAAGCCATAACTAAGAAGCACATTGTGATACCAACATCTTTTGATGGTAGTATTGTATCTGAAATTTTTACGAAGTTTCCAATATAATAAGCTATTAAGGTTAATATAGCAAACATTACAGATTGTAGAATTATTTTAATTCCAACTTTATCTGCTAGTATACTTTTGTTTCTATCTATAGGTTTTCTAGTCATTATATCATTGTCAGCTTTTTCTTTGCTTAAACCAAATCCAGGAAGTGCATCAGCTACTACATTTATTAATAGTAATTGCATTGCTAAAATAGGTGAACCCCATCCTAATAAGAATGAAACGAATACTATAATAACCTCAGCCACATTACAGCTTAAAAAGAACTCTACAGTTTTTCTAATATTATCATAAATACTTCTTCCTTCTTTTACTGCATCTATTATAGTTGAAAAATTATCATCAGTTAAAATCATATCTGAAGCATCTTTAGCAACATCTGTACCTGTTATGCCCATTGCACATCCTATATCAGCAGCTTTTAATGCTGGAGCATCGTTAACACCATCACCAGTCATTACAACGACTTCACCATTATTTTGCCATGCCTTTACAATTCTTATTTTGTCCTCAGGACTTACTCTAGCATAAACTGAATATTTTCTAATTTCTTTTGAAAATTCATCATCACTTAGAGCGTTTAACATTTCACCAGTTATTGCTTCATTATCATTCTCTAATATCCCAAGTTCTTTGGCTATTGCCGTTGCAGTTAAGATGTGGTCTCCTGTTATCATAATAGTTTTTATTCCAGCCTCTTTAGCTTTTTCTATAGAAGCTTTCGCCTCTTCTCTAGGCGGATCAATCATTCCAATGAGACCTAATAAGGATAAGTCATTTTCTAAAACTTTATTAGTCAATTCCTTTGGTAACTCAGTATAAAATTTGCAAGCTATTGCAATTACCCTTAATGCAGATTTGGCAAATTTAGAATTTGTAGCTTTAGCATGTTCAAAATCTCCTTCTATACATCTTGGAATTAGTACATCGAAGGCACCTTTAACTATTACACAATAATTACCTTTATCACTTAGACTACTATTTCGGATATCATGAACTGTTGTCATTAATTTTCTTTCTGAATCAAAAGGTAGTTCATAAATCTTTGGAATTTCATTATCTAATTCATCTTTAAGAAGACCATTTTTTTGAAAGGCTGCAATTATAGCAGTTTCTGTAGGATCACCAAGATGTTTTTCTTCCCCATTTACTACATCTACTCTTCCATTACAGCATAATGTGCCGAACTTTAATATATTTAAAGTTTCTTTGGTTATAGGATTTGTTGTGTTTACAATTTCATCTCCATGATGCCATACACTTTTTACTGTCATTTTATTTTGAGTTAATGTTCCTGTTTTGTCAGAACAAATTATTGATGCACTTCCTAAAGTTTCAACTGCAGGTAATCTACGTATAATAGCATGTTTTTTTACCATTTTAGTTACACCAAAGGATAAGGATATGGTTACAACACCTGTTAGTGATTCTGGTATAGCTGCTACAGCTAAGGAAACAGCAGAAATAAACATTTCTAATGGAGTCTCTCCTTGATATAATCCAATGAAGAACAAGATGGTGCAAGCGATAATTGCGCTAATAGTAATGGTTTTGCCTAGATGTGAAAATTTTTCTTGTAAGGGAGTGTTTTTAGTTTTTTCATTATTTAAAAGAGATGCTACTTTACCCATTTCAGTATTCATACCTGTTTCGGTAACAAGCGCTTTACCTCTTCCATAGGTAACAGTACACCCTGAATATACCATATTTAATCTGTCTCCAATAGGAGCCTTTTCTTTTACTATAACAGTAGCACTTTTTTCTACTGGTATACTTTCTCCAGTTAAAGGTGATTCCTCAACTTTTAAGTTAGCACTTTCAATAATTCGTGCATCAGCAGGTATAGAATCACCAGCTTCAAGTGTAATAATATCACCTGGAACTATAAATTCTGATTTTATTTCAATTATATTGCCATTTCTAATAACTTTAGAATAGTGAGCATTCATGTCTTTTAGAGAATTAAGAGCTGCTTCAGCACTATTTTCTTGTATAGCACCTAATAGAGCATTAATTAATACTATTATTAGGATTAAAGCACCTTCTATATAGCTACCATCGCCTTTTGAAGCTAGGAAAAATGACAGTGCTGATGCAAAAATTAGCATTATTATCATAAAATCTTTTAATTGCAAAATAAATCTTTTTGCAAAACTCATAGGCTTTTTTTCTACGAATTTATTATATCCATATTTTTCTTCAGCGATTTTTATTTGATTATCATCTAATCCTCTTTCTGGATTAGTATTAAAGTTTTTATAAATTTTATTTACGTCTTTTGTATAATTCATAAGAAACTCTCCTTTCTTTTGTAGTTTGGGAGTAGTTTTCTACCGGTAAAAATAGTTTTATTGATAAAAAATCTAGATTTTTATATACTATATATAACTTGTTAAATAAATTTAACTTTTTTAACATTTTTGATATTTTTAATAGTATTATAATTAATTATTCTGTTCAACCTACAAAATTTAAAATCTGTAAAAAATTTTACAAGGAGGTGAAAAATGTACAATTATTTTGATAAACTTAACAATGTGAAGATAACCAAATCCCACCTTAGATTACATAAAGCTCTAATTGCTTTAGTGGAAGAAAAAGAATTAGATAAGATTACTGTAAATGATCTTTGCAATAAAGCCATGGTAAGTAGAGCAACTTTTTATAATCATTTTGAAGATAAGTATCATCTTTTATGCTTTAGCATATATTACATGAAAAAAGAAATAATAGCTTCGGAGCAGTTAATCTCTGACTTTAGTAAAGGTGAAGCCATACATGTAATCTTATCTTATATCGATAAAAACAGAAATTTTTTCAAAGGTCTTCTTTCATCACAGGATGCTAGATTAATGCTAGGTACATTGCATGAGCTCACTGAACCACAATATTTACTGATGTTAAATGCTTGCGAAAAAAAGGGAAATAAATTTATTGTTAGTACAGATTTTTTATCAGAATTTTTTTCTGGTGCTTTCATTTCAATTGTAGTTAGATGGCTTAAGGATGATAATCCTAAAACTATAGACGAGTTAACTTTTGAAATCGACAAGGTTACTGATTTACATTTATACTTTGACAAGTCTAATTAACCTATCAATGTAGGCATATCTAAATTCTTTATATTTTATTAACATTTATATCTAAAGTTATTAAAAATATAGCCTTATCTTTATTTTTTTCATTTTCAACTAAAGAACCCTATAAGATAGAGTTTTTAGTTCTATTTTATAGGGTTTATCTTATTATTACCTCTCTTATAATAACAATATAATGTCCTAAGACGTTCATTTCTATCAACTAATACATAAGCAATTAAAATACCTACCTCCGAATTTGTCTAAGTCCTATCTCACTTACCTTCACTTCTACTTTATATAAATCAGATGAAATTTCTTTTATAGATTGTTAAATAAACAAAAATACCCCATACTATAGTATTTGAATCCATTATAGAACTTAAAGAAATGTCTTTAATAAAAAATATCCTAGGAAATATAATAAATTATGTTCTATTTTAAAATTAGTATAGACTTTAAACTTTATTTAAAATTATAAAATTGCCTAAAAGATTATAAGTAACATAAATATAAAAAAGCTATACATAAAGATGGCATCTATATGGAAATATACATAACAAGAAATAATTTAACATTTTATATAATTTTTCATAAAATGAATGGTAGCCACTGTACAAATTTCAATTTCGTATGTTATAATGATACTCAGTTAGTTAAACTGCAAGAAATGTCAAATTTATATTGCATATTTGGAGGTAGCAGAATGAAAAAAGAATTTTCTCTAAGCACAGGAAAAGTTATGATAAATTTTACAGCAAAATATTGTGATACTGCTGAAGCATTGTTTAGTAGTTACGGCTTTAGAAGAATTTTATCAGCCTATATGGAAAAAATAAAAAGAAAAGAAACTAACGTATATAAGTATATATACAGTACTATGAATGTAGATGATAATGATATATTGTTAGAAGATATTATTAATGTATTTAAATTGCTTATGGTTTTAAATGCAGAAGAAGTAAAAAAGATGGAAGATAAATATGAAAAGCTGTTAGAAAACAAAGATAAGTTTATTTTATTGATAGAAGATTTATATAATTTTTGGAGAAAACTTGAAAGATATACTATAGTTCAAAATAGTAAAATTGGAGATGGACTCCAAAATGTTAGTTTTATAGATGCAAATAATAATTTTTCTAATCTTATATTAAAGACTTATAGAAAAATTGAAGAAAATGTTTTAGGTGAAAAACCAAGGATATATAGACAATTACCTGCTGGAGGTAATGCAGGTTTAATATTAAATAATTCTAATTGGAATATGCCAAATAGTTATAAAATTCTAAAAGATATCCCATTTATAGAGTCTATATTATTAGATCCACCTTTTATAACTTATCCTAAAAAGAATACACGAGATGGTATGTTTGAAGAAACTTTTGAAAATCCATTAAAAAGTTGTAGAATAAATTTAGACCACTGGTTTTGCTATCCTGCAAAAGTAGGAACACTTTTAGCCTATATATACTTTCATAGAGATTTTATGGCTCATGGAGTAACTCTATGTAATCTGTTTGAAATTGCTACAGAAGAAGAGTGTAGAGATAAAAAGCCAGATATAGTATATGTTTTTGGTGCAAGAGATGAAAATAAAGAAATACAAATAGTTTTCTATGATGATAAAGAAAATGATATTATGTTAGGATATATAAACTATAATGAAGCCATAGATTACTTTGGTTATATGAAGAAAATGACATTGACTCTTCATAATTTAATAATGATAAAAAGAGGATATTTACCAATACACGGTGCTATGGTTAATATAGTAACTAAAAATAATAAAACTGCTAATGTAATAATAATGGGAGATAGTGGTGCAGGAAAATCTGAAAGTTTAGAGGCATTTAGAGAGCTAAGTGAAGATTATATAAGTGATATGACTATAATATTTGATGACATGGGCGTAGTTAAATTAAACAAAGATGAAAAACCAGTAGGATCAGGAACGGAAATAGGAGCCTTTGTAAGATTAGATGATTTAGATACCGGATATGCTTTTAAACAAATAGATAGAAGTATTTTTATGAATCCAGATAAGGTAAATGCTAGGTTAGTTATACCTGTAGCAAGCTATAAAGAAATTACTACAGAATATCCAATAGACTTGTTCTTATATGCTAATAACTATGAGTCAGAAGGAGAAAATCTAGAATTCTTTAAAGATATAAATGAAGCTTTAGATACCTTTAGAGATGGAGCAAGAATGGCTAAAGGAACTACTACAGAAAAAGGATTAGTAAAAACTTACTTTGCAAATCCATTTGGGCCAGCACAAAAGATGGAAGACACAGAAAAGTTATTAGTAGAATATTTCAATAAATTCTACCAATCAGGAGTTAAAGTAGGACAATTAAGAACTAGATTAGGTATAATTGGTATGGAAAAAGACGGTCCTAAAAAAGCAGCTATAAGCTTATTAGAAGAAATAAAAAATATATAGTTTATTAAAGTAACTAATAAAAAAAGTTGTTATTTAAAAATTTAAGTGACAACTTTTTTATTCTATAGAAAATTATAAAAAGTCAAATCTGTGGATAACTTTAGATAATGGAGAATTGACAATGGACAATTGACAATTAAGGTTGAAATTATTTTTAGAAAAAATAATTTATTTAATTGTTTTTTTGACTAGTAATGGAATTGCTAGTTGTTGTAGGTGTGAACAGTATTCACCAGTTTTTTTTGAGTCGATACTATAATTTAATACTAATACAATAAATATGTGGCGAACACTATTCGCCGCTACAGAGTCAATTATAAATTTCTCAGTGATAACTGAGAAATATCCACAATTGTCCATTATCAATCGTCAATTCTCAATTGTTGAATGTGAATTGTGAATTAGAAAAACGAGTTAAATGAACTCATTTTTTTATAATGTTTATACCCTAACTCTATATCCAACTCCCCACAGCGTTTCAATATATTGTGGTTCTGATGGATTGGACTCAATCTTTTCTCGTATTTTTCTAATATGTACTGTAACCGTAGCATTGTCTCCAAGAGAATCAAGACCCCAAATTCTTTCGAAGAGTTCATCTTTTCCAAATACCCTGTTAGGATTTTCAGCCATATACAATAATAATTCAAATTCCTTTTGAGCTAAATTAACTTCTTTTCCATTTATAAATACCTGTCTTGAATCTTTAAGTATTTCAAGACCTCTTATTATAATACTATTATTATTTATCTTATTGCTAAATTTATTTCTCATTCTCTCGTAATTTTGAATATGAGATTTAACTCTAGCAACTAATTCTCCTGGACTAAAAGGTTTAGTTATATAATCATCTGCTCCTAGTGTTAGACCCTTTATTTTATCAATTTCTTCTTTTTTAGCAGAAACCATTAAAACTGGCATATCTTTGTTTTCTTGAATAATTCTTAATATATCAAAACCATCAATTTTAGGAAGCATAACATCCAAAATTATTAAATCATAACTATTTTCTTTTATTGTATTTAAACCACTTACTCCATCAGTACAAATATCCACTTCAAATCCAGATATCTCTAAATAATCCTTTTGAAGTTCAGCAATACTCAAATCATCTTCTACTATTAATATTTTTTTCATATACTTGAAACCTCCAAATATTAATCTTATTATTTTATATTATCTTTCCTAGAGATATCAATATACTTGTCCCTTTGTCACCGTGACTAATTGCCCATATTCTTCCTTTATGACCTTCCACAATTTGTTTTGCTATAGCAAGTCCTAATCCACTTCCACTTGCTTCACTTCTTGCAGAATCTGCTCTATAAAATCTATAAAAAATTTTGCTGACATCCTCATTATCTATTCCAGCACCGTTATCTCTTATCTCTATTATAATACTTGAACTTGTTTCTCTAAGATTTACATTTATTTCACCTTGCTGTTTATCCATATATTTACGTGAATTTTCTATAATATTTAAAATAACTCTTCTCATTCTTTCTCTATCCATCATAACATATCTTGAAGAATCAAAATCGTTATTTAATTGTATTTTTATATTATGCTTTATAAGTTCAGGTTCACTTTCATATATACAGAAATCCAAATACTCAACAATATCTACTTTTTCAAAATTAAATGGAAGCTGCTTTAAATCTAGCTTTGAATATAAAAGTAAATCATCAATCATATGATCTACATGTTCTGCCTTTGAATAAATAGTTTTTAAATATTTTTCTCTTTTTTCAGATGTATTTGCTACACCATCTAAGATTCCCTCTACATAGCCTTTTATTGATGTTATTGGAGTCTTTAAATCATGAGAAATGCTAGATACAAGCAGCTTACGATTATCATCATACTTAATCTTCATAACTACAGAATCTTTAAGCTGCACTCTCATGGCTTCAAAACCACGACACAATTCCCTTATCTCATCATCACCGTCTTCGATAATTTCATAATTTAAATTTCCTTTGCTAATTTCGTTAGTGGCTTCTTTTAAAAAATTAATAGGTTTTACTATCCTCTCAGAAAAAAGATAAGACATAATTATGTTGATTATTATAAAAGATATTATATAAACTACAATAGCAATAATTATAAGTTTATTTAATATATTTATTTCTTCTCCTATTGGAGCTAATAATATTATATTTTTATTAGATTCCTCTTCTAAATTCAATTCTATAAACTCGAGTAAATAATGAACATTATTAATTACAGCTTTTTTGTTTATTACCTTTTCTTCTAGTAATTCTTTGATTTTTTCTATATCAAATTTACTGATGTCTTTAGGTGCTGATACAACTTTATTATCTTTAAGAATTATAAATTTACCATCTAAATCTGAAAGTTCACCTAATAATTTTTCTTGAAATTTAGTATCCTCAACATTTTCAATATTTTGCTTTATTATATTATTTCTAATGTCTACAAGCTTAGTTCTTATGACCATTCCATCCTTAAGTTCATTATAATCATGCTGTTTATAAAAAATCTTTGAAGAAACAGATAAGAAACTAAAAACAGTTATAATAGTTATAATCAGTGGAATTATAGCTGTTATAGTATTAGATATTATTAATCGTTTTTTTATACCCATTTACTCACCTTAAAAATCTTTTTTATCAAATAAATAATATCCCAGTGTAAAAAGTAGTATTCCATAACTGCTCATCATCATAAGCTGACGGAAAATCTTTAAAAATGGGAAATTACTCATTATCCATAAATTATACCACTTAAACATTGATGTGAAAAATAGTCCTGAGTATTGTGAAAAGATGATTTCCGCTATTTTAAAAACAATAAAAACAAACACTGATAAGAAAAACACCCCTGTTCCATTTTCTATTATATTAGTAAAGACTACAATTAACAGTACTAAAACTGCCATTGGCAATACAGTAACTATATAAGATACAAGTATTCTAATTATTCCTTGCATCGTAAAAGAGCTTGAATTAAAAATTATTCCTACAATAGTTGAAAATATCATTACAAATAAGAGATTAACTAATACAAAAAACATTATAGCCACCATTTTAGCTGTAAAAAATTTTAGCCTTGTAATTGGTCTTGTGATGGCTATTTTCATAGTGTTTTGAGAAAATTCCCCTGAAAAACTATCTATAGTAACAAGGGCAGTAAAAAGCGGTAATATAGTATTAACTATTATAGAAAGTACTAATATTGGGAACTCCATACTAGAAGTACCTCTTAAACCAAATCCACTTCTTAAGCCAATAATAGTAAGTTGTCCCATTACAATGAAAATTAATGATATTATTGCTGCAACTAAAATTTTTTTCTTTTTATATAGCTTTTCCATTTCATTGATTACAGCAGCTTTAAATTCTACCATTTCGTTCCACCTCGCTTATAAAGTAGTTTTCTAGATTAGCGTAATTATTTAATATATTTCTAGTAGTATCCACATTAAGCATTTTACCGTTATAAAGTACCCCTATCTTATTGCATGTAAGCTCAACATCATGAATAAGATGACTTGATATAAAAAATGTTGTCTTTTCTTCTTCTGAAAGTTTTTTTATAAGATTTCTTATATCAATCATTCCTTCAACATCTAGTCCATTTAAAGGCTCATCCAAAATGACAACTTCAGGTCTAGATAGTATTGCTGCTGCAATTCCAAGCCTTTGTTTCATTCCAAGAGAAAATCTTTTTGTCTTTTCATCTTTGAACTTTCTAATTCCTGTAAGTTCTAAAACTTCATCAATTCTCTTATCATCCACATCTTTATAATATCTTGAAAATTGTTTAAGATTTTCATAAGCAGTGAGATATTTATAGGATTCAGCTATTTCAATAATACATCCCACTTTTTCCATAGATTTTTCAAATTCTTCCAATACACTATATCCTAAAATTTTCACATCACCGCTGTCTGGCTTTATAAGTCCTGTCATAATCTTCATAGCAGTAGTTTTACCCGCTCCATTAGGCCCTAAAAATCCAAAGATATCCCCCCTATTTATCTCAAGGTTGATATCAGTTATTCCCCTGCCATTTTTATAAACTTTATTTAAGTTATTTATTTCAATAACCTTCTCCAACTTTAGTCCCCCTTTAAAATTGTCATAAATTTTTATTTAGACAATAGTGGAGAGTTGAAAATTTATTGAAAATAATATAATTCTCAACTCTCAATTTTTTACACCTAAACTTAAATATAAATTATTAATTAAAACTGTTTACTATTCAAATACTCTATTAAGTTCACCACCATGCCAACGGCCATCACCTATTGGCATTCCAAGATAAAATCCAGCTTTTCCCACATAGAGAGTTATACTACCTTTATCGGAAGATCCTTCAATATCAAGTTCAGCATTGTAATATTCATATTCTCCATATTCTCCATATTTACCATCAAAACTAATATCTGATTTCACTGCCTTGTAATCCTTATATCCTTCTGCGTATCCTTCTACATATTCCTCATGATATGTTCCACCAATAGATTTATCGTCAGAATGTGTAATATTTACAATTCTTTCTCCAATCTTTTGGAACTTACCATCTTTTTCTATAATAATATCAGTCTTGTACTTACCTAAATACATCTCAGGTGTTTCTAACTTATACCCATTATTGGATACTATACTCTTTTCTACTTCTTTTCCAGATAAATCTGGTTTACTCACAATAGTAGAGTTAACATTAGACACCTTAACAAGTAATTCAACAGTTAAATTATGTTCTTTTCCTTGTTCATCTTTACCATAAATAGTTGCTGTGCCCATAAGATTTTGAATTAATCCATTTTTATCTACAACCATTTTACCATCAATTTCTTTTACATATGCATCTTTAGTGATTACAGGCATAATTTGTTCTTCTCCAGAACCTGGACTAAATACAGATCTGCTCTTTATCATATAAGATGTGACTGCATTTATTAAAGCAGGTATTTGTGCATCTTTTATAGAACCAGACAATTCTTTATTTCCCTCTGCTTTTTCATTTACTACAACATAATCCTTTAAATTTCCTACAATTGCATCTGCAATCTTTTCAATATCTCCTGCTTCTTCCATTTTAAAAGGATTATCAAAAACTGTTTTATCAATTGGACTTTCATATTCACTTATATAGTAAGTACTCTTATCATCATTAGCACTAATTCTAACATTCTCATCACTATAAGAATAATATTCTGTTTTTTTATTTCCTCTAATCTCAGTATTATAGTTTTCTTCTGCTTTATTGGTTACATCCGCTTTATTAACTGCACTATCAGATATGATAATCTTGCCATTATCTTTTATGTTCATAGACATATCAATAGTATAATTTGAAAGCCTATCTGAAAAACTTTCTGCTGAATATTTCAACGCATCTTTCATTTGATCATACCCACTCTTAGATGATATTTCCGCCATAGCAGTTGTTGCAAACATTAAAATACCTAAAGTAAAGCTTGTAATCATAGCAGTCTTCTTTTTAATTTTCACTTTAACCCTCTCCTTTATACAAAATTAGAAAAGCTTTCCTCTTATTCATTTTAAATGTAGCATCTATAGTTTTTCTAAATTAATTCTAAAGAAATTCTAAACTTTTAAGATGCATACTATAAAAATTTAGAATAACTCTAGAAAATAGAACTTGTTCTAAAAACTTCAAAGGCTTTAACTATGGAGTTCTAACTATAATTTCTATCTTTCATTCTTAATTTTAAATTCTAGGAGATATAATGTGAAGATTAAGATTAAATAATATATGAGAAGCTTTCAAAGAAAAACAGGTAAGGTTCCTATTCGCTTACCTGTTTTTTATATTATAAAATTATGATTACTTGATTTTTTTAGATAAATCACATGAAATATTTATCAATTTTTTTATTTTTCCAGAAAAACTACAAGCTAAAATTTCTTTAGTTTTTTATTTTTTTATCTCTTCTCTTTATTTATCTTTGCCATTTGTCTCATCTTTTTTATTCTTATTATTTCCCTTCTCTTTTTTATCCTTACTGTTTTCATTCTCTTTTTTATTCTTATTATTTTCCTTTTTTTCTTTATTCTTATTGTTTTCCTTATCTTTTTTATCCTTACTATTTTCGTTTCCTTTTTTATTCTTATTATTTTCCTTCTCTTCTTTTATAGGATTATTTTTATTACCGTTATTCTCATTATTGTTTTTTTTAACTTTTTCACTTTTTTCAACTTCTTTTATAGACTCCTCTGATTTTTTATCTTTTAATTCCATTATCTCATTCTTATTCTGATTTTTATTTTCATCTTCAATTTCTTTATAAATCTCCATCTTACCCACTGAAATGTTTTCTTCTTTCGCTTTATTTAATGTTTCTCTATCTGATTTTATTGTAACAACTTCAATCTGCTGCCCTCTCTCATTAGAGACTTCCTGTATCTTTTTCTTTCCTTCCATTATAAGATTATCTAAGTTTTTATCACCTTCATCATTACTTTTTAATTCTACTGACGTTACCAATACGCGGTTTGATTCATCTTTCTTAATATATCCTGCCGTTTCCACCATTTCTACAATCTCTTCTAAAGCGTCTATTAATGGATAATTCTTCAAATCTTCAAGAGGAAGTTTTGAAGCTTCTTCATTAAGTGCTGAAATTTTTATTACACGATAATTTTTATTAATTTCCATCTCAACACTTGGATTTATATCTACAGCTAATAGAGCTACTGATTTATAATTTTCATTCCAAAACCCTAAAACATATAAAGAAGTAACTGCAAAAATTAAAACAGCAGCTACTCCCTTAGAAATATTTTTAATAGTAAAGTTTGAGTTTTTAATAATGTCTCTATCTTCAAAATATATCTCCATTCCTTCCTCTAAACCGTCACTTTTCTTTATCCTTTTAAAAGTACAATCTTCAGCCATCACAACTATACTATCATAATAAATCTCTATCACAGTGCCTTTGTAGATCACTCATTTCACACCCTTCGCTATAGAAAATATATTCCTTTAATGTATCTAAGTCACTGTTCAAAATTAATACTATTGCTATAATAAATTTTCTACTCCTTTGTATGACTTTCTTAGATACACATAATTCTCTCATCAAATCACTAACTGGTAAATTCTTAGTTTTCAAAAATTTTTCTTTTAAATAATCCTTTTCAAATATGTATTTTCCAATACTGATAGCTACAATTCTAGTATCCTTATGTTTTGGAGATTCCTTTATCAATTCATCTAAAGAAACCCCATATCCTTTCATCTCCTTAACTAGAAGAGCGATGTCAAACCTAATTTCAACTCTCTTTTCAAAACTATCTATTGCTATAATATTTTCATTATAACCATAACTCTCATCATCACATTTTAACTCACTAATACAAACTTCCTTTGGTTTTCTCGCCTCACTTCGGCGATGATCTATTAATCTACTTTTTATTACCATAGAAGCAAAGGTTAAAAAATTGCCTCTTTTTTCATCATACTTTTCGATAGCCTCATTAAATGCTATTAATCCTACACTAAAGGCGTCATTATTTTCTATTTCAACATATTGTCCTAATTCATTGCTAAGCACTTTTTTTATAAAAGGAATATATTCTTCAATTAGACTATTTTTATCCCCTTCGTTACCCTTTTGTATATCTTTCACTCGTTCCTCTAATGTCTGTTCTCTGTTAAAAATATTGAGAAGTCTGACCATCACTTCACCTCCTCTTTATATATTACGATATTATATAAATTTTTTAGTACCCACTTTGATTATCTATTCACCTTAAATATAAATACGTATTATCATATTCTAAAGTTACTGCATTTATAGGATTCTTTAATAAAAATTTAACTTATACATGATTTTAATTTTCATAATAAAATTTTTACCATGAATTAAAAATTAAGAATGAAGAATGAAGAATTGTGGCTAAAATTATACCGTCAAAGCCTTTGGAGTTTTTAAAATAAATTTTGTTTTAAGAAATTCACATTTAGTGAATTTCATCATTAATTCTTCATTTTTAACTATTAATCCTTAATTTCTAAGGGTTTAAGCTATTTTTATAGAAAACTTATTTTCCAGAGTATACTTTAAATTTTCACATTGCATCCCTATATCTTATTTACATTAATAAAAATGCGTTAGTTCAAGATATTAATTCTTTCCACTAACGCATTTATATATTTACATTATGAAATTAAATCTCTGTGTTTTAATAAATTTTGATATCTATAGTAATTTCGTACCATTTATCACTAATTCAAATTTAGCACCTAAAAAATCTGCTGCCTTTCTACACATCATCATACGATTTAGAAATATCTCAAAATACTCCATTAAAGAAGAAATAGTAATATCAATCTTCATTTCCAATAAAACAATTCTTTTTTCAGAATTAATTTTAACTTTTGCCTCCTCAACTGCATAATTTACACGATCGTGAATGTCAAAAGTAGCAAAATCTCTGTTTCTCACTCTGCTTCTTCTAACATCAGTTTTATCTGCTAATATTAATGCTGCAGATACTGTATTTACAGGTTGACCTGTACCTTCATCATGATTTCCAATAGCAGAAACTATGGTAGCAATTTCTTCAGGGGGCATTTCCATTCTAGTTAAAATATTAAAAGCTAATATAGCACCTGTTTGAGCATGATCAATTCTATTTATCATGTTGCCAATATCATGAGTATATCCAGCTATTTTCCCAAGTTCTCTTTCTCTTTCGCTATACCCTAAACTATGCAATATACTATCTGCAGTATAGGCAACCTTTCCTGCATGAACGAAAGAATGTTCAGTATATCCTAAGACTCCAAGTAATTCATCACCTTTTTGGATATAGGTTTGAAATTCTTTATTCTTTTTTATATCTTCAAAAGTTATATGTTTCATATATATCTCCTCATTAATATTTCATATATGCCAATACGCCTTTTATAAATAAGCTTATATTATATTGTACCATCTATTTCAATTAATAATCCACTATAAATATAGGAATCAGCCTTGGTAAATTTTACAAAACAACCCCATTTTTTATTTTCTTCATCTATATCTATTACAGATGGAATCATACTAATATGTTAAATAAAAAATAAATAACATCCAAATTTAAATTTGAATGTTATTTATTTTATCAGCTTTAACCTTACAGTGTATATTTGATTTTATTCATTTATATTAATGCTTTAAGTATTTTAATATCTAATAATTTTTTATAGCCTTTGATTCTTTTTACTGTTTCTTTTATATACTTCGATATTCTTCAAAGTATTTTCATTGGTACTTCCTTCAATTTCAGCAACCATTTGAGCGTATTTTTTATAAAATATATCTAATTCTCCAATATAATTATCCTTCCAAGGCTTATTTCTTCCACAATAATGTATAATAACAGTATTTTGTCGTACCCAATCTAAATCTATTCTTTTATCAAGATTTTTAAAATTCATATTATACAATTTTAAGTATCGTTCACTAAGATTATAAATAATAGAATCTACCACCTTAGTTTTTCCTCCATATAATCCACTTAACACGTCTTGATCAGGAAGCAATAAACGATTCTTATTCTTTTCAATATATTCCAAAGCACTGTCTATATCTTGTTTTTCTCGAAGAAGCTTTAAATTCATCAACATTACACCTGAGTTAATATAATAAGCATCCTTCTCCATGTCTAAGCGAATTTCATTTAGCTTTTGCATTCCCTTATTAACATGAGAAGCAGCAATATAATAATTGTCTTCAAAATTCATATAATAAAGTTCGTTAAGAGGATTAATAACAACTAAGTCTGGATCTAAATACAAAATTCTATCTAAATCTTTTGGAAGAAATTGCGCTGCAAATATCCTAAAATACATTTCTCTTGGATAGCGTTTAGTAACAGGTGCATTTTTAAACATTTCATCGGTAACTTTTACAGATATAACTTTACATCTCTTTTTATCTAAATATCCTCCTATATAACTAAAATCATCCTCTGTTAATTCTTTATGGGCAATATATACATTAAAATTTACATCTGGATTAGACTTTAATATAGAATAAATCATAATAATCAATTGCTTAATATAATTAGAGTTTAATGTAACAAGAATATTCATAAATACTCCTTTCCTTTTATGTAGTTTTCTCATAAAACATAAATAAAAATATAAAAAAGTAGTTATCAACTTTTCTTTAAATTCTTTACTAAAAACTTAAAAATTGATAACCTTACCTTATTTATCTCCTAAATATCCAAAATTTATTTATAAAAAATTCCTATTACAATAGTTAAATGTTTAATGGGTCTTATTCAAAAATTCAATAACTCTTTCGAAAGTATCTTCCCCATATTTATCTCCTAGATTAAACTGGTATTCATGACCTAGCTCTTGAGATTCTTGAGGGTAAAATACACCCTCTGTATAAATACCCACATCTTTTAATGCTTTTTCTAACATTTTTCCATGATATTCAGAGGACCCTTTATTGCCATCGGTAATAAAGGTTGGTGGGTAATTAGAGGTTAATTCATCTATGATGGACGCTCTTTAGTTTTTTCTTCGCTTTTCCAATTTCTACTTCCTAAATAAGCCCAACCAACACGATCAAATATCCAACTTAACATAGGAGAACTTATTTGTGTTAATTTTGCTAAATCGAAGGGGCCGCAAAATAATAAAACACCTTTAATAGTATTTTCATTCACAGCCGGTTCTAAATTTACTTGATGAGAATATTTTGGATTGGTTTGAATATTGACAAACTGAGATACCATTTGAGCCCTAGCAGAATCTCCAGCAAAATAAGTATGATTCAGATCAATATGATACTCAGCAAAATGCTTTTTAATATAGGAGTAAGCTTCCTCAATCTGTCTTAACGGTATTGGATATCTTCCTTTTGGTGCAAGTGCATAGTTAGTTAATATTAACTAGGATAAATCCTCTGTTAGCAAGAGAAACAGCATACGGTGTTATATCTTTTTTATCTCCAGCAAATAGGCTCCTCCATGAACCCAGAAAATCACAGGAAGATTTCCAGTTACTTGTTCAGGCATAATAATATCAAGTTTCCCATGAGGAAAATCAGACCCATAATCGATATCTTCATAAATCATTGTTTTCTCTTTAAGTTTCTCATAGTCATCCAATTTGGTATATTCAGTACGTGAAAATAGCTTCCTTAAATACCAAACTGTTGGCATAGGAGATATAACACAATATATTAAAACTAAGCCGAAAATTGCTATCAAACTTATGACCACCATTAATATCATTTCAAGCCAATTCATAATTAATAATCTCCTTCCTAAAAAGCATAACCTATCATATTAAAAATAGATAGAAAGGTAATGCCCTGTAATCAAATTATTCTAAATATCTTTAGCTCTCATTTGTAAACTTTAAATTTACTAAAATTAACAAGATACAGTTCAAACAAAAACTTTGATATTATATTATAAACTTAAAATAATAAAATCAGCAATGGTAATATGAACCTTGTATTATAGCAATGTGCCCCTAACATCTTCATAATTACATTGTCAAAAATTTTTGATTTCATTTTAAATAAGGTAACATCATTTAAAATATAATTATGAACCGTCCCTATGATATAAATTAAGGTTACCTAAGCATATATTTAAAATACTTTTGGTAACCTTTTTAAATTATTAAAATGTATATATTTTTTAATATTAAATTTTAGCAATTAATATGAATCGTCCCTTAAAATATATTCCCTTTATCAAGTCTTTTTTTGCTTTTCTTAGAACGGACTTTTGTAATGAACTTAACCAAAGTAGTAGATAACATAATACCAAAGCCGATAGCACCACCTATTCCTAGTGTTAACATACCTTTATCCAAGGCAGAAGTAAAATTTTTTTCAACAAGATATGTTATTGTGCTATATGCTGCCATACCGGGAACTAGAGGGAAAATTCCTGGAACATAAAACATAGAAGCCGGTGTTTTCATTATTCGTGCCATTAATTCACTATATAAATTAACTATAAAGGCGCCAAAGAAAGAACCAATTACAGAACTCCCTGTTCTTTGGAGACAAATACTATAAACTACCCATCCAATAGCTCCACCTAATCCTGCATATAGAGCTTTTTTCCTATCAATGTTAAACAATATTACAGGAAATACGCTTCCTAAAAATGCTAATATAGTCATTTTTATTAGCATTTTATCACGCTCCTTTCATTCCAATAAACAGAGCAGTTCCCACCCCTATACTAACTGCTATAATAACAATCAAAGCTTCACAAAATTTTGATATGCCAGACGAAAAATTTCCATAAATTACGTCTTTTATTCCATTTGTTAATACCACTCCTGGAAGTAAAATCATAATGCCACCTGTAATAACATTATGTGCGTTAATAGAAGGAATTAGCATATGAGATAAAATGCTTGTTCCGCCTATGATAAGACCTGCTAAGTAGTATTCTAAAAATTGAAAAAATCCAAATTCAGCAATCTTTTCAAGCATCATATATGTAATCAGACATATAATTATTGATGCAGCACCATCTATGAAAGAGCCGTTAAAAAAAAGCGTATAAATAAATCCTGTCATACAGGCCGCTATTGTTCGTACAGGCAAGGTGAAATTAGGAGATTTTTTAATTTCATCAAGAGCTTTCTTCGCTTCATCATAGGATAAAGGATTTTCTTTAAGTTGTCTTGAAAAAGAATTAATCAATTCGATTTTGTATAAATCTACCCGTTTTCGTCCAGCTTTTTTCATTGTGGTAACTTTATCAAATTGGGAACCTTCCACCAATAATAAAATTCCGTTTGACATTGCTAAACATTCCGCTGTAAAACCATAAGATTCGCAGATTCTTGAAACAGTTTCTTCAATTCTATAAGTTTCAGCACCGTTCCCTAATAATATTTCACCAGCTGTAAGAGCAAGCTCACTCACATTTTTTATATCCATAAGAATCTCCTTTAGCATCATTGTTTCTATTGGTTATATTTTATAAATATAATCTTCTCTTTAACTCTTTACGATTTGTTGTAATTTCCATATTATCTTAAAAATTAATGCCTCTGGCTATATTTGTGATTATTATATCATATAATTAATTTTTTCAATAGAAATTAAT
Organism: Clostridium sp. UBA2485; assembly: GCF_002341865.1. GTDB lineage: Bacteria > Bacillota > Clostridia > Clostridiales > Clostridiaceae > Clostridium_J. The sequence continues at coordinate 16,179 of NZ_DDOV01000055.1, read as the reverse complement.
TATATTTAAAATTTAAACAAAAACAAGATTATTATGAGCTTTATTTATAAAAAAGTCTATTTACTATTTATATTTCATAATAAAATTTGCTTGTAAGAAAATTGATATTATTAAAAGAAACTTACTAGAATTAGTCTACTATATATTAATAAAGATCAATGATGCTCTATCTAACTACAATAAAGTATTAAAATGTGACATGCTTTGTTAAGGTAGCAAAAGCAATTGCATTGTATTCAGCTTCTTTTTCAAATATGACATGTAGTTTCATATCTGTGTGCTATACTGATTTTAGGTGATGAATATGCAAATTGATAGGTTATTAGAAATTATCTTGATACTTCTAAATAGAGAACATATAACAGCAAAAGAATTAGCTGAACGATTCCATGTATCCACACGAACAATCTACCGAGATATCGATACTTTAAGTTTAGCAGGAATTCCAATATATTCTTTAAAAGGGAATGGTGGTGGAATTGGTTTATTAAAAAATTATACCATTGATAAATCCTTATTATCAGAGAAAGAGCAGAAAGATATTATTTTTGCTTTACAAAGTATTAATGCTTTAAAATTTCCTGATGTTGATGGGGTTCTTAATAAAATAAGTGCCTTGTTCAAAAATGTTTCAAATACAAATTGGATAGAAGTTGATTTCTCTTATTGGGGAAGTCATCCAAAGGAAAAAACAAAATTTACATATTTAAAAGAAGCAATATTAACAAAAACAGTGATCTCTTTTGAATATGTAAGTTCTTATGGTGAAAAGACAAATCGTAATATTGAGCCACTTCGTCTTGTTTTTAAAGGACATTCTTGGTATGTTCAGGGTTATTGCAGAAATAAACAAGATTTTCGCATTTTTCGCATATCACGAATGAAAAACATTCAATTATGTAATGAAACTTTTACTAGAGAAATCCCAAATGATTTACAAGTCGAATCTCATAATTCAAAGCAAAATCAAATGGTATCCTTAAAATTAAAATTTGCTTCAGAAGTAGCCTACAGGGTATATGATGATTTTGAAGAAGAACAAATTGAATATGGTGATAATAATACATTTACTGTTACCATTGATTATCCCTTTGATGAATGGGTTATTGGTTATATTCTCTCTTTTGGAAGTTTTGTTGAGGTTTTAGAACCAGATTTTATTAAGGACATTATTAAAAAAAGAGCTCAAAATATAATGGAAATATATAAATGATTACCAAATGTGACGTACTGCTGTCATATTAAAATTGTTATAATCAATTCATAAAAGAATAATTTTGAGAGGAGATTTTAATATGGAAAATATGATTTTTTGTCAAAGCTGTGCAATGCCTCTTATAAAGAGTGAAGATTTTGGAACAAATGCAGATGGAAGTAGGAATGAGGATTATTGCCTTTACTGCTATAAAAACGGCAAATTTACCACTGAGGAAACGATGGAAGAAATGATTGAATCATGCATACCTCACGTTTCTTCTGGCAATCCCTATGCAGACGAGGATGAAGCTCGAACTTCAATGAAAGAACTCTTCCCAACTTTAAAAAGGTGGAAGTAATATGAATATTATATCAGTAAATGAAAGTAATATAGATGAGGAACATATTTGCTGCGTTGTTTCAGATAAAAAAGGTGAAAATTGTGTGTCGTCAAAAAAAGCATGGATGAAAGAACGCTTCAGGGACGGATTAATTTTTAAAAAAGCTGATGTTAGAGGCAAGGTTTTTATTGAATATATCCCTGCTGAAAAGGCTTGGAGTCCTATAAATGCTGAAAATTATATGTTTATCAATTGTCTTTGGGTTTCAGGACAATATAAAGCGCAAGGCATATCAAACCTGTTATTACAAGAATGCATTGATGATACAAAAAGACAAAATAAAGATGGAATTATTATTGTTACATCAAAGAAAAAAATGCCTTTTCTTTCTGACCCCAAGTATTTGAAGTATAAAGGCTTTGAGACTTGTGATACAGCACATCCTTATTTTGAATTGTTATGCTTAAGTTTTAATAACGACAATAAATTACCCACATTCAAGGATTGTGCCAAAGATGGCACAATAGCTGATAAAGAAGGCGTAACCTTATATTATACAAACCAATGTCCATATACTGAAAAATATACTTCACTACTGAAAGATATCGCAGATAAAAAAGCTATTCCTTTTAGTCTGATTAAAATTAATGCCCTAGAGGAAGCTCAAAATGCACCTACAGTTTGGACAACATATAGCATTTTTATAAATGGTAATTTTGTTACAAATGAAATTCTCACTGAAAAGAAATTTTTAAAATTAATAGATGAAAATTTTAAGTAGATATTTTTTATGTAAGAAACTATCTTTACAAATTAAAAATATTCATATACTTATATATTAATTGAAGCACCAAGTCTCTTCTGTTAGGCATGGTGTTTTTTTATTTTATTAAGAGGACGTTTCATTATTATTCTCACATAAAGCAATATAATCATGAACCGTCCCTTAGATCCAAACTTTCTATTAGGGTAAAAATTCTACTTTTCTTATAGATTTTCTTGCAGATATTATAGGAGTACCATAATTGTCAATATGAATACTTCCTTCAATGCCATAAACATCTCTTAGCATTCTTTCATTAATAACATCTTTTGGTGCACCTGAACTATATAGACCTCCTTTTCCATCCATTACAATAATATTATCAGCGTATTGTGCAGCAAGATTTAAATCATGGAATACAACTAAAATCATTAATTTCTTTTTTTTCATGATGAGCCTTAGTAATTCACAAAATTCTAATTGCTTTTGCATATCAAGATTATTAGTAGGTTCATCCATTAATAATATTTTAGGCTCTTTAGCTAAAACTTGTGCAATATACACCATTTGTTTTTGACCCCCGCTTAGTTCTGTTAAATAACGAGAAGATAAGTTATCTATACATAGAGCTTCAAGTATATGCATTACAATATTTAAATCTTTATCATCTATTTTCCATGATAAGTTTTGTAATCTACCTAAAAGAACAGTTTCAAGCACTGTCAACTGTGGCGTACCTTCTTCCTCTTGCGGGAGATACACCATGAAATTAGCTATATCACTTTGAGTATAGTCTGATAATAACTTTTTTTTATAGTAAATTTCTCCTTTGGGTTTCAGTAGTCCAAATATACATTTCATTAAAGTAGATTTTCCTGCTGCATTTGGTCCTACAATTGCATTTAATTCTGGCTTTATCTGCAAAGAAATATTATTTAGAACTTTATTTTCTCTATACCCAAAGCTTAAATCCTTTATTTCAATCACATGTAATTCCTCCCGCCTTTAAAAATTAGAACTAGAAAAAAAGGAACGCCTATGAAAGATGTAACAATTCCTATAGGAATAATCACACCTGGAATAATGATTTTACTTACAATAGAAGCCACGGATAAAATTAATCCTCCTACTAATGCGGATATAGGTAATAAAAATCTTTGCTCCTCTCCAACTAACATTCGTGCCAAATGTGGTGCCACTAATCCTATAAAGCCAATTGTGCCTACAAAACATATCGCTGTAGCTGAAAGCATTGAAATTAATACTATTGACATTCTTCTCATTTTCTGAACGTCCACCCCTAAACTTATTGCTTTACTATCACTTAAACTTAAGGCTGTTAGTTTCCATGCATTTTTTGTAAATATAATTAAACATAAAAATAATACAATTATTGTAATGAACAACTTTTCCCAAGTTGCTTTTGTTAAATCTCCAAAAGACCAAAACATAAACCCTTGTAATTCCTGTTCCGTTGCAATATATTGCAATACTGCTGTTAAAGCATTAAACATAAAGCTTAGAGCTATTCCGAAGAGTACTATTGTACTCTTCCCAACATGTTTTTTTTTAGTAAATAAGTACATCATAGTTGCTACAATCATAGTACATAAAAACGCATTTATAGGAATAGTAAGATTTGTAAATGATGGTATAAATCTAACTCCTAAAATCATACCAGTTGCTGCACCAAAAGACGCAGCGGAAGATATCCCTAAAGTGTATGGACTTGCCATTGGATTCCTTAATATGGTCTGCATCTCACATCCACCTACAGCAAGAGCAGCTCCTACAACAATCCCCATCAGTGCCATAGGTAATCTTATTTCCCACACAATGGTTTTCGTCATATCGTCTGGTGCTTTTCCTAATATAGTTCTAAATACCTCAGAAATACTGAGCCCTGATGATCCAATTAAGATATTAGCAAAAAATCCAACTATGATAGCAATAATTAAAAAAACTAATATTAGTTTTTTNNCTGGATCAATATCCTCAAATTCTTTAGGATAATACCACTTAGCAAGTTGCATGTTTGCATAGAAAGTTTCTAAGTTTAATGCTGCTGAATAAGATATAGCATATACTTTTTTATTTTTAACTGCTGATAAATTTTCCCATCCAGGTTGTTTTGCTACCATTTCTTGAAGATAAGCCTGAGCTTCTTCTTCATTTCCACCTAATCCTAAAGCATCACCACCCATTGTTATAACGTCAGGATCTCGCTTTAACAAATACTCCGGATCAATAGTTCCGCCATTTTCCAGTTTGCCACTTAGTATATCATCTGCGATATCATGCCCTCCAGCATGCTTAGCAATTATTGCCCAACTCCAAAAAGATTTTGGAGTATCACCATGAAATGTTAGTTGATGAACATTTGGTGCAGGAGTAGTCATATTTTCCAAACGCTTATTAACTAGTTCATATTTCTCACTAATAAAATCACATATTTCTTTTGCTCGTTCTTCTTTGTCTAAAATTTTACCAATAATTTCAATATTTTTCACTCTATCTTCTAATGGCTCAATATTATAACTTAAACAAACTACAGGTATTCCAACTTCTATAACTTTATCTAACGATTCCAAATTTTGATCAGGTTTTTGATTAATTAATATTACTACATCAGGTTTTAGTGAAATAATTTTTTCAGCATCATACCCACCATTATTAGATATTTGAGGTAAATCTTTTAACTTAGGAAATTTTGCTCCATAGGNNAAATTCCTCTATTACCACCTGATGTTGCAATAATCATGTCTGCCATTTCCTCTCCGCCAACAGCAAAAAGAGAATCAAACAGACTTCTGTTATTTACAACAATTCTTTTTACTGGTTTTTTAATGGTAACTTCCCTTCCTGCTATATCTGTAAAAGTAATTTCGGATTTAGATTGTGTATTAGTTTCTTTAGCTGAATCACATCCCACAAAACAACTAATAATCATAATAAAAGTTAAAAATATTATAAGTCTCTTTTTTTTCATTTTAATTCTCCCTTTGTCTCCTATTTGAATAAATATTAATATAAACTAAGAAAGTCCTGTACTTTATAATGTGAAGTACAGGACTTTCTATTTAATAATAAAAATAACACTCCCTCCTCTGTCTCACGCAAAGTAAAGATATATAACAAGGCAGGTCTTCTGACTTAGCTTCATTGTAATAATTTATCTTCCCATACAATAGTAGTACAGTGATCTTAATAATTATTACTCCACTTCACAGCGGCGGGACCGTTTAGGATTTTCACCTAATTCTCTATTATGTAAATATTTTTGTAACATTTACCACCTCAAAAATATCCATATTTATAATTTTTTTACAAAATCTATTTTAGATTACCACAATTTTTGAAAAAGTTCAACAATTTTCTACATATTATGATAGTATATAACTAATTTTAATTTTTTCAGTATTTGGTTTTGATAATAGTTCAACATATACTTCATATAAATCCTTAATAATCTCTGGATTCAAAATGAATAAAGTTTGAATTGCTACGCTAAAACTCCTACAATAAATTAAAATATTTTTTATGCTATTTTAAAAAATAAAAAACCTCCCATTAACAAATGAGAAGTTGATATAAACATATATTATGGTTGTATGCCAAAAAACCTTAATACACCTTATCTATCAACCGTAGAGTTATTAGTGTCCATTACAGGTATGTATTCTGACTCTGGTTCTTCAATCTTATAAACCTTCCCTCTAATAAGAAGTGGCATATCTTATAAAATCTCCCCAATACAGCGGCGGGACCGTACAGGATTTTCACCTGTTTCCATATTAAGCCTAATGAGGCACCTGAAATTTACAATATTAAATATTTACACACCTATTATAAGCATGTAAATTTTATTTGTCAATTTATCTATTATAGTATTCTAATCCACATTGCCAAAAAGTAAATTGATTTTCTACAATATAATTCCATAATACTTTTCTATTTTAAAAATTTATATTACTTCCTCATTCGTATAAACCTATAAGCATGTGTATTAAACAAAACACGGGGTCCTTAAATTAGACCTCGTGTTTTCTTATTCTCTGCATGATAAAAAATTTATCTCTCAATAAATTTTATCAATTCCTTATTAAATTTTTCATGCTCTTCCCAGAATAATCCATGACCACTGTTTTCAAATGGCACAAGCTTAGAATTTTTGATTTCTTCCTTTTGTACAATAGCCAATGAAAACATACAAACTTTGTCATGAACACCATGAAGAATTAAAGTAGGAACATGTATTTTTCCGAGATCAGAAAACAAGCTCTCATCTCTAAGGGAAATTGCAAGTTTAGCTGTAGACCATCCTGCTGCCTGTAATCCTAACTGGAAGAACCAATCTGAGAAAGGTTTTGTTATATACTTAAAGAAAAACATATCTCCAAATTCCTGTAACATTTTAGGACGGTCATTATATGTTTCCTCAATTAGTTTAGTTACATCTTCCTTTGGTAATCCATAAGGGAAATTCGGACGTCTAGTAAAGCTTGGAGCTGCCGCAGCAAACAAAGCAAGTTTAGATACCCCATGCCCCTTATGACGAGCCATATATCTAATAGCAATTGCTCCTCCTACAGAATGACCAGCAAGTATAATATTTTGTAACTCAAGTGTTTCAATTACACAATGAACATCGTCAGCTAATCTATTGTAGTAATAGCCTTCCCATGGTTTATCTGAATTACCAAATCCTCTAATATCAATTCCAATGCATCTATATCCCATCTCTGGAAGTTTATTAAACTGATATTCAAACAAGTTATGATTTGCAGGCCAACCATGTATAAAGAGGATTATCTTCTCCCCCGTCGGGTTAATATCCTCTACATAAATCCTTACCTCTGATTCTACTCTAATATAATATCCCACAGGAATTCCTCCATTAATAAAATTATCTCAGTAACATTTTATTCCTTTAATTTAAATAGGTGAGTTATTTATCTATTTTAATCCAACTATTTTAATGACTAGATGAAAAATATATAAAACCCAGCATTCTCTCCTAAAATCACATAACTTCTTGAAAATTCTATTGTAATAAAAAAAAGATTTAACACTATATGTTAAAAATCAGAGAATTAAAAATTAATTTTAAAGCCTTTATTATATTATACGAAGATTTAAAGTAGAGATTAATATGTCAAAAATATAACTAGTATAGACATATAGAGGCAATATTTTCTTTTTTTCTACAAGTTTTACAGGTAATTTTTATGAATTTATCCCTATATTTGAATATTATGTTATATTTTTATGATATAATTAAATCTTGAATGCATTCATTATTTTACCAGAAGGGAGATGATAAGAAATTCTTTAAAATTTTAAATTAAAATAAAAACTTTTAACAAAGTAACTGAAAAACAGGACAAAATTTGATAAGGCCAACTAATTAATTAGAGAGCCTGACATTTATTAGGGGGGATAAGTTGTGAAAAAGATTATATCTATTGTATTAACTTTTACATTAATGTTTTCAGTAACTCCAGTTGCATATGCTACAAATGATATTAAATCATCTACTAATATCATTAGTGAAGAAATGACTGCTATGAATAACCTTGGTCTAATTCAAGGCGATGAAAAAGGATTAACACCTGAATATGCAGCAAAACAACCTACAAGAATACAAGTTGCAACTATACTTTTAAGGTTAAATGGACTTGAAGATGAAGCTAAAAAATTTGAAGGAACAGAAAACTTTTCAGATTATAAATCAGTAAGTTCCATAGAAGAGAGAAATATACTTGCATATATAAAAGCAACTCCTAAAGCTTGCTTAATACAAGCTGATAAAGATAAATTTAACCCAAACAAATCTGTAAGCGAGGAAGAGTTTTATAAGATTGTTCTTCAGCTGTTAGGATATGAGCAAGGAAGCGATTTTACAAATAAAAATATAATAAAATTTGCAAAATCTATTGGTCTTAATCCTTCAGAAAAAAGTAAATTCACAAATGATGAATTTGCAAAAGCACTTAACGATTGTTTAAAAGCAAAGACAAAAAGTGGTCGTGAATATTTTGAAGTATTATTAGAATTTGGTTTTATGATGGATTTTAATAAAAATAAAGATGTACCAGAAATACTTGTATTTGACGGAAAGCCTCAACCTATATTTAAACATGATGAGGCTATTTATGAAAAAGTTTATGTGGAATCACCACAAGATACAGATCTTGATGGAAAGCGTGATTTACTTGAAGTATGGATAAAACGTCCTATTGAAACTGAAAAAGGAATGAAGGTTCCAGCAATATTTGAGGTAAGCCCTTATCGTCCTGGAACAAATGACGACCTTTATATCACTCATAATGTAGATAAAGATTTAACTGTAAGTCCACAAAGTAACATAACTTATGAAGATATAAAGTATAAACCGGTGGAAAAAACAATTCCTGCTCCAAGAAAAGTTTCAGGTAAAGCAGGAAACGGAAGAGTTGCACCTTTTGAATTTGGTGGATGGTATAATTATTTCTTGCCTCGCGGATATGCAATAGTATTTTCTGGTGGTATAGGAACTTTAGGTTCTGAAGGTGTTACAAGTACTGGTTCAGTGGATGAAACAATATCAACTATTGCTGTAATAGACTGGTTAAATGGAAGAACTAAAGCATTCACAAATAAAACTGATAATATAGAAGTATCTGCAGACTGGTGCACAGGAAGTGTAGGAATGTCAGGTACCTCATACTTAGGTACATTGTCTATAGCTGCAGCAACAACAGGAGTAGAAGGATTAAAAACAGTAGTTCCTGTAGCAGCAATAAGCAACTGGTACGATTATTATAGATCAAATGGTGTAACTTCTCCAGCTTTAGGTTGGCAAGGAGATGATGCTGACTTATTAGCAACATATTGCATGAGCAGAATGTTTGATCCTAAAGATTATTCTACAGTAAAAGAATTATTTGAAAAGAATATAAAACAGATGCAAATTGATCAAGATCGTGACACAGGAGATTACAATACATTTTGGGACGAGCGTAATTATTTAAATAATGCTGACAAAATAAAGGCAAGCGTATTCTTAGTTCATGGTCTTAGCGACTGGAATGTAAAAACTAAACAATTTGATATGTTATGGAAAGAGCTTGAAAAATATGATGTGCCACGTAAAGTTATATTACATCAAGGGGATCATATGAGCATCAATAATTTAGCAGGAATAGATTACAATGATATAATGGGTAGATGGTTTGCTCATTGGCTTTATGATATAGATAACAATGTAATGGAAGATATTCCTACTGCTACAATACAAAACAATACAGACCTTAAATGGGAAACCTTCAATACTTGGCCTGTAAAAGGAGAAAATACTAAATTTTATCTTGATAATGATGGTACAAATGGTAAATTAACATTTAGTCCAGTAAAAAAAGATTTAAAAGAAACTTTTTCTGATGATTTATCATTATCACAATTTGATAGAGAAAATCCTGATTTTACTAAATGGCTAGATACAATAGCTAAAGAGCCTGAAGTAAAAAGACCTGATCGTTTATCCTATGTAAGCGAACCTGTTACTGAAGATACAAGAATAAGTGGAACTGTAAATGTTTCTATAAAAGCGTCTATAGATAAGCCTACTGCCAATATAAGTGCAATACTTGTAGATTACGGCCCTGAATATAGACCTACAACAGAAACAGAAGTTGTAGTTCCTAATGGTATAATATACGGCGGTAATGCAGGTTCTGATGATATAATAAACTTTGTTATGGATAGTGAAAAAACAGACTATAAAGTTATTTCTCGTGGTTGGATGGATGCACAAAACCGTGTAGCAAATTATCGTGTAGACACTATACAACCTGGACAAGAATATACATTTAATTTGGACATGCAGCCAATGGATTATACTGTTAAAAAAGGTCACAAGATAGGCTTAATAATACTATCTACAGATGCCGAATTTACTGTAAGACCTTTAAAAACAACAAACTTTACATTTAACACAAGTGAAAGTTTTGTAGAAATTCCAATAGTAAATAATACTAAAAAATAGTAAGACACTTATAAAAATTAGTATAATGTAGTAAATGCCAGATGTAAAAGATATTAATAATTTAATTACCTTTACACCTGGCATTTTATATTTGTTAATTATAAATGCTTGTCTATACCTTAAACTTAGAAATACTTTCGTTTAATACTTCAGCTTCTCTATTTAAGAATTCAGACATTGCTTTAAATTCTTCTGATGAAGCCATTTGCTCCTCAGTTACTGCTGCTAAATTCATAGCATTTGTATCTATTGTTTTTGATACTTTATCAATTTCATTCATACTTTCATTTATATTTCCAATATTTGATACTATTTCGCTAGCTGAATTTTTAATCTCAACTATTTTGCTTTCTATATCTGCATTAGAATCTTTTATTACTTCAAAAGTATCACTTACATTATCAGTATATTTCTTACCTTCTTTTGTCATATTTACACTGACAGAAACTGCTTGCAGTACATTATTTGTTTGTTCATTCATAAATCCAATTATATCTACTACTTCACTAGCTGCTGCGTTTGATTCCACAGCAAGTTTTCTAACTTCATCTGCTACAACAGCAAAACCTTTTCCATCTTCACCTGCTCTTGCTGCTTCAATTGCTGCATTCAATGCAAGAAGATTGGTTTGATCAGCAATACTTGATATTGTTGTTAATATACCTTGTATTTTACTAATACTTTGTGCTAATTCTGTAATAACTGAATTTACATTATTGATACTACCTTCAATATTATCAATTTGATTCTTAGTATTTTTAATTACTACTGTTCCATTATTAGTATCTTCTAATGTTTTGTACGCAATTTTATTAGTATGATTTATTTGTGTAAAAATATTTTGAATGTCAGAATCTAATTTATCTAAAACATCCTTTATATTTTGTGTTTTCGTAGCTTGCTCAGTTGATATTGAAGAAATTTCATTTGTAGATATAGTCAGTTCCTCAGAAGCACTTGATGAATCCGATGAACTTTCTAGAATTCCTTGAGCTGCTTCTGTAACCTTTTTAGAAGATACTTGAACTTTTTCTATCATATCTCTTAATGAGTCAACGGTCTTACTTAATGCAATGTTAATTTTACCTATTTCATCCTTTCTAGAAGTGTCAATAGGTGAAGTTAAATCTCCTTCTGCAATATTATTTATTGATTTTACTAGTGCTCCCATTGGTTTAAGCATAATTTTTGAAGCAATATAGTTAATAATTATAGAAATTCCAATTAAAACAATGGTAACTAAGATTATTATTACAGTTAATTGATGTGTCCTTTCTGAAAGGTCTGAGCCTCTATAATCATATTCTACCACTCCAACTACTTTATTAGCAGAATTTAATATTGGAACAAAGGCTGATATATAATGATTCTTAAGTGATTCAACATAATACATTTCACTTACCTGTGCTTCACCTGTATCAAAGGCTTTTTTTGCCTCTTTTGAAAAATCAGCTTTTGGTTGCTTATATCCTATTTCTGTATTTGCATCACTTCCATCAATTACATATGTATAATTGTCTGAGTCATTTGATACAAAGGTATATAACATACCTTTCCCGATACTATTATTTAATGCTTGTAGCTTTTTTCTTGTACCAATATAAAATTTATCACTTCCATTTAAAGATTTTGAAAGTTTTTCAAATTCATCTCCATCGATTACTGTAACAGCTGACTTTGCAATATTTAAAGCATCTCCTTGTAGTTGAGTTACAGTGTGAGAATACATATTACTATAAAATATGTATCCCATAGAAAAACTTGACAACACTATTATCAGTGATGTTATTAATATAATTTTAGATTTCATAGATAAAGAAACATTTGATATTTTTTTAAATTTCAAAATACCCACACCCTTTCATAAATATAGCTTTATAACCTTGAAATACTTTAAGATATCTCAAATAAAATAACTAGTGAAAGATTGACTAAATATTTTGCACAGCCCAGGTCAATAGATTCCACTGACAATAGAAATATCAGTAGATTTTGCGAAGCAACACAAAATAAATTAGCATACTTACAGCTATTTTTTAAGATATCTAAATAAATACTCCTATTACTACCTAAGAAGTTAATGCATAGCTAATATAGCTGCACCCTTGAGTATTTCAATTCATAATGCAAAATTCATAATCATAGTTGAAATTAACTCCTTATGAATTAATTTTTCACTAAGAAATCATATATATATAATGCATATTAATATTATCGATAATATCATATAAAACATAAATAGTATTTTTATAATCTGTCTTAAACATAATAAAGACTTTTCTCATCCAAAATCTGGATGAGAAAAGTATTCTTAATACAATATCAAATTTGATAAACTTTATTATTCTATTTCCTCTTTTTATTCATTCTTACAGGATTCTCCACATTATGTATATTTTAATATACCATTTGTCTATTGTCAATCTTTTCTGTCAATTTTTTGTGCTTAATGTATTATAATGTCATCTTATAGATATAAAAAATATATAAATTATCTAATATTGCAAAATCAATTACTTAAGTTTAATATAATCTTAAATTTTATAAAAGATAATCAAAAAAGGATGCGAGACTTATCCCGCATCCTTTCCTTATTCTTTATAATAATTTTATTTTAAATGCTAATTATATAGATATTTATTAAAGATAACAACATTAACTTACATAACTTTATTATATATCACTATATGAATTTTATTTTTTTATTTATTTCTGAGAGTTCATTTTGTCAAAGTAAGATTTCTCACCATGACAAAAACTATATTAAAAATCTTCTTTCTTTAAATTTAACTTACCTATTCAAATTTTTTAATTATTAGCCTCAAGATTAAGATAATCAAGTGTTTTCTGTTGCATGTCTCCTAATCTCCATAATGCAATTTTGTTATATCCTAACTGTTTTGAAATATTAAACCATTTGTCTAATGTTCTATTATCTGCATACCAAACAGTATGGTTAATATTATTATCATCAAAATAATTAAAATATACACTTCCACTTGACTCATCTCGTTTAAGATTATCAACTGCTTTTTCTGATACTTTAACTGCCTCGCTTTCTGTTAAAGCAGTAACTTTCCCATCGTCACTCCAATCGAATCCTCCTGTGGCAAAGGCTATAATTTTATCACCTGGAATTTTCCCCATCTTTAAACCTAAATCATGTATAAAGGATTCATCTGCTTTAGGCCCGGGACCGCTGTGATATCCATAAAGATTGTAAGCCATCATCACATAATCAGGTCCTTCTGGCAATGTTAACTTGTCTATAGGACTTTTGGGTTCTAAAACAATTCTAAGAGATTTATCGATACTGCTAAGCCTTTGGTAGAGTTTTGAGCAAAAATCAATATAATTTTCCCATATATCATCATCTATATTTTCATAATCAATTTCTACTCCACTAAATCCCTTTTGTGTAACCATATTGATAATTTCATCTATATGATTATTCCTACTCTCCTCTGTTGCCATTAACCTTTTTAATAATTCTGGATCCTTCTGAACAGCTTTACCCTCTTCATTAAATCTATCATTTACAATTGTGATATATAAATTAACTAGCTTATTATCACTATTAATTTCTATAATTTCAGGTAGAACCTCATTAAACTCATTTGTAAAATACAAATTATCATGATAATCAAAATATGCTGCAAAGACCTGCAAACTGGACAAATTTTTCCTGACCTCTTTAAAATCCTTAATTCCAGCTTCCCATTGCCAGTCAGCAATCCATGCTGATATCTTTTTAGGAGGTTCTTTAGGTATATCTTCATTATTCCTTGTAGCAGGTCCTATTCCACTATATAGTATTAAAATACAAATTATAATGGTGATTATAATTACAAAAAATATCTTTTTATTAGCTTTCTTCCCAAGAAACATCTCTTTATCTCCATTCACATTAGACATCTTCAAAAAATAATAAACCTAAAATGTTGTCCTATTATTTCTTAAAGACCCCTTATCTTTAAAAGGTTTCTATTGCCCAGTCAACTAATGAATTGAAAAAGTCTTGTATATCTTTAGCTATCTTTTGAGATTTGGTGTAGCCATTATAAAACAAAATAGGCATTTCACTATCTTCTTCCTTTATAATATGCTGAATCTTTAAATCATCAAATACTCCATCGTATATTGTGTCTTTTTTATTGATTTTACTGTATTGAGACTCTAATGCTACTCCACCCTTTACTATGGCACTGTCTATTTCTATATCTTTTGTTACTAAAATATTATCTACCCAAATTTCTAATTTATTACCATTCATAATAATATTAACATCTCTGCTTTTTTGAATATTAATGGGATATTCCTTTGTTTCCATCACACTATTATTTGGTGTTTCAACTTTAGTAGAGGATTCCTTCCTATCTTGAGGTGATATTTCCTCATCATCCAATTTTATATCTCCAAATTTATAAGAAAATAACTTTTTAATCTCTTTCATAGGTGCTTTCTCTTCAACAATAATTTGATTATCCTGAAATGCAATATTTATAAAAGAGTCCTTTTCTCTATCATAACGAAGAACTATACTTTGCCTGCCTACTACATTTCCTTCAATCCTAGTACTTAACTTAATATTATTATAGTCATCACTATCTTTTAAATATAATACACCGCTATCTTCTACTGGAGATGTAAGAACAATCCTATTTCCTATAAACTCTGCAGCGCCATTAATGAGTTCCCATTGTTTTCCGCGGTTTTCATCACCCATTACAAAGGCTAGCTTCTGTCCTGTATCCTTATTGATCTTCATCAAAAGATGATTTGTATACCAATATGGGTTAGGTTGTAATCTTTTAAGATTATATAGTTCTTCAACATCGTTATTGTAACTGACTCCCTCTTGGTTAAAATGAATTTTAAATTTTTGTTGTATATTCTGTGAATTTACATCTTCAACTAATCTATTCATACCATTATAAAGAGAATTAGCATGCATAATCATATATACTTGAGGCATAAAACCAAGTTTCTGATTATAAACCTCTTCCATTTTCATATAATCTTGATTTATCCGTGCCTCCATCTCAGTTCGGTTTTCTATCGGAATCATATCCTTGTCGCGGATAAAATCCATAAGATAATGGTCATAGTATGTTGCATTTTTTTTATCTTTAAATTCAGTTTCACTTTTCATCCCTATATAATTATTGTATCTATCAAATATATTTATATACGACAATCTGTATCCATTAGTTCCAAGTTCCCAAAACCCATTTTTCATTAATTTTAATAAATCTTTTGATTGAAGAAACTTAAAATCTTTTCCCTCTAACTTGTCAGCATAAGAAAGCATTGTTGCTTTGTAATTATACTTTTCAAGTATTGGTTGTGAAAACAAACTAGAGTCATTTCGTCCATCCTCAAAAGTTAAGAAAAGTGCTTTTTCGGGTAATGGCTTTCCTTCATTGTAAAAATCTAATATATCCTGCTGAGATATAGTTCTATAACCTAAATTATAAAGAGTCTCTAGTTGTTTATCTAATTGACTTTTAGATATTAATTTAGGTGTACCGGAACGTCCCACCCCAAAATATGACAATGCAATAAAGCCATTTTTATTTTCCCACTGTGTCTTATCTGGCTCTTCATATTTTTTAATACCGAATAGTGCTTTAATTAGTAACACTGAGAAAATCAATAAAATAATTACTTGTATTACTGTTCTAATCACTTTAATACGGTTTTTCTTACGATAATTCAGTTCATTACTGCGGGTGTTTTTATTCATGTTTATTCATCCCTCACCTATTACTTTACAATCTTTCTATAGATAAGACATATCAAAAATAACTAATCAGTATGCTTACCTATCTTATAGGGATACAATGCGAAAA
>NZ_DDOV01000016.1:60954-61627 GCF_002341865.1 Clostridium sp. UBA2485 | reverse complement strand
TGTTGAAATTATATAAAATATTTTCAAGGCAGAGTTAGGTTTATTCCTAGCTCTTTTTGATTAAATTATGTTTGGTGGTGAATATGTGGAAGATTATTTATCTGTAGGTCAAATAAGCAAACCTCATGGAATAAAAGGGGAAGTCAAAGTAATACCTCTAACAGATGATATAAAGAGGTTTAGAAAATTAAAAAAGGTGTATATAGACGGAAATGAAAAAGTTATAGTCTGGTGTAAAATGCAAGTTGATAGAGTCATACTCAAAATAGAGGGTATCGATACTATGGAAGGTGCAGAAAGTTTAAGAAATAAATATATCCAAGTAAAAAGGGAAGAAGCAGTTAGATTACCAAAGGATAGCTATTTTATAGCAGATTTATTATCATGTACAGTATATGATACATCAGAAAACAACATAGGAAAAGTATATGATGTAATTAAAACTGGAAGTAATGATGTGTATTGGATTAAGGATGAAAAAGAGATTTTAATACCAGCTTTAAAGGATATAGTACTTGATGTGGATATAGATTCTCATAAGATTATTATAAGACCTATAAAGGAGTGGCAAGATGAAGATTGATATCCTAACATTGTTTCCAGAGATGTTTAGTGTATTCGATCATAGTATATTAGCTAAAGCTAGGGAAAAAGGAATTATAGATATAAATTG